>JAFGDO010000010.1 GCA_016932045.1 Candidatus Dojkabacteria bacterium | reverse complement strand
CCGCCACGTACAATTCGCTACGCTTATCACGTGGCTGGATCAAGCCATCAAAGTTAGAACTGGGGGAGTTTGCCTTTTCTATGAAGATGATCTCTATTCCATTCCATTTATCAATTCTTCAACTAGTTCTTTTATTTGATCCCTTACTTTTCTAAACTCATCTAAAGATTGTCCACACATATCTTTAATTCCCCAAAGAAACATTTTGTTGGATTTTTTTAAATATTCAGGCAACGCTTCTTTCTTAGCCATAACTATAATTTTATCTGCGTTCGTTACCATTTCCGGTGTTAAATGTTTTGCAAAATTTTCTCTTATGTTTAGTCCAATCTCATACATGCAGATAAAAAGATTTGAGTGCTCAGGAAAGTCTTCTAACTTGCGATCAGTTACTCTTCCTTTTTCTGTTCCAGCACTTATTGATTTATGTTTTTTAGAAATTGAGTTAAAAATTGCTTCCGCTATCTGACTTCTTCCGAAATTTGATTTGCAAATAAAAAGCACTTTCATATTTACCTATATTATTTCTTAATACGTTTCTAGTTTGATTCTAATTGAATCAGAATCATATTACATATCGATAGTAATACAACTCAATAAAAACCACAAATTCATTCTTCTTTATAAGGAAATAGTATTATATTTTGAGACAACACTGATAATTAAATTGATATATTCTCTCTAGTTTGCTAGATTATTCATAATCTTTACTTAAATTTATCTACAAAAATCTATGCCGAAAACTACATTAGGTAAATGGTCGATAGTGCTTATTGTCGCAATGCCATTGTTATTCTTCCTTGCAAGGATATTCATGAATATATTTTATGAATCTGTTTCTTCAGGGGATACCATTCTTGAAGATATCTCTAAACGACCTGCTTTGGCTCTTACCATGCTAGTTGGAATGGCTTCTGGAGTCTCAGCACTCATCGTAGGACTTATTGCCATTATTAAAAATAAAGAGCGTTCTTTTTTGGTCTATGTTTCAACTGTTATTGGCGCATTGTTCACGTTATTTCTTATGGGTGAGATAGCATTTCCGCATTAAGAACCATACTTAAATTTCTAAACTACTCATAATTCAAACAAGGTACAGTTCTCTTGTCTCTTCTTGCATCATAAATAAAGTATCTATCTTGGTGTATTTTTAATCCAAAGAAGAAAGGGATAGCTTTGTAGACAAGATACTATGGGGCCGGGTATAATCAGTTAACCATAGGATTTTTAGCAATATACATCTCCAAAGGTATGATTGAACAAAGATCCAATACAGCGGTTCCTGAAGTAGATCCAAGGGTTGCACTGGAGGGTGCAGAAGGGGAATATGTCCTCTTTACAAGACAAACTCTTGCTGTAGAAGGTTCAAGAGGGTGTGCTGAATATCTTTTCCCTCTTTATTGGGATAGTATCATTTCAACAAGGCCCATGACTATGGAGGCCACTATAGCCTTTTGTGGTGATATAGTTATATGGGGTGATACTTTTTTTGATAGAAATGTTGTTTTAGATACTTTGAATGATGGTAGATTGGATGATATTATTGAAGGGAAAGTAATGATTCCTCAAGCATCGCCTAGATTTGAAAGATGGGAACAATTTTCTTATAGAACACGTCTTCAAATAGCAATACACGAATTTCCCGGATACATTTTGAATGTTGTTTTCCCTCATAAACCTTTGACTTTAGCAAATTTGGATTATGAGAGGAGGGTTTCTACAAATGTTGTGATAAGAGATGTTTTTAGTAGAATGATGAGTGGATACTATGATGAACAAGAGGTTGATCATATTCTTGCAATCTCCCGTATGTCTCCATATTCTCAAGAACCTTTTGTTCATAGTGATCCTGATACTCCAGAAGAGTACGCTGTATCAGGTGTTTTTCTACAGCATGTAGAGGAAGCTGAACTCCCGGGTTTAGCTCCTTTGGCTTATGATATCTCACTTGATCTTATTGGTGGAAGTTTTAATCAGATATATTTATGTACTGTTCGGATTCTCAGAGTAGTGTACAGTACATTAGCTGCTCTGAGAGGATATGATGAAAAGAGAATTGTTGAAAATTCATGGGCCTATGCTGTTTCTTGATCTCTGTAGGAACTACTAATTACTCGCACAGATTACTTTGTTTTCCTTCCCTCCTCTTCTCTATTGTGATATATTACCCAAGTATTTATTTTTGAAAAGATATATCGTGAGTTTACAACGAAGACAATTTCGGTGTTACTATGGTGAAAAGAAAAAGAAGCCTATTCTACTTTATATAATACTGTTTGTCGCTCTAGTATTTATAGTGACGAGACTTGTAAGTTCAAGGAAAACATCTGATTCTCAAGCAAGTGAAAACGAGGAGAATTCTAAGGGTAATATAAAGATTGAAGAACGCAACGCTAGTGTAGAGGTAGAGAATATTGAGGAAGAATTCTCTATTGATTCTTTCTATGATTCTATTAAAGGAGATTTCTCTCAATATAATATGAATATCGAGGATTGTACTTTTAGCTGGCGGGGTAAGTCAGGTTTGATGAATGTTTCGGGAAAGTGTTTTACTGTCCAAGGCAATAGTGGACTAGATAGAATTGAACAGGCTTGTATGGATTACCTAAGAGAATTCGACTTCAAGATTAACTCTGAAAATACACAAGCTTCTGATGGAGGTTCTTCGATTCAAGGATTTGGAAGCGATGAAGCTGTCTGTCTACTTGAAACAAGTTCTTCAAGTTTTAAGGTCAGTTGTGGTATGTCTGATTAGCTTCTAGTATATCAGCGACTTTCTTTGTGATCTGCTATTCCCCTATCCCTTAAATGTTTCCAATACGTGCATATTGCGTGTTATTTGTGATTTTCTATAGCTGTAATTATGATATAATGGCTGTATATTTAGAGGCTTATAATATGATTGAGCATGCCGAAAGATTACAATTTGAAGGGGCTAAAATAATTGGAAAATTTGAAAAAGCACGCGAAAGTGTTGCTCAAGCTGTTGCACTGATGCCTGCTGATTTACAGCCTCCAATCAACGTGAAAGATCCACATGCAGTTTTTCTATGTAGTCCGGAAGGTTTTTACGAATTTCATCTTTTATATCTTCAACAAGTTTTTGGTGATAGTTATGGTGTGGCTCGTGAAAGAGCGAGGGAATTAGCAGCTATACGAACAGGTGTCTGCATACATCAAACCGGACAGATAGCATTACTACACCTAGGAAAACTCTTAGGAGATAATCCTTTTATGATTGGATTGCATGAAAAACATAGGTATATACTGGTGCTTGGACATGAATTGGGACATTTGGGAGTACCGTTTGTTCCCCAAATAAGTCATGATGAAGCTGCTGTAGTCCTTGGTAGACCATGGAACGAATCTGTTAGAATGCTTCAGGGACTATCGACAAGGCCGATAGAAGTAATCCGGGTAGATCAGTATGGTAGATCACTAGATGTTTGGTACAGGGTGGAAGGAGAGGAAAAAATAATGATTCAACCATTGGATACAATCGCAAGTGAAGTTTTAAATGAATTATTTAGTGATGTTTATATGCAGTATATTGATTTTGTAAGGTTTTGTGCCTTTCATGGTATCCAGTTACAAACAATAGCTCAGGACTGGAAGGCATATAGGAATAGTCTCATTAGATATTCAAGATCACGAGAGTATAAGAGTTTGATAAATCCAGATGATTTAAATGTACCAACTATCCTTATAGCTGCATTTGAATTCGGCGGATATGAGAATTTGCTCCGAACTTTAAGAGCAGGACTAACAAGTCCATTAAGACGTTCTAAAATAGAATTAAATGAAAGGGAGGGTATGGCTCTTGCTTATTTGTGTTTGGTTTCAATTGCTCAGAGTTATTTGGATAAGTTGATAAAATCGTATAGTAGATCAGGAGGTGAATTCCGTCATATACAGTCATTGGAGCAGGAGCATGCGTATGTTCGATTCTTAAAAGAGCACTATGCTCAACGAGATTTTATGCCGGAAGAAGATTGTGATGATGAAGAATTGCAATTACCTGAAGGAGATCTGGTATTACAAGTGGCTGGAATGGCATTCTCTGATCCGAGATGGCAAAGTCCTTTGTCAATTTTAGATGAAGTTGAAGGTGCTATCCAAGTTGCGCGAGGCATGAAGGCTCATGGGGTGATGTTGAAAGATGAGTAAATTTGGAAGTAATGTCTAATCCTCTTATTCAGAGTATCCTATGGTTCAACAAGACTTGGCGGTCCAGCTTCAGGAGTTTGTACTTGTTCACCATCAGGATATATTTCGCTTCTTGAAGCCCATCCGACAAGTTGTCCACATGAGACTTTTAGTCCATCATTTTCACCGAACAAAGAGCAAGTATCATCAGGATCAACCTGGAATTCTTGTCCAGCTTCGATTTGACCTATAACATCCCAATCATTTTCTCCGAAAACATTTATGGTTTGTTGAGCCTCTATAGTTGATGTAGCTTCTGGACTAATATTTGACATTGATTATGTTGCTAATAAATAATCCACGGGTTTTTCTGATTATATCAAGCCTTATAGTAGTGTCAATGGGCGAGAAACGATTGAATGATCGAGATGATTCAATTTGATAGTTAAAGATACATTCCTTTGCCTAACAAGTGTGAAATCTAATATAATAATGTAAACAAATTAATAATTTAGAATTAAAAATGAAGGTAGCAAAAATTTTTCTTATTTTTTTTGCTGTTATCATAATTGTACTTCTGGCAGGCTTTGGTTCTTGGTACTATTTTTCAAAACAGCGAGAAGGAAAAGAGGAAGAAGTCAAGATGAAAGATTCAGAAGAAGAATTTACTGAATACACCTATAGGGTGCTAGATTCATATCCACATGATTCTGAAGCTTTTACGCAAGGACTAATATTTCACAATGGATATCTATATGAAGGTACTGGTTTGAACGGGAAGTCAACTGTCCGCAAAGTGGAACTTGAAACAGGAGGAATTGTAAAAATCTTTCATTTGGAAGAAAAATATTTCGGTGAAGGAGTTACTATTTTCAATGATCAGATAATTCAACTCACCTGGCAGTCTAAAAAAGGATTTGTTTATGATCTTGAGACTTTTGAGTTAATTAAGGAATTCTCATATCCTACTGAGGGGTGGGGGCTTACTCACGATGGAGAGAATTTAATTATGAGCGATGGAACAGATAAATTGTATTACCTTGACCCAGGCTCTTTAAAGAAAGTAAAAGAAGTTGAGGTCTATGATGAGGAAGGAGCTGTTGAGAATTTAAATGAACTTGAATATATTGACGGAAAAATCTATGCTAATATTTGGCTTACGGATTTTATAGTTATTATAGATCCGGAAACAGGAGAGGTTTTTGGAAGAATTAATTTTGAGGGCTTGCTAACTCAAGATCAAGAAGCAGATGTGTTAAATGGAATTGCTTACGATAGCGAAAAAGACAGACTGTTTGTTACTGGCAAGTTGTGGCCCAATGTATTTGAGGTGGAGATAGTTCAACTATAGGTGTTTAAAACTTTGGGGTTTGAAACACTTAGGCTTAAATCGATTTAGGCCTGTGGTTGGGGCAAATAATAACAGTTTGCTAGTCGGTCTTGACAATTATGATCTATAATTGTAAAATACCCCGCAACTCACAATTTGAACTGATTTTTAGCATAAATTTGACCAATTATTATAAGAAAATGAAACGACTAACAACTTCAGTAATGACATTTTTAGTAATAGCATTTTTTGTAATTATTATCCTCCTTATGGTTCAGGCCGAGCAAGGAGGTCAAGTCGCAGCTGCTCAATAAAAAAAATAAATAACTGAAATAAAGATGACCTCCTGAAAAGGAGGTTTTTTTATATAGATCTAGAAAATAGAACTATGAAAATTAGAATAATCAAATTTTCGTGGGGATAAACCCCGAAGAATCTCTTCGAGATCTTCAGGGCACGTAATCCCGTTGAGCTGAACGAAGTGAAGCTTCTACGGGATATACAAATAATATGAACAAAGCATCAAACTCAAAACTTAACCTTCTAGAAATTATCCTTATTAGTAAAGGTAACCTTTCGGGGGGTTAAGTATAAAGATAGATATAAGATTTAGGAAAATCCTCCCGAAAGGGAGGATTTTTTTTTGAATATAGAGACATGACACTCGATAAAACAAAATGCCTTAATCAACAAGAATTTAGAAACATTATTTTCGAGATGAGTTTGTGTTCGATGTAATCATAAAAAGTAGTTTTCAATATTAGACTTTATGATAATCTAATGATTGAACAAGTAGAATCAGCTCCAAGAAGATGCGTCTGCTATAGTAACGAAGCAATGAAGTATTTAGGCAAGTTTACATCTGACAGAGCTGAAGGACTAGCATTTATTTTAGAGGAAAAGATATGGGCTGCCCAACAAGCCGGAGCGAATAGTTTGTCGGGGTGGAGACTACAAAGGACTTGTGCTCTGGGTCCTGCATGTTATGTTATTCAGGGAAAAGGCTTTGGAGCTTTAGTACAATTTAGTATGAATTGGGATGAGCCTGTTATTGTACACCGTTTGGCAAACACTGCGAATGATATAATGAGAGGAATAGGAAGAAGGACATAGAAATCTTATATCCGTTTATACATTAGAGAGATTAATAAAAAGTGAATTTTGAAGCACATTATCCTTGTGAACTAATAATTACTTCTCCTCCCCTACCCCACCCTATAGTGTTTTAATTTTTTCATCTTCCTCTTTCTCATCTAGTCTTGTAAAGACTCTTGTTTTTACCTAGATTTCGTCTGGGATTTTGGGGATTAAATGTAATCTTTTCATTGATATTGAGTTATAGATAGGTATATAAATAGTGTATATAGTAATTATATATGATCGAAAAACAAGAAACTCAAAATGGAATAATGACTATTTCAAGAAGAGGTGCAATTAGTGCCGCTGCTATTGCGGTTGCTGCATGTGTATTATCACGTTTTGCAGTACCAAGATTCACTTCCGAGGATCAAGGTAGATGCAGCGATCCTCAAGCACGTGTTTCAAGGAGAAATTTATTAAGAAATTTGGTAGGACTTCCTAATTGTGAAGCTCTAGTTCCAAATCCCGATTCTTATATAAGAAATACTGGAGAATATGATAGAGTACTAGATCCTCCGGATGGGCATATAACTATAGAAGTAGATTCATCTGGGAATCAGTTTTATAATATTCAGCCTCATGATGAGAGCACTAAAGACGATCCAAGATATTCCTTACAGAATTCTCTTGATTGGATAGCAAGAGATAGAAAAAGAGAAGGATCTGGGATAGATAAAGTTGTTTTACAAGAAGGAACATATTATCCAAACGGAAAGCCTTTAGTTCTAGATACAAGACATAGTGGTATTCAAATTGAAGGACAAGGGAAAGTAATTCTTGATGCAGAAGGGAAATGCAGATGTATGTATGTTGATGGCGAGGGAAGAAGTTACTTAGATGAATGTGTCGATATACAAATCGAAAATGTAAGATTTACAAATGGCCATGCTGGAGCAAGAGCAAAAAAAGTTAATATTGCAAGAACAGATAAAAGATATACCGTTTGGAACGTTGTAGATGGTGGTGGTATAGTTGTCCATGGTAAAGCTCAGGTTAATATTGATAAGTGTACTTTCCAAAATTGTAAAGGATTAATATGTGGTGGTGCTCTCTCATTCGATACTGCTTTTGAGATGACGAGACAGTCAAGAATTACAAATTGTATGTTTGAAGATTGTGATCTTGAACCAAGTGGTTTGGGAACAGGTTTTGCTATAGATATACTTTCAGGTTACGTCATGATAGATAGCTGCAGATTTGTAAGATGCGGCGTGATTGATGATAGAACTGATAATGGAATTATATTTGTATTCCCACAATCATTTACTGTTATCAGGAACTGTGAGTTTGATATGAGAGGAGGAGTAAAAGTAGCAGTTGGATATGCTCGAGGAAATCATGATAGAGGAACTTTGTTCGTTGATGGTGGGAATGTAATAATTCTGCCTGATGAAACAGGAGTTAATGAAGTAAAACTTGAAGATGTTTTTAGGAGCATTGGACAAACTGGACCGCAAGGAGATGAGATCAAGAATTTAAGCGAGTTTGGATTTACTTGGAACCCTGATGAGGGAGACTATGCTAGGGCAATAGGAGATTTAAATCCTGGAGTAGACGGAGGGGGATCATCTTTTTTGGGGAAAAGAGATTATATTCCAAAGTGTATGCATACGTGGGGAGATATATATCTTTATACTCTTGGAGAAGCTTTAAAAGGGAACCTCTTTCAAAGTCTATTCAATTATGGTCAATATAAACCAGAGAAAGATCGAATGACCATTTATATCAAAAAACCACCTTTTGTTTTTCAAAACCAGAATTGATAATTTTGATACATATAAATCATTTATTGTCTTTTGTTTTTTTCCCTCTCTTTTAGTGATTTATATAATAATTTGATTATTTCCTATAAATCGTTAATATCAATTAGAAAAACACTTTAATGAATAAGGTTAGTGGATTGATTTTGATATCTGATATGTATTAAATTAAAATGTTGACTTAGGTTAATTATTTCTGATATATTTGCGCCATGAGAACTAAAGTAGCAAACAAGAATTTTTTCTTTTTTGCAAACCTTCTTTTTGGGAGGTAGTTCTCTACCCGACTGTTTAGCATGAAAAGAGAGACCTCCGAAAGGAGGTTTTTTTATATAGCTCTAGGAAATTTCCAAGTGGAACGATGGGAATTTTCGTAGAGATAAAACATGAAGAATATCTTGCGATATCTTCATGGCACGTAATCCGTAAACGAGCATAGTGGATTCTACATGAAAAGAACAGAAGCCGATCAGAATCTATTTGGGAAACTAATAAAATTTTACATTTTAAACTGGAAAAATGAGTAAAGTACTATACGGAATACAAGGTGGCAGAGGCAGCTTCAATGAGCAAGCCATTATGACTTATATTGAAAGGCACAAGATTAGAGATTATGAAGTAAAGTACCTTTATACTTCCGAAAGAGTGCTTCGGCATCTGAAAGAAAGGAAAATAGATTATGGACTGTTTGCTATTCACAACTCAGTCGGAGGAATAGTGCACGAATCTATAAATGCAATGGGTAGGTATAAGTTCAAAGTAGCCGGAGAGATTTCAATTATTATTTCTCACTACCTTATGAAAAGAAAGGGTGTAGAATTAGCTGAAATAGATACAATCATGACGCATCCTCAAGTTTTAGCTCAGTGCAAATCTACTTTGGCTAAAAGGTATCCAAATTTGAAAAAGGTGAGCGGTAAGGGTGATTTAATTGATCATGCAATGGTGGCAAAAAAGATGAGTGCAAAGAAACTGCCAAGAAATATAGCAGTCATGGGTTCGAAAATCCTTTCGGATATTTATGACTTGGATGTTATTGCAGGTAATTTACAGGATAATAAGAAGAATTATACAACTTTTTTATTGGTGAAGGGAAATGGATATGAACAATTTCCGCCAAAGGAGGATCAGCCTATGGGTGAAAAATGATCGATATTATTAGGGTGCTTGTTGTCGAGTTTGAATTCCTATAGAATGCCATATGCAATCACCAGAAATTCCTCAAAGAATCAGAGTCACTTATGTAGGAGTCTGCACTAAACTTGATAGTTTCTGGGTAGGCGATTGTCCTCAGCAAGGTATCCAGCAGAACTTTACAAGATACTACTCTGATCCGGGAAACATTCCAGAAACCATTACCAGTGAATGCGGGGCATGCAGAGGGACAATAGTGTTTCGGCGTGTTCAAAATTGAATTTGCTATTGCAAGTCTGTCCTTTCATTTCCCGCCCGAAGTGTTACTTTTAAACCGCTCTTTACGTTTAATTTGTGATAAGATATTATATCAAAGATACTATTGTTATGTGATTTGATTTGATATTGTAACTTCTACCTACTAAAAGTTATAAAGATACAACATGGCTTATAAGACAGCGATAAACTACAATAGAAGAAGAACGTACAAGTCCCGCTTCCAGAAGCGTTTGAAGAAATTGAAATCGAAAAGAGGAAAGAAGGGCTGGAGTAAATCTGTGCTTGGAAAAGATAGTTTAAAGGGGAGAGTAAAGAAAGTTCTGGGTATTTTTGCCGGAATTGTTTTTGTTGTCATATTTATTACCACTATTTTTACTCTTTCAGTTATTGCTAAGTATTCTTCAGAACTTCCAAATCCCGATGAACCTTTTGAAAGAGGTCAGGATCTGACAAGTTATGTCTACGATAGGAATGGGAAAGAGCTTTACAAGATACATGGGGATGAAAATAGGGATATAGTTCAGATTGATGAGGTTCCTTTAGAAGCTCAGTGGGCTTTTCTTGCTGCTGAGGACATTGACTTTTATACTCACAAGGGGGTGGATCTTGGAGGAGTTGTGAAAGCTGGAATGTACGAGGTTTTCAAAGTTGGCAGTCCTCGCGGAGGATCAACTATTACCCAACAGATGATTAAAAACACGGTTCTTACAACGGAGAGAACTTATGAGAGAAAAATCAAAGAAATAATATTAAGTTTAAGAATTGAGCAGAAGTATGATAAAAAGGATGTTTTGCAGTTGTATCTAAATGAAATCGGCTTTGGCGGAAATACTTATGGCGTGAAAACTGCTGCTAGAATTTATTTTGGTAAAGATGTTACTGAACTGTCGCTCGGGGAGGCGGCTCTTCTTGCAGGACTGCCTCAGGCACCAGGGCTCTATTCTCCTCTTTTTGCATCTGACGTGAAGGTGGCACGTGAACTAGCTATACAAAGACAAAATTATGTTCTCGATCAGCTGCAAAGTAAAAAAGACAAAATAAATGCTTATGCAAGAAAGTATAATGGCTGGGAGGGCGAGGAAGATCTAATTACAGATGAAAAAATACAGCAGGCAAGAGAGCAGAAAATAGCATATAAGACCAGCGACATAAATATAGAAGCTCCTCACTTTGTATTTTATGTTGAGGACGAGTTAACAAAGGGCAACTACAATAATGGTAGGCCGTTTACTTTATCAGAGGTTGAAAGAGGTGGACTTCGTATCACTACAAGTCTAGACCTTGATATGCAGAATATAGCGGAAGAATCTATACTGAATGGTGTTGAGAATGTTGTAAAGGCTCATGGAGGAAATAATGCAGCTTTGGTTACAATTGATCCAAAAACTGGTCAAGTTTTAGCGATGGTTGGTTCGGCTGACTATTTTGGAACTGCTTCGCCAGAAGGATGTACACTTGGAGCTGATTGTAAATTTGAGCCAAATGTGAATGTAGCAGTTGCTTTGAGACAACCGGGTTCTTCCCTTAAGCCGGTAGTTTATTATGCTGGCTTTGAAACAGGACAACTGTATCCGGCATATCCTTTTCTGGATATGGATGTTCCTTTTGATGGCAATTATAGGCCAAAGAATAATGACGGCAGATACCATGGTCTTTTGACCTTAAGGCAAGCTCTCCGCGATTCACTCAATATTCCTGCTGTTGAAGCAATTGAAATAGTCGGAGTGACTAATTTTATAAATACACTTGAAAAGTTTGGTTACTCGACATTTACAAATCCCGAAAATTATGGAGACGCAATTGCCTTAGGTGCAGGGGATGTAAAGTTAGTTGAACATACAAACGCTTATGCGGTTATGGCAACAGGTGGAATTTATCATCCGATATCGCCAATATTAAAAATTGAGGACAAGGAAGGCAATGTAATCTATGACTTTAATACAGATGAGGTAAGACAGGGGGTAAGGGTAGCCGATGAACGAGCCGTTTATCTTGTGAATGACACCGCGCGGAACTACCACTATACGCCACCAGCAGGATGGGATCAGGCTGGTAAAACTGGAACAAATGATAATAATACAAATGTATGGTATATGGGTTGGACTCCAGAAGTTGTTACTGGGGTCTGGGCCGGGAACAACGACAACTCCCGTATGAATAAATCAGCATATGGATATACAGCTGCAAGACCAATATGGATTGATTATACAAATAAAATACTTCCAAGGTTTACTCCATCGAGGTTTACACGCCCAGGAGGAGTTGTGTCAGCCTCTGTATGCCGTGATAGTGGGCTTTTGGCAACTGAGCACTGTGAGGCAATAAGCGATCTATTCATTCAAGACAAACTTCCACCGCAGGATGATTCTGCAACACAGTTATTCCGTGTATGTAGCGACCAGCAGGATAGACTTGCTCGCGACATTGATGAACAGCTAGGCTTAGTGATCGAAAAGGTTTATAGATATATTAAAGCCCCAAAGGATACATGGCAGGCTGCATGGGATTCATATTTCAGCCAAGGTGCTCCTCCTACAGAATATTGCGATATCAATAGAAACCCAACTGGAGAGGATAACCCGTGGGTAACTATTTCTAAACCTGCAGCAAATACTGCAGTATCAAAGGGAGGGAAAGTCGATGTTGAAGCAAGAGCATATGCTACGTCATCAGGCATTTCAAAAATTGAGGTATATGTTGATGGAACCTATATTACTCAGGCCACAAATAATCCATTTGTGGCATCTGTAACTATACCTGCTACAGTATCGGATGGCTGGCATGATCTGATTGTGAAAGCCTATGATGGTGCTGGACGTACCGGAAGTGCTTCGGTAAGGATAATTGTAGGAGATGTCGTGTCGATTACTGATCCACAAAATGGTGTAAGCCTAGAAATGGCTGCAATCACAGTAACTGCTCAGCGTTACGGCGGGACCAGTGTAACATCAGCAAGACTTTTGATTACTGGACCAGGTGGGTCACTGCCAAGTGAGACCATGAGCGATTCCGGTGGAGGGGCATATACCTGTACATGGGCGCCTACTCAAGTCGGAAGTTATACCCTTCAGGCCGCACTAACTTTATCAAATGGCAGTACTATCTATTCGCAAAACATTACTATTAATGTTGTTAGTCCGTAAAAGGAAGGTTGAAAGTATAAGGGGAAAGGTAGTAGGTTAATAGTAGAAAGTAAGTTCTTAGTTTCTGGTGGCTTCAGACTATCTAGTAATTCATTCCCATAAAAAATCAGGTGAGGAAGTATACTTACTGCAGGCTTAAAATGTCATTTATGATATATATAATAATCTTCACTGCTTCGACAATTATTGCAATAATCGTTCCAAATAATCCCAGGTAGAAAGCAATCTTTACGCATGTATTGATAAACGAAAGATTAATAAGCTTAGAAAAATCAAAAGGAAAGACTCTGATGAATGATAATATTACTGCAACTGATATGATATTTAAGACTATCTGGATAACTCCCTTAAAGATCTTGTGATCAAATAATATATAAACCATGTTGGAGATAATAGTTGCCAGAAAAGATATGTTTAATATCCAGAGGCACTTTTCAAAGTCCTCTAGAATAAAATCAAAAAGTTTTATGTCCCATATCAGGACATTATTTGCAAAAACAATTGATAATATACTTACAAGGATTGCCGCTATATACCCAATCTTAGTTTCAATAAACGATTTTTGCTGTTCTTTTTCTTTTGCCATTATTAAACCATTTACAATTTTCTATTAATTACTTTCTATTCACTTTTTCCTCAACGTGCCACCAAATTTTTTAATTGTTTCTATAAGGACTGAGATATCAATATTAATTTCTTCTTCAGAAAGTGTTATTCTCTTTGATTGCAAAATTACCTGAATTGTAATGCTCTTCTCGTCCTGTTTTGTTTTGGGTTCATATATATCTTTTACTTCTATATCTTTTACATAGCTAAAATTTCCCTTTTCTAATTCTTTGACCAAGTGTCCGGTCTGGGTATCTTTTTTGACCCAGAAACTGAGATCTCTTTTCACATAAGGATATTTGGAAAATCTTTTGTAAACCTTCTCCTTATTTTGAAGTTCAAAAAGTTTTTCGATATCCAAAATAAAAAGAGATGTGTTTGGATCAATATTCCAGTTATCCTTTACCTGTGGATGTAATGTGCCGATGTTGCCAAGTACTACTTTGTTTGTGGTTATGAGAGCTTGTTGTCCGGGATGAAAGTAGGGAATACTATCAACTTTCTCAAAAGCATAGGTAGCAATTCCGGCTTGTCCAAGTAGAGCGATAACCTTTTCTTTTAGAGTAAAATATAACTCCTTATTATCTGTGTGTTTTGAGACCAGACCTATGATATTTAATGGCTGGTTAGGGAGACCTTCTTTATTTTTCTCTTTGAAAAAAATACGAGACATCTCATAAATTAAAATCTCATCAAAATTAGCTAGGTTTAATTTCACTTTTTCAAGGATGCTTGGTACCAAGCTGTTCCTCATATAGGCAAGCTCTGGGGAAAGAGGATTTTTAAGTTTCAAACACTTATCTATATCAAGTAAAGTTTTCCTGTAGTGCTGTTCTCCAATAAATGAGTATGTATATATTTCATCAAATCCCAGGGAAGACATTGTAAACATAAGCATTTTTTCGAATTCCCTTTGAAAGTTTTTAGGGACGGATTTAAGATCTCTTACTGGTAAGGTGGGGTGAAATTTATCATATCCGAAAATTCTGGCAACCTCCTCAAGCAAGTCCTCTTTTATATTTAAATCTCTTCTGAACGTTGGTATAGTAACCGACAATTTTGTCGAACTTACTTCAGGTGTATTTACAGCAAGATGAAGAGATTCAAAAATATGAATAACTTCTTCTTTGGATACTTCTATACCCAAAAATCTTGGAACGTCATCGGTATCAAATTCTAGCTGTCTCTCTTCTCCCGGCTCTTTATATATATCTATAACCTCTGAGGCTATTTCACCTCCAGCTGTTTCTGTTATTAGTTCGGCAACTCGTTTCAAAGCAGGCAGAGTCGTGTGTGGGTCCTGTCCTTTTTCAAAGCGTGTACTTGCTTCAGTTCTAAGGCCAAGTTCGTTTGTACTTCGGCGGATATTGTACATCTCAAAATTTGCAGACTCAATGATAATATCTTGAGTGTCATTATCGACTTCTGTATCAAGTCCTCCCATGATACCGGCAATAGCAATCGGGCCCTTTGGATCAGTTATAAGAAGTTGATCGCTACCTAACCTCCGTATATCTCCGTCCAAAGTACGTATTTCCTCACCCTTTTTAGCTTTCCTGACGATTACCCTTGGCGCATCAAGTTTATTGTAATCGAAAGCATGTATAGGTTGTCCCATATCTAGCATTACGAAATTTGTTGCATCTACGACATTGTTAATAGGTTTAACGCCTACTGCAAGAAGCTTTAGTTGAAGCCAGAGGGGTGATGGCTGGATCTTTACGCCATGAATAGCAATTGCTGTATATCTTTGACATAATTTGGGATCTTCGACTTTTACAACAAGTGGTAATGTTTGTGTTGGTACTAAAATTTCCTGGCTTTCCTCATAATCAAAAGGGATCTTGAGTATCGCCGAGAGCTCTCTTGCAATTCCTAGGTGGGAGAAACAGTCTGATCTATGTGTAAGAGATTTATTTTCGATTTCAAGAATTGTATCTTTTAGCATTCCGCAAAAATCTTCCCCTACATTGAGCTCATCCGGAAGTATCCATATACCTTTGTGGTCATCACTAATTCCCAATTCCTTCTGACTGCATAACATACCAGAAGATTTAATTTTTTTTATTTCTATTTCTTTTATCTCAAAGGAGTCTTGCGAACCTAAGTCCTGCTCGGGATTAAGTACGGAGCCTCCTGGGAGAGCAACAGGAACTTTTGCCCCTTCAAATATGTTCTTTGCTGCGCAGACGATAGTTTTTTTTCGAGAATTCCCAATATCGACTATTGCGACATGGAGATTATCTGATTTAGGATGAGGCTTGATCTTTTTAATTTCTCCTACAACTATATTCGTTAATTCTTCTCCAACATTATATATATTCTCAACTTCTGCAAGCGAATAAGTGATTCGGTTGCGAAGCTTAGAGGCTTTAATTTTTATCCCCTTGGGCAAGTATTGTTCAAGCCATTTTTTAGATAGTAGCATTATAGAGAAACAATTCTCAATAAATTATTTGTTAATTCTTTAGTATAGAAATTAAAACTGTCTTATGAATCTTAGATCGCCATTTCGGAAATGCCGTATGTCTTCTATGCCGTACTTTAGCATTACCAATCTGTCCAGGCCAAACCCCCATGCAAATCCTGAGTACACATCAGGGTCAATTCCTCCCTCTCGTAAAACATTTGGATGGATCATCCCGCAGCCCAAAATTTCTAACCATCCAGTATGTTTGCAAACTCTACAACCTTTCATATCACATATAACACAGCTTAAATTCATGCCATTTCCAGGTTCGACAAAAGGAAAGTAGTCGGGTACAACTTTCACTTGTACATCTTTTCCATAAAAAGCATCAAAAAAAGTCTTTAAAGTTCCGATCATGTCAGAGAGAGAAATGCCTTTGTCCACATATATGCCTTCTATTTGTGAGAGAGTGTGTTCGTGCCTTGGGTCGGTTCTCTCGTTTCTGAATACTTTTCCCGGTACAACAGCTCTTATTGGAGGTTTTCTTGATTTAAGAATTCGCACTTGCATAGAAGATGTGTGAGTTATGGGGATAAACCCGTCCTCAGTCCAGAATGTGTCCCATAAGTCTCTTGCAGGGTGACCAGGTGGGATATTTACACTTTCGAAGTTATGGTAATCGTCATCGATTTCAAAGGGCTCAAATATTTCAAATCCCATTTTTTGAAATATTTCTTCAGCTCTCCAAAGCATTTGCGTTATTGGGTGGATGTGCCCAATAGCTTGAGCTTTTACTGGTATTGTTACATCGATTTCTTCATCTTTATCTAGTGCCTTGCTAATTTTCATCTTTTCTGTGGCATCATTGTATAAGTCTTCAATTCTTTTTCTTATTTCATTTGCCTTTGCTCCCATTATTGGTCTCTTTTTTTGTGGTAAATTCTTTATTGAACGAAGAATCCTGGTTAACTCACTCTTGCGTCCGAGGTACTTTATCCTGAGCTTTTCAAGATCTCTTTGATCCTTGGCTTGTAATAGTTCATCGGATGCTTTTTTTGTGATTTTTTCTAGTTGTTTGATTGTCATATCACAATATTGTACTATAGTGTTAGTTTCTTTTATAGAATTATAATAAAACGCTTTAATTATATGGTTAGATATGAAAAAAATCAATGTCAGAAGATGAGTCCTTTCCACAAAAAAAACAGCAACGAAAATTTAGGACATTGATCATTATCCTTTTTATCGCGGTAATCTTGATCCCGCTTTCTGTCAGCGGTGTTATGTATATAACCGAGATGCGCACAAAAGCTCTTCCAACAGAGGTCCCCCAGAATGTTGTAGTTACAAATATTACAGATACATCGGCTACGATTTCATGGGTCACTCCTACGGTTGAAACAATCGGGTTTGTTAAGTTTGGGAATCAACCAGAAGTTAGTCAGATTGCATTTGATATTAGAGATATAGGAGAGGCAAATGGACAGTATACCCTTCACTATGTTGATCTTGTCGGATTAAACCCTGATTCAAGCTATTATTATCTCATTGCCGTTGGCGGGAAAGAATACAAGATGTCTCAAAATCAGCTTTACCAATTTAGAACTGGTTCTACATTGGAGACTGTGCAAATGCCACAACCAGTTAAGGGAGAAGTTGAAGACTCATCAGGTTCAAATGAGGATCTGATAGTTTACTTATATGCTGAAAAAGATGGTTTGGTATCAAATGAATTATCGGCTTTGACTCTAGATAGGCGGTATACATTTGATCTTTCGAATTTAAGGTTAGCCGACCTTTCCGATTACTTTACTGAATATAATAGTGCTACCCTATATATTGTTGCGGAGGGAGGTGACAGGGGGGAAGGAAGAGTTACGACTCAAATCATACAAATAAATGAATAGAATTAAGTAATGAAGGATAAAATAGTGCTAATAATTTTGGTGTTTATTGCAATATCTATTGGTATAGGTATTTTCTTTTTCTTTACAAGAGAAAGCGGTACTGATAAAACTACGGGTCCTTCTACTCGAACCGATGAAGAATTAGAAAGTTTATGGGAGTCCGATGGCTCGGTGTCAAATTGTCCCGAGGGGTTAGTATGCTTAAGCAGTCAAGGTGTTCCATCTCTTCCTGTAGTAAGACTTGGAGCTAATGATGTGTATGCTGCGGAACCTGAGGGTGAAGTAGAAGAAGAGATGCCTAGTGTAGAGGAAAAACCAGAGGAGCAAGCAACTGAAACAATCAAAGAAAATACTCCTCAAAAAGTTCAAATCACAAATGAGGATTTTAGGATATGGAGTATTGCTTGGGTTACAGATACAGCACAAACAGGTTATATTCAATTTGGTACAGATGAAACAGAACTTGTGCGTACTGAGTATGACGACAGAGAAGAAAACACTAATAATCTAGAAAAACGCTTTACCCATCATGTGACCATTATTAATTCAGATGAAGATCTAGATATAGAAGGCTTAACGTATTATTTCACAATTGTCTCAAATGATGAGGAATTTAATGATAATGGGAAGCCATATAGCTATGCAAGTGCACAACTTACCTCTTCACCCTCAACTCCTGCCTCGGTTTCTATAACTTCAAATAAGGTTGCAGGTTTTTCTGATGTAGATTATTTAGTACTTGCAAAACAGATTGACATACATGGAGAGGAGTCGTCGATAGTTAGTGGAATATATAACGCTACAGGCGGAGTAGAACTTGTAATTGGTATAGCGAGGGAACAAGATCTTGTTTCTTATTTTCCCTACTCGTCAGAAAATGGATTGCAGGTGAAATTATACGGTCCGGATAGTTATACGGGGTATGTAAGCGCTGTGGCATTAGATGAACTTGAAGATAAAATTTTAAATATTCGGGCTGAGAAAACAGGCTATAATGACGAGATTTTTGCTTCAACTGCTGGCAGTAATTTTACAATTGAATCTGAAGTCACTGCTACTACTTCGCAGGATCCTGCACCTGAAGCGGAACAACAAACAACTCAAAATACAGGAACTGATTTGCCAAGTACTGGATTTGAAGATTACTGGCTTTTTAGAACAATGTTCGGTCTTATAGTATTTACTGCTGGAGCTGGGTGGATTATAGTTTTTATAAACAGTAATTGTAAGAAATGGTGGGAGGAAAAAGTGGTAAAAGATGTGGAAGATTGGTAATAATTCCTACCTTTGACACAATGTAGTTTCTATATCATAATATTTTTATTATTTAAGATACATAATCTTTTATTTATCCTCTATGGCAAATTCTAAAGATAATTATTTGAATAGGTTTTTAGTTTTTTTTAGATCCTCTAAGATGGGACTGCTGTTGGTAGTTTCTACGATTGTTATTTTCCTTTTAACAATAATTGTGATTGGTGTAAATTTTTTAAGCGAAAGGACATCAGAGATAAGAGATGTTAGAGTTACAAATATTACAGGTACGAGTGCGACAGTTACATGGATTAGCGATAGTCCAACTTGTGGTAGTGTTATTTATGCAAAAGAGGATAAATGGTTCCCTATTTTTAGATACATTGGCAAAGATAGAGCTTATGATGAAAGAGATATTGAAGAGGTTGAATATGGAGTATATAAAATAAATCAGTGGCGTGAATATTATGTTCATTATGTAATACTAAGAGAGTTAAATCCTAATAGTAAATATTACTATAAGGTAAGTACAGGTATGAGGAGTGTAGATTATGAGTATCCACCACTTGAAACAATTGATATCGCAGATGAATTAAAAAGTCCATATCCAGTATATGGCAGGGTATTTAATTCTAAGAGAGAATCCTTGGATGAAGGGATTGTTTTGCTGAGTCTTAAGTCAATAGAAACAGATGATAGCAACATTCATGAAAAACAATCTCAGGTTGCTAGTACTTTGATAAATACCGAGTCCGGCTGGAGTATAGATATAGGTTTACTTAGACAAGAAAATCTTGAAGAGTTTTTTGATATAAATAGCGATTTCATTGTTGATCTTGAAATTATTACTTCAAACGAATGGACGCAAGTTAGAAACATACCTTCGGAAAAATTACAACCTTTGGGTGATATATATACAGAACCATATAGTCCTATCGAATTAGAAAAAAGTAATAGTAGTTTAATAAATCAGATTTATGCGGCTGATTGCGGTGGATTAAGTGGTTGGCATTGTACTAATGATACTTGTATAGCCTATTATTGCAACCCTGATTTAGGAGATTGGGACTGGGGAAATCCTAAAAGCTGTGATTCAATCTGTAAACCACAGCCTTGTTGGAATTCAAAATGCGTTGGTACTACAACAACGGTTCCTCCTTCTACTCCAGCTACTCCAGGCACAACACAATACATTAGTGATGAAGATTGGGGAGGAGCCGGATTATACTGTTATGACAATGACTTATATTATTGCTCAAATAAAACTACTTGCTCAAAGAACCTAGAATGTAATGAATCTGGGTGTGAGAAGATGCCGGTAGGAAAAAATGATAGATGTTTTAGTGGTGGAACACCATCTGTTACATCTGATCAAAAAATTCCTGACGATAAATGGAAGGGGGAGGGATTGTACTGCTACGATAATGATGTATATGCATGTCTGACAAAGTCAAATTGTAAAATTTATACTGATTGTGGAGATGCTGGGTGTAGGGAAATTAGCGATTTTGGGCCAGGTCAATATGGTATTTGTAATAATATTGCGGATGTCGGAGGACCAACTACAAAAGGTGACGGAGTTGTTACAATAAGTAGTGATGATTGGGGAGGGGTAGGTTTATATTGTTATGGTAATAATTTGTATTATTGTACGAAATCAGATGATTGTACTTTAAATCAGGAATGTGGTTCATATGGATGTACAAAAATGCCTACAGGTAGAAATGATAAGTGCGCAGTAGGTCAGGAACAAAGTGATGTTGAAGATCGTGTAAACGAAAATATGTCATGCGATGTAGGTAGGGATCACTGGGAGTCTGTTAGTTCGTACCACGATTTGCTTGAAAGATATGTTCCAGAAGGTATAAGTGTTCATGGTAGCAGGAAGTTTGAAGAAAACGATGTAACCTATTTAGCGTTATGCAGCATTAGACAAATAAATAATAATTACGAAGCGTTTTGGGAAGTTTCTATTTTGGATACGAAACGTGATATAACCTGCAATGAGTTAGGTATTGAAGGGCATCCTGAGGGAAGTTTTATAGAGTTAGGGAGTGGAGATATTTATATATGTTTGAATGGTACAGTCCATATAGTTGATACGTATCCTCATGAGTATAGAAGTGCTTGTAATGGATCTTTAAGTGATAGCAATAATATTGTTCAAAATGGACAGCATTGGTTTAATTGTAGTAAAGAAGCTTTCTTGGCTGGTTCGTACCATAGTTTGGTAGAGATTGTTCAATACGATAATGATTGTGTACCAGTTCATAATCAGCCCGATTGTCGTCCTGACTGTATAGCATTATTTGGTGTATGCGATAAAAGTCATGGTGAACCCTGCGAATGGAGGCAGGCTTCGGGTGTTTATTTTAATAATTGTAGGTATGGATTAGAGTGTTTATCAGGTTCTTGTGTTAATCCTAGACTTGATTCCGATGGAGATGGCATAAATGATATAAACGACGCAGATCCAGATGATCCTTGTTTTCCTATTGCATCAGGAGATGACTGTCCTCCGATAACAAACGTGGGTTTAGCACCTATAGATTTAGAAATCACATATTATGATATTTCTAGTGGAGATAGAACCTCATTGGTAGGAGAACATGTGTCAAATAATTATGATCAGGATTTATTAAGTACATATAATTATAATTCTTCAAATAATACATCAAATAAGGATGCAGTGTGGATTCATCAAACCGGAGACGATGTCACTGGACTAAATATTGCTACATATTGGAGAGATAATGTTATTGATCCAGATGGGAATCTTATTCCTTATGCTCATGTCGTCATTGATCGAAATGGTGTTATAACTCAGGTTACTAATATTGAACAGGTTGCTCTTCATGCGGGTGAACAAGAAGGAAATATTCGTGGTATTGCTATAGAAAATGTTGGACAGTCAGGTAGTGATTTTTCGCAAGAACAGATTGATTCTATGGTTGATCTGATAGAAACATGGGAAGTCTCAGGTTTTATCCATGATAAATGTTCCGTCATCGGACACAGCGAGAGAACGCTAACGGGACCAGGAGGAGAATATCATAATCCCGATCCAGGAGATACAAATATGGAAATGCTTAAAGATGCTTTAGGTTGCACTAGTAGTGATGGGTATAAATATGTTGATGATACAAATAAAGGCCTTATCAGAAAAGTCGAGGCGGAGGTTGCGGAGGAAAGAAAGATGGAGATAACTAGCGATATAGTTAAATTGAGTGGAAATTCAATAATATATTGGGATTGGAATAATAATGGGGAGATGGATCCTATGGAGACTGAAGTAAAGATATCAAGTCTTGAAAAGGTAAAAATATCAAATGGAGTCTTTATAAATTTAGATGTGGGTTGGAACATAATATCCATTCCCAATTATACTAAGATAGAGGAAGGGAGTAATGTTGGAGATGCAAAGTCTTTACTTGAAAATATCAATGATCAAGGAGTATATGCTACTCATGTAGCAACTTATTTTGGAGGGAGGTGGTATGTTTATTCTCAAAGAAATGGAATAAGTTTTTCAAATAATTTTAGTATTATTCCTGGGCAAGGGTATTTTATTAAAGTCTATAATGCTGGCAAGGTAATGTTTAAGGGAGCTGAAATTGAAGAAAGTTTGCCAATAGAATTTGAGAGAGGCTGGAATCTTGTTAGTATTGTTTCACCAGAGACAGAATACACATCAGATAGTTTACTAGATGCGATAAACGGTGACGGGATTAAGGCTGATACAATAACTAGATGGGATAATGGAAGATATGAAAACTTCATCAAGGAAAATGATATACCTTATGGAAATGATTTCAAGATATTTGAGGTTGGAGGTTACTTTATTAGGGTAAGGGATAATGGTGGAAGATTTGTACCATAAGGTATGTAATGCATTGTCAAAATTCAGGATATACTAATGCGAAAGGTTATAAGATAATAGGCAGAAGAGTGGAGGTTACTTCTTCACCTTCTCAACAACATTTTCGAAGGCTTGGGGATCATTTACTGCAAGATCTGCAAGCATTTTGCGGTTTAGATCTATCTTTGAGTCTTTTAGTAGTTTAATAAATCTACTATATTTAAGATCAAACTGGCTAAGAGCACCATTGATTCTTTGTATCCAGAGCTTTCTAAATTCGTTTTGTCTTTTCTTACGATGAGCATAGGAGTATTGTCCGGCGTGCAGCAAGGCTTCCTTAGCTCTTCGGTAAAGTTTACTGTAAGATAGTCTATAGCCCTTTGCAGCTTTTAGAATCTTCTTATGCTTTCTTCTTTTGATTGTTCCTCGTTTGACTCTCATAATTAAAAAGTTTTCATGAATTTAGCAAATTATAAAGAGCTGGTAGCTCTTCTTATGTTTTTGTGTATGATTGCACTTTTTGTCTGTCGAATGCGTCTTCTTCTCTGTCTTGTTTGTTTAGTTTTGAGGTGTTTACTGCCTCTACCCTTAGATTGATATTTAAGTTTAAACTGGCCCATTTTAGGCCTGCTTTTTTTAAATCTCTTCTTTATACCTTGATGTATTTTCATTGTAATAGTTTATTCAGAGTAAAACGCCTATAAGTAGATTTAACAAACCGGACTAATTCTTATATCAGAAAAAGCTCATAATTTCAACTTCACCAGGAGTTTAGGTCGCTTTCTTCGTGTTGTTTACTTTATACTGACTACTGATTCTATCATCTTCTAGAATTTTATTCCACTTTTTAAGCCCGCATTTCTCGCATTTATGTAAAATATATAACCCTTTTTTCCGCTTTTCTATCCTTATTGGCTTCATTATGCCTTTGCAAGGATGTCTCCTATCTCCCGGGACTATATCAATATGCTGTGAAAATAGGCAAAAATTACAGTGATTTCTGCACTTGCCGGATAGGGCAGGTTTTACTTTTTTCTTGCAATTTATGCATACAAATGGTTCATTACGCTTTATCATGCCAAGAGTAGCTACCTTAAGTTGATATTAATGTTCTAAGTTATAGAGTTCAAAAATTATTGCTAATAAATTTTTGTCTATTTCTTTTCTTTATCGTCAGTTTTTGAAATTTTCTTGGGTGGAAATATGATTATTGAAAGATTTCTCCCCTCTCTTCTTGGTTTTTCTTCTGTCTCAAATTTCCCTTCGAGTAATCCAAGAATCTTTTCGAGTTGTGCAGTCACAACTTCGTTGTGTACTCTGCCCCTGACACGAATTGTAAGCTTGACGGGATGCTTCTTGGATAAAAATTCTTCTACCCTTTTTAGTTTATGATTGATATCTCCCTCTCCAATATATGGAGAAAACCACATTTCCTTCATCTCTTTTGCTTTTCCCTTAGAGGATGAGCGTTGTTTCTTGGATAAGTCATATTTAAATTTTGACCAAGAAAGAATTTTGCACACAGGCGGCCTGACACTTGGAGCGACCTCGATAAGATCGAGTCCTTTTTCTCGAGCCATTTCTAGTGCTTTGGGTGTTTCTACCTCTCCGAGGTTATTCCCTTTCTCGTCAATTAATCGAATTGGAGAAATTCGAATGTAATCATTCCTTCTGTAAAAAGGAATCTTAGGACGCGACTGTTTTGGATATGCTATTGTAGTTTGTATAAAAATTAAAAAGTATTAGGCTAATAATAGCAAATTCACACAGAATATCAACCCTTTTTCAATAAAAGTAGAGAATCTAGAATTTTTACTTATATTTTAAAAGATTTTGTTACTATTTTTTTGCTTGGATTTCCTCCTCTATCCGTTCAATGAATTCATCGAGTTTCATCATTCCCAAGTCTGCTCCAGTTCTTGGTCTTACAGCAACAGCTTTATTTGCTTGTTCCTTTTTCCCTATGACCAACATATAAGGAATCTTATCCATTTCTGAATCTCGTATCTTAGCTTGCAGTGTCTCATCCCTCTCATCAATAGCGGAGCGAATATCTCTTTTATCAAGTTCCTCCTTTACTATTTTCGCGTAGTTGTTAAACTTTTTGGAAATCGGGATAATTCTTGCCTGTAATGGTGATAACCAAGCAGGAAATGCTCCACCATAGTGCTCTATAATTCGCGAGAAGAAACGCTCAAATGAACCGAGCGGTGCCCAGTGAATCATAACAGGCTGCTGTTCCTTTCCATTCTCGTCAATATAGGTTAACTTAAATCTTTCAGGGACATTGAAATCAAGTTGTACTGTGCCACACTGCTCTTCTCTTCCCAATGCATCTTTCACAAGAAAATCAACTTTAGGCCCGTAAAAGGCCGCCTCTCCTATTTCCTCTATATAATCTACTTCCATTTCTTTAAGTGCGTCTCTCAGTCCTTTTTCTGCTTTTGCCCAAGCTTCTGGTTTATCTATGAATTTTTCTTTATCTTTTTGGTCTCTTAAAGATAGCCTTACACGATAGTTATCAAAGCCGAATGCAGTTATCAGTCTTATTGTTGCTTGGATTGTTTCTATGACAAGCTCTTTCGTTTGGTCTTCACGGAAATAGATATGAGCATCATCTTGAGTAAATCCTCTTACACGAGTCAGTCCAGATAGTTCTCCAGACTTCTCATATCTATATACAGTTCCATATTCGCAGTACTTTATTGGAAGATCACGATAACTTCGAATTTTTCTTGAGTAAATCTTGGCATGGAAAGGACAATTCATGGGCTTAAGAAGGTATTTTTCCTTATCTATTTCGATTGGTGCGTACATTGAGTCACGGTAATGCTGCCAATGTCCTGATTCTTTAAATAATTTTAGACTACCTATATGTGGAGTATAAACAGGTTCATACCCTAATTTAATTCTCTCTTTATACTCAAAGTCCTCGATGATTTTTCTTATTTGAGATCCCTTGGGTAACCACATAACTAGCCCTTGTCCGACAGTTTCATCAATTAAGAATAGATCCAGCTCTTTTCCAAGCTTTCTGTGGTCGCGATTCTTTAATTCTTTTAGGTTCTCAAGATGTTTTTTCAGTTCCTGCTCAGTTTTAAATGCTACACCATAAATACGCTGCATTTGTGGTCTCTTCTCATCCCCTCTCCAATAAGCTCCGGCTACACTCATAAGTTTAAATGCCCCCAGCTGTCCTGTATGCTCAACATGAGGACCTCTGCACATATCCATAAATTCATTCCCAGTTCTGTAGAAACTGACTTCCTCATCAGGAATTTCATTCAGTAGCTCAGTTTTGTATAGTTGTCCCTGCTGAAGCAGCATGTCCATAGCTTCATCTCTGTTGAGATTTAATTGCTGAAAAGGTAATTCTTCAGCAATAAGTTTTTTCATCTCTTTTTCTATCTTTGGTAGATCTTCTGGAGTAAGTTGCTTTGGAAGGTCAAAATCATAGTAAAATCCGTTTTCAATAGCCGGTCCTATACCAAGCTTGGCCTCTGGAAATAAATGCATAACAGCATGGGCAAGTATATGCGCAAAACTGTGCCGCATCCTTTCTATCTCAGATACTTTTTTGGATTGTTCATTTTTTTGTGCCATGTTAAGAAAAACTAAAAATGTAAAATGAAAAATTATAAAATTAGGAATATAAATGTTACCCCCTAGGGGGTTGTAGTTCTAGATGCTGTAGAGTTTGTATTCATTTCTATAGTAATATTTTGCATAAACAACATATTTCTATTTATTAATCCTAAACATAGACCTCTAGTTGTGAAGTTGTTTAACAGTATGACTATACTAAAAAAATCCCGCCTTTAAACACTAATAATATTAATGTTTAGAGGCGGAATTTTCCTTCGACAAGCTTTATTCTACTTTGCTCATCGCAGGCAGGATAAACCGTGGTTCCACTCTTATTTCTCAGCAATGCAAGCTGAGCACTCTTTATGTGGAATATTCAGTTTTATGGTAATTTTGAAAAATGGAAGAGTCTCACTAGACCTCTTCCTCACTGTCGATAAGAATTATATTCGCAATGAATCCGGAAGTCAAACGGTTGAAATGATCCAATATCTCATAACTATTGGCTGTTAGCTTTTTAGCTTTTAGCTATAAGCTTTCAGCCTCCAGCTATACAACCATACGACAATTCTTCGCTTCTTGCTAATCGCTATTCGAGCCTATCAATTTTAACAACATTACTGTTTATCTATTCAGATGATCGATGATTAAGTCGATTAAATCGATCTATACGATCCAATCGACCTTTTTTGATCACTAGATCTCCTAGATTGTTTAGATCAAAGTATTACTTGCTCAATCTGATAATTTCCCCAATCATATATGCCTGCAGGTGATGGAAGTATGCGCTGTAGACGGCTATAAAAATCGGATAGATTATAATGCCTATACAAATAAAAATGGTCAGTGAAAGGAAAGAATTTACAAAGTTTAGGATAAAGATTACTCCCCAGAATATACCAAGGTAAAGGAACATATTTACAATATTTTGCTTGATGAATTTGAAAATCTCCTTAAAACTAAAAAAGGCGGAAATATCTTTGTTTACAATGAATTGCCGGTAACAGGCGGGTTGCAGGAAGAATTGTTGTATCATCATGTAAATCTGTGCAATCCCTGCCGGAATAAAAGAAATGATTATTCCAAAGAATATTATCGTGTCTCCTGTTGTCCAAGCTGTGTCATCAGTCATTGCTTCACTCATCTGCCCAGAATCCAGGACTAAAATGGGGATAAAGAAGAGACACATTGTAAGAACATACAAGATCAGAGCTGGCAAAGAATAGATAAAATTACTTATAAAAAACACAAGTCCTGTTTTTATCCTTTGAGAAGAGAACGAATTTGGAAGCGCTATTTTAGAAGAGTCTTTCCCTTCAGATATAGCTTTAATTAGTTCATACTTATACCCATTTAGATTTAAATTGTAGATAAAGAGGAGTACTAGTGTAACTGACATAAAAATAGTGCATATTAACAGCCCTATGTATGAAAAGAATATGAAGAAAGCTTCAAGAAATATCAGCGTAATTACAAGCAAGGGGACTCCTCCAACCCATACGGTTCTCATCTTCCAGTCAGGAAGTTGAAAGAAGTACTTTAATGCAGGTCCAATCTCTATTGTCTTTTTCTTTGTCATGCTTGGTAGAATAATATTATTGATGAAATATTGTATCAGATCTTTAGGAGTTTTTCTATACAGAAAAAGTACAGTTTGGTAAGTTCATGGTTTATTTCGTATTGGTTGGATTGCAAAAGGAAGCTCCAAAGAGCGGTCATTTTGCTATTTTTTACTTATAAAACTTCTATAGCTGCGCTCAATATAAGAAGAATAAGAGCTATGATTATTGCGAATATTAATTCCATTTTTGTTTTTAGTATTGCTTCCTTAAATGAGATAATTCCCTTTGGCCAGAATCTTTTCCAATTTTCTTTCCAGTATTTGAAAAATGACTTAAATGTAGGCTCAACACCTAACCATTCACCCGCTATATATGATCCAATTGAGGTGCTTATGATAAGTGCTACAATTTCCATTGCCACAAATATCCAATCAATAAGGGAAAACAAACTTCCTCTTGTTACTGGTGCTAAAAATATAATTAGTGCATAAAAAATTCCATAAAAAAGCATTGTAATTGGTCCCTGATTGACAATTCCAACCAGAAAGCAGATTACAGCTGAAAATGAATTCCTGAAAAAGATTTCTTGAAAAAGTTGAAATCGTGAGCAGTTATCATCAATTTTAGGTGGATTTGCAACTAGTTCAATAACCTTTACCCAGGCACCAAGTAAAAGCAACATCAAATCTGGCATTACAATTGACACTATTCCTACTAAGATAAATGGGAGGAGGAAGAAGATACAGTTGATCTTAAGCCAGCTGAAGAATTTTGCCATAAATTTAAAGCCTAATCCTTTTTCATTAATAACTGAAAGCCGGTTTGAGATCTGCTTAGCAAGGAAACGGCAGTATTAATGAAGTAAGGCGAATGGACTTGTTTTTAAAAATTAAATAATTGTACGCGAAATAAACCCCAACTAGGAACCTATATTCAATAATCAATTTTCAATCTTCAATTAAAAATTAAAAATATGCACATTTGGTCAATGAAGCAATGAAACCGTCCCCGCACAATGCGTCCGTCTGCCGCGCATTACGTGGCCTGCCGGCGAGGGCAGGAGCAAGCAACCATCCAACCGTCAAACTATTTACTACTTCACTATTTCACTACTTTCCCATTTCTTAGTCTCGCCTCTCAATAATACTTATCGGGTCCATTTTGAATAATTTCCACAGCACTGTTCCTGCGCTGAATATTGCAACTGCAACAGGAACCGGGACTGTGAAAAGCAAAGTATTACCATTTATGATTGTCAGGCCCTCTATTCCCTTTGGGTCAAATACTTGTGCATTGATAATTCTATATACGACCTCAGAGAATGCGATTCCACAAAGCCATCCGAAAATGATACTTCCAAATGACTCAAAAAGTGTTCTTTTTATGATGAAACTCTTTGAATAGCCAACTGCTGCGAGGAGACCAAATTCATTTGCCCTTTGCATGAAAAAAATGACATTTAGAAGAGCTATTGAAGAAGTAATTGTCAGAATAACAACAATATTCATAGCCCAAAGTACCTGATTTATAGAATTAAACTCTTCTTCTATTTCTTTGTAAAGAGTTTGTTTTGTTTCTATCTCAACATCTGGGTACTTTTCTGTAAGGTCGTGCATTTGTTGATTCAATGCTTCCTCCTGTCCATCTTTTGGATGAATAAGGTACTCACTTATAAGAGCCATTTCTTCATCCTTTTCACCATTTTTATATCCGACAGCAAGCATATTCTCGTTTTCCTTATCATTTGACTCTATGATCCCTACGACCTCATATTCACCATCAAGCCATTCATCCTCATCTACCTTTGATCCTATCTTATCTCCTAGCTTTAGATCTTTATTTTTCATGATCGATTTTTCAAGAATTACTTCACTAGTATTTTCCGGTAGCCGGCCTTCAACAACTTTGCAGTCTATTTCATCTAAGAATTTGTCATGGTCGTTCTTGTCCATGAATAGTATAAGGGCGTTGTTTGATCCAAAAATTGTTGTGATTTTTATACTTCTGATATCACTTTCGATGTAGTACTCCTTTGCATCCATGCCCTCTATTTCGTTTATAAGATCTTTGTGCAGTTGTTTGAATTCTTCTATACCAAGCTCTGAGTCAGGGGAAAAGGAGATAGAGGCGGTGTAGTAGTCGTTAAAAAAGCCTAAACTTTGGTACACAGTTCGCCACATAGAGTCAGATATCGCGGCAGTTACAGATATCCCAAGAATAGAGAGTGCTATGATTGCTATGATAGGCAATATCTTTCTTTTATTTTTTAGGTAGTAAGTTAGTACTGAGAGTGGTTTTAACATGTTTTCTAAAGAGTAAGAAGTTAGATGTTTGACGTATGACGTTTCACAATAATTTTATCTACTTCGGATCAAGTTTCTTAATAAAATTAATCAGCATGCGTCTGATTTCGTTTATCTTTTCATTTAAAGCTTTATATTCTTTTGTACCCAAGTAACTAAGATCCTTTGAAAGAAGTAAAAAGTATTCAGTTTCATTTGCAGATCCAAGTGCAATGTAACAGAATCTCAATAAGTCCTTATTCGTTCTTCTCCCACATCCTTCTGCAATATTTGCAGGAATAGATGAACAACATCTTTTAAGCTGATTTGTTATTCCATAAACCTCTTCCTTGGGGAATCTTGAAGTTACTTTGTATAGTTCCATTGTCAGCTTATGTGATTTCTTCCAGGTATTTATATTGTGGTAGTTCTGCATTTGAAATGTAGTAATAAGTAGTAAGTTTGACGATTGACGTCTAACATCGCACGTCCAACGTCTAACTTCCAGCCTCCAATCTCCCGTCCCACATTTTGAATACTCCATCTGCTCCCTTTAAAATTGTCGGATCATGGGTAACGGAGAGTACGCATGCATTTTTCGAATAATCCTTTAGCAATTTGACAACTTTCTGTCCCGTTTTATGGTCTAGAGAAGCTGTTGGCTCGTCGACAAAAACAACCTTGGGTTCATTTGCAAACGCTCTTCCTATTGCAACTCTCTGTCTCTGTCCCCCCGATAGTTTATATGGGGGTCTTTTTTCTAGTTCTTCTAGACCTAGTTTAGCTATAAGTTCCCGGACTCTTTCCTGGGCTTCATGATCTTGTCTGGATGCTCCAATAAGGATATTTTGCTCTGTACTGAGATAATTAATCAAGAAATGGTGTTGAAATACAAATCCCATCTCCTCTTTCCTTATCTTATTTCTTGCTCCAGATGATTGCGGAAAAGTTTCTCCCCTGTAAATAATTGTTCCAAGTGTCGGACGTTTTATGCCAGATAAAAGGTAAAGAAGCGAAGTTTTTCCTGAGCCTGACGGACCAAGAATTCCGAAAAAACCTTTTTCAGGAAGGGTCATGTTGACCTCGTTAACTGCAGTTACATCATTCTTGCCGTTTTCATATATTAGAGTCAGATTTTTTGTTTGGATTAACATGTTTAATAGAACTTAAGTTATTTGGTTACTTTTGTAATTAAATTTACTGATTTGAATTGATCACCACGATCATTTTCTATCTATCTCCGCACCTCCATACTCTACTTCTATATCGAAGATTGGACTGTCGTCTCTTACACTTTCCTTTGAAAAGTCATTGCTTACACTGCCATAATCAGAAGAAACGCGCACCTCCGGATATGCTTCCTGAGGAAGAGCCACATAAACTGATCCTGAGGAGTTTGTTATAAAATTCTGACTTCTCTTGGTTACTTCTTCAAAATCGACTTCTATCGAGCCGTACTTATTTTTTATATCTACACTTCCCTTCATGTTTCCAATTTCAATGGATCCGCCCGAGCTATTTACTATGAGCTTTCCTCTTATGTCGTTTACACTCGTGCTCCCGTATTTTGTTTCAATAGTTAAGTCGCCAACAAGATTGATAATTTCTATGGCCCCACTACTTGAATCAATGTAAGTATCTCCCGTTACGTTATCTATCTGTATCGAGCTATATTTAGAATTTAGTGATAGTCTTGCATCAATCCCCGCTAACTCGATACTTCCAGAATTACTATCAATTTGTACTGATTCGGCAGTTACGGTTTTTGCTTCTATTGATCCAAATTTTGAGTTTAAAACGCAATCTTTTCTAACGTTAATCTCTTCAAGTAAGGTTGAGCCGCTTTCCTTTTGTATCAAAAGGTCATTTGTTTTTAGATTCTTCACCTTCGTATTCCCAAACTTGTGATCAAGTCTAAATTCATCATTTGTAATATTTTCAAACTCCAGGTTGCCAAATGAATAACTGATATCTAAGTCAGTAGTAATATTTTTCACCTTGATCTTTGATGAGATGTCATGGAGAGCAAGCATAAGGAATATCTTCCTGGAATCATCCTCTTTTTCACTATTGAATTTGACTTTTAAATTCCGCGGTACTTTGATAGTGATATTGAGGTCTTCAAAATGATACATACTTCGTAAAGATTCATTATAGAAGCTTGAAATGAAAATTTCGTTTTCTATCTTTTCAATCGAGAAATCAATGCTTTCTAAATTGTTAAATGCGTCCCTGCTGTCATAACCTGTGGCACTCTTCTCAATTTGGATAGAAATCTCATCTTCCAAACTTTGATCACCGACAATTTCTAAATCATCAAATATTTCATCCACAACTAATGTGTCTATTCCATTCAGTTCTTCTTTAAACGACTCAGAACTTACTTCTTCTTTTCTGTTTAAGATAAAGAAGGTTATAAAGGTGCCAAAAGTGATTACTATTCCAAATAAGATGATCAGGAATGTAAGACATCTCAGTTTTAGTAATGGTCTTTTCCAGTGGATTCGTCCAATGAGATTTAAAATAAGAATGCAAAGTCCAGTTGCCAGAAAAGTCAGTCCTACTCCAAAGATTGGTGTTAACACACCCAGAGAGGAGGTCACAATAATTTGTTCTCCGAAGAAGTTAGTAGGATTTACTATCCATATAAGTGAAGCAAAAAATCCGCCAATCGCTACAGACAAGAGCGTCAAGATTATTGGCAGGTAAATACAGATGAACAAGAGTATAAGAAATGAATATTTTATGATTACCCATACGGCCTTAAGTGCAATCTTATGAAACTTTTCGCGTCGTATGGTCTTTTCTAGTTTTTCACCGCCCTTTTCCTCGATAAATTCTTTCGGATCACCAAGATCATTTATTATTTTCTCTACTTTATCTTTCCCTATTGGTTCCTTTTTGGACTTCTTTCTATATTCATTTAAAACTACATAGAAGTGCTCTTTGATGCTTGAAGTGATATCTTCATATTCTTCTGTAGTATAATTCGTCCTAATTACTGCCAATTCTTTAAAATAGCTCTGTAATGATACTTTGGCCTCTTTTGTAAATTTAAATAATTTAACTAAGTCAAATTCTTTATAGGTAAAACTTGTTATGGATTTTTTAATTTTTTGGGATACCTTTGGGCCCAATCCCTCTTTTTTAACCATTTTTTCAAATTAAAATTTTATACCGTTTATTAATTTGTCTACGCTTTTTGATATGTCACCCCATTCGATTAATTCTTCTTTTAGAATCTCTCTTCCTTTGTTTGTTATCTCATAATATTTTCTTGGAGGTCCCTGTGTTGACTCTACCCATGCATGAATAACTAAGCCCTCTTTTCCTAGGCGAGTTAGAATTGGGTATAAGGTCCCTTCTGCAACGAGAAGTCCTGCATCACGAAGAAGACAGACAAGGTCATAGCCATATCGCTTTTCCTTGTATATTAGGGCTAAAATGCAGAGTTCTAGAGTTCCTTTTTTTAGTTGCGTTCTTATAGACATATTTTGAGTAGACAAAACGGCTGCATAGTATCACATGGTACCTAGCGATGTCAAGTAGCGGTGGAGATAGAAGGTAAAGTGTAAAAGGGTAAAGGAAAAGTTGGAAGAGAGAAAATGGGCACGATATGACTCGCCTGTCCTACAAAGCTTTAGCGAAGGAGGAAACTTGCGACCGTATCTGCATCATCTAGAAAAGAACATGGGCGGTACAAGATTCGAACTTGTGACCTTTCGCACGTCAAGCGAATGCTCTAACCAACTGAGCTAACCGCCCATGTTCTTTTCAGAACTAGCCTCGATTACAGGCTGATTTACAGTCTAACAGCTTGCTATTTTTTTGAAAGTGCGACTTTGATTATACCACCAATAACTGAAAGAATCACATTTGAAAAGGTCCCGAATACAAATCCAATTGTCGAAAATACTATTCTTGTTCCGAAGTTTAACGTGTTTATTGGCAGGTAATCCGTTAGATTCCTGTTCTCTTCAATAGCATTAAAGAAGGTCACCGTGCTAAGGTTGAGCACTGAAGAGATTATCGTTATACTGATTGATACAATTCCGCTTAAGACTCCAAGAACAAGACCGGCAAGAGCTCCTTGAATCGCTGCTTCTCTGAGATCATCACGAGCCAAGGTAGCCCATGTTGAAGCAAGAAATCCACAGGTTAAAGGAACGAGGAACCACGAAGTGCAATATATAGGCCACAATGCACATTTTAGACACGAAATGGTTCCAAGTAGCTGTAGTAATATTGAAACTCCTGCTGCAAGAAGACCTGCTTTTATCCAAGCTTTGTTTTGCACTATATTCAATTAAAAATTAAGAATGAAGAATTAATAATTGTCATGAAGCTTCAAGCTATCAGCTTGCAGCTTTTTAGATGGTTAGCTACCTAGCCATCCGGCCATCCAACCGTCGAGCTATCTACGTTATTATACTATCTATTATTCCGTAATCCTTTGCTTCTTTTGCTGTCATATTAAAGTCCCTGTCGAAATCCTGTATGATTTTGCCTTTTTTTTGACCTGTAGTTTTTGCAAGAATTCTTGCGGAAAGCTCTTTTAATCTAAGAATTTCTTTGGCCTCAATTTCTATATCGCTTGCCTGCCCTTTTACTCCACTTGGAGCGTGGGGCTGGTGAATATGTATCATACTATTTGGAAGTGAGTAGCGTTTACCTTTAGTTCCGCTTGAGAGTATTAATGTTGACATTGAAGCAACAACGCCAACTGCAACTGTTGAGATATTGCAGCTTATATGATTCATAGTATCGATTATTGCAAGACCGGCATATATTATGCCTCCGGGTGAATTTATATACATCATGATATCTTTTTTACTATCTTCTTTCTGGAGGAAAAGAAGCTGAGCAACTACTGCATTTGCAACCTGGTTGTCTATTCCTGTCCCCAAAAATATTATTCGCTCTTTCAAAAGACGTGAGTAAATATCATATGCCCTTTCTCCCTCTCTAGTTCTTTCTATGACGGAAGGAATCAGATATGTGTCAGCCATTTATATTGTTCACTTAAAAAATAAGCTATTTCTAGAATTATAATTTATTGGTTGCTGTTAGACAAGTGGACTAGTATGAAATGGTTGAAAGTCTAACTTTCAACCTTCGACTATATAATAAGGGGCTTAAGCCCCTTATCTTAGGTGATAATATATAAAAAAGAGCCTTACATCTGTAAAGCTCTTTTCATCTATTCTAATCTAATCGTTCTACTTACCCATTGCATCTAACTTTCTCTTCCTTGCGAAGTAGTAGTAAATTGCTACTATCCAACCAAAACCACCAACAACTGTTCCGACGATCATAAGCACCATCCACATAGTTTTGTTAGGCAGGACTGATTCATCTCTTTTTGTCACGTCAACTATCATCATGACTGTGAATACAAGGAGTCCTAAGCCTACAATAATTGCTACTGCATAGCAGATGCACATAAATGCACTCATGCCGGCTCCAAAAACATCGCCTGCAGAATCTGATTGAGCCGAAACACTTGTAGCTCCCATAAAAAGGCTTGCTAACATAGTGCCCGCTGCAGTTGCTATCTTTCCAACTTTTCTCATTTTTTAAATTAATTAATAAGTAAAATATTATTTACCTTTTGATTCTTTTATCATATTCCATTTTGAAACAAGTATTCCCCCTACTCCCCATGTGGTAATGAGAATCTTTACGATCGGTCCAAGACAGCAGAATATCCAAGGTATCCAACCCAATATTTGATAGACAGTTACTCCTATAAGCATAGGAAGCATCAGGCCTTCATACTTCGGCTTCTTTAAGCGGATTATCATCCTTGTTAATCCTGTTGCACTATATAGTCCTCCAATTGTAAGTGCAACTGCAAGAAGTGAGAAGAATAGGCCCAAAAGAGGCTGTCCAATGCCAAGCACTGTAAGAAGAATTAGACCGGGTACTATAATTATTAGTGACAACATAAATACAACTCCGACTACAAGACTCATCACAGAAGAATTCTTATCTGTTAGGGTATTGGCAATCGTTTTGCTCTTTACAGGTGCAAATTTGAATAGTAGATATCCAACTATTAGCCAACCAACAAGTACCCCAAGTTTTCTAAGAAAATCCAGGAGAATACTTACAAAACTTCTTTGTTGAAATCTAAACACGTCTTTAAAATCAAATGCTTTTGACCCTTGGGCATCACCAAATTCTACCTGTGTATCTCCTCCTACCTCAGTATCATTCGAGACGGATCCATTACCGGCTCCAACAAATAGATCTCCTCCAATCTCGGTACTTCTAATATATACGGTGCCTCCGCCGATTCGTACATCATCGTCAACGTCGCCATTTAAGGTAACCATTCCTCCGCCTATATTTGCATCCTCATAGATTCTTCCATTTACAGTGATCTGTCCCCCGCCAACAAAAAGACTTCCGCGAATATCGCCATTGATTTCAATAGTTCCTCCTCCTATCATTGCGTGCCCGTATATGTCGTCGTTTATGACAATTTGTCCACCGCCAGCGACGAGGTCTCCATTTACATCTTCATTTATCTCAATTGAACCTGCATTTACATACAGATCATCATCAACATATTCATCTACAACGACACTTTCTTCATTCACCCTTATGTCGGCTGCATTTACTGTAAGTATAAATAAGGGAGAGAAAAGAAATAATCCTGAAACAATTGCAACTGCTAGGGCTCTTTTTTTCATTGGCAGTAGGAAAAATAATGTAAACTAATAACTCCATACACTCTAGCAAAAGTTTTTTTACTTTGCAATATTATATTTATAAATGGAAGTCAAAATCAATGGTAGAAAAAACAAGGGGCTTAAGCCCCTTGTCTCTCAAACTTTGTTATTATCTATATCTCATGCTACATCCCGACCTTAACATCCTGTTCTTCTTTCGGCTTAAAGAATTTACTGGCAAGATAAACAAGAGCGACTATAGCAAGAGGTACTAGACACCACCACCAGCTGAAGTCAATTCCTTGGGTTTTCTTTACAGTGAAGTTTATATCATTCATTTCTTCATCTTCTTTTACACTAAGTCCTAGAACTTCATCGCTTGAGAGAGCGACATTTTCGGGAAGATCGTCTTTATTTATCTCTGCTTTATATTCTCCCGGACAAACCTCTGCTTCCCAATATCCATTCTCATCTGTTCTCTCTGTTGTTACAACATCTTTTTCTCCGTCCTTTTCTAGATAGATTTTAACCTCTATACTTTCAAGTCCTTCTTCTCCTTTATCCTTCTGATCATTGTCATTGTTATCATAGTAGATGTAGCCTCTTACTTTAGATTTATTTTCACACTCTTCTTCTCCAAGGACTTCACCGTCTTCTTCCTGTTCGTCTGACTCTGCATCACCGTTTACCTCTCCTTCACCTCCGGTTTCTGCACCAAGAACTGTCACCTGTGTGCCAACAGTTCCTCCTCCTGCACCTGTTCCTGGTTGTCCTCCGGCAGGTGGTGTTGAAGCTGGATTTACAGTAACTGTGGCTGTTGCAGAAGCAGTATCACCATCAGCGTCAGTGACTGTTACAGTACAGACGTGTGTTCCTACTGTACTTGGAGCGGTAGTGGTACTACTTGAACCAGCGCAGGCTCCTGACCAGCTATAAGTTAATGGTGCATTACCACCACTTCCTGTTGCTGTAAGTGTGACTGCAGGATCTGCTGTAGTAACTGTTATACTAGAAGGATTAACAACTACTGAAGGTACAATATCATTTACAGTAACTGTATATGAACTAGTTCCAAGATTTCCCGCAAGGTCCTCGAATGTACAGTTAAAGGCAACTGGATTTGGTAAGGTTTCTGCATTTCTTGGCAGTGTCTCTAGTGTTGAACAGTTGATATTTACTATTGGCTCAGAACTCACAAGTAATGAATACCCAGGCCATGAAGTAACTGTCTCATCTACAGACTGATTTGCAAACATAGCCGTTGGAGCTGTGTTGTCAACTGTAACTGTGATTATGTGAACTGAATCTCCTATCTCATTGGGATAAGATGGAGTCATCGGGTCCCTATTACCTGCTAAATCACGTGCAGCTAAACGGATCTGATAGTCCCCATCAGGATAGATTGTTGTATCCCACGAGTAGATTTGTGAATTTCCAAATTCTGATGTGTATACTGTCTGTTGTTCAAGTCTTTCGGAAAAGTTCCATGTATCAACACCTCCTGGATAAATAGCAATATTATAGTGACTCAGATTATCATCTATGATAAAACCCCAGATATCAACAGTACCATTAACATATTGACCATCTAGAGGATCTGTGATCTCAACATATGGAGCTGTTGTGTCGTAAACAACGTTTGTAGCGTAAGCTGTCGTTTCAAGGTTACCCGCATTATCAGTGCCTTCAGCCATCAGACAATAGCTACCTTCTGATGCTGGAGTCCAAGCATAAGGGGATTCAGGCCAATTAAATGGCGTGTCATTATCAGTATTGTTAAATGTTGTTAGGTATGTCCAACCTAAATCATCACAAGATGCTCCGTTATAGGTGGTCCATGATATATCTACGTAATCAACACCGCTTCCATCATCTGCTGTCTGTCCACTAATTGCGATCGGTGAATTGTGATAGGAATTATCTGTTGGTTCGAAGAATGTAGAGTAAGGAGGTGTACTGTCAATAGTAACTTCCCAAGGACTCGACCAAGCGCTACAATTATTCAAACTATCACAAGCTTGAACTTGCCAGAAGTAAGTATTATCAGCGCTACCTGTAGCGTTAATGAAAGAATTCGTTCCTGTTGAAACTGGGCCATAAGAGCCACCGCTCCAGGAGCTTTGATAGTTGTATGTAACAGGTCCATGTGGATCAGTTTCATCGGTCCAATCAAGAATGGCTATGGATGGATGAATAACGGCACCATCTGACGGCCAAACAAGAGAAGGGGTTGGCGGTGCTGTATTATCTACTGTTACTGTTATCCAGTGGACAGAGTCGATTGGATCTTTATTGTCTGCTTTATCACGTGCTTCAAGTTTTATGGTATAGTCTCCATCAGGAACAGCAGTTGTATCCCATCCCAAATTAACATTTACAATCGGTCCGTCATGATAGACAGTCCCTGGTCCAGCTACAGTTGTACCTCCAGAATTTTGTACAACAAACCAGTATCTCCAAAGATTATCATCGGTTACTGATCCTTGAATGTTTACAGTTCCATTTACCAGATCTCCGTCGCTTGGGTTTGTAATTTGCACCAATGGAGCTGTCGTATCATAAACAACATTGGTTGCATATGCAGTTGTTTCCAGATTACCGGCATTATCAGTACCTTCAGCCATAAGACAGTAGCTTCCCTCTGATGCTGGAGTCCAAGCGTAAGGGGACTCCGGCCAGTTAAAAGGTGTATCATTATCCGTGTTATCAAATGTTGTAAGGTAAGCCCAGCTCAAGTCGTCACAAGATGCTCCATTATAAGTAGTCCAGGATATATCAACATAATCTACTCCACTTCCATCGTCGGCTGTTAATCCGGAAATATTAATGGGAGAGTTATGGTAGGAATTATCAGTTGGAGTTAGGAAATTTGAGTAAGGTGGAGTGCCGTCAATAGTGACTTCCCAAGGACCTGACCAGGCACTGCAATTGTTTAAACTATCACAGGCCTGAACTTACCATAGATAAGTATTATCAGCACTGCCAGTAGCATTTATAAAAGAATTTGTGCCAGTAGAAACAGGACCAAAAGAACCACCGCTCCAAGAGCTTTGATAGTTGTAAGTAACAGGTCCATGCGGATCGGTTTCATCAGTCCAATCAAGAATAGCTATAGATGGATGAATAACTGCACCATCTGTTGGCCAAACAAGAGAAGGAGTTGGCGGTGCTGTGTTATCTACTGTTACTGTTATCCTATGAAGTGATCCGGCCGCATCATCTCTATTCCCAGCAGCATCTCGAGCGGCCAGATGGATTATATAATCCCCGTCTGTAACTGAAGTAGTGTCCCATGTAAAAAGCAATTCATCTGTGAAAGAGTCATACCTGTAAACAGTGCCAGGACCATCAATTACTGTGTTATCTAATTCTCTTACAACAAGATAATAATGATCAGGATTAGTGTCAGTGACACTTCCTCGTATGTCTACAAAGCCGTTAAGTACATTTCCGTCACCTGGGCTGGTTATTTGTACAACTGGGGCGGTTACATCATATGTGATTTGGCATTCATTGCTCCAAGCACTTGGATCTCCGGTAGCATCATATCCTCGTACTCTTGTATTCCATATTCCCTCTGTGCCTCCACCTCCACCAAAAGAACTAAATGAGGTGTAAGGATTAACGTATGAAGTTGGATCTGTACTCCAAGTTGCAGATCCAGGTGCCCGCCATTGTCTCTCGTAACTTACTGCACCACTTGCAGACTCATCACTCCAGTTATGAGCTACTGAGTTTTGATTCGTATATCCTCCGCAGGTAATTTCAACTGGTCTGTATCCAGGATTACCAGGATGAGTTGCAGATGTATTCCACCCAAGATTGGTTGGTACATTTGGTGCTGCATTTACACTAAAATCGACAATGTTAAATAAAGGAAGAAAATAATTTCCTAATATAAAAAAAGTTACCGCTAAAGGTAACACTTTTGAGGAAAATTTTCTTACTTGGAATAGAGCTTTAAACATTTTTGGTGGGATTAAAATTTTATATTTTAATAAATGAAGTTATATCTCTATTTAATATAAGCATATTAATTTACTCATAAATATAGAAAAAATGCAAGTTGCATTAAGCCTGGTAGAGTATGTACACCCTTAATTGTAAATGTAGTCTTCTCTTTGATGGAGAATAGGAAAATAGAAGTAGATGCTGGAGGAAGAAAAATATTTCCTAGAGCTTATAATAATGGAATAGTTGCATTGCCAAATTGTTTCATTGTTAATTTTTAATTCTTCATTCTTGATTCTCAAGCGAATCATTGAATAATTGTATAATTGATATATTGCTATATTGCTATATTGACATGTTGTTTAATTGTAGATTGTAGATCGTGGATTGGAAATTGATTCTTAGTTATTTATTTAGCAAGAGTGGAGTCGTGAGACCGAAAAACAGATTTATATAAACAGAGGCGGTTAGAATCTTAAAAAAGGTCCTTAAAATAAATTGACTATTTTGATCATTTTTTCGCACTTGCATGGTTGCCGTGATTATATATTAAGCTAGTGGTCTGTGCAACTTATAGTAGATAGCTTAATATCGTTGGTAATATCGTAGGAGATGGTACGAGTAGTGGGTATAATATAATGATGAATAAAGTTGAAAGATCTGGTATGTGCGGATACTAGCCTTCTTGTGTTCTAGAAATGCACAGTTTTAATGTTGTTTGTGTCTGGGAATGATCACGGATGGAGATTACTTGTGGATAATTCTGTGGAACCGGCGTTTCACAGCTTGTCTTGTAGTAATGATAGCATCTTGTGAAAAAAGAACGTTGCGAAGTATATTTTTACGAGAATTTATGTAAGAATGAAAAATTCAATTTTTGATTTCGGGTAATTCTGCAGTCTCAAGATATTTTTCTAACTTTTGCCAGAATTCTTTTTCTGTCATATTGATAGTTGCTCCCGCAGCTTCATTGTGCCCTCCTCCACCGAAGTGTTCACCTATAGGTCTTACGTAAACATTCGAAGAGCGAAAGGAAAGTTTAATTATCCCATCTTCAAGTGGAGTAATTACAATTGAAAAGTCGATGCCCTTAATGGTCCTAATCACATTTTCCTGTGTTAGTGCTCTTTGATCTCTTGTGACATCTGTGAAACCAAATTTTTTGGGGTTAAATGTTGCATAGGCATATCTGTATTTCCCGACCTGCTTTACCTTTATGTTTTTTATCGCATCTATATTCAAATCAACTACTTTTTCAGCAAAGGAATAAAAGATATTCTGAATGATAAGCTTATGCTTTGCATTATTCTCAATTAGATCTGCGGCAATCCTTAGTGTTTTTGGCGTAGTAATAGCGGTATGTTTAAAGCAGTCGGTGTCACCTATTATTGCAGCAAGCAAATTTGTAGAAAGAGATGGTGTAAGCTTTACTTTGTCTTTGAAAATATCATAAATACCTTCGGAAGATGAAGATAAGCTTGTTGAAATATAATTTAAATCACCAAACGGTTCTTTGGTTTCATGATGGTCTATATTAATAACGAAAACGTTATCAGGCAGTTTAAACTCCTCAATCCTTGCATGCGGCAGTAAAACCCTCTCAGGACTGGCACAATCAAGAAATATTAAACATTCAAATATACTTAAATCAACCGAGGCAATATCTTGATGTATATACTTTTCACTTCGAGGCAGATAAGAATAGTCTTCTACGTCATAGCTTGTATAAAGTTTTACGTTTTTCCCGAGCTGTTCAAGAACTTCTTCCATTGCAAGGCCTGAAGCAATAGCGTCCTCATCAGGATCTGAAACTAGACAGGCGAAGGTGTCGAATTCTTCAACCTTTTTAAGAATTGCTTGTTTTATTTCGGCTAGTTCTTTTTGGTTCATTTTATTAGCTTTTTAGCTTGTTAGCTTTTAGCTTATTAGCTGATTGGCTTCGACCATCCAACTACTATTCCTCCGAATATTTATCAATCAGCCCATTAATTCTTGATCTGAATTGAGCTCTTTTGATAGGACTTAATTGCTGTAAAACACAGATATTAAGTCTCTTCCAATCAAAAACATCTCTAGCAACCTTCTGGACGAGTTTAGCATCAATTTCATTATATACTTCAATGAAGTCTTTTGGAAGCATTATTTTAGGATATCGGTAAATCATCTCACCCTGAAACCAGTTAACTATATCTTCTGTTGTATCAAGCGACATCTTCATGTTCTTTCGGTCAATCTCCACAAGCTGTTTTATCCTTTTTATATCAAATATATGGGTTCTCACATGCTTGATGGCCTTTAAAATTTCCTCGGTAACAAGTAAACTCTTTTCAGGAGGAGTTGAGGTTATGATTTCAAGAGCTCCTATATCAAAACCTACATAGTGATCCGTACCAATATCATATATCCAGCCTAGCTTTTCTCTGAGTTTAGAGTAAAGCAAGCTAGCTCTATGATTTGAAAAAAGAGTACAAAGATAATTTAAGGCGACTCTTTCAATTGAGGGGTGTTTCCAGCTTAACGAGGGAAAAGTTATCCGTATATAAGCTTTTTTTGATCGTCTGGCAAGAATCTTTATTGCTTTGTCCGAAAACTGCTTGTATGAGAATTCTTTATGTGCGACTTTCTTATTTTCTTTGCTTTGAAATGTTTTTTGCACTACTCTTTCCACATCTCTTGTATTACATCTTCCTGCGATTACAATATTGATATTGCCTGGTTGGAAATATTTTTGATGGAAAGCTTTAATTTGATTTGAGTTAATCTCCCGGACACTTTCCGATGTACCTCCTGGTGGCATCGAAAGAATTGTCTTCCCCTTAAATCTAAGTTTTTTTGTTTCAAGGAAATGTAGGTAATCAGGAGAGTCCTCGTACTCTGAAAGCTCATTCATAAGCACATCTTTTTCTCGCGCCACATCTTTTTCTGATATTAAAGGATGAAACAAGATCTGTTCGAGAGTATAGAATGCATTTTGCATCTCTTCATCTACAAAAGTTCCGAATAAATTAATCGTCTCAAGCGAGGTTGAACCACTATACCCTCCTGCCATCTTATCGAAAAAATCAGTTAAATCTTGATAGGTCGGGAATTCTTGAGTTCCATCAAAGAGTGTATGCTCAAGTAGGTGAGCTATTCCATTTTCTTCGGGATTTTCACTTATGTGTCCTGCTCTAACTGCTGCGCTTACTGAGATAGAATTTACATGACTTTGAGGGTAAACTAAAACCTTCAATCCGTTTTTAAGCTTCAGAATATTATATTTGCATCTGTTCATCTGTGAAAGGTTTCTTTTGAATCTAAACTTACAACTAATGTCTCTCAAAATTCTTTTCAAGATCTTTACGTTTGAGCTCCCACGTGATAGGTCTTCCGTGCGGGCAGGCATACTGATTCTTGCATTTTAATAACTTTCTAATAAGATCATCTATTTCCCGAGTAGTCAGCTTCATTCCTGCTCTTATGCTTGTATGACATGCCATAGTAGCTATGAGTTGTTCTATCTGGTCTTCTAGGCTTTCGGTATTTTTATCTTGTGTTTCTTCTAATTCGGACACAATATCAAGAATTAGCTCTTTGATATTGGTCCTTGCTAACATTGCCGGTATGGCTGTAACTTTAACGGCTTTTTTCCCAAATATAGATATTTTCAAGCCTAATTTATGAAGACCTTCCCTATTCTCAGTTAAATTTATGAATTGTACTTTGTTGAGTTCTACAATTTCCGGAATAAGCAGTTCCTGGGTTTCAACTGTTCCTCTCTTAAACTGTTCATTTAGTTTTTCGAATGTCACTCTTTCTGCTGCAGCATGCTGATCTATGATCTGAATTGTGTCACCTTTCTCAAGAACTATATAACTGTTAAAAATTTGAAAAGATTTGGGTATAGCGAAATTTACTAAATCGTCACTTTTTAATAGTGCCCTTGTGAATTTTATCGATTCTTGTATGAGATTCTCTTTGGTAAATTCTCTCTTAGGAAATTGATCAATTTGAGACCATCTTTTTTGACCTTTAGTTGATGTTGTAACCTCTTCCCTAGTGGTTGGCACTCTTTTCGTGAGGTGCGAGTATGTGTCAATAGCTCTCTCCGCATCGCTTTTTAAAAACTTTAGGAGCGAGTGTTTGGCGCTGTCCATAACAGAACGGAAAATTAGTTGAGAATCTGAGAAGCGCACCTCACTTTTTCTGGGGTGAACGTTTACGTCAATTTTCGATGGATCTATCTTCAAAAACATGAAGAATATAGGATACTTGTCCTTTGGTATCAAACCATGGTACGAGTTATATACTGCCTTTGTAATTAATTTATCAGCGATCGGTCTTCTGTTCAAAAATATTAACTGATAACTCCTTTGTCTCCTTGCTATTTTAGGGTGTCCTGCAAATCCGCTGATTTGTATGTACGGAGAGTTATACACAATCGGAACTAGATTGGTTGCAATTTGATTTCCTAGTAAATCATTAATTCTAACTAGCAGTTCATCACTGAAACTTTCCTTCCCTACCGATGGTAAATTATAGACAGTTTTTTTGTTATGGGATAAAGTGAAATGAATATGAGGAAATGCAAGGGCATAATTATGAAAAGTAGTTAAGATATGCTTGTACTCAGTGTTGATTGATCTTAAAAATTTCCGTCTTGCAGGAACGTTATAGAATAAATTCTTCACAACTACTTTTGTGCCCTGATTTGTTGAAAATTCTTCTGTTTTCAAGCTGCCTTTTTTAAGTACTGTCACTTTTGTTCCAACTTCTCCTTTTTCGGACATAGTTATGAGCTCAAATTGTGATACTGATGCTATTGAAGCTAGAGCTTCGCCTCTAAATCCCATTGTTTCAATAGCTTCTAGGTCTTGAACAGTGGAAATTTTTGAGGTTGTATGGGACTCGAGTGCAAGTTTAGCATCTTCCTTATCCATCCCTACTCCATTATCAACTACCTCGATATGCTCAGTGCCTGCTTTCTCAAGATTTATACTAATCTTTGTCGCGTCAGCATCTATAGAATTCTCTATGAGCTCTTTTAGAACTGAGGCTGGACGTTCTACAACCTCTCCTGCCGCAATTTTGTTTATGAGATTCGGGTGCAGTTTGATAATCATTATTATTGCCTTTTTAAATTTTGAAAATAATTATTGATAATATTAAGTGCAATTTGTTAGATAATCCTTCAATAGTTACATAGTCTGATAGTTAAATAGCTAAAGTGCCAAGTATCTATTTAATTCCTTAGCTATGTAACTATGCAACTATGTGTTTAGCTACTTCAATCCTATCATAAATACCGAATGTTGTTTATAGGTTGAGTATGTTGTGATCTAGGCAAGGGGCTTAAGCCCCTTGTTCAGGAGATGAATATAGTCCTAAAAGAGTTCGAATTCTGATAGCACAGCTTTGTGTTCAGAAAAATCTACATCTTCAAGTTTTGTTTCTAAGTGTTTCAGTCCAATAGAGAATACGTGATCGACAGCTAGGCCTTCGGGAAAGTCTTTCTTTTTTGCAACATGTGACTTCGCCAATGTATCTGTAAAATCTTCTGTATGACATGTCATTACTTCAGAGATTTTCTTTACTGAATACGATTGCGGCCGTATATTTAGATCAGCTGAATATATAGTAGGATACTTTTTAGCATGTTTTACTATAGAATTTACCATCTGAGCCATTTCGTACATTTGTACTGTTTCAGTACAAAGACTTGAGACAGTGTTATGTGAAGTTATGACCCTTAAAAGTCCTTTTGGAGCATCTATAAGGGTATTTATGATGCATCTCGACTTTACCCAGTGTTTTAGGCCTCTTGAGGCTGGAAAATCAGCCTCTTTTTTGTCGTCAAGCAGATTCACACTTATGAGTTTCTCTTTCCTCAATTCTTTGGGTTCATAACTTGTTGTATTGTAGTAATGGAGTGTTTTCTCTATTACTTTCCATTTAGAAAGAATAGCCATCGCTACAGTCTTGTTATCTGGTAGAAAGTAGAAGTGGACTCCTTCTTCGTAGTTATACCCGGTTTTTTTAGATAACTTTCTCATTGGGCTTTCTTTACTGATTGGATAAACAATTTCTTGAAGACAGGCAACATCAACGTTCTTTTTAGTGATGAAATCCATCACTTTTTGCGGGTGTTTTAGAACAGAAGTATTTAGTTGTAGGTGTCTTATTTTCATTGAGAATTAGTAACATTAAATAGTTATTTCGATTCCTATTGAGGTCCGAAAAAATTCAGACCTTACTCTTGTATACCGTCTTTATTTCCTTATTTCTTACCTTTCTAAGTTCTTTCTGCTCCTCTTTCGTGAATTCTCTTATTTCCTCTGGCTTAAAGCCAAGTAGTATAATTTCAGGAACTAATTCGATGCCAATTTCCTCTTTTACTCTTTTATGCATTTCCTTCATTACTGCTAAATAATCATTCGCAGTAGCATCTCCTTTGTTCACTACAAAGTTGTGGTGTTCTTTGTATATAGCTGCATCCCCTATTTTAAAACCGGACATTTTTACTACGTGCTCGATTATATAGCCAACAGCGGTTGTTGGGTACTTAAGTCTTTCCTTTTGCTCCTGGGTAATGTTTGCAAAGACGCAACCAGGAGAGTTTCGCGGTTGAATTTTCTTCCTTTTTGCCCATTCTAGGGCAGTAAGCTTAGCTTTTTGGCTATCTCCTTTATAAAGATTGAACGTTGCTTGCAAGATTATCTCCCCTGTATCATGAAATCTACTTTTATCATAATCAACACCTAGGTCTTTAATTCTTAATTCTTTAATTTCCAGTTCTTTATTTATGATTTTTACGCTTTCCAGTATTTCACTCAAAAAGTGCGTTCCACCATGAATATTATTGAAAACTGCTCCTCCAATAGTTCCTGGTATTCCTGCATACCACTGCAGGCCAGTAATTTCTTTGTCTAACGTGTATTTCAGTGCAAATGGGAGATCTACCCCACTATCCATGACCACTTCGATTCGGTCCTTGTCCGACTCATCATAATCAAGATCTTTAAATTCTATACCGCGAAAAGTGCCTTCTTTGTGATCCGACTCCCATCTTGCTGTCACTTCAACATGGTCTTCGTGCACAGGCTTTTCACCACCTATCTTTATGGTTTTACTTAGGTTTTGAATAACAAGCCCACGGATGCCATCGTCAGAAACAAGAACATTACTCCCCCTGCCGAGTACTGTAACTGGTATTTCCTGGAGTTTAGCTAGTTTTACAGTATTCACAAGATCTTTTGTATCAAAAGCTTCGTATAAAATGTCTGCGGGTCCTCCGATTTTTAATGTGGTGTGATTTGATAGCGGCTCATTGATCTTTGTGTACTTCGGATTAAGTTGTTTCACAAGTATTTCCAGCTTTTCTTTCATAGTAAAAATTGTTACCAATAGTATTAGTGATTGTACTACTTAAACGTTGCGTCTTGTTAAGTATAACAGATTTGACTAGTCCAGTCATTACGCAAGATTTTGCGTAATGACCAGGTTTGGTATTTGGTAGTGGGGCGGATGGATCAACTTCTAGGACAAAGGGCTTAAGCCACTTGTCTATTAATTCTGGTTTAGATTAGGGCTCAACTATCTGAGGAAGAGTTGGTCTTTCTGCCACAGGAGTTGTCATGGGACTTTGAATATCTCTTTGTTCACGTCTTCCGCACAAAGCGCAACTTGCTGCAAGAATGAGTATTGCCATTGCAATAGCCGCTTGTCTACCCAGGCTTGGTTCGGATTCTCCTTTATCCATATATTGCGGGGCAGGTGTAATCCCATCTGGTGAGTATAAATGCCAAGGCATAGTTTTGTTCTTTTAAAATTTTTTGGCAGTTACTATCCAGTACGTTTGCTTCTTATTACTCCATCCACATTTTTCCTTATAAAGAAGGATTTTTTCGACTTGAAATAATCCTCCTGATTCAATTTCTTGAAAGATGTCTTTTTTTGTATAAAAGTGCTTTAATCTCTGGACTTTTCTTCCCTCCACCATTATGTCAGCAACAAAGGAAAGCCTATCATAATTCAACTCAATACCATGTTTTCTATACTTACTGATCGTTTCTTTGTCATCTGCTGTTTGTACAGAACAGAAAAGAAGGCTATTCTTTTTGAGTACACGGGCCATTTCTTTTACTGCTTTTTTCCTTTTTGGTTTTGGGATACTGTGAAGCACTCTCCACGAAATCTGTGCATCGAAAAATTTGTCCCGAAAAGGTAAATTCTCGCATGGAGCACAAACTAAATTCACTGGAGTTATTTCGGATGCCTTCTTAATTGCATTTGAAGAAATGTCACTTCCGTAGACTTCCCACCCCAGTTTTTCGAAAAATTGCTTTATCCTACCTTCACCACAGCCATTATCAAGCATTTTCCCTTTTGAGACGTTTTTGACTAGGGTTTTTAGTATTTTTTGATTCTCACTACTGATTTTGCCTATTTTATAAGACGTACTGAACTGCTGTTCCCAGTAATCAAGGATGGCTTTGGGATCTTTATGAACAAATGCTTTTTTGGTAGGAAGAAGATCACCCATGTTATATTTACAGATAAAAGAAAAGAATAGATCACACAATATAGATGTTCGATAAAACTTGATCTTTTATGGACTTATGACAATTATTCATAATCAGTAGTTAAGAATGCGTATAGTTCTTGGTTAAAGATTTCAGATTGTTCTTCCATAGGCAGATGACCAGCATTAGAAATAATTATAAGTTCTGAAGGCTCAATTTCCCTGCTGATTCGCTCTGCTAAATCAGGGCTAACCCATGTGTCATTATCTCCTGTTATAACAAGTGTAGTGGTCTTTATTTCTTGTAATTCAAATTTTATCATATTTCTGTTGTAATCTCTTGTTGCTGCAAGTAAGGAAAGGTCCCACTCGCCTATTATTGTTCTTTCTCCATAACCTTCAAGTATTTCGTTTGTTAAATAATCTTTATTATAGAATGTACTCTGGAATATCTGCTTTGATCTTTCTTCAGTAAGGAAAAATCTTAAGATATGACGAGCAGTTCTTCTGATTGGCGGTAATTCGAGAAAGAAACTAAGGGGAAGATTTGGATGTCCATTGATGGACTTTGTAAAGACTGACCCATCGACTAATATTAACTTATCAACATATTCTGGATATTTATGAGTAAAATGCACTGCAACATTTCCTCCCATACTATGACCCACTAATGTTACATTATTAAGTTCTAGTTGATCCAGAATACTTTTTATCCTATCAGCTTGGGCTGGATGAGAATAATCTGATTTCCAGTCTTTATCAGATAAACCAAAGCCTAAAAGTTCTATGGCTATGGCTCTATAGCCTTTTTCGGTGAAGAAAGGGATGTTCTTTCTCCAGGAATAATTGTTCGATCCAAATCCGTGAATGAATACTAGAACTTTTTCTGAACTTTTACTGCCAAAATCTTCTATATAAATTTGTTTCCCTTCAACAAGTAGGAAAGTACCATTATCTGAGACTAGGTCTTCTTTTGTACAAGTCTCCATTCTCTTAAGGGGAATAATATAGGGAAGCAAAAGGAGTATAGACAAAGTTGCAAATATAAGAAGAATTATGATCTTTAGCTTACTTTTCATTTTACTATTCTTTTAGTTAGTCTTATTCTTATATTTTTCAAAAGATCTTGCAAGTGATAAATTGTTCAATCGTGGAGGGTTAAACTAACCTTTGGTACAAGGGACTTTTGCTCCTTATCTTATTTTTCAGTACTGATTGAAGGAAAAACCTTCAATTGTCTTGCTGGTTCAAAGCTGGAGCTTTAAACCGGCAACTATGAATCAAAATACCTTATCCCAATACACCTGCCATTCAGGCTTAGGTGCCTTGATGTAGCGGCTATATTTATTTGAACAAACCCATTTTTTTATGCTTGGATCATCCCTATTTACTTCATAAGAACACGACTTTTGTGCCGAAGTTGAAGTGTCAACTGATGGGAGTTTGTCAGCAATGAAGAGATCGCTTATTGCGCTGCAGTTTCCCGTAGCTAGGAGACCGCTGTCTTGGCATACAGATGCAGTCACTATGCCAGGAGGTCTTTGGAATTTTGCTGCAGGAAACCTTTCAAGTATTTCTTCGTTGTAAGCCATCCAAATGTATCTCGCTGTTGTATATCCGTAGGCGGATCTATACATTCTTGAGTTGTCGTTATTTCCTACCCAGATACCCGTGACTACTTCCGGCGACCATCCTATATAGTAAGTATTGGTGTTATTATCGGATGTCCCTGTCTTTCCTGCAAATTCATATCCAGGCTTTGAAGGGCGATAGTGGTAAAATTTAGCTACATCATTAATGAGATAGCACGCCCTTTCATCTGCAACTTTAATCCCCTTCTCCTTTTCGTCTAGGTAGTAATCGTAAAGGAGATTTCCTTCTGAATCCTCGACTCTGAGAATTGGTGACGGCTTATTATGTATACCATTTGCTGCAAAAACAGCAAAGGCATTTACATGCTCAATGAGTTTAACATCACCTGCTCCTACTCCTATTGCCGGTCCAAAATAGGCAGAACTGTCATAGGTTGTATATCCAAGTCTTTGTAAACTTTTAACGAAATTATCAACACCAATAATTTCTGTTGCTTCAACGGCTGGAATATTTAAAGATTCCCGAAGTGCCTGCCTTAAGTTTATTGGTCCATATAGGAATGTTCCGCTGTTGTTTCTTGGCTCATAGTTGTCTGAAAACTTTATTGGCATATCAACAAATGGATAAGCAGGATATAGCTGTCCTGTTTCAAAGCCTGTAAAATAAACCATAGGTTTTATAGACGATCCGGGCTGACGCAAGGAAATGGCAACGTTTACATTGGGTTCAAACTTGCAATCTAAACCAGGAGTGCAACCCTCGGGGAAATTTTGTCCAAAATAGTCCCCAGATCCCACCATAGCAAGTATTTGCCCAGTGTCTGGGTCCAAAGTGACAAGCGCGGCATTATACCCACCGTGCGGAATCACCCATTTGGGTATGCCATCTTTTATGTGTCTTTCTGCAATTTCTTGGAGTTCAAGATCGAGGGAGGTTGTTATCTTCAGCCCTCCTCGTTCGATTTCTGAAAGCGTAAAGGACTTCCCCCTATTATAAGTGCCGATCTGTAATTCTTCTTGTACAAAAAAAACAAAATGAGGAGCTTTTATATCTATTTTCCCATCTGCAAAGGTGATCTCCTCTTCTCTTGCGGTTTGAATAATATCGTCAGTTATTTCGACTTTATCGGTAGTCCAAGTGTTATATTCTTGAATATATTGGTTTATCAACTCTTTTTTTTCCTGCATTTGATCCAAAACATAAATCTGCCTTTCTTTAGCAAGCTTTTGTGCTTCTTGAGTATCTGCTGCAAATAGCGGAGAGTATCTCCCCGGGGCTTGTGGAAGACCGGCAAGAAGAGCGGCTTCACCAAGAGTTAACTCCTTTACATCTTTGTCGAAATATACATTTGCAGCAGTTTTGATACCATATGTGTTTCCTCCGAAACCTATTTCATTTAAATACAGTTTTAAAATTTCATTCTTTTTGTACTTTTGTTCGACTCTGAGGCTTAAGATGATTTCTTTCGCTTTTCGCTCGTAGGTGCGTTCATTCGATAGTACAGTATTCTTGAGCATTTGTTGTGTAATTGTTGATCCACCCCTTGGCTGTCCAATATTGCAGCAATCATGTAGCAGTGCCATAAAAGTACCTCCAAAATCTATGCCATTATGTGAATAGAAATCTATGTCTTCAGAAGCCAGGAAGGCCCACAATACGCTTATAGGAACTTCTTCAACTTCAACAAGTTCTCTGTTTTGATCCCCATGTATTTTGTATAGTTCGTTTCCATTTCTGTCATATATGTGACTAGTTAAATCTTCTTTCCTTTCAAAAGGTTCATTTGGATTGGGGATATCCTTTGAGTATTTGCCGATAATTGCAAGACACCATAGTAAGACAAAGATTAAGGAAAAAAGTATAATATTTACGAGAATTCCCCCTATCATTTTTGCTTTCCTAAGTAATGGATTTACTGTTTTTTTTCTTATGCTTGTAATCCGTGGATTATTATGATATCTACTAAAGAATCTTTTTCGGCCGCGTGACCTATAATATTGTCTTCTGGTCATGCTGTGTAAAGTAACGTGTAAAAAATAGTTATTTATCTAAAATTGAGAATATCCTTGGGAGTATTACCAGGGAACGCCGTTTTCTTTATATAGATATCAGAGGTGTCGCCTTTTATAATTTGACACAAGTAATTCATATTACCAGAATATACTTACTCAGAGCAACCTATAATAGAGTAAATAAAGTATTCGTAGTTTCGAAATATTTTGAAGAAGCTAGAATAAAATGACTGTTCTGAATTTTATAGTTAATTTGTACCTTCCTGTGTTGAGTTTATAATAAACATTATTACTCCAAGTTAGAAAGGTGCTGTACTTTTAGAATCAAATTATGTTATTTTATTTGAGGATGGCGCTCTGCAGTGCTATGATGATATAAAAATATATAATGGAATATGCTTTAACTATATAAATTACTTATGAAGGATTTGCGGGGTATGTCTTATTTAAGTAAAGTATGTATGTACCTTCAAATACTCTCAGATGATTTAGAAACAAAGAGTTTATTAGTAGAGGGTGCCAGTTGCTCTCTAAGGCTAAAAACTGGAGAGCTGGCCCAGGTAGTCGGAGAAAAAGTTAGCATTCTTGGTAAAGAAATAACTTCAAAAATGAAGACAAAGAAGCAAGGAATGAGAGATATTTCCCTTTTGTCTAGTTTTAAAGAATTTATCAGGAATATGCGCCCTCAAATAGTAAGATTAAATCATCTAGGAGTAAGTTATTCATGTAATTTTATTGAAAAGGAAGTGGCTTATTATAAAAGAATTGCTGAAAATGCCGATGTGGAAATTTTTGAAGAAGATTCTGGTAACAAAACCTCGAGATGGTTTTTCATAGGTGACAAAGTCAAGTGGGAGTCCCCTTTATTTGAGATAGTATTATCTGAGTTTGGTAAAGGCTACTCTGATGAATGGATCCCTCATTTCCAGATAGATATAGATACCAATTTGTCTTTTGATGAGCTTAACAAATCTGCTACAAAATATCTTGACAAAAATTTTCTCAAATGGAAGTTTGATATACGTGATTATGGCGTTGTTCTAGGTATGGGGCTTCTTGAAAGAATAGGTGGACACAAGATATATCTTGGAATTGGGACTAATTTGCGAAATACGAAGTATCATAGAGAGAAGCTTTTGAAACCTGTTGAGGGGAGGATGCAAAAGGTATGAAGTAGCAGCCTAACTCCCAATGGACGAAAGTTTAACTTTCGTCTCAATATGGATCCATACTAGATGAAGGTTTAACCTTCATCTAGAGGAAAAAATGTAACTAGCTAGCTATTCAACTATTTGACTGTTTATCTATACACATCGTATTTGCTTGAACTTTTTTTGTTTTTGAAATCCACTATCCATCCAATAAGCGAACTTATGAACCCTCTTTGCTCAAAACGTCTTGAAGAATTGTATACTTTTAAGTTAAATTCTGACCTAAATCTTTTGTGATCCTTTATAGAGGATAGAGCTTTCTGAGTCAGTGCCATATCTTCTCCAACAATGTGGGGGAACTTGCCGAGTTTTGTGAAGAATTCTTTATCAATGAGCATATTGTTCCCCAGAAAAAAATAGCCAATTTTAAAAACTCTTTGAAGTATGATTAGAATTGTGTATCCAATAGAAGAGTAACTATTATAAAGCAGGAATTTTAAGAAGTTAGAATGTCTGTAAATTAGGAAACCACTCAAGACAAGTATTTCACTATCCCTCTCTAAAATATCTGCGGCATTTTTAATCCACTGTCTATGCACTATTCCATCAGCATCAAAAAAGATGAGATATTTGCCTTTAGCATATTTTGATCCGTGGTTTCGGGCATGACTTATTCCACGTTGTTTAAAAAAGACTTGCCTTATCGGAAAAGGATATTTTTCTTTAATACTTTTAATAACATTTACTGTACCATCCGTTGAACCGTTATCGACAACTATAACCTCAAAAGTTTTAAGTGTTTGATTTTCGAGTGAATTTAGAAGTATAGGTATAGTCACCCTTTCGTTTAATGTCGGAACTATTACTGAAAAGTTAATCACGGTTTATAAATCTTAATAACTCATATCTCATAATTTACATCTCATAGCTATCAGCTGTTCTCTATTTGCTTTCAGCTTTCTAGCTTGGTAACTTTTAGCGTAGCGCTTTATGCTTTTTGCCTTTCACTTCTTATGACATATATTTGTAAGGAATGCAATTAGTCATCGTTTCAGATATAACAAGACGCAAATTAGACTATATAAATGTTACATTAATTTTAAAAATGTGTGGTATATTCGGCTATAAAGGGAAAAAAGGTGCTTTAAATACAATTCTTACTGGGCTTAAAAGACTTGAATACCGGGGTTATGATTCATGGGGTGTATCGAGCTTGAAAAAGGGGAAAATTTCAGTGGCTAAAAAGGTCGGGGCAATTGGAGATATTAAGGTTCTTGAAAGAGAAGATAATGCAGTTATTGGCATAGGACATACTCGCTGGGCAACACATGGAGGAGTTACAAAAGTAAATGCTCACCCGCATTATGCTTCGGATAAAAGCTTTGTACTAGCTCAAAACGGAATTGTAGAAAATTATCAGAACTTGAAGAGAAGACTTGCGGCAAGAGGCTATAAGTTTATTTCAGAAACCGATACTGAAATTATAGTAAGACTTATCGAAGATGAGCTAAAGCGCAGTAAGGGTTTACAAAAAGCTATTATCTGGGCTTTCAAAAAGCTTCAAGGTAGAAACACTATTATTCTGCTTACTAAAGCTGGACGAATTTTTGCAGTTCGTAACGGATCTCCCTTGGTTGTTGGCGTCGGAAAGGATGAGATTTTTATTGCTTCCGATACCTTATCTTTTGCTGATAAGACAGATGATGTCATATTTGTTGACAACTTGGAAATGGTTGTTTTGGACGATGAGGGAGTGAATATCTTTAGGGTTTCTGATGGCAAAAGGAGAAAGTATAAACTGCAGAAGCTAGATCATAGGGACGTATCTATAGATAAAGCAGGTTTTCCTCATTATATGCTTAAAGAAATTGTTGAGCAAAAGCATACTGTTCGTGAAGCAGTTCAGTATAGTATTGAAGAACTGAAAGGACTTATGAAGTCTATAAAATCAGCAAAGAACGTTTATACTGTTGGTTCTGGAACAGCTAGTTTCGCTGCTGGCCAGATCGCTTATTTCTTACGTAAATATGCAAGTATCCCAGCTGTTGAACTAAAGGCCTATGAAGTTGATAGTTATAAGCAGCTATTCCAAAAAAATGATTTGATAATAGCTGTTAGTCAAAGCGGCGAAACAGCTGATACTATTGAGGCTATTGATGCTGCTAAAGCTCGGGAAGCAAAAGTTGCGAGTATTGTAAATATGGTCGGGTCCAGCATTCCGCGGATGTCGGATTATCCATTCTTTACTCGTAGCGGACCTGAAATATGTGTTGTTTCTACAAAAGCCTTTACGTCTCAAGTGGCATGGGGACTATTGCTTGCTTTTTCAGTTGCCGGGAAACACAAATTTGTGAAAAGAAGTATTGAAGAATTCTCAAAAAAGCTTGAGAAGTACTTCAATGAGGATCTTTTCAAGAACATAAGAAAGCTTGCAAAGGAATTGTTGCGTAAAGAGCATATATTTGTCCTTGGAAGGGAGCAGAACTATTATATGTCGCTTGAAGGAGCTTTGAAGCTAAAAGAAACAGCATATAAGCATGCAGAAGGATTTGCGTCGGGTGAGCTGAAACACGGTGTTATAGCTTTAATTGAAAAACGTACACCTGTTTTCGTTATTGTGTCGGAAGATGATGTTAAAGATGATCTTTTGAGTGCTGCTGCAGAAGTGAAAGCAAGAGGAGCTTGGGTAATTGGAATTTCAAGTAAGAATAATGAGTTATTTGATAATTTTATCCCGACAGTTGACGCCGGAATTGCCGATCCGATTGCAAAAGTTATTACATTTCAGTTGCTGGCTTATTATCTAGCTGTTGAACTAGGAAATACTCCTGATAAACCCAGGAATTTAGCAAAAAGTGTAACAGTTAAGTAGAATAAACACATGAAAACTAAATCAAATAAGAAGAAAGTAGTTGCGATTGGTGGAGGTACTGGTACTATACCCGTGCTTTCCGGACTAAAAAACCACAAAGATTTAGACTTAAGTGTCATAGTTAGTATGATGGACGAAGGAGGAAGCAATCGCGTTGTAAGAGATGAATTTGGTCTTTTGCCTCTAAGTGACTTGAGAAAGTCGATTATTGCATTATCCGAAAAGGGAAATGGTTTATTCCGCGAATTGTTTACTTATAGGTTTGATAAAGGAAAGGGGTTTAAAGGACATACTTTGGGAAACATCATAATGATGGCACTATCTGATATTACCGGTTCTGAGCTAGGTGCTGTAAAGGCAAGTTGTAAACTATTTGATGTTTCGGGGGAGGTCATCCCTGTGACCCTTGAGAATGTTAGGCTTGTTGCAGAATTTGAAGATGGAGACGTTATCTGTGGTGAGCACTTGATTGACGAACCTGAAGTCGAAAGAAATGAAAGAATTGTGAATTTCTACCTTAAGCCGAAAGCGAAAGCTAATCCAGAAGCTAGGAAGGCTATTAAAGAAGCGGATTTCATTATAGCCGGTCCGGGAGATTCGTATACCAGTACACTTGCCAATATTATTGTTGATGGCATTCCCGATGCATTCAAAGAGAATGAGGGGGAGTTTATATTTATCAGTAACTTAATGACAAAGAATGGGCAAACTCGTGGAATGGGAGTAAGGGACTTAGTAAATGAGATTTCTAAATATACAAAACGTAAGCCGGATACTGTTCTTGTAAATAATGCTCCGATTGCTAAGGAAATTATCCAAAAGTACTTTAAATTAGAAGGGGAAAAACCAATTCTTGATGACACAACTGATAAGGAGGATTATATAGTAGTAAGGGATGATCTGATATCAAATTCTGAAGTAGCAAAAGATAAAGGAGATTACCTAAAAAGAAGTCTAAGCAGGCATGATCCACAAAAGCTTGGGAGAGTACTCTATGAGATTATTTCAGGAAACCGTTTCTGATTATAATTTCTGGCTGTTTTTGGCTTTACTCTTGAAAACTTCCAAAGCAAAAGAAACCCAGTAGATGCCCCTAAGATGTTAATTGCCATATCATAGATAGTATCCCAATAGTATGCACTAAAGCGTGCAGCATCAGTTAGTTTTAGTTGAAGACGAATTGCATACTCAAAAAACTCATTAAAATTTCCAATCAGCACAACTGTTGAAACAACAAAGATGAATGCTTCTTTTTGATTTAATTTTAGAATCGTCGGCTTTAGCAGAGGATAGAATAAAGCTTCTATGGCAATAGCCGAAAGAAAATGCTCTACCCTATTGAGCCAGAACCACGAACCGGGAATGATATTTTGGACAATTAACAGCTTTATAATGCCTTCAAGTAAGGGATAGGTAAATATTACAATATAATAAAATTTAGCTTCTTTTTTATTTAACTTTCTATCAAGCTTTCTATGCCTTGCTAGAAAGAACAAGCCAAACCATATAATTAAAAGTAGGCTCATTGTTGGAAAGATGGTGTAGCCTGCTAGTATAAAACTAGCAATAAATAGTAATGGAATCAATTTTTCCATTTTTTTTATTTAGCTGAAAGATAACGGCGAATACTTCTTGTCTGTTCAGTAAAAACTGATACTAAATGGTAGACATTAAACGGGACTTGTGTGGAAAAGTAACTTTTCTTTATAGAAATTATTATGTTATTATATTTTTATTGTTTATTTCTTAAAAGTTTGCTATGCAGGGTGATTCTTCAATGAATGAAAAATTTCAAAAGGGTTTACAGTCAAGTTCTTCTAGAATAACTTTAGAAAAAGAGAATCAGGATATAAAAATTAATAATGATTCAAAAGGCAAAAAGAGGGTTATGAAATTATTATTGATAGCAGTATTATTGATTTTGTTTATAGTTATTGTAGTTATAGCTTATATACTTGGGAAAGGAAAGAAAAATGAAGAAGAATCTATAATTGAAACGACAACAACAACTACAACTATAACAGAAGAGAAAGAAGATGAGTCTGGAGAAAGCGAGGAACAAAATGAAAGTCAGCAGGTAACTACTATAAGTGAAGATCCTTATGCTGGATGGAAAACATACACAAATAATGAATGGGGAATCTCTTTTAAGCACAACGGGTCGGGAGCTGAAAGGGAGATTATAGATAATCCTGGAGTTTCTGATCCAAACGTTATCAGAGTAGGTTTTGAAATAAATAATGACTATGGCAATGAGATCGTTATTCGTTGGGATGTTTGGGAAAATCCTGAAAAATTGTCCTTAAATGAGTTTTATGAAACATATCAGAGCTACAAAACAGGTTGTAGTGTGGATAAAAACTTTAAAATTGGAGATAAGACCGTAATTAGAGCATTATGTCCAAATGAACCCATGGGCGTTCCTTTAACAGAGGTATATATATTTGATAGTCAACAAAGAGTGTTCCTTATCTCCTATCTCCATTATATGGATGAAAAGTTAATGGAATATACAGATTTATCTATTCAAACTATAAAAGTCCAGTAATTTTTATTATCATTCAATATATTTGAATTCGTTCGAGATGACTCTGTCTAGAAGGTTACACGGGTGGAAATATAATGTGTTTTTTATCCAAAAGCGGCGATTCTCTCACTGTCGGGGTACTTATTCTGGACAACTCTTTGGAACCTAAAACCTTGTTTTTCATAACCAGCTATCGTTATTGTACCGTGTGTGGTCCAGGGAACTTTAATTTTTGTTTCAGCAGTTTCTATGGAGGATTTAAGTATTCTTGCCAAAAATAGTTTGATTACAACTCCGTGAGAAACAAATATAAGATCTGGCTTTTGATAATTTTTAGTTATTAATTCTACAATTTCGTAAAAACGTTCAGCTGCCTCTATTGCAGATTCACCGAGTGGAGGCTCAAATCGAGTAAGATTTGTGTGCCAATCGTGGACTTCTTCAGGCACAAGTCTTAAACCTTCATCCCTCGTTCTATCTTCAAGTATTCCCAGATTTATCTCCGTTAGCGAGTTTAATTTCTCAATCGGGAGATCGAGTCTTTTCTGCAAGATCTCTGCGTGCTGAAGAGCTCTTGGAGTGGGACTTGAGAATATTTTCGAGGCATTTACATTCCTTTCCAGAAGATATTCTGCTGTAAAACGGGCTTGTTTTCTCCCATACTCATTCAATTCATCAATCGAGCGGGCACCAAGCCAGTTCCCCTTAAAATTCCCTTTGGTCTGGGCATGTCTTACTAGATAAATTGTTTTATGATCAGGCAGTTTTGACATGGGTTTATATTAGCTGAAAGAGGATTTCAATACAAGATAATTGCAAATAGCAAATACTTCGACTCCACTCAGTATAAATGGCGAACAGCAAAAAGCGAAGAGGTGAAAATAAAGATAGTCACATAGTCGGATGGATATGTGGCTGGATAGTTTATAGTTAAATAGGGAAGTAGTAGGTTAACAGATATGAGTTGTGAGTTACTAAATTGACGATTGAATATTGGATATTGGTTGTTGGAGATTGGCTACTAGATGATATATCTTCTCTTGCAGAACATAAAAGTTGTATAGTTATCCTTTGAGTCTTGTATTCCTTCTTCGATGACCTTTAAATTGCTGTATATTTCTGCGAGAAGCTTAGAGCCTATGACAGCAGTTGTTTTATCTATATCACCCTCAGAGATTTTCTCCGCAACTTTTGATTGGTCTATTAAGTCACCTTTTCCAATCTTTACTTCCAATTGAGGGTATTTTTCTTTAAGTGTATTTATACATTGTTTATAAATATGCGGGTGTGTCATTACTGTTTTCACATCATCCATTGAAACGTCCTTATGAATAAGCAAGCAGTGGTTCATGGGATACTTAAATTTATCAATAATTTTGCATGTATATTTTGTTAAAGCGTCAATTGATTCATTTACAATCCCTCCCGAAGGATCCTCTATAGCAAACTGTGCATAATCAATTCTTCCTAAATGTAAGTTTTCAAGAACCTTTTCTGTAGTGAAGAGGTATTTAATTTCATAATCTTTAATACCATTTACTTTGCAGAAATGATTGCAGGCTTCCTCATTGTATGAACCTTTGCCGCCTTGGATGCCGATAGTGATCATTGAAGTATAGTTAAATCGTTAGATATCTAGGCTGTTATATTGCTATATGGTTATTACTCCACTTCATTGTAATACTGCCTTTATCCTTCTCACTCCACTCCCAACACTCTCTTCCTTTATTATCCTAAATTTGCCGGACTTTGCAAGTTCTTTGGTGTTTTCAACATGAGGCCCTCCACAGAATTCTTTTGTGAAGCCTTCAACCTCGTAAATTGAAACCTGATCGGGATACTTTTCTGGAAATTCACATTCAGCTCCGATTTTTAGAGCCTCCTCTTTCGGCATCACCTTTTTTAGAACCTTTAATCCTGCCTTTATCTTATCATTTACAAGTCTCTCAACTTCTTTTTTCTGCTCATCTGTTAATTGTTCACTTTGAGAGAAGTCGAATCTTAATCTTTCCTCTGTTATGTTACTGCCTCGTTGATGTACATGATCTCCAAGAACTTCCTGTAAAGCACGAAGTAAAAGATGTGTTGCGGTATGATACCGCTTTGTAATTTCAGAGGAATCGGCTAATCCCCCCTTGAATTTTCCTTTAGATCCTTTTCTTGATAGTTCTTGATGCTTCTCCTTTGCCTTATCAAATTCCCTCTGATATTTCATTCGTAATTCGTCCTTCTCTATGCCTAACTCATCTAATGCCATTTCAATTGGAAAGCCATAGGTCTCGAAGATATTAAAAAGATCTTTTCCGGTAATCTTTTTCCCGCTTGCTTCAAGTTTATCTATTTCTTTGGCACCGATTTTTATTGAATTCTCAAAATTTATCTCTTCCTTCTCTAAGATATTCAGAATTTTGTTCTGCATATCAGCAAGATGAGGATATTGGATCTTGTATTTATCAATGTAAAGTTTAGCAATATCTTTGGTAAAGGTGCCCTCTATGCCTATTAACTTTGCGTGTCTTACTGATCTTCTCAACAGTCTTCGAAGTATATAGCCCTGATCTTTGTTTGACGGCTCGATACCATCTGCGACAAGGAAAGTACAAGCTCTTGTGTGATCAAGAATAACTCTGAAAGCCTTAACAGCCTGGCTGGGGTTGTTGAAATCAGTTAGTGTAAGATCAAATTCTGTAATATTTTCTGCATCTTCATTCTCTTCTCTTGTGGACTTTCTGCTTTCATCTTCAACAAGGCTTCGAAGATACGAGAGAGGCGTATCAAATAAATCTGTATTAAAATTAGTGAAATTATACGGAACTGAACCGTCCTTTTCTCTTAGCGTACAGACTAAAGCTATTCGTTCCATTCCTCCGCCAAAATCAATATTCTTCTGCTTTAAAGGTTCGTATTTTCCTTCCTTAGTTTTATTATATGCCATGAAAACATCGTTTCCTATTTCAATAAACATATTTGAATTGTCATAAGGAACAAATTCTGAAAAGTCAGGTTTGTCTTTCCCCCTCCAATAGAAAAATTCGCTATCAGGACCGCAGGGACCACTTTCTCCTACTGGTCCCCACCAATTCTCTTTTTTATTTAACGGGAAAATTCTTGCGGAACTATTGTCTTTTTTCTTTTTGTCATAAACTTCAGCTCTTATACCAACATTTTTAAAGATTTTTTTCCAGATCTCTATTGCTTCTTCATCGCGTGGAGCATCATTATCGCCTTCAAATACCGTAGCATAAATTCTTTCTGGATCTAATCCGAGCCACTCTTGTGAAGTATAAAATTCAAAAGACATTTCGATGGCCTCTTTCTTGAAATATGCTCCAAGTGACCAATAGCCTAACATCTCAAAGAAAGTTTGATGAATAGTATCACCTACTTCTTCAATATCATCTGTTCGGACACATCTTTGTATATTAACAAGTTTATCGCCTGTAGGATGCGGTTCTCCTCCAAAATATGGCGAAAGGGGCTGCATACCGGCCATGATGAAAAGCGATGTTGGATCGTTTTCGGGAATTAATGGCACATTCGGGATTTCTTTATGCCCTTTTGATCTAAAGAATTCTATAAATTTTTTCTTGATTTCAAGAGAGTTCATTTTGTCTGATTAAAAATTAAGAATTATAAATTAAGAATGAAAAATGTAGCATTAAAGAATAACTTTATTATAGAGAATTTATATGAAAAATGCTAAAGGTGTAGAAAATTAGGCCCCCTTCGGGGCTGAAGCGGTTTGTAAGGAGTTTTTATTCATAGTTACTAAATATCTCATACTTGAACGGATGATAGCAGAGAATAAGGCAAAAGGCAAAAGTCCAGAAGGAAAAGGGGAAACAGCTGTATAGCTGCAAGTTGTAGGCTGAAAGCAGACAGCATATAGCTTATATCAGATACTTATCAAGCAACAAGTATCTCCACTCATCGAACTTGTGCATAAAGCTTCTTTTGATAGCTTTTTTCTCCCTTTTGGTCTGAAACGAGTATTTGATTGCATCCAGGTTGATCTTCTTGAAGTCTCTGATGCTAAAATTGTAATATTTAATTAGGTTTATATATTCTTTAGTTAGCGTGATTCCTGATGTTATTGGATCGTCGGTATTTATTGAAACAGGTACTTTGCATTCGAGAAACTTAAAGATCGGGTGCTTTCTAACAGATTCAATAAGTTTCGTATGTACATTGCTTGTTAAACATAACTCGCATAATATATCTTCCTCTTTTATAAGTGAAATAATTCTTTGCGAAGATGTTCCAAAAGTACCATGGCCGATTCGATCTGCATGGAGCAGTGTTATTGCATCTTTTATATTCTCTAATCCCTTGGCACCTTTTTCTTCTCCCGCATGAATTGAAATCGGAATACCTCGTTTATAGAATTCTTTAAAAAGATCTTTATACTCTCTTGCCGGAAACATAGGTTCGTTTCCGCAAAGGTCAATTCCATTTACTTTTCCTTCTTGGAAGAAGTCGATAACTGTTTTTGAAACCTTTTGATTAATCTCCCAATGATCTTCTCTTTTTATCGAGACTATAAGACCGGTTTTAATTCCGTATTTTTCTTTTGCTTTTTGTATGCCAGTATAAATTCCTTCTATAAACTCTTCGATCGAAATCGGAGTCTTTATATAATTTGATGGGCAACATCGCAATTCAAGATATACAATAGAATCATTTGAAGCATCTTCACAAGCTTCGTAGCTGAAACGCTCGATATCTTCTTGGCAAGTTGTATATTTAAGCATAAATCTTGTTCCCAGCTTTTCGATGAATTCCATTAAACTTTCTTCTTCACCGTTAACCTGCATTGCATTAACGTAGTCAGAAAGCGTTTGTCTTGTTTCTAGAATATCTTTAAGGCGGGAGTACTCAAGTATAGTTGCAGGTCGGATGCTTCCTTCAATATGTCTGTGAAGATCAACCTTCGGCATTTTTTTTACTTGATGGGCAGTCAGCATTTTTTAGCAATAATCTATATACCGGTTAAATATAATGCTAGGTGCATTATTTTGTCAATTTTAGTCAGAAGAATTTATGATTATATCTTGAGAAAATAATTTCCTAAGTAATATATCGTCGATTATTTTCAACTCAGAGAAGTAAAGTTTTGTGATGATCGTACATAAATAACGTTTTAAAGTAGCAATAGTTTTTCTAAATATGGAGACTGCTACTATACAAAGCTGGCGGAATAGAAGCTGGAATCTGCGCCTTGAAGCAAAGGAAAACTCTTCGGGTTGTATAGCCGCACCAATTGGCATTATAAGATTCTTAGCGGAAAGGATGAAGGAGCAGGTTGGTGAAGTTATCTTGCCGACGAAAGGTGATTTGAAATTAATTGAGCCTATTATTATACTGTTCTCTATCATAAGTATTATCTTTAGAAGATGAGTATGGGTTTTACAAAAATTATTAGTAGTAAAACGAAGAAACACCTGAGAAGTTACAGGGCAGCTTTTTCTGGTCTGTCTATAGCCTTTAACCATGAATTAAACTTCCAGATTGAGCTTATTGCTATGGCTGGTGTCATTATTGCAGGAATAATATTTCCTATAACAAAGTTAGAGTGGATAATTATAATCTTTTGTATCGGGATTACACTTTCTGCCGAACTTATGAATACTAGTATCGAAGTACTCGGAGAGCTGAAAAGATTTCATTCTGTGATAAAAAAAATTAAAGATCTTGCTGCTGCAGCTGTTCTTGCTGTTGCTATAATGGATGTGATACTTGCAGTTATGATTTTCTGGCCGTATATAAGGGATAAATTCTAAGTACTAAATCTTAGGTTCCAAATAAATCCTAAATTAAAAACAAGGTGACTTTATATTCCCCATACTATCAAGCGTTTATTACTTTGATTTGCATGTAATAGTAGATCAAGCCAGTGACTTGTTTCTTTTGCTTCTTTTTTAGAAATTCTTATTTGATGTTTGAACTCTCTCTCTGTATAGCTTTCATTTGCTTCCCTATAATTTGCACCAATTGACGTTGAAGATCGAAGAACTTGTTTTATTATACTCATGTTTATGTAATTCTTTGGTAACGTCTTACAAAAATCAATTATTTCTTTTGAAAAGGAAATGGTTCGTTTTTCTAGATCTTAAATATTTAGATCTAGTCATTTTGGGTTTAGTTTTTATTTGAAACTTATTCTTTAGAATTTCTGATTTTGGCATGATGTAGAAGATACAGATATTATTTTTCTCCTACGTTCGATAAGAATGATGGGGAAATTTTCTATTTATCAGTTTCAGATTTTCTTCTTTGTCTGGAATAACACCCTAATGATATCCTCAAGCTCCGGTTCTGCAATGTCAACGTCGTCCACAGGGAGCTTTTTGAGGACTTCGGAGGCAATATGGGGAGTAACATGGCGTGATACTGCAATTGTGGCTTTTAACGGCTCATATTCGACTACTTTTCCGTACTCAGAAATATCTTTTTTCTCTACTTCCTTAAGGAAAATCAGTTTTATGTACTTATTTCTTGCATACTTCTTGATGATTTGTTCAAGATCACCGTCGTAAACGATTTTTCCCTTATTGATCATTATGATCCTCTGGCACAGCTCCTTTACGTCATCCATATAGTGACTTGTAAGTATAACAGTTGTTTTGTAGAGCTGATTGTATTCTTTAAAAAATTCTCGAATCTTCTTTTGCATCACAACATCCAACCCGATTGTAGGTTCGTCAAGAAATAGAACTCTAGGTGAATGTAGAAGAGCTGCAATGAGTTCACATTTCATTCTTTGACCGAGCGAAAGTTTTCTTACCTGAACCTTAAGTATATCTTTTACGTCAAGAAGGCTTGAAAGCTCATTTACTGTTTTTTTGTATTGATTATCGGGTACTTCATATATCTCCTTATTTAAGATGAATGATTCAATAGCAGGAAGATCCCACCAGAGTTGATTTTTTTGTCCCATTACAAGCGAGAATTGTTTCTGATACTCGGGTTGTCTTTTGTGAGGAACATACCCCAACACTTTAGCTTCTCCAGAAGTTGGGTATAGAAGTCCAGATAGGACCTTTAGTGTAGTTGTCTTCCCTGCCCCATTTGGGCCAATAAAGCCGACCATTTCCCCTTTATTTATGGTAAATGAGATTTTATCTACCGCCTTAATTGTCTTGTACTTTCTTTTAAATAGAGCCTTTATAGAACCTTTGAGGCCCGGTTCTTTTTTGTGTTGCTTGTAGTACTTACACAAATTTTCGACTTCAATGATAGGATCCATCTTCGAAAGGAGTAAAGTAAACGAATTAAATTATAGCAGGGATTTTTGAAGATGAACAGTTAGTATGATACCTTGTTGTCACACAATTAGTGGAGTCAATATATTTGTGTGAATTGTCATGTAGACTCGCTCAATTTACTCTCAAGGTAGCCAATAACTTCTTCTTTGCCTACAATGAGCTCAAAGTCGTCCAGGTTCTCCCAGTTACTGATGACTTTAAGAATCGGCGGATTGCACGGAGAGATATTCTTCTGATCACATTCATACTCTAAAGAATCGTTCGCCCACGACTCGATCGTTAGATCATATGAAGAAAGCATGTAATCGAGTTCGTTAAAAATATCATTATCCCGCAGATACGCAATTAGCTCCTGGCTTTCAACCTGTGTCGAGTCGTAGTATAGATAGTAGTATTCATATTCACTAAAATCATAGTTGTCAAAGTCATAGTTGTACTCAAAACCGTTTGTGTTCCCGCTATCCAAGTCGTATGTATTTAATGCTTCATTCATATATTCAGTCAGATCAACTGCATCTTTTGGTATCTCAATGTCAAATGTTTTTCCATAGTCAGAGTATAAAATTGTTGCTGTTAGTTCAATTTTTGTTTCCTCTTTCTTTGAAGTGTCTGACCACGAGTCAAAAGAAATGGCATTTATTTGTTGTTTCAATTCAGCAAAGATTGAAAGTTCATAAAGATTGTCGTTTTTCCTGTCAGTACATTGGGTAATCTTTAATGTTGATATACTGTTTGAGAATTCTTTGAAATTATCTTCATCAAATTCATCTGCAAGCAGGTTTGAATCTTTAACCATTTCAACAATGGCTTCGATATCTTTTTCTTCCCAATTCATACTATAACACTTCGCTCTTTTTCCATTAAATGTTTTCGCACTTTCCCATCTAACCTCTCCTGTAAGTTCTTCACTTCTCAGGATGTTCTCAATTTCTTCCAGTTCTTTATCTGTAAGCTTAATATTAAAGTCTTCCATCATTTCATCTGTATCATATTCTTCGTATTCGTTGAGCGTGTCTAGGTAGTCATTCATGGAAAATTTCATCCATTCATCTTTAAAGTCGATCTCTGATGATTCGACAAGTGTATCTAGAAAGGGGAATCTGTTTATCTTGAAATAATAAGCCTGGTCATCCTGAGTTGAGTCTACAATTATCTCTAAACTTCCCTCCAAACTTAAACCTTCAAGATCCATCTCAAAATTTAGATCTGTTGCTAGGAGATTTTGATCTTTATCCGATGTTCCGTTTCCATAAAATCTATATGTAGAAGAAGGGTCTTCTTTTTTCATAGGTGTTGCGGCCATACTTACATCATAAGAAAATTTTCCAGGTTGATTATCATGGTCATATTCTCCACTTAACTTTTCTACCTGGTTTGTAAATTCTCTATAATCCATTCCATCTGAGGAAGTTGCCGGCTCTAAGAATTCTACAATCATCGATGTCGTATAGTCTCGATCCTCTTCGACTATTTCTTGAGGACTACTAAATGTCTGTTCTATAGATTCTACTACTGGAGTAAAAATGGGTATATCTAGATTTGAATAAGATGCCAATAGAAATACACTGCCACAACAGGTTGAGAGTGCACATAGAAACAAGACAAAAAAGATAAGTGTAAGGAAGATTATCCCCCTTCTTTTCCTTTTAGTTTGTTTAAATGGTTTATGCTTAGTTGGAGTCTTTTTCGCCATAATTAAAAATAAGGCAAAGATTAAATATTTATATATATATCGAGAATACTACAACATTCTTGATTTTTTTCCAAATAATCAATAATAATCTAATTGCTAAATTATAAATAAGGTACATTTCCTGGATTTATTCTAAATCTCTTCAGCTTGTCCATAAATTCCTCTCATCCTTTCAGGCAGGGATTGAGCAAGTGACCTCATAACGATCTCGAGTGATATTTGGTCTTGAGTAATCGGTTGAGGTAGCAGTGAGGATTGTAAGCTTATATTGGGAAAAAGAGAAGCAAGTATTGTGTGTTCTCTTGTGCAAATAATGGGTTGACCAATATTTAGTTGTACTTTAACTCCAAAGTTTATACCGATATATTGAAATATTCTCAAATTTGTAAGTCCATCAGGATACTCTATACCAAAAGGAACAAAGACAACATCACCGAAAATTTCCGCTATCTTCATAATTCCACCTTTTGCTTCTTGCAGAATTCCTGTTTTACTTCTTCTCCCTTCAGGTGCAATTAGGGCAGCTTGAAAAGTTGAAATCTTGTCCCAGAACGAAGCATTTATATCTTCCGCATCTGGATTTTCTCCTTTTTTCTCTTGTTGTACAACGTTAAGTAGAGTTGTGTCAAAAAGGTAGCAAACAAGATTACCCACAATTGCATGCAGGGGATTTTTTGTAAACTCGAAGTGGTCATAGGCTCCAACTGCAGCCAAAGTCCTCTGATGATTTGGATCCAGGAAGAGTCTATGTAAAAAGAATAGGAAAGCCTGGTCATCATAGGCTAAGTGATTTGAATACAGAATTAAGTGCAGGTCGGGATCTGCATTCAGAAGTTGGCCTACTTGAGCCAGAATAACTTTCGACTGTTCATTTATTTCTATGCTGTATAGATATTCTACAAGCTTTGTTGCAAAACCTGTTCGTAATTGTTCCCATGTATGTGGTAAGGCTCTATTTGAATGTGTAGGTTCATTTGTTTCCATGAATGCGGTTTTTTAGTAGGTAATAAGGGGCTTCTTTTCTGTGTTGGAATCTAAATTTTCGTTCAGGAATTTCAATAATTAAATTTGAGACAAACGATATTGGATCATTGAAAT
>JAFGDO010000009.1 GCA_016932045.1 Candidatus Dojkabacteria bacterium | reverse complement strand
TGCATCAGATGACTGGACATGCAGGGTTATGCCGTCAGATACAGTAGGAGAAGGGACTTCAAGTACAGATAGTATCGAGATGAATACATTATATGCTTTGGATGTAGATAGTAATATAAACTATCAGACTTTAGGAGAAGGAGAAAACAGCGGCTCAACAAATCAGTCGACAAAAATCACAAATACAGGTAATACATCAATTGATATGGAGCTTTCTGGTGATGATATGTGTATAAATAGTCTTAAGAGCCCAACTGCCTATTGGAAAATGAATGATAACTCAGCAAATAGTATTGTTGATGATTCTATAAGCACTAATAATGGAACATTTGTAGGTAGTAGCGGCGGTTCTGATAATTATACAGAAAGTCATAGTGTAGAAGGGAAGATTAATTCTGCATTAGAGTTTGATGGTAATGATCATATTGATATACCGCTTGGTTCTCCGACACTGCCATTTTCAATAGCATTTTGGGTGAATCCTGATTCAGCTACACCAGTTGGGATGTTTGATACAGCTCCAAGCCAGCAAAATGTAATAAGAAATTATGAAGAGGGCAAGGTAGAATGGTGGGGGGATGATCCAGAAGTAACGCTTGGCCTATCGGCTTCTTCATGGCAGCATGTTGCATTTGTCTTTTATTATGATGGGAATAGAAAAATTGATTATTATAAGAATGGTTCATACCAAGGAACCTCAACTGGGGGTACAAGCTCTACTTTTGCTTGGTCTGCCTTCAATATCGGTAATATTAATAATGGGAGTGCGGGTTGGTTTTCAGGTGATATAGATGACTTTAGAATTTATAACTTTGCTCTTGATAGTTATAAGGTTTCAGCATTATATAATTCAGGGGCCGGTACCGAAGCTGTCAATTTCTATTCATGCTCGGTAGGAAGTATTGGAGTAGCGAATCAGGAATATTACCTAAGTGGTTTCACATACGGAAGCGGGACTGATCTTTCTGGAACACCAACGAGCGTCAATATAAGTATAGGGAAACCGACTAGTTCTCCTTCAACTATGTTTGAATATACATACTGGGGAATAGGAATTCCTGCTGCTACTGAGAGTGGTGATTATAAAGGAGCAAATTACTTTACGGCGATTACTGATAGCTAGAAACGGATAGTAAGCAGATAATAGCTTCATTCTGGTTCCAATCTCTATAGGACGTTTTACGTCCTGGTTGGAACCATTGTGACATAGTTTGATAGTTAAATAGTTGCATAGCTACATAGTTAGATAGCTTGCTCGCCTTTGGCGAGGCTAGATTGCTGGATAGTCATATTTTTAATTGGACATTTGTATCTTTGAATCACTGGATAATCAGAGAATTTTGGATTACTAGGCGGATAAAGGCTAAAGTAGATCATAGGCTCGGGCAGCAACCATAGCAGCGTTATCTAGACAAAATTCTAACTCTGGATAAAAAAGTGTAAAACCCGATGCCTTGCATGCTCGGGCAAGTAATTCTCGAAGGCGAGAGTTTGCGCTTACACCTCCTGCAATAGTTATGACATTCACACCCAGCTCGCATGAGGCTCTTATGGTTTTCTCAACAAGAACTTCTACAACTGCTTCCTGAAAAGAAGCGGCAAAATCTGTTATTAAATTATTATTTAACTCTTTATGTAAATCACTATTATCTTTATATCTTGTGAGTGCCACTTTTTGTTTTTCTACTTCCCTTTTAACTGCAGTTTTAAGACCTGAGAAGCTAAAATCAAAGTTCTCACTTTTTATCATGGGTCTTGGGAATCTAAATATTTGCTCATCACCATTTCTTGCCAGTTTATCAATAATTGGTCCTCCGGGGTAGCCAAGTCCAAGAAGCCGTGCTATCTTATCAAAAGCTTCTCCAGCTGCGTCATCTCTAGTTTTACCCAGAATTCTTAGTTCAATCGGACTTTCGACTAAATAAAGCTGTGTGTGCCCTCCTGAAACAAGAAGGCAAATATAAGGATATTGGATTTCTTGTGCTTTCTGTCCTTTTTCGACTAGCCAAATAGCTGATATGTGAGCTTCCAAGTGGTTAATATCTATGAGTGGCTTTTTGTTAGCAAGAGATAAGCCTTGCGCATATGCATAGCCAACTGTTAAAGCAGGGGGAAGTCCTGGCTCTTTCGAAACCGCAATTGCATCAATTTTCTCTATTGAAGTTCCTGCCCTATTTAATGCTTCTTCCACCACGACAGGAAGAGCTTCAAGATGTTTCCTTGAAGCGACCTCAGGAACTATACCTCCATACTTTTCATGAATTTCTTCCTGGGAAGCAATAATGTTCGATAACACTATTCTGCCGTCTTGTACAACTGCGGCGGATGTTTCATCACATGTTGATTCGATTCCTAGTATTTCTGTCACTGGAAGTTTGATCTTAGTTTAGCTAAATGTTGACTTGCTTATTATATCATTAACTAATATCTCATATCTCATCCAGCTAAGCGGGATATAATATTCTATACTTGTAGTTGAGGGAATTAAAAGTAAGGTTTCAAACTAGACTCCGTATACTTCGAGTACTTGGTAAACAAGGTCTTCCCATTTATACTTTTCTGCTTCCCTGCGGGCATTTTCACCCATTTGCTTCTTTAGCTTTCTTGATTTTAGTAGTCTTTCAATGTTTAACATCCATGCCCATTGATCAGCTGGATTCTGAAGTACCCCAAAGTTTTCCTTAATGATTTCTGCTGGGCCTCCTTTATTTGTAGATACGATTGGTAGGCCTTGAGCCATAGCTTCAAGGATTATGGGTCCGAATGTCTCGAAAAAGCTAGGCAGGACAAAGATATCAGCGTACCTTAGAGCATGTATAATGTCATTATGTTTTATTGGCCCAGTAAATAAGACATTTCTCTGGCCATCGTATAAGTCTTTTATCTTGCTACCTGTTTTCTCTTCCGGTCCGGCAAAGATAAACAGTGTGTCTTCTAATTGTTTTGTTGCTGTTTCAAGGTTTTCCAGTCCGTTTTTACTTCTAATCCTTCCTATCCAGAGAACTTTATATCGAAATTCATTTGAAGGGATCTCAAAATCCTTGATGAATTTATGCCCTTTCCCTTCCTTAAAAAGACTTTTCGTTATACCGCTTGGGATTAAAATAGCTTTGTCTTTTCTAATATTAAACTTTTCAAGAAGTATGATGGCAGATTTCGAAGGACATATTATGACATCAACAATTTTAAGTATTAATTTCCCTATTGTACTTTCGTAAATGTTTAGAAGAAATCTTGATAAGTTGCCCCTTGAAGAGACAGGAGTAATTTCATAAACAGTAAGTACGACCTTTTTACGTTTAATTTTCCCTATAATCGCTGAAGTAAGTTGCCCAAACTGTCTGAAACCATGAAGATGTATAACATCAAATTTTGTCTTTAATAATTCTAGAAAAAGACCTGGATAAACTTTAAATGTGCCGACTAACCCAAACAATGTTTTTAAGCGTTTTATGCTAATCCTTTTTGATATATCGAATTTAAGCTGGGAGCTTGAAGCCTTTAGTCTTTTGCCATTTTTTGTCGCATCTGAACAAAGAACTGTAACTTCATGACCTTCTCTTACCAATTCTTCTGATAAATCAAGTATTTGTTGCTCAGCGTTTCCTTGCACTGGATGGAAAAAAGTTGTTACTTGAACGATATGAGCCATAGTTACTTAGTAGTTAATTCCTTCAGCCAAGGGGCTACTAGTCCGCTCTTGGCGGACCGGCCTATGGCTGGCATAGCTTATGAATTATTGTATTAATTTGTTGTAAACTTCTAGGTATTTTTTGAATATTTTATCCCAAGCATACTTTTTTGCTTCAAGAATTGCAGCTTTCCCCATTTTTTTTCTTATTTGTGGTCTTTTCGTTAAGAATTCTAGCCTTTCCTTTATTTGCTTTTGATCTTTTGGATTTACAAGAAAACCGAACTCTTTCTTCACGATTTCTGTTGGTCCTCCAATATTTGTACTCACTGAAGGTAGTCCCTTTGCCATTGCTTCAATTAGAACTACTCCGAAAGGCTCATAAAGACTCGGAATAACCCAGATATCAGCAAGTTCATAAACATCCTTTGTTTCGTTTCTTTCTATTGCACCAAGAAACATCACGTTGTGATAATTCCTAAATAAATTCTTAAGTTTTGGTACATAACCATCATCAGGTCCTGCAAGTAAAAAAAGAGTTTTAGAAAGACTTTTAATAGCATATTCAAGATTCTGTAGTCCCTTTCTTCTTGATATTCTGCCGAGAGAGAGTACTATTGAATCCCATTTTGATTTATCTATCTTATACCTTTTAGCAATTTTTTCAGGACTGCCTTTCTGCCAAATTATATCTGGAACAGCATTCGGGATTACCGTGATCTTGTCTTTCTTTACTCCAAATTTTGCGAGATGTTTGTACTCTTCTTTAGATAAACAGATGAATTTATCAAAATATTTCAGAAAAAGTTTACCAAATGTCAGGTCATGAAGCTTAATAAGGCGGTTTGACATTCTGGACCGCTCTTTAGGATCGACAATAAATGGATTATGGGTGCTCACTATTACCTTTTTACCTCTAAGCTTTGCGACAAAAAGTGCTATGTAGCTCTCTACTTTCTTGATCCCTTGAACATGCAATATGTCAAAGTCAGATTTTAGAAGTTTTATAAGTAGAGAAGGGTAGAATTTATGGAAATAGCTTAAACTAAACCAGGTCCGGCATCTTTCAACCTCTATTCCTTCGATAGTTTCTTTAAGAGGAGTAATTCTTTCTTGTCCTTTTGAGGAATCAGAACAAAATATCTTTACTTCATGCCCTATTTCCTTTAAACGTTTTGATAGCTGAAGAACCATCTGTTCAACACCTCCGTGGACTGGATAGAAAAAAGTTGTAATTTGGATGATTTTTAGCATGAACTTTTTTATTTAATTATTACTTTATGAATATGTTGTCTTGATATATTGTTATACTGCTATATTGATAGATTGCTACATTGTTTCATTGTTGGATGGCTGTGTGATTCTATTGGAACTTAATTATATAGCAACCCAACCATCCGACCGTCTGACTATCTAGCTATCCAACGAAAGTTGTAGGCTCTACAACCATAAGCTATCAAATAGTATCTATATTTACAAGTCAAAGTGATGAGTTGCCCAAGGTATTGTAGCAGATTTCAAGATTAACTTGTATAATTGGGGGAAATGAGTCTACATTTCCTGCACCTCATATCCTAGGATTCGAAGTTGTTGTATAAAATAACTCTTAAAACGCGGATATGGTAGCTTTATGTAAGTTCTCTTTTCGCGAATTCTTCTGTCACCTTTTATATCTACGAACTCTGTGCTTTTTTTGTTTTCATTTTTAATAATAAGTGTGGCGAAAGCTTGAAACTTTTTTGAGAATTTTTCGTCGTCACTTTTAAGATCTTTTACTAATCTATCCTCGATGGTTGTAACTAAATATTTACCATCTTTTTTTACTTTTATTTTAAATTTATTCATGAGATATTGTGCTCAGCTAAAAATTGTTGAAAGAATTGTGCATCGCCCATACATCTTAAGATAATTGCTTCTCCGGGCAGTTCGGTTTGTACTGTTGAAGCTTGCTCTTCATTAAACGAAATTGACCATAGCTCAGCCATTGCCTCTTTAATGTATCTTTCATCATCAAACTCAGCAAGACTTTTCATACCATAGTTACTTAGTGATAAATCTGGATCAAAAACATCTTTTCCTCTTTCTCGCTGATCTTGTCTCAAGAGCTCAAGAAAGATTTGCTGTAAGGCTGGGTATCTTTCAAACATTACATTTTGCCAAGCGTGAGCTAATTCGTGTCTGAGATCGTTACGTTGCTGTGCTGTAACATACTCTCTTATTATTTCAAAGGGTACATTAACAGACTCTAAAGTTGCAGGATGGCGGTACAAAACTATATAATTCCCACTTGTACATGTCGCACAAGTGTCTTGTATTGTCTGTCTACTCTCGCCCTCGATCTCTTCTTCTCTAACTTCTCTTTTGCTTACATCTATGTATCTAATGGTTGTAATATCATCCATTGTAAGACCTTGAGGCAGATCGGCTGTAGCCATTTGTGCTATCTCATAATTAGAAGGGTTTAATGAACACATTTCAAAACCTCGTACTTCAGTACTATATGGAATCTCACGTCTATCTACAAATGAACAACTTCTATCACTGGGTACAATCCTTTCGTACCAGTACATTGCTCTTTCTTCTAATCCTGATAGTTCGTTTCCTGTTCTTACTTCTTCAGATCTAGATGGAATAAGTTCTTGAAATTCCTTATCAAACTGTTGAGCAACTTGTACAATTTCTTCTTGCGAGAGTACAGATTCGCCCCTATCTAAAATCATATATATCATAACAAGCATTTGGGAATAATATGCTTCTCGTAAAGTATCTGATAAACTAGCCTGAGCTTCTTGTCTCAATCTATCGTCATAATCAAAGTCAATTTTATGTTCATAGTAATCGGATTGTACGTTTCCATGCTCTATTGCAAGTTGAATAATCTGATCAATATCTTCATCAGTGAGGGCTTGGTCTAGAAGCTTATAGTCTTGTTCTGTTAGGACGTAGTAGTACTCCATTCTTCTCCCTCTACCTTCAAGTTCTATTTCTTCACCTCTTTGCCCTAAGAATCTTCTTATTTCGGCAGATACTCCTGTTTCATTCCACATTGTTTTTTCTGGTGGATTTTCAGTGAACCTAATCTGTGTTCTTGTCCACACTCGTGCAAAAAGAGGAATAGTACTACGATAAAAAAGATAGAGTATAGGAATTCGGTCTCGTAAGGACTCTACTATCCGTTTCAATAATGGTTTCTCTGGTAGGGGTAATTGATCGACTTCTCCCCGAAGTAGGGCATTAACTCCTTCCGAGGCTTGACTCCGCAGTTGCGGATTTCTATCAAGAGCCCGTGAAATAGTATCAAGAATTTTTTGTTCAATTTCACCTTCCTTTCTTGCTACTTCTTTGTCTCGCAATTGTGTTTGTTCTTCCTGTAGTTGTTCTATAATTTGCGGCATCCTTGCTTGAAGTTGCATAGCTGCTGCTACAAGAGCACCTTTGTATTTATTTGAAACAGTGATTTCAGATGAGTGTGGTAATAGACCGTGTAGTAATTCAATTTCAGAAGTCGGAACTATAGTTGAAAGCAAGGTGGCAAGTTGCTCTGCAAATTCAGGATAATCTGCCCTAGCCTGTTCAATTGTTGTTCTTATACCTTCGACATAAGCATGGAAGAACGTATCTGTTGCAAGATATTCAAATTCTGGCTGCTGTTTTTTTCCTTTTTTTTCCTCCTCTGGTGAAGGTCCTTGTTCCATATTTGGTTAAACTTAGTCATTTTACCCTGCTATTATACTACTTTCTAAACGTGAATTGTTCCTTCTCTAAATCCACCTTCACCTTATCCCCACTTTTAAACTCACCAGCTAGCATCTTGTCGGCAAGTTTATTCTCGATCTCTTTCTGTATGACTCTTCTGAGCGGCCGTGCTCCGAACTGCGGATCGTATCCAAAATCAGCAAGTTTTTTCTTTGCGGAATCACTGACTTCAAGTGCGACACCTTGTCCTTTGAGAAGCTGAGCAGTCTTTTCTATTTCAAGTTCTACTATTTGAAGAATTTGTTTCTCAGTTAATGCATGAAATACTATTATATCGTCAACACGATTGAGGAATTCTGGCCTAAAAATTTTTTTCAATTCATCCATTAGGTCTTTCTTGATCTCTTCCCAGCTTTTTCCTTTTTTATTCTCTTTTTCAAACTTTATTATGCTTTCTTTTTTGCTTCCTCCCTTAGTTTTTCCAAGATGATCAAGTATCATATCAGCGCCAACATTACTTGTCGCGATAATTATCGTGTTCTTAAAATCAACGGTTCTTCCCTTTCCATCAGTTAATCTTCCATCTTCAAGTATTTGTAGAAGTATATTGAATACATCCGGATGAGCTTTTTCTATTTCATCAATAAGAATGACGCTATATGGGTGCCTTCTTACCTTTTCAGTTAGCTGTCCGCCTTCTTCAAATCCAACATATCCTGGTGGTGAGCCAATCAGTCTTGCAACAGCATGGCGCTCCATATATTCGCTCATATCTAGCCGTATCATGGCTTCTTCATCACCAAAGATGAGATCTGCAAGTGCACGTGCTAGTTCTGTTTTTCCTACACCAGTTGGGCCTAGAAATATAAAAGATGCTATTGGCCTTCTGGGATCCTTTAGTCCTACTCGTGCTCTTCGAATTGCCTCGGAAACGGCATTCACTGCTTCATCCTGGCCGATAATTCTCGCGTGAATCCGCTTTTCAAGATGAGTTAGTTTTTCTTTTTCCTCTTCTTTAAGTTCAGAAACCGGAATGCCCGTTGCTCTGCTTACTACCTCAGCAATATCCCCTTTTTTTACCTCGGGGCTGCCAGTGCCTTTTTTCTTTTTCCATTCTTCTTCTAATGGTTTTACATCCTCCTTGAGTTTTTCTATTTTTTGTTTTAGCTCTGCAGCTTCCTTGTGTTTATTACCTCTTGTCAAAGCTTCACGTTCAGATTCAAACTTTTTAATTTCATTGTTTTTATTTCGAAGCTCTTCTGGTTCACTTGTTACTTGAAGCCTTACATGACTAGCAGCTTCATCAATAACATCAATTGCTTTATCTGGAAGGAATCTATCCTTTACATATCGGTCAGAAAGTTCTGTAGCGAAAGTTAGAGCCTTGTCTGATATTTTTACTCTGTGGTGAGCCTCATACTTATCCCTTATTCCTTTTAGAATCTCTATTGTCTGACCTACTGTTGGTTCTTCTACAAGAATTGGCTGAAATCTTCTTTCAAGTGCAGCGTCTTTTTCAATATACTTTTTATATTCAGATAGAGTAGTTGCTCCTATTACTTGAAGATCTCCGCGTGCAAGAGATGGTTTTAGCATATTAGATAAATCAAGTTGTCCTTCCTGAGCTCCTGAGCCTACTATTGTATGAAGTTCATCAATAAAAAGAATTACATCTCGTCCCGCTTTTTCTATCTCATTTATAACTTTTTTTGCTCTGTCTTCAAATTCTCCTCTGTATTTTGAACCTGCAAGAAGCGATCCAATATCAAGTGCCTTTACCTTTTTATCACGTAAAATATCAGGTACACTTCCTGTTGCAATTCTTTGAGCTAAACCTTCTGCAATAGCAGTTTTTCCTACACCAGGTTCACCAATAAGCACAGGATTATTCTTCTTTCTTCTGGATAGAATTTCAACAACTCGAGTTATTTCATCACTTCTTCCAATAACAGGGTCAATCTTTCCTCCCCTTGCCAGTTTTGTAAGATCTCTTGAATATTTATCAAGATTTGGAGTTTCACTTTTAGCCTTAACCTTTTTGCCTTCCTTATCTCCCTCACCAATAATCTTTACAACAGCTTGCCTTGCCTTTGTATGAGGTACTCCATACTTTTGAAGTGTTTGAGCAGCAAGACCTTCTCCTTCTCTTATGAGTCCTAGAAATATATGTTCAGAACCAATATAGCTGTGGCCAAGCTCTTGTGCTTCCTGAAAAGCGATTTCAAGGACTTTTTTTGCTCTCGGGGTGAAACCCGGTTTATCTCCTTCATATTCACCTTCGGGTATCTGTTCATCCAAAAAGGCAATGAGTTCTTCCTTGTCGATATCCAGCTGCTTAAAAATCCTATCCATCACCTCATCCCCTTGTGTAAGACCGTAAAGAAGGTGTTCTGTGTCTACACGGTTTTGTTTCTTGCTTATTGCAAATTTAATCGCCTCAGCAAGTGCTTCTGTAGCTCTTTGTGATAAAAGTTCAGAGATGTCGACCCGTTCAGATGGGGCAGCATAATCTGAAAATCCAAACATTCCAAAGGGATCAGACACACCCCCAGATTCCTGAGCACATATAGGGCATAGATTAATAGTGGTTCTTTGACCATTTACTATTCTTGTAACTTGAGTTGTTGCCTCGTGCTGGCGGCATTTTTGGCAAATCATTCGTCTTAAAGTAATTAAGAATTAAACATTTTAAGTATAGCTTATTAGCAGCCGGAAGACAAGAGTGCTAATAACCAATAGTCAATCATCAATCTACAATCATCAATCTACAATCTTCAATTTATAGAAAATGTAGCATGAGGTTTCATAAATATGATTCTAATGTTGATATTTGTGTTTAGTGATTGTATTATTCAAACGATGAAGAAGAACATTGTGAAAACAAAAAGCTTTGATTTTTCATTAAAGATTATTGATCTATACAAATTCTTAGCCTTTGAAAAGAAAGAGTATGTTTTGTCAAAACAGATTCTCAAATCGGGGACATCCATAGGGGCAAATGTTGAAGAATCTATTGGTGGACAGTCAATTAAGGATTTCTATGCTAAACTCTTTATCGCTTATAAAGAAGCACGAGAAACAAGATATTGGCTGAAGTTAATTTATAAATCCGAGTATTTGTGTAAGGAAGATTTTCAAAGTTTGAAATCTGACATAGATGAGTTGTGCAGAATTCTTGGTAAAATTACAAGCACTTCTAAAAAAGGCAAAAGTCGGATCGAAGATTGACGATTGTAGATTGAAGATTAGGAATCGTTTTTAGTTACCGGGACAAACACAAAACCAGGTATTATTTTTTCGTCAAATTTTGTTTTAGATATACGGGTAATTTTGCGTATATCGTCCTCTTGAGTTGGGGCTACAAGGATTCCGTTGACTTTTAATTGCTCTTTTAGGCTCTGAGGGATTTTTTCAAATGCAGCGCCTGAAATAATCCTGTCGAAAGGAGCTTCTTTTGGATAACCTTCGGAAACGTCTTTATGCTCAAAAGTGACATTTTTCAATTTGAACCTACTGATATTTTCTTTGCCAAAATCTGCAAGGAATTTTACTATTTCAAATGCAAAAACTTTTCCTTTCGGTCCAACTATTTCCGAAAGAATTGCAGTTTGCCAACCTGAACCACCGCCGATTTCAAGAATTTTGTGTCCCTCCTTAGGTTCTAGCATTTCTATCATAAAGGCGACAGTCAGCGGCTGAGATATCGTCTGGCCTGATCCGATTGGAAGCGGACGATTCACATTTGCGACATATGCAAGGGATTTTGGTACGAAATACTTCCGTTCATACTTTCTGAAGGCATCTATGATCCCAGGGGTTTTTAGATACCCCATTTTTTTTAAGTCATCAATGAGTTGTTCGTAGCCGGTTGACACGATGTAATGATCTATATGATCTAATTGTTCTAGTGATCTATCAATTAATCGTATTAATTATCTATTTCTTTTCAAGTTCTTTCTTCAGCAATTCGATCTTTTGTTTTATTACATCAACTACTTTATCAAGTTCTATAATCTCTCCCTCTTTTTCAGTACGAAGTTTCATTTCAACGCCGTCACGGCTCAAACTTCTCTTACTTATAATTATCCTTATTGGGATTCCGATAAGATCTGCGTCATTAAACTTTTCACCTGCAGAAGCGTCATCTCTATCATCCCAAAGAATTTCTATGCCTTCTTTTAGTAAGGAATCATATAAATCATTTGCCTTGGATTTGATGTCTCCGTCTTCTAGCGATATCAGATGCACATAATATGGAGTGATTGTTATTGGCCAGATTATGCCTTTGTCATCGGATTTGTTCTCGACAATTGAGCTTATGATCCGATCGGGGCCGATTCCGTAGCATCCCATATAAACTATCTGTTCCGTACCTTCTTTATCTGTGTAGTATAGATTAAAGAATTTGCTAAACTTTTTCTCAAGAGGAAAAATATTACCATTTTCTAGTGCTCTAATTACCTCGTATTTCTGACCGCATTTAGGACAGATGTCGCCTTCTCTTGAAAGTTTAAAGTCGAGGTACTTTTTAGGCTTTGGTAGGTCTCTTCCGAAATTGACGTTAATATTATGATAATCAGTTTTATTTGCTCCACACTCAAAATTCTTTCTACTTTTGAGTGAATCATCTACGTAAACTTCAATATCTTCTGGAAGATCAACAATTCCTGCATAACCGATTTCAGCACCTGTAACCTTTTTCACTCTTTCCTTTGAGGCTAATTTAAGTTCTTTATAGCCGGTAACTTTCTTAAGTTTTTCTTCATTTACGTTGTAATCACCTCTGACTGCTACGGCTATCACATTCTCTTTTTCAGTTTCATATAGAAGTGTCTTTGTGGTTCTCTCAACTTCAATCTTTAAGAATTTGGCTAATTCTTCAACACCTTTTATGCCTTTACCAAGAACTGCTTTCATGGGTTTTTCTTTTTCACCTGTACAGCATTGAGAAGGGATTTTCGAAGGTGCAACTTCTCTATTATATGTGATATTGCAACTCTTACAATGGAAGATTAGATCTTGACCATTGCGTCCTGCAGTTTGAAATTCATGTGAATATTCATCAGTAAAATCCCCTCCTGAGGCTAGCGTAATGTAGGTAATATCGTCAAGTCCAACTCTTTTAAAAATATTCCAGTAAGCTTGCTTAACCTCTTCATAGTAATCGTAAAGGTCTTCTCTACTTGCATGGAAAGAGTACATATCTTTCATCCTGAATTCTCTTAGGCGAGAGAGTCCGAGTGTAGGTCTTTTTTCATCTCTGAATTTGGTTTGTATCTGGTAAAGCGAGAAAGGTAAGTCTTTATAAGAGAATGTGTATTCTTTAGCTAGCGGAGTAACTAATTCTTCATGAGTAGGACAGAAGGCAAGATCAAGTTTTGAGTAATAACTTTTGAATCTAAAGAGAGTGTCGTGGGTGTCCCATCTTCCAGTTTGTTTCCAGTTCCTTGCAGAATGCAGGCTTGGTAAACGCAGTTCCTGCCCATTTACCTTATTCATCTCATCTCTAATGATATCTTCAATTTTCGCAACAACTCTGTAACCAAGGGGTAAATAGGTATAAACACCTGCCATATGCTGATTTATAAAACCTCCTTTGGAAAGTAATGTCATGTTTTTTGTCTCAAGCTCCCTACTTTCTTTTTGAGTCTTTCCGAATAATTGTGTGTACTTCATTTTGCTTTTAATAATATGTTATTTAAGGATACTAGGAAATTGATGAATTGTAAATGACGGATGTCTTTTTTGTCGGATAGCCAGATGGTTATTATTACTTTAAGTTGTGGTGTGAGTTTATATCCCCGCTCAGCGGGGTGGGGTAGAGAGGAAAAAGTACAATTTATATGCTGTCAGTTGTTTTCTTTGATTCATGTTTGCTTGTGATCAATCTACCTATTGTAACACACTCGCTTTTTTATTGAAACTAAAGAATTTCTTTTCAATAAAGTGTGTTCGTGATATTCTATTATGTCATAAGTCGCGGCTTATAAAGTTATGCAGAATGGTTATAATTTCCAGAAAAAAATCGTAATAATAGACAACGACTTTGTCATCCGGCAGGTAATAAAGTCCTTCCTGGTACGTGTATTTAAGAATGTAGAATTGTATTCTTCTGAAAATGGTGTTGAAGGACTAGGACTTGTAATCTCAACAAATCCTGATCTTGTAATTATAGACGTAACCCTTCCTAAGTATAGCGGCAGAGAACTCATAGAATACCTTGTGAGTAATCCAAGATTTAACGACATGACGGTAATAGTACTGAATGATGGTGCAAAGCATTTAGATCTTCCAGACGAATACATCAAGCTGGATAAAAAGGATCCGTACTTTCTCCATAAGCTGATAAAGAGTGTCGGGATAAGGTTGAAACTAGATGATCTAGGAGAAGGTTTTGCCGATAAGTTAAGATTATACTTTGGGTCAAGAGCGATTAAATTGGCAGACAGGGCAGGAAAAGCAATTGAAAAAGCAGAAGGAGCAAGA
>JAFGDO010000008.1 GCA_016932045.1 Candidatus Dojkabacteria bacterium | reverse complement strand
GCTTTCTGGATTAACAAACCAGATCAGGATTTAGACAACAGATGGTTGTTTGGAAGTTATTCCGGTTGGTCATTTGGAGCTACTTCTTTTCTAATATGGAAAGATGAAGACCCAGCTCATGGTAACGTTACGTATTTTTGTGTTCAAGGGAAGAATAATCACGGATGCTGCTCATATCAAAATCTTGAGTATAAAAAATGGGTTCACGTTGCCGCCACTTATGATAAGACACAGGTGAGATTATATGTTAATGGAGTCCAAGCTGGCTCCAGCGGTTTTAGTGAGGAAGTCTCCAGTACCAGTGGCAAATGGTATATTGGATATAATCCTGGCAATCAAATAATGGGCATGATAGACGAAGTTGCTGTCTTCAATTTAGCTCTGACGGTAGACGATATAAATGAGATTATGAATGAGGGGTTAGAGGCAGCACTTGGCATAATATCCGTTGATCTTTCCGGCAAGCTTGCTGCTACGTGGGGAAGTATAAAGTTATTCAAGTGATACGTCAATTGGCGTAAGTTAGCGAAGATAGACTAAATCTATCTTTTGTGAATCGTAACCACAGATTCACGGGTGAATTATCAGTTTCCTGGCCGTTTAGCTAGGAACGTGGAGCTATCCCCATGATGAATTTTAATCTTACCTTCTATATGCTTATCATCCTTCAGCTTGAACCATCCAGACCCGGAAGCAGGATCACATTCATCGCTTCCATCCCAGCTAAATTCAAATCTTTCAGTGTTTCCATCTTTCGCTACTTCGCCATCAATCTGGCCGGAAACTAATCCGAATTGGAAATCCCCTGATCCATTGGGCTTGATTTCGATGTATGCTTGAACTTCCATATTGAAGTAGTCCTCATCCCACGTTTCCATCTCATAGATATGCCAAATCCCTGCGTATTTTTCTATAGAACCCTTTATTTTAGCCATGTTTATCTAGCCTCTGTTAATTAGATTGAATGGAATCATACATAGAGCTATAGATACATCCTTATTATATATGGTCCGATTTTTGTTTTCAAAGTAAGACTATGTTCGAATTTGCTAGGAAATCCACGTAAGTACCATATCCCGAATAGTCCACGTTCCATTCAACCTTATGAGTAATATGAAAAATCCACTTCCCGACAGCCAATCTGATTGGTTACCTATGCTAACCAGTGCTTGATCCATCCTATTGTTGAATCCTACTCTAGAGAGAGACAAAATCCCCTGGGATTCTGGGTATCTATCATAGAAATTATCCCAGAAAGCATCTTGCTCTCCATGACTGTGCAACGCGGCCATCTCTTCATTGCTGATAAACACATAGTCAATCTTAAAGCCGAAACGACGTTCCAATGGATATTCTATCTGGTTTCTGGCTCTAAAGTCAGTAAGTGTCTCTGGATCTATGCCTGGCATCTTACTATCCACATATTGCAGATTTATTGTCTCTACATGATCCGGGGTGTGATCCTCGATGACAAGTAACTTATACTCGCTAGGGATAAAAGGTATAGATTTCTTTTTCGTATCAATAGCATCCATTGCTTCAATTAAATCGGTATAGACGGAATATTCTTCTGGAGAAATATATTCAATAGGAGGCTTTATTAACTCTGTAGCTTCATCCGACTCTGTAGTATTATCTATGTTATTGGAACAAGATAGCAAATAGCAGCAGATAACAATCATCACTGCTAATAGAATATATTGCCTGCCTCTCATTGTTTTTCAACTCTTACCCAAACGATAATAATTAGAATCTAATAGAATTGCATATAGCGCACTACCATAAGGCGGTCTCAAATAAGTAAATCATTTTGACGGTCTAAATTATATTGATATTCCTGTGTTGCCATCAGCGTATTTCCTGATAACCGTATTTTCGATCACCGTATGATGAACCATATCCAGAATATATACCCGGTTTATAGGAAAAGATCATATCCATGTGAATAAATGATCTCCCTATCTCCAGACCGTATTCAGCATCCGGCTCTAACGGAAGTAATTTCTCCCACTCCTTAAATCCCTCTGGTACAATACCATAAACAATTTCTCGAATAGAAACTCTTCGCATTGCTGAGCCAAGGTTATGACTTCCATCCCAAGTGCTTATAGACCAATAGAATTTACGCGGCAGTGTTCTATCAGGACTATCAGAATAAACGGTAATACCGCGGAAACGTTCTGCTGGTTTTTTGAATTTTTTGTCGCCGCTAAATCTGAATACAGGAGGCGAAGATCGATCATTTACAATTACCTCAACATAGAGATATTCCTTAGGTATACATCCCAATAAAGGAATCAGTAGGAGGCAAAGCATCATTACTACAAAGCCTGATCGCATATCAATAACCCCCCTGTATTATCTATTTAATTCTTTCAGGATATATGTGTATGGTACATGGCACTGGAACATATAGAAGAAACTCGGTAATAAATATCTATTCACTCACCTGAAATTCTACCTGTAGTTTTTATTGAGAGCTATGGTATCCTAAACTAAATAAAATCAATGCTCTACATAGCTTACCTGTAAAACCTTGGTTATTGCCCATTTTCTACTACCGACTCTTATCCACTGCCTGCTCCTTAAGAAAACCCCAGGTTACCGTCAGCTTTTCAGCCGGTTCAACATCAGTGAAATGACCTTCCATCACTTGGCGAATTTCCTCCTGACTGAGGGCGCGGCTCCATATCGCGAGATCGTCAAGTATACCATCCAAAGGGCAACAATTAGGTCGCCGCCCAATTTCAACATTAACCTGGGAATCGAACATCTTTTTTTCGACATCGTTAGTTACCTTTTCCAGCAAATCTCCGTTAACGTAAATTGCTCGGTATTGACCTGGCTCATAAACTCCTGCAAGATGATACCATGCGTTTTGGTCCAGTTTTGCTTTTCCATATCCAGTACATTCTGCAGCGGTAGGAGCCTGCCCATCATCAGAAATGTAGAAATTGGGTGAGTTATCATCCTCAATGCAAAGATTATAGGAACAAGATGAGCTGTTATGTTTTGATATAAGTCTGCCTAGTATTTTAAAATTTCTGACGTAGACCCATCCTGCCAGTGTTAACGCACCAGTAATTCGGAGTTTATCTGGATTTCCTATGGTTATGTAGGCCTTTTGAACATCCCCTGAAGTAGTAGCACCTTCAAAACTCAATGCACCATTTGGATTCCCAAGCCGGTCATCTACCGGTTTGACAGTTCCAAAAATTTGGCCATGAAACTCGTTGCCACTTGTATCTTGGGCATCACCGTTCATTGGCCAATAAGCCACAAGACCGTCAGACAGGTCTGCCGTTACGACGGTTGGCAATACTGCGCACGTTAGGCACGTAAGAATTACGAAAACATAATATTTCATTTTACTAACCTCCATATACTACATTTGGAAAGTAATTTTCCAAATTGTTTAGAACATGTAATTTATCGTATTATCAAGGTATCCAAATCCCGGGATAATCTCCCTTGATTCCCATCCAAGCTTTATATCATAGCATACGCGTGTTTATTTGCATGGTTCTAGGATCAATCAGGGAACTCGGATAATAAGTATCTATCCTCTCACCTGTAGTTTTTATGGTATCCTAAACTCAATAAAATCAATACTCCGCACAGCTTACCTGTAAAACCGTGAATTTGAGAGAAGAATATTTTATATATTTCTCTTTATCTTTTTTGGTTTATACTAAATATTAGACATTATTGGAAATAAGAATATCCTATCAATAGCTTATAGGGATTGAATTTGCAGCATATATAGGTTATCATAGCTTTATT
>JAFGDO010000007.1 GCA_016932045.1 Candidatus Dojkabacteria bacterium | reverse complement strand
CGGTCATCCTACTTTGCTCTAACGAGCTTCGTAGGATAAATCTGGAAATTAGGTCATTAGAGTATTGTTTAGGAATTAGAGAATTAGAATTTAGGATTTTCCACATATTGTTTAGCCTGCCTGTCGGCAGACAGGGATTTAGGAATTAGAATTTAGGATTTTTCCCTTTCCAATCTCCTTCTTCTCCAAGTAGCTATAAAAAGTCTGATCATATGTTGTGCGACTCCGCTGACAAGCCAAGTTTTGTAGTCCCAGTCAACTGGCAGTATTCGATAAGTTTCAGGAAGAACTGAGTGGACGTGTTCAAGTGGTTCTTCTGTTTGGAAAGTCCACCTTAGGGCTTCAAAAGGAGACAGAGACTTTTCTCCTGTGTACTTTGCTAGAGTTGCTCCGGCAAATGTAACTCCTGACTCGTCAAAAGTTGGAGTCTTAACAGCTTTGGAAGAATCTGGTGCCATTAGATACTGTATTTCATGGGCATCCAGACCGACGACATAGTTGAGTCTCATCTCTTGCATTAGCAGGTCAATTTGAGCTGGGTATCCATTGATTGGATCTTTTCGCAGACGCGCAAGACTGAGTTCTGCTCCATCAAAAAAGCGGATACCTTGGCGGGCAAAATCCTGCTGTACGCGGGCAGCTTGATCAAACAGAAAACTTTCAAAAACCCTAGCCTGTGCTGTCGGGTGGGGAAGTATAGCCATACATCCTGTTACTCGTTTGAGCTGTAGAATTTCACTATATTTTAGGTTAAAGTTATCTAGTTCTGGAAATGTGTCCTCATTAAACTGCCATTCACTTGGATACCCGGGAAAAGCAAGCAGTACGTGCTGTCCTATTTGGTCTCTTAAATTTCGCTTTTGTCCATCCGGTACTGTAAAGACCTCCATCATAAAGACAGGTTGAAAACTGACTCCTCTTTCGCGGATTGCAGCCTCAAGTTTGCGCAGTGCTTTAAAGTCTCCAAAGTGAGCTGTGAAAGCTACTATCCATTTTCTATCTGAACCTTGTATTTTTTGTTCGATTTGATCAACTAGTACTTCAGGGTCATGTTCGTGGGCTTCAAATGGTATAGTTCTACCCTCCACAGTTTGGGCTATATGGATGTGGAATAAGACAGCGACATCATCGCCATGGTTTATAGTTTCTTTAGAGCTTCCTGATTCAATTGTTGTCTGCGTTCGTTCTTCCATATTATTTACTTAAAAATAATATCTTTAACAGTCGTCTTATCTTCGGGGCAATTTCAAGTCATTTGGGGAGATCGCTGAATACGATTATTCAGGGCTTTCTAGATGGCCTGTGGATTGTATCATATATGAACAGGGGGTGTCGAGAGGGGATTTGCGGCGTAGTGACAGGCTTTTCAAGTGTTGAAAGTGAAATTTTGAGAAGAATTCAGGAGGTGCGGAAAGATGGCAAAAGGCAGGGCAATTTCTGTTATCTTTGCTGTTAAGTTTGACTAAAAATGAGGTGAAATGTAGGATTATAAGTAAATTAAATGAATGTCGAAGCAGAAGAAGCGCAGCCACAACTTGAACTAAAGGAGCTAGCCGTAAGGTATAAAACTGCAAAACTTGTTACGGGATTTGTAGCTACGAGGTTTATAAGAGTAGAGAGTATCTCACTTAGCGATCCTGCTTTTTACGAGAAGCTTTTTGCTGGTTTTGGAGAAAAGCAGCTGCAAGCATTTCAAAGCCGTTTAAACAGAATTATATTTAAAGAAGACTGGTTCAGCTATTTGATTACTTATGGAAAAGTGCGGTTTCCCTGGGAAACCTTTCGGGGATTTGGAACAGTAGCACTTGCAGTGCGCTCTATAGGATTTAAAGGCAATATAGTTGTTGACAGGGATGGTGACCAGCCTGATGAGATAGATCCAAGTAGAGAGACTTTCGGAATTCTTCATTTTATACCTTATGGTGACATTCCTGAAACGGGCAAATACAGAACAACGCTTGCTATGGGAACAGTTGATGTACTTGAGATGATAAAAGACCTGAAAAGCAGAAGATCTGGTATGCGAAGGTTTCCTAAGTATCTAATAGGAGTAACTAATCAGCAAATGGCAGATTTTGCAATCAGAAGACTTGGTTTCCGTCCGTGCAATTTCAAAATAGAAGTTACTGAAGCAGCTGAGCTAGTGCAGGAATCAAGAAGAGGTGTATTTAGATTCTTTTCAGGTGGAATGAAAAAAGAGGAGCCAGTTAGAATAATCATTGAAACAGAAAAGTTACTTGAGCAGGAAGCAGATATAGAACGAGCGCGGGATATAGCTTTGAAAAGCGTGGAGCGGAGGGAAGAAACTATGCGACAGGCTAGGTTTGAGGCAATTCAAGGGCTTGTTCAAAATATGCTTGATACAGAAGATGTGAATATTGATGAGCAAACTTTGAGAAGTATGAAAACACGGGGTTTTAGATATGGGGCGGTGGGAGTGTAGGGAGTTATAAATCCCCAGGAATACCTTAACGAAAATTTTCCGAAGATTATTTTGAATTCTTGGACGAAAAGCTGGGCGAAGGTAGAGGAAAGTTATTTTCTATTTGTTAGAGGGAGTCTTTTTAGAGTAAAATACTAGTAGTGTATATCAGTATTAACTGAAAACATGACCCCAGAAGAAAAAGCAAGAAAAAATATTGATGAGCTTCTAAATAAAGCTGGTTGGATCATCCAGGATCTAAATCAACTTAATCTTGGAGCGGGATTAGGTGTGATTATACGTGAATTTCCCCTTAAAAAAGGCCCTGCAGATTATCTTCTCTTCGTTGACAGAAAAGCTGTAGGAGTAATTGAAGCTAAAAAAGAAGGAACGACAATTAGTGGTGTAGCAGAGCAATCTCAAAAGTATTCAACAGGAGTACCAAAAAATCTTCCTGTTGTTCAAGAACCTTTACCCTTCAATTACGAAAGTACTGGTATCGAAACCAACTTTCGAGATCTTCGTGATCCAAACCCAAAATCACGAAAAGTTTTCGCATTTCATAAACCAGAAACATTACAAAAATGGATCCAAGAAAGGGACACATTAAGAGCTAAATTACAAAATTTACCAGTACTTAAAGAAGAAGGTCTGCGGCAATGTCAGATCGAGGCTATATCAAATCTTGAGAAATCATTTTCACAAGATAAACCAAGATCACTTGTGCAGATGGCAACTGGTAGTGGTAAAACTTTTATGGCAGTTACTGAGTGTTATCGGTTATTAAAATTCGCAAAAGCTCATCGCATATTATTCTTAGTTGATCGTGGGAATCTTGGGAGACAAACAAATAATGAATTTCAGCAATATATAACACCTGACGATGGTCGAAAATTTACCGAGCTTTACAATGTCCAGCATTTACAAACTAATGCCCTTGATACGGTAAATAAAGTAACAATCACTACTATCCAGAGATTGTATTCAATGTTAAGAGGTGAAAGGGATTTCGACCCATCACTTGAAGAAGAATCTACGTTTGAAACGAATATTTCTCCAGGTACAAAAATTGATCCAAAGAAATTAATCACTTACAATCCTGATTACCCGATTGAGACATTTGATTTTATCATTACTGATGAAGCTCACCGGTCAATATACAATCTATGGCGACAGGTTATCGAATATTTTGATGCATATATAATCGGCCTTACTGCAACACCATCAAAGCAAACATTCGGTTTCTTTAACCAGAATCTTGTTATGGAGTATTCTCATGAGAGAGCTGTAGCTGATGGAGTGAATGTGCCTTTCGATGTATATAATTTAGAAACTAAAATTGGAAAAGAAGGTAGTAAAATAAAAGCAGGATTCTTTATTGATAAGCGTGATCGTGATACCCGTAAAGTCCGTTGGGAAAAACTTGATGAAGATTTTGAATATGAAGCAAAGCAGCTTGATGTTGATGTTGTTGCTCCTGATCAAATCCGTACAATTATTAAAACGTACAAACAGCAATTAAAAAGTATATTTCCTAATCGTAAAGAAGTTCCAAAGACACTTATCTTTGCAAAAAGTGATTCTCATGCAGAAGAAATTGTTGAAATAACACGCGAAGTATTTGGTAAGGGAAATGAGTTTTGTAAAAAGATTACATATAACACGAAAGGTCAAAAACCTGAAGATTTAATTAAAAGTTTCAGAAATTCATACAATCCACGAATAGCGGTTACGGTTGATATGATATCAACAGGAACAGATATCAAGCCGCTTGAAGTTCTCATCTTCATGCGTGATGTTAAATCTCGTGTATATTTTGAGCAGATGCTTGGTCGTGGTACAAGAACTATTCGTAGTTCTGATTTAAAAGAAGTTACTCCAGATGCAAAAAACAAAACGCACTTCATCATCATTGATGCGGTTGGTGTGATGGAATCCACAAAGATAGATAGTAGACCTCTTGAGAAAAAACCAAGCGTACCATTCAAGAAGCTTGTTATGGATGTCGCAATTGGAAATAGGGATAAAGACATATTAACATCACTTGCAGGACGGTTAGCACGTTTAAATAATACACTTGAAGACAATGATAAACGAGAATTGCAAAAAGAGAATTCCGGAATGGAGCTAAAAGTGTTGATAAATAAGCTTCTTGATGCTGTCGATCCCGATAAAATTCAAGCAAAAGCACAGCAGATATCAGGCAATAAAGCTATTTCTGAAGCTGAAGTAAAACAAGCAGAAGAAGAGCTCGCAAAAACTGCTGCAAAACCGTTTGATAATCCTGGTTTTCGTAATCTCTTAATTAAAATTAAGGAAAAAAGTGAACAAACCATAGATATTGTAAGTAAGGATGAATTAAAAGAATTCAAGGGAGTTGGTGGAAAAGAGAAAGCACAAAAGACAATTTCTAACTTTAAGAAGTTTATAAAAGATAATAAAGATGAGATACTCGCACTTCAGATAATTTATAACCAGTCATACCGTAAACAGCATCTCCTGTTCGAACAAGTCCGAGAACTTGCTGATCAGTTGTCGCGATATGGTCTAAGCACATTAGTCGTCTGGACTGCATATTCAAAATTACAAAAAGCAAGAGTAAAGAACGGAGCAACTGATAAATTATTAACAGATATTATTTCACTTGTCCGTTTTGCAATCGGCCAACAAAAACAATTGAAACCATTTGCGTCAACCGTAGATGATAATTTCAAAAGCTGGTTAAAACAACAGGAGGATCAAGGGAAAGAGTTTTCAGATGATCAGAAAAAGTGGCTGGAGATGATAAAGAACCACATCGCAACATCAGCAAGTATAGATAACGATGACTTTGACGACACACCATTCAACCAATTCGGCGGCATCTTTAAAGCAAATAAAGTGTTTGATAATCAGTTAAAAGAAGTGATTGAGGAGTTAAATTATGTTTTAGTTGAAACAAAATGAGTAAAGAAAAAGAACGAAAAGACTGGTATGAAGACTTTGTGAAGTTTTTCGAGCTACCGACAAGAAGTAAATTGAAAAACTTGCTGAAAAAACATAACTTTGAGAGTAAAAATCTTGATTATAAATTAGATTGGAAAGTCGAATATAGTAAATTAGCAAGACATATATTAGCTTTCGCTAATGCAGAGGGAGGATGTATTATATTTGGTGTTGAACAGGACAATAACAAAAAGCTTAAACCGATTGGATTGAAAGCATTTAAGGATGAAGCAGAATTAAGAAATGAATTAAAAGCATATGTTCATGAGTTACTACTCGAGAAATTGGAATTAGTCAACTTCACTTTAAAAAAGTCAGATGACAAAATACAAGGAGATTTCCAAGTTTTATTTATTGGAGATTATCCTACACACATTCCTTTTATATCAACGAAAAATGGGAAAAATTTAAAAGCTAATACAGTTTATTATAGAGATGGAACTCAATCAAATTCTGCAAATTATACTCAATTCCAAAATATTATTGATCGACGTATAAGGACTAATACAACAAGCCTAAACCAAATAACATTAAAGGAGGATATTGAGGAATTGAAAATTCTCTATGAGTGTTTACAAAAACACTATACATTTATTGATATGCTAAATCCTTTTGCAGGGTTACCTCTAAAAGTAGAAAAAAATAAAAAATATCCTAAAGAAGACTTTGAAGATTTTATAATTGATATGATTAAGAAAAAGAAGGAGAAAATTTTCAAACGTTTATTATAAGTATAATATTATGCAACAAAAGAAACTTAAGGAAGTCGCACAATATATAAATGGAAGAGGTTTTAAGAAGAAAGAGTGGTCTAAAACTGGAAAGCCGATTATTCGAATACAAAACCTAACCAAATCGAGAGAAGAATATAATCGATTTGATGGTTTTGTAGATCCTAAACATCATATAAAAAGTGGTGATTTGTTAATATCATGGTCGGCAACTATTGATAGTTATCTCTATAAAGGTGAGGACGCATATCTTAATCAGCATATTTACAAGGTAATTCCAAATATAAATAAGAAGTATCTTTTTCATTTTATAAAATTTACATCATCAGAACTTAAGAGGAAATCTCACGGAAGTGGGATGAAACACATAACAAAGAAAAATTTTGAGAGTATTGATATTCCAGTTCCTAAGGATAGTGGAAAACAGATTGCCCACAAACTCGACTCTCTCTTCTCAAAAATCGATGCAGGAGAAGACAAACTGAAAGAAGTCGAGGAGCAGTTGGAGGTGTATAAGCAGGCGGTGTTGAAGAAAGCGTTTGAAAACAAAACTTGGGAAAAGAAGAAAATTGAAGATATTTCCACTTCAGTAAGATATGGTTCTTCAAAAAAAACGAGAGAAAATATTAAAGGAATTCCTGTCTTAGGTATGGGACATTATGATTCTTACGGCGAATTTAATATAGATAAAATCAAATATTTACCCACAAACCATGACGAATTCCCAGAATTAATATTACAAGATGGAGATCTTCTTTTTAATAGAACAAATAGTGCAGAACTTGTTGGAAAAACTGCAGTATGGCACAAAAAATTGAAGAAAGCTTCTTTTGCTTCTTATTTGATTAGAGTAAAATTTGAAGAAAAAATAAATCCGGATTTCATTGCTTATTATATTAACTCTATTTATGGACGAATTTGGATAAAACAAGTTGTAAACCAATTGGTTGGCCAAGCAAATGTAAATGGAACGAAATTAAAGAATCTTGAAGTTCCCGTACCAAAGAAAATAGTACAAGATAAAATTGTGATGAGAATTAGAAAAGCATTTTTTAAGATCAAGGAGTTCGCTATGATAAATAAAACAACCTTATCTCTAAAAGAAACATTAAAACAATCAATACTTAAAAAAGCATTTGAGGGGGAGTTGATATGAAAAATATATTTATAGATACAAACATTTTTCTTGATTTCTATCATTATAGTGATGATGATTTATCAAAACTAAACAACCTCGATGAGCTTATTTCAGATTTGAAGGATATAAACTTACTTCTAACGGATCAAGTAATACAAGAATATAAAAGAAACAGAGACTCAAAAATAGCAGATGCAATGAAGCAATTTCAACAACAATCTATAAAAATTAATTTCCCCAGATTATTTGACCAATTTAAAACTGAGACAAGAGAATTGAAGAAGCATATAGATATTGTAAGTAATCTAAAAAGCGAACTTGAAAAGCAGATATATAAATCCATAATAGACAAGACTCTTGTTGCAGATCAAGTTATTGATAAGTTTTTTCAAGATAAATATGACTTTTTATATAAAGATCGAGTTTTACTGACACTTGGGAACGATGTTACAAATGCAGAAAGGAGAATTAATATAGGAAATCCACCCGGGAAAAAGGGTAGTTTAGGAGATGCAATCAACTGGGAAATTATTCTTAGATCCGTACCTCAAGGTGAGATAATTTATGTAATCAGTGGAGATAGTGATTTTGCTTCACCTCTTAATTCAAAAAAAATACACTCATTTTTAGAAGATGAATGGAAATCAACCAAGAAAGCCGAAATTATGTTCTATACAAGTATATCTGAATTTTTTGCATCTGAATATGGAGCAGTAGAGCTAGATGAAATTAAAAAGGATACACTCATTCAGCAATTAGAAGAAAGTCCAAGTTTTGATAGATCAAGAGAAATTTTAAAATCATTGGAAGTATATTCTGATTTTTCTAAAGAACAAATTAACTCTATTGTAATTGCTAGCCTTAAAAATGATCAAGTATGGAATGCTCATAATTATTCTCCTGATTTAGTTGGTGGTAGATTACAAAATATAATTAAAAATCATGAAGAACAAATAGATTATGATCTTTACCAACATTTTTGCAATCAGTTTGATATTAAACCAATTATCAGATCTGAAGATTTACCATTTTAACTTAGATATATCACCATGCCTAAAAAAACATCATCTCTCGTACAAAAAGTCTGGAACTTTTGCGATATCCTACTCGACGATGGCGTCAGCTACGGCGACTACGTCGAACAACTCACCTACCTTCTATTTCTCAAAATGGCCGACGAACAAACCAAACCACCACTTAAAAAGCCATCTATTATTCCAAAAGGATATGATTGGGAAAGTCTACTCAAGCTAGATGGAACTGATCTTGAAAAACACTATAGAAACATACTAGAAACACTTAGCAAAGAGAAAGGAATGCTTGGAATAATCTTTAGAAAATCGCAAAATAAAATCCAAGATCCTGCCAAATTGAAACGACTTCTAAGATTAATTGATGCTGAAACCTGGGTAGCACTTGATGTAGATGTAAAAGGCGAAATATACGAAGGACTGCTCGAAAAGAATGCTCAGGATACAAAAAGCGGAGCTGGCCAGTACTTCACACCAAGAGCACTTATCCAAGCAATGGTTGAAGTCATACAACCAGAACCTGGAGAGACAATAGCAGATCCAGCATGCGGAACAGGGGGATTCTTTTTAGCATCGCATTCCTATCTCACTAAAAAACATAAACTCGATAAATCACAAAAAGAATTCCTGAAAGAAAAAACTTTCAAAGGATGGGATATCGTAGATAATACGGCACGACTTTGTGCTATGAATCTTTATTTACATGGAATCGGGGATGAAGATGATGTCCCTGTAATGGTTGCTGACAGTCTACGATCCGATCCAGGACTCAGATTTGATATCGTTATGACAAATCCACCATTTGGGAAAAAGAGCAGCGTAACCATCATGAATGGAGACGGAAAAGCAAAAAAAGAACAAGTAACCTATGAACGAGATGACTTTTGGGTAACCACATCAAATAAACAATTAAATTTCCTACAACATATTTCAACAATATTAAAAATAGGAGGAAGAGCTGCTGTTGTTTTACCAGATAATGTACTCTTCGAATCAGGAAGAGGTGAAACAGTTCGAAAAAAGTTACTTCATCAATTCAATTTACATACAATTCTACGATTACCCACAGGAATATTTTATGCACAAGGAGTAAAAGCAAATGTATTATTTTTCGATAAACACGAAGCAAGTGAAAAACCACATACAAAGGGAATTTGGTACTATGATCTTAGAACAAATATGCACTTCACATTAAAGGAAAGTACCTTAATAAGAAAGGATCTCGATGACTTTGTTAAAAACTACAAGGCAAAAGATAGAACAAAACGAAAAGCTAGTGCTCGATTCAAGAAATACAACTATGAAGAAATAATGAAAAGAGATAATACTAACCTTGATATTTTCTGGATTAAAGATAAAAACCTAGTTGATCTTGAGAATCTACCTGAACCAAAAGTGCTAATAAAAGAAATTACTACAAATTTAAAAAGTGCGTTGAAAGAGTTTGAAAAGGTGGAGAAGGAGTTTAAGAGGAAGTAGTCTTGTCTATATTAATTTTTAATTACATATTTATGCTTTCAAAACTAACCCAAATCCAAAGCCTCCGAAAAATCTGGCCAGATGAAAATAAATTTACCGAATGGCTGGCCAAGGAGGAAAATTTAAGTTTATTAATGGACGAGATTGGTTTAGAGATATCTAATAGCGAAACGGAAGCAAGTATTGGCGAATTTAGTGTTGACATCTTAGCTGAGGAAGAGGGGGAGGATAGAAAAATAGTTATAGAAAATCAGCTTGAGAACACAAATCATGACCATTTAGGTAAGATTATTACTTACGCTTCTGGATATGATGCAAACGTTATTATTTGGATTGTCTCCAATGCGAGAGAAGAGCATCAAAAAGCTGTAGAATGGTTAAATGAACATACTGACGAAAAGGTAAATTTTTTTCTAGTCGAGTTAGAGCTTTATAAGATTGACAAATCAAATCCTGCTGTTAAGTTTAATATAGTTATACAACCGAATAACTGGGCAAAATACTTAAAGCAAACAAAACAAAGAGGGATAACGGACGTTAAAAGGAAACAGTTAGAGTTTTGGACTCAATTGAAAGAGTATGGAAGAAATTTAGCATTGAATTTTAAGTTTAGGACACCACGTCCACAACATTGGTACGATATTTCGATTGGATCAAGTGAAGCACATGCTGCATGTACGTTAAACTCTTTTGAGGATAGGATATCAGTAGAATTATATATTCCTGATAATAAGGACTTGTTTGAAAATTTGTTTAAAAAGAAAAGTACTATCGAAAAAGATATTGGAGAGAAGTTTAAATGGATGAGATTACCAAAAAAGAAAGCTAGTGGTATTAGAATTGATAGAAAAGGAAATATAGATAATGAGGATGATTGGGAAAATTATTTTAAGTGGTTGATAGAAAAAATATCTAAGTTTAAAAAAGTATTTCCAAAGTATCTATAAATTAAAATATAATTCTTTTCTTACACTTTCGGCATTTACCTGCGAGTCTTGCATTTTTTCTCTTATCCTTTTGACTTCCTCCTCCCACCTTCTCTATAATCACAATTAAAGGTAATTTTCCACTGTCCAAAACCAATTCTTGAATATTTGTCTATGAGTCCTGAACAGGAAGAATCTACAGCTTTACTAAAGGAAGCGGGGGATACTGAAGCTCCAAATGCTTTTGAGGACGCTTCTGCTTTTGAAATTCGAAGAATTACCAGAAATCTTGGAGGCGTTGTTGAACGCGTTGTCCTCGAACTTTGGCAAAGGGAAACTTATACTGGTTTCGATGTAGCAACGCTTGAGCAAACTGTCGACATACTAGTAGGAGAACTCTCATCACTCATTGGCACCAGAAGACTTCACCCTGTTGATCTTTTCGTCCATTATCAAGAAGTTCTCTCAAGGAGAAGAGCAGAGGTTCAATTTCTATTTGAATGTGTCGACCATGTTTGTGATATCCTTGGTGTCTATGGATCCGGTCCAACTTTCACTCAAGCTCTCGAACTTTTAGATCAACCAGGCTACCTGTACGGCAGGTATTGGCTTGATGGAGCTTTGATGATCGCAAAAGAAATCCTTGATCCTGCTTTTGAACTTGAGGAATATACTACTATAGTAAGAGGAGTTCGAGTCGGGCGTGGTATTGTTGTATTTGACGGTCTAGTTGTTCCCTTTGTTCCCGGTATTGGAAGTCCTACTGGAGCTTTTCAGATTGTCCAGGAACAGGTTTTGAATTGGACCGTTGTTGAAATAAAAGCTATGTTTGCCTGGTGGCGGATTACTGGAAAGGACCTTCTTCGACATGTGCCAAAAGAACACGCAAGAATCCTGGACGCGAATCTTGAACAGGTTGCGTCGTGGTGTCATGAGCATATTGGAGGAGAATACTTTCCGGATTATGCAGTGCTTCTTTACTGTTTAAGAGGCTGGCAGCCAAATAGAATCTTTATGAGAGAATGGACTCAAAAGGACTGGGAATTGTTGCCGTAACCTCTGTAAAGATTAGGAATGTTTTAGAAAAAACAAAGTATGAATTTTTGCTATTATAGGATTCTATTCGGTAACAAATTTGATATAATACAGATAAATATTAACACACTATTATGGCAGGTACGCAGGAAAATTTAGGAAAAGATGGAAATCAAGGTGGCGGTGACACTGTGACTATGAAACATCCGCTAAGAGAGCACCCTGCTGAGGTAAGGGTGGATTTTGTTGAATTAGCAGAACAGCAGGGATATGTTAGAGTAGATCAAGCGGTGAAAGAACCATAAATAGAGATTTTAATATCTAATTCTCTAATATCTAAATCCTAGACAAATCTAAATTACCAAATTTAATAATTCTCCAAACCTATATTTTAGAAATTTGAGAATTTAGTCATTAGAGCATTGTTTGAAATTTAGAGAATTAGGATTTAGAGTTTAGTATTTGGTCTTTCTAACTTCCTTTCTTTGTCTTTACCAGCTAGTCATGCGGATTTGAATCCTGTATCCTCTCAAATTAAGTGACAAGTCTACTTTTACCAGGACTTTATAACTGTTATAATTTCCCCATAATTCATTATGAAGAATAATAAAATGAAAGTATTAAGTGTATGTGGAAGTCCAAGAAAAGGTAATTCAGAAGCGATTCTTAAAAGACTTCAAAAATTGTTAGAAGAAAAAGGGGCTGAAAATGAAATAATTTTATTAAGAAATAAAGAGATAAATCGTTGTTTAGGGTGTGTAGAATATTGTAATCATAAACTTAAATGTCAGATAAAAGATAGTATGCAGGCGATTATGGAGAAGATGGAACAGGCTGATGCTTTCATCTTTATTTCCCCCAATTATTTTAAAATGCCTACTGGTTTGTTTAAGGATTTTATCGACCGATGCAGTATCTTCTTTACAGCTGGAAAAGAAAATATTTTTAAAAAGAAGAAAGCCATTGTAATTTCGGTTGGAACCGATTCAATTGAAAATATTGATGTCTGTCTAAACAATATTGCAGATAACTTTTGCAGTACTATTGGTCTACCAGTTGTGGCTAAAAAGAGTTTTCGTTCCCGCAGCGAACTGAAAGGAAACTATGAAGATATTTTTGACAAAGAACTTAATCCAACTATAAATAAGGATTTAAAGGAATTGGTGAAGAAGTTATGTAGTGGTATGGAATAGAAAGAAGAATCCTGCCTTCTTAAATTCTAATTTTCTAATATCTAAATTCTAAATAAAATCTAATTTCCAAATTTTATAATTTTTTTAAACTTAAGTTTAGGTAATTAGATCATTAATAAATTTGAGAATTGTTTAGAGTTTAGGTAATTAGAGTTTAGGGTTTTTAACCTCCCTTCCTAGCCTTCACCTGCCAATCATGAGGATTTGATTCCTGTATCGCATCCCAGAATTTTTTGGCTGTCTTTGTATAGAATTTTTCTTTTGAAGTCTTCAGCCTGAACTTTTTCCAAACTTCTCTAAGCTTGTGTCCTGAAGCTTCCTGTTCTGCAAGCTCGATCTCAGTATCCAGATAGTCAGCATCTCTTACAATTTGCGCCTCCTTAGTTTTCCTTTCCTCAAACTCATGAAAGAGCTTCTTGAACTCCTCTTCAAGAGAAGTCCCGTGAAGCGAATCATTTAATGCTTTTTCTTCAAAGCGCTTTACGTAAAGTCGTGAAAGATAGTCAACATCTACAGTCCTGCTTTCTGAAAGATCATGGAGTAATGCTATCTTGAGAACCTTTTCAGTGTCTTTAATGCCCTCATATTTAGCTAGAATAAGTGAAATCCACATGACACGAAACATGTGCTCAGCAAGGTTCTGAAAATTTGGAGCAAGATATCTTGTCCAGTGGCGTTTGTTGAAACGCAGACAGCCGACTTCATATAGAAGCTCTAAATCGCGTTTGATGGTCATAAGCGGTGAATTAAGATGTTAGTATAAAATATTAGCAGAAATAAAGCAGTTTTCCAATGGAAAGAGAATACTCGAATTTATTTTTCAAAATATGGAACTCTTGAAATTTGTAATTGTTGAAACAAGCGGTGTTGAATGATGGGGGAATGCGCATCCCCCATACCCCCTTGCGATACTTTTGTCATCAAAAGTATCCAAAACTGTTGGGGTGAACCAAATCCATCCGTAAACAATCCTATTTCAGTAAACATACCGGAAATGGTTCACCCCAAACCCCGACAGGTTACATACATTAACTAGTAATCTAAAATGAACGCCAGCATTACGAAGAATGCTTATCAGAATAGAGGTGGAAATAGTCTGGGTCTGGGGGAATCACTCCGGTGGAGAAATAATAAAAGATTGTTTATTGGAGGAATTGATTCCCCCAGGATTTTGGGGTACCTTTTTCTAAAAAAGGTACAAAAGAAAGGATCAAAATAATAATATATTTCTTGAGGATGAGTTAGGTGTGTTTAGAGCGGGGTTCTACCAATACACCTGTCTGTCTTTGGCATGGTGATTCTTTTGAAAAAGAAAATATTTCTTAATTAAGAAACTACAAGGGGTTAAAACCCCTTGTCTAAAAATTACTAACAAGGGGCTTTAGCTCCTTGAAACGCAGAAGCAAAAGGAGTAGCAAGAGGTTAAAATCCCTTTTTTCAAATTCTATAATTTTCAAAACATAAGTTACGGTCATCCTACTTTGCTCTAACGAGCTTCGTAGGATAAATCTGAACATTAGGTCATTGTTTAGAATTTATGAAATTAGGATTTAGGTAATTAGAGCTTAGGATTTATAAAATTATTTGGGATTTAGAGATTTAGAGTTTAGAAATTCTTATATCCGGGGTTTTATCTAATTTGGAAAGCATCTATCTCTTAACCAAGCACAAAAGCCATATCTCCTTTGTACTGGTATCAATAATACACTTACCATAACCTGCCTATTCATAAAAAATTCTTGAGTTCCTTGTGCTAGTAAATCAGGTCGGTATATTGATATGGCTCTAGCAAGATCCATTGCCAAAGAACATAAGTTACCTTCTCTCTCAACAATTCTATCTAGAACTGCTGCTAAGTTTCTTCCTACTGCTTCCTCATAAGGGCTAGCTATCCTTTCGGAAAGTATGAAAGTTAAATACTCAACTGCTCCTTTTAAAATAATTACAGTTTCTAGATCATCTCTATTTGGATCTTCTCCCAAAAGTCTTTGAGCAAGAGAAAGTCCGTCAGGTTCATCTCCATTGAGGTGAAGCGCTTCTAGTAATTCAGAAGCTGTGCAGGATGGAGAAGCTGGTTTTATTTCTGGAAGATCAGCTATTCTTGAACGTAAATAAGCTGATACGCTTATATGTCCTCTTTCAATTCTGTTTGAAAGTACTGTCAACATATCAGGCATGAGGACCTGTGCAGGACATGAGCTGGATTGTTCATTTTGAGGTTCGTTTGGTTCCATGAAACCGATTATAGCAAAATAGCCCCATAATAATCAATTGATATTGGTTACCAAAGTTCTAAATACTAAATAAATACTTAATACTGATCTTTATAATGCTTGCATTTATTAATGATTACTGGTTATTGGATGTGACCTATTGGGGTTTGGGGGGACCAACTCCGGGAATAGATATAGAAAATGACTTGT
>JAFGDO010000006.1 GCA_016932045.1 Candidatus Dojkabacteria bacterium | reverse complement strand
GCGGGATTGTCTTCGTTAACCCCTCATTGAGCAGTTCCGCCACCTCGGCTGAACAAAATCATTATACCATCCAATTCTAATTCTTCAAATCCTTAATATTGCAAGGATTTATCGAGAACCTATAGTGTAGTATAATATTATTGATAGAGACTATGGAAAGCACCGAGACCAGCAGAATAAACATATTTGCGTTGCAAGAAGCTATATCTGTAGTTCAATTTATATATGAGCAGGCAAGGCAACAGTTTTTATCTGAGGATAGAAACTCCTATAATCCATGGTATCAATACTATTCCACGGCAGTTGCATACGCAATGCAGCAAGCAGGACTCACAAGAGAACTACAAGAAGGTACATGTTCCGTCTCCTTTGTTGGCTCATATGCATTCGGACGCCCCTACATTACTGATTCATTAGTAAGTGATATTGATGGATGCGTAATTGTTGACGACTTTTCATTGAGAAAACGTGAAGATTTGTTTGATGCAGCATTAAGAGAGTTTAGTATTACATCTTCAGTAAACTTTCTGCTTTTAAACAGTATTGAAACTAATTGTGTTGCACGAAATGAAAGAATGATGGCACCACTTACTCACCATTTCACTGGATTTCCTGTATCTTCTCCCTACGAATCTTTTTCAACTTCACGATTGCTTTGGAGAATGACATACGATGACTGGTATTGCTTACATGAAGCGCTAAGAGATATTTTGAACAATTTATTTTACCAACATTTACAGTCATATAAGGAAAGAAGCAGAAGTTTACCGAGAAGTCCAGGAGAAATTACAGCGGGCGTTCATATTGGAGATAGATTAGGGTTACTTTTTAGCACTGAATTACACAGATTTTATTCTGAGCTTGAATTCCACAGACAAGCTCAAACTCATCCATTGTGGATTGCAGGAACTGTAGTTGAAGTTGATTATACTTCTCAGCAATTTTCAAGAGATCAGCCATATATCGCAATACATCCAGATTTCGAATGTTATACTGGAGAAGATGCAATAATAAAGACAAGAAATATATTCCCTTCACATTCCAAGTTACCAGTTTTCGGAACAAGTCTAAGCTTACAAGTTGTCAGGTTGCCGAAAATATAAATCACCGCTTGTTACTTAGTTATTCTTCATATAAAATTAAAGTAATGTTGCATACTTAATAGCTCGATTAAAATTTCTGGAAGAAACATGTCAACTCCAATGCAGCAACAATATGAACGGTTAAAGAAAAAGCATGAAGATTGCATTCTGCTTTTCCGTTTAGGAGATTTTTACGAATGCTTTGATAATGATGCAAAAATCATTTCTAAAGTCCTAAATATAGTATTAACAAGCAGAGGGCAGGGAACAAATAAACGACCAATGGCTGGTATACCTCACCATGCCCTTGAAAATTACCTGCATAAACTTGTTAATGCAGGTTACAAAGTTGCAATAGCGGAACAGCTCGAAGAACCTCAAAAGGGGAAGACTGTAGTAGATCGCGATGTAGTAAAAATTATCACATCGGGAACCATTACTTCGGAAAAATCACTAGACAGAGACAAGAATAATTATATAGCATGTGTCTCTACGTTACTTACAAAGAATGTCACAACATGGGGCCTATCTATATGCGATCTAACAACAGGCGAATTCTATATAACTGAGTTTTACGCGAAAACTAGTGAAAGTACACTAGAGGTCATCGAAGATATAAAGAGGATAAATCCGGCGGAAATTATTGTTTCTAAAGAGAACTTAGTCTATTTCAGAAGAGAATTAAGCCAATCCAGAATCCAAGAAGCGGAGGAATTTGAATTTAACTATTCCGATAACAAAGATCGGTTATTGAGACACTTTAAAGTTAAAAATCTGAAGGGATTTGGAATTGATAAGTACAAGGCAGGCATCATAGCTGCAGGTATCGTACTTAACTATCTTTCTGAAACCCAAAAAACATCTCTTTCACATATTACAAAGATTTACTATAAGAAAATAACGGACTTTATGATGCTTGATAAAGCAACCATAAGAAGTCTTGAGCTTATATCCACCATTAGAAATGACAGTAGTGCAACATTATTGAAAATTCTGGATAAATGTCAGACCCCTATGGGGAAACGCAAACTTTTCAACTGGATTATTTCTCCACTCATTAATGCAGTTGATATTCAGGCAAGGCTAGATAGTGTTGAAGAGTTGTATAAAAATTCTATAGTACTCGATGAAATCCGGAACATTCTCGATAACATCTATGACATTGAGAGAATTTTAGGGAAAATAGGTACAGAAACAATTAATGCTCGTGATCTGCTTGCTTTAAGACAATCTCTTGAGAGCACAAATTCGTTGCTTCAGATTACGAAAAAACATAGAACACCTCTATTAAAAGCAGTTTTTAAATCCTTGAGCAGCCTAGGAGTTAGTAATAAAGTAATTCAACTTATTTCTGATGCTATTGTTGACGACCCACCTGTTACCATAACTGAGGGCAGTATCATAAAGAAAGGGTACAATAAAGAATTAGATAAGATTCTAAATGCATCTTCTAGTGGTAAAGAATGGTTATCCGAGTTGGAAGCAAGTGAGAAAAAAAGAACTAAGATACAATCTTTAAAAGTCAAATATAACAGGGTTTTTGGATATTATATTGAGGTTAGTAAAGCGAACTTTGATAAGGTTCCAAATGATTACATTCGGAAGCAGACACTTGTAAATGCAGAACGATTCATTACTCCGGAACTTAAAGAGAAAGAAGATCTAATTCTAAATGCAGAAGAAAATGCAATTAATCTTGAGTATGAGCTTTTTGTAAAAATTCGTGAAGATATATCGGAACACATAAAAACACTACAGGAAATTGCAGAAGCTGTTGCTGTCTTAGATTGTCTTGCGAATTTTGCAAAAATTGCCAGGTTAAATGATTTCTCAAAGCCTCAATTAGTTGATAATCATAAATCAATACTAAAGATAATTGAAGGACGTCATCCCGTTGTAGAACAGATACAGAACGAAGAGTTTATACCAAATGATACAACACTTGACTGTAAAGAAAGTCAGGTGGCTATAATTACAGGTCCGAATATGGCTGGCAAGTCGACTTATATTCGCCAGGTAGCCTTAATTGTGCTTTTGGCTCAAATAGGATCATATGTTCCTGCAACGAAAATGCAATTTAGACCTGTTGATAGGATTTTTACTAGAGTTGGTGCTAGTGATAATTTAGCTGCAGGTGAGAGTACTTTTCTTATAGAAATGAATGAAACTGCAAATATTTTAAATAACGCAACTAAGGATTCCTTAATAATTCTTGACGAGGTTGGTAGAGGAACAAGTACCTATGATGGTGTTGCAATAGCGTGGGCAGTTGCTGAATATATTCACAATAAAGTAGGTGCAAAAACATTATTTGCCACGCATTATCACGAACTGGTAGATTTATCAAAGTATTTACATAAAGTTAAGAATTACAATTTTACGGTTAAGGAGTACAATGGAAAAATTATTTTCTTAAGGAAGCTAAAGCAAGGAGGAACTGACAAAAGTTACGGTGTCCATGTCGCTGAATTTTCTGGAATACCTGGAGAGGTTATAAAAAAAGCAGAGGAAATCCTTATGAGCCTTGAACAAGAAGGCATGTTTGAGGTTAAACATATAGAATCAGAAATTACTCAAAAAAAGTCATCTGTACCACGGCAGATGACTTTACTTACAAAATTACCTGAAGATCCGACCGTAAAAGAGCTTAAAAAGCTTGATACAAATAAGATGACACCGCTTGAGGCACTCAAAAAGCTCGATGAGCTAATTGGAAGTGTTAAGGGAAAGGCAAAAAGTATGACATATAGGGAGTAGTCTAACCGTCCAGCAATTTTCGACCTTAAATCCGAGAATGTAAAATATAGCAATACAACAATTATCTGATTAATAACTAAGAAACAATTTATTCATTAAGCCGTTAATCATTCCGATCATTTAACCATACATTATTCAACCAACTCCGCTAAAGGCAAATAAGTAGCTTTCTAACTATAAATCTATATAATTTTTCTTTCTACCTACTACTTGTGACCTTTTACCGTCCTTTGTTTAAGATTTTCCGTTTTTACGATATAATATGATGTTATGAAAATAGGCATAGATATCAATCCTACATTAGAAAAAACTGTAGGAAAGGGACTTTTTTTAAAAAATATCCTTATCCAGCTAACAAGGATCGATAAGAAAAACGAATACTACTTATACGGTATAGAACGACCTAATTTTGAATTAGGTGAAAATTTTACTTTTATAAAGATAGCGGGGAAACCTTCATTTATCTGGGATCAAAGATGTGTATTTAATGCTCAATTCAAGAACAAAGTTGACGTATTTTTTAGTGTGAAGTCGTTTTATAGTGCAATTTCTCATCCAAATTCAATTATTTTGATTCATGATGTAGGGCCTCTTAAACTTCCTAGTGCATACCCGCAAACAGTTGTGAAAAACTTTAAAAACTTACTTAAACTGACTTTAAAAAGGGCAAAGAGAATCATTACACCATCTTCAGTCACTAAGTCCTACATCGTAAGTCAATACAATATACCACACAGGAAAATTGTAAAAATACCCTCAGCTGCACCTTCTTGGACGAAAAGAAAAATACAAGATGAAGATTTAAAACGCGTAATTACAAAATACACCCTTCCTCAAAACTTTTTCCTATTTGCAGGAACACTTGAACCGAGAAAAAACCTTGTAAGTTTGATAAATAGCTTTAAAAAATTTAAAGAAAAAGATACAAGCGGCTATAAACTAGTAATCATTGGAAAGAAAGGGTATAAGTTCGAGGAAATATTTAAAGCAGTGATAGACCTAGAACTATCACAGGAAGTAATTTTTACTGGCCATGTTCCGGAATTTGATCTAAAACCTGTTTACGTTCTTGCTAAAGCATTTATACTTCCTTCTCTTTTAGAGGGGTTTGCCCTGTCTGCTCTTGAAGCCATGGCCTGCGAGATACCCGTAATATGTTCAAAAAAGGGAGCCATAGGGGAAACAGTTGGTGATGCTTGTCTTGAGATTGATCCTAGAAATGTTGACTCAATAGCTTCCGCTCTGCAAATTATATCAAAAGATAAAGATCTTTATGAAAAACTTATCCAGAAAGGATTAAAAAGAATTAAGATTTATAGTTGGGAAAAAAGTGCAAAGAAGTTGCTCAAAATCTTCAAGGAGGTTTGCAGCTGAAGCATGTTATTTATGTTCAGAAGCGTATTTTAAAATTGATTGAGACCATCCATCGATTTTTCCACCATAATATGATGCCACTTCTGTATAAGTATATTTACTTATATCAAAGGTTATTCCTCCACTACGCAAATTAATGGCCCTCATCGTTCTTTTGTTCACATTGACTCCCCAAACAAGTCCAAGGTCTTTTCCTCCACCGACTAAGCCTGTAAAAACAGGTGAATATCCAATAATTTCTGGACACTCTTCAAGAATTGATCGAGTGTTCATATATCCTTCTTCTGCGTCAATAGTATTAAACGGATCAGTATAACTTATGCTTCTTGGCGCCTCTCCAAAAAACTGACTTACATATATAGGTTCCCTGAATGTTTGATAAAGATCGTCAAGGGTTAAGCTTTCCATCACAGATAATGTAAACACATCCGGAAGAATTCTTTTAGTTCCCCTCGGAACTAGAAGTAATTCATTTCCGCACATTACAAAAACTAATGCAACAATCTTAGCAAAACGATCATGTGTATCGATAACTAATCTTCTTGGTGCTGTAATGCCAAATGACCACAAATCGTTTGTTAAAAAGGTATTAAGTAAAAAACTTTCTAAGGGAATGAATGCAACTGTGTTTTTCTGATCACGCTGATCTTGAGCGTTCCAGTGAGAATTACTAAGCAAAAATCTAATTCTCTGAAAGCCTGGATTATCATGTAATAATGCAACTCCCAGCTCATCTGTCGATTTTAGTTCTGGTTTTCTTGAAAAGCTTAGTGCTCTACTTAAAAGTTCAACTTGGTCTTGATCACATTCTTTATTACTCTTCTCCATATACATAGTATTTTAACAACTTTTAATTATTTTTAAAAAGATAGGATTTTAAAAAAATGATAAAATATAAATCATGAAAACTTTTAAAGATATTGGTATAACATTTAAACAAATAAAGATAAACGAAGCAGACATCATTTTTTCCATTCTTACTAAATATCACGGACGAATAGATGCTATTGCTAAGAGTATAAGAAAGTTAACGAGCAGAAAAGCAGGCAACATAGACCTTGTTTATCTTTCTCGTTTCTCATTTGTAAGGGGTGAAAATCTAGATATCATAACAGAGGCAGAATTGGTTGACGATTACAAAAATCTCAAGAAAAAATTAAATTCTACATTTCAACTCTTTTATATCTGCGAGCTTATAGATAATTTTATACAATCCGGAGAAGAACAAAATAAGCTTTTCCATCTTGTTATCGAACTTCTGCATACACTAGAGATCAGTAAAAGTAAACTTCCGCTTCGCTCATTTGAACTTAAACTAATAACTGAAATGGGATTTGAACCAAACTTGAAAACTTGTCTTAACTGTGGACGTCCGTTCGTAGAAAATGATAAGAAATACCTATCTGTCGATAAGTTCGGATTTTTTTGCTCTAGGGAAAAAAGTCCTAAAGGCAGATTAATTACTAATAAAATATTAAAAAGCCTAAAGTTTCTTCATGAGCATGATATAAAATCCTCAAATAAATTAAAAACTAATAAAATTCTAGATCAGGATGTTTTTCGTATTACTAAACAATGGATTGAAAACATTACAGAAAAAGAAATAAAATCAGAAAAGTATATGTAATCTGGCCTTTGAATATTCTATATCTATGGAAAGTCATGAAGAATCTGCTCCCTTGGTAACTGTCCCGATTGATCTAAAAACATACGGTTTTTATGGTACAGAGTCTGACATGGTATTTACAACAGTAATATATGATCCGGTCGATAAATCAATAAATGTAACTGATCAAAATGGCGGAATATGGAGACCGTACTGCTCTAGAGCTGGACTCTATTTGATACAATTAAATTGGCCCCGTGACAGGTTTTCTGAAGCAGTATTCACCTACGGCTCACCAATACATTCTTCTCAAATAGAAGGTCGCTTTAAGCTCAGAAATATTCCTGGAACAGATCTTCTTTTTCTTAGAACAGATGTAGAACAAATCTGGCTAAAGCAGTAAGTCTAATGATAAATATGCAGTGGAAATCGTTGCCATTAACCAAAGCATAAAGTAAGCTTAATTTGACAAATTATGTATTATCTTAGTATGATAGAGTAAGTGAGTTGAGAGTAAGTGAAAACTCAACTAGTTATTGGCATAAAAAAGAATACTTTAAATGAAAGTGCTTGAGTGTTTTCCTTATGGAGTAAGCTCATGAAATCGGGTGGAACCTTCCTTACTGTTTATATACGCGACGAAAATAAAAGGAACCCCTTAGCTAAGAAATAATTCTTTGTTAAGGGGTTCTTTTTGGTATAAAGTGCGAAATTCAAATTTATACATATAATATTATTTTTTACTTTACCAACATGGCAACTAAGGCTGCACTGGAAAAAATTGTATCACTATGCAAGAGGCGTGGATTTATCTGGCCTGGAAGTGACCTTTATGGAGGAATGGCAAATACATACGACTTTGGTCCGTATGGAGTCGAATTAAAGGAAAATATTAAAAAGATTTGGTGGGAAAAATTCATCCATGATAGGGCAGACATGTTTGGTATTGATAGCAGCATTTTTTTAAATCCCAAAGTTTGGCAGGCAAGCGGACATACCGAAAGCTTTGTAGAAATCGTCGTTGAAGACAAGGTAACAAATAAACGTTATAGAGCAGATCACCTTATTGAAGACTGCTTTGCAAAAAAAGGAAAAGAAATAAAGGCCGATGGATTACCTCTGAGTGAACTTTCTGAAATAATTAAAAAAGAAAAAATAAAAAGTCCTGACGGCAATGAGTTAACTGAACCGAAAAAGTTTAAAGCTTTATTTGAAACAAAAGTTGGTATTATTGAAGGTGAAGGAAATACAGCATACTTGCGAGGAGAAATTGCTCAAGGCTTATTTTTAAACTATAAAAATATAATTGATACTTTTCATCCGAAGTTACCTTTTGGAATAGGCCAAGCAGGTAAAGCTTTCAGAAATGAAATCTCTCAGGGACAGTTTACTTTTAGAACTTTAGAATTCGACCTTATGGAATTTGAATATTTCTTCGATCCAGAAAGAGTGGACTGGAACAAACTTTTTGACTACTGGAAAAGCGAAATTTATGATTTTGCCCTTATGCTTGGCATAAATAAAAGAAAACTCAGATGGAGACCGCATGAAAAATTTGAACTGTCTCACTACTCCAAAAGAACCGAGGATCTTGAGTACAAGTTTTCTTGGGGGTATAAGGAGATGTTTGCATGTGCTTATCGTACTGACTTTGATCTTTCAAATCACATGAAAAATAGTGGTAAAGATTTAAGTTATCAGTCTGAAAATGGAAAGAAATTTATACCGCATGTCGTTGAACCCACCTTTGGATTATCACGTGTTGTCACAATACTTATAATGGATGCATATCAAGAAGACACTATTAAAGGTAGGAAAAGGGTTTACTTAAAGCTAGATCCAAAGGTTTCTCCTGTAAAGGTCGCTGTATTCCCGCTGCAAAAAGATAAGAAACTTGAAGGAATTGCACAAGATATATGTAAAGAATTAACTTCAAAAATAAGTGGAAATGTTATTTATGACATTTCAGGTAGTATCGGAAAAAGATACCGCAGACAGGACGAAATTGGGACACCATACTGTATAACTGTAGACTTTGAAAGTGTTGACGATCAAAAAGTTACAATAAGGAATAGAGATGATTTGAAGCAGGATAGAGTTGGTATTGACGCAGTTAGTGGGTGGATCTTGAAAAAATTAGCATAGTATCTTTGACACCCAAGCGCTATAGCTAGGTTATTAGATATAAGTTTAAACCTTCCTCTAATAAATATTGAGCACGGTATAGTGTCTTTGATTGAAAGTGAAAGTATCGCCTTTTCTCTTACTACTAAATAACTTCCCTAAAGGTGATTCGGTTGAGAGAAGATTCAAAGATGGATCTGCCTCTATCGGATGAACTAGTCTAAATTTCTCCAGATTTTCATTGCTTTCAACGTCAATCCAAGAACCTAAAACTGCTTTTTTGCTTTTTATTTTATCTGGTAAAACTTCCGCCTTTGCAATAATGCTTTTTAGTTCTTTAAGCCTTGCATGTTTACTACCTATGGTAACATCGAAGGAAACTGCCTCATGATAACTCATTTTTATGTTTTCATGTTCAGCCTCATGATGGTCCTTTATAGACTCTTCAATACTAGCAAGTTCTCGTTTGAGCTCATTAATTTTGTGTTTTGAAAGCAATATATCTACCACGTAATATAAATTTAAAATCATTTACTAGTCAGTAATTTAACGGTCTATCTATCTAGCAATATATATTCTACTTAATACCATAATAATTCCTTACCTTCGCCTTTACCTCACTTCTTGAACCTTCATTTATAGTTTCAAGTTCGTTTCTTAAGAACGAAGCACTATCTTTATCAAATACTTCGACAATTTTCAAGATAATTCTAATTTTTTTATCATCAATAGGTTTAACATCTCTTTTAAGCTTATCAATAACAATCTTTAATATTGTATTCAGTAGATCCTTACAGCCTTTAGAGAATAATTTAAGAATGTTTTCCATTTCAACACATGAACCGGATATAGAGCTAAGAAATTCTTCACGCAAGGATTGAGGTAGTTTTGAATATGTCATTTCATAAATTTTTTCGATTTCCCTTTTATTTTTACTTTTTAGTGCAAAAATTAAATCACCACCATACATTTCTCTTATCTCTTCAAGGCGTTTTACATTAATTTTTACCCTCTTTAGGGTCATTGGTACATCCTTGCTCAGGGGTGTAGTACAGGCTTCAAGAAATTTTTCAAAGATTTCTTCGTCTTCAAGGAGTTTCTCCCACTCTGCTTCGTAGAGAATTTCCCAGACTTTCACTATAAAAGAAAGTTCGAATATTAGCCAAATAAGCATTATTTCTTTTAAACCTAGACTTTTCACCTTAGCTATCAAGAACTTATTTCCCCAAACTTTTAAAGCAGTTATGAGATTTATTTGAGCTAATTTTGTAGCGTCGCCTAAAGCTATTGAAAATGCTTCCTGTTCAAGCTTAGAAGCAAACTCAACACGCCTCTGCTCAGTATCCGGACCGAATCCTGGATCAATTTCCTCACTTACTGATATTTTAGAGATATCTCCGGCTTGTACCATATATTTAACAATATAGAACTTAAATAGTTAAACAAAAAAGTAGTTAACCTTAGATAGTTATTATAATTCAATTTCTAAAAGTTAGAAAGAATAAGATAATAAACAATTCTTACAAAATTTTTATAATTATGATCTCTTACAAACTTAACTGCTCGTTTTTTGAATTGAAATTTACAATTCATCGTTTGAAGGTATAGTTCCAATATATATGTAAAAAATATCTAAACTAGCAATACAATTGACAAGGTAATAAAAATGCAATACCATGTTTGTCTAAAGAACCCAAAACTATGCTTACTTTGTCATATCCATATAAACTCAAACAACAAGAAAATGGGGTCTATTAACAAAATAGACGGATATTTAACTTCTATGGAAAATAGAATGAGTTTCGGGAAGATAATAAATGCATCTGAACCAAGAATAAATGAATTCTTAAGAAAAATGATGCATACATATTTGCTTTTTTTCCTAGTGGGAGTTTCATTCTTGGGACTTGGATATATGCTTTTTAGAGAAGTAAGATACATCATAGCTAGTGCACCTTGTCCGGATCCCCTAAAGAGTCCTATTGAAACTCTTGTCATTCTTGATGCAAATGATTACTCAGCTGACAACATCATTGATTGTAGTGCAGTAGATATTGAAATTCGTAATGGTGGCACTTTGCAGATTCTCCCCTTTGTTATTGATAACACAGGCCACGAGGATGATTTGGGATTAATTATTCAAGCTAGGAACCTAACAGTGCAGCAGGGAGGCAAGATAGACTTAGCAGGACTTGGATATGGCCCCGGAATCCAGGCAGGTCATATAGGAAGTGGGAAAAGTAGTAATACACCAGAAACATGTCAGGGTTTTGATTGTGGAGGTAGCGGAGCAGGACACTATGGAGCGGGAGGAAGGGGAGATCCAGATTTTGTAAATAATAAAGTTGCAGGAATAGCTGGTCAAAGATATGGTACAGATGAAAATGCTACAACACTAGGAAGTGGTGGGGGAGAAAGTTCAAAACAAGCACCAGGAGGTGCTGGTGGAGGAGCAGTAAAATTTGACATCTCAAATGCCTTAATTCTAGATGGAGAAATCAATGCAAGCGGAAAGGCAGGCCAGGTCACAAGTGATACAGGAGGAGGAGGAGGAGCAGGTGGAAGTATTTGGATAGAAGCAGAAACATTTAGCGGAAGTGGATCTAGCGTTGCAGAAGGAGGTGACGGTGGATTTGCCTTAAAAAATGGCGGAGGAGGAGGGGGAGGAAGAATTACGATGAGATGTCGAAGTGGAAATAGTTATAGTGGAACAGCCTCGGTTAATTATGGAGAAGGAGGAGTACAGGATGGAGGGCCTGGATTATTGATAGGGCCTTCATGTTACCCTCCAAATCCTTTAAATTTAAAACAAAATGAAATAATAGATGATGACCCTTTTACCATACAAGAGCTTCCAGATGGTGCAAGCACAAAAGATTTAACATTATATTTTACAATGACAGTAAGTGATATAGATAACCCATCTATATTGTATCCGGAAATAGAAATAGTAGAAAAAGGGCATAATTTTCAGGGATCTTCAACAAAGATAGGAAGTGCAGTTGTATATGAAGGAACACCTATTGAGGCAAATGTAACTGTTGCAAATCTTGTAAAAACTAAAGAATACAAATGGAGAGCAAGAGTGAAAGATTCCAAGGGTGTAGTAAGCAATTGGACTGATTATGGAGGAGATGGTGATTTAAATGATATAGACTTTATTGTACTTGGAAATCCGGCAATGTTAGTTAAGATTAGTGGAGATAATCAGACTGGAACCGTAGGACTACCTCTTTCTCAGCCATTTGTAGTAGAACTACAAGATAGTGTAGGACATGCGATACATGAAGAATTGATCGATTGGCAAGTGAAGCAGGGCGGCGGATCTTTAAGTGTAGAAGAGATTGAGACAAACAATCTTGGAAGAGCAGAAACAACCTTGACATTAGGAACAGTAGCAGGAACGAATAATAATATAGTAGATGCAATATATGGAGTGATAACAGGATCTCCAATGAAGTTTACGGCAACTGCAAATCCGGATGTTTTAGATCATTATACGATTGATGCTCCATTTATAGCATTAGTAAATGTAAATTTTGACCCTGAAGTAGTAATTTCTGCAAGAGATCAATATGAGAATCTAATAACAACAAATACAGATACTGTAAACTTATCAGCAGTACTGGCTGAAGATGGATGTCCAGATGCATGTAATCCTGGTAATGGAGTAATAACTCCCTCTGATACAACATTAGTTAATGGAGAATCATCAATAAATAATTTTCAATACAGTGCAGTTGAATATATCAGAATAAAAGGTGAAAGTGGCGGTATTTTAGGATACTCAAATACAGTAAGTGTGGTAAATGAATTCGGAAGTTGTTTCGGTATTGCAAATGACCCTGCTAATTCACCCCTAGTAATTAATGAAAATAAATATGTAACTGCGAATCCATACTATGAACCTGAAGCAGATTTTTATATACCAAGCGGAATAATAGACTGTAGTAATATTGACCTTACAATAGAAAGTGGAGTTGAAATAAAGCTTCGGGGAGACGATGGAGGTGCTTATGACGGAGATTTGCAAAGATATGTTGGAACAAATGATTCTAGTGATGATATCCCAATATATTTAATAGCAAAAAGCTTAAATGTAAAAGCTGCTGCACATATATCTGGAGATAGAATGGGTTATACCGCAAGATATGGTCCTGGATCAATAGGAGAAGTATCCGGAGCCAATACATGGAGTAATAGTTTCGCTAATCCTGGCGGTGGATCATATGGCGGTTTTGGAGGTGGTGTATATAGCGGATCAAGAATATATGGGGATGTGCATGAACCTACATCCTTAGGAAGCGGAGGAGGTGTAAATATAAGTCATGGTTCTCCTGGATTTCCTGGCGGTGAAGGTGGCAGTGCGATACATATTAATGTACTAAATAATTTTACGTTATCTGGTTCTCTGACTTCTATTGGTGGTGATGGCTATGAAGGTGCTGCCGGAGGTAACGGCGGAGGTTCAGGAGGAAGTATTTTTATTGAGACCGATTCAATTACTGTTAATCCAGGAGCTTTAATCTCTGCAAGCGGTGGACATGGACAAAGTCAATTGGTAGCAACCGGGAAGGGCGGATCAGGAGGTCGAATATCTTTAAATTATAATACTTCTTCTTATGATTTTAGTAGTTATAATTCTGTAAATGCGTTAATCAAAGCATATGGCGGGAATATATGGAATACAGAAAATACCACCTTAATTCTTACACCTAATTTTAGACAGGGCGGTCCGGGTACAATTTTTATAAAACAGGGTTCAAGTAATGGGAGTTTATTTATTAACAATAACAATATAGCTGCAAGATCCGCAGCTATATATGATTCAGATACCGAAACATATCTATTTGATAAAATTGATATGAAGGGATATGGAAGTCTTGAGATTTTTGGACAGGGTAGCAGATTGATATTACCAGGTGGTGCCGGTATAAGTGTTCCTGGTGCAGTATTATTTGGTGATAATAGTCACTATCCTAAACTCACTATTCATGGCACGCTGGATTATACAGGTGGAGGGGTATTTTATATAAATGAACTTGATATTGAGAATAAAGGCAAACTTCAAGGAATTAACGATATTACAATTGGTAATAACACAACTGGTGGTTTGATGCTTCATGCCAACACATGGTATTACAGTGGTTCATATTCTTTTGAAGATATCCTTGTTAATAGTGGACAATTAAAACTCGTAAGTTTTGATAATAAGGATTTTTATTACAATAATGACTATGGTTTAGAATTAAACGTACAATCTCTAAATATTGCTTCAAATGGTATAGTTTCAGGAAGTGGACTTGGCTATGGAAATGATATGACTTTGTATAGTGATGAGGCATTAGTATATGAAGATCCACCTGGTCCGGGTGGAGGATATTTAACTGAGGATCAATCAAGTTTTGGTGGTGGTGGAACATACGGGGGTTATGGAGAGAGGAATGATGTGGGAGATGTATATGGTGATGTCTATAGACCAGTCTCCTTAGGCTCAAGAGGAAGTGATTGCGCATATATTACTGCTGCAGGTTATGGGGGTGCTGGAGGTGGAGCTTTTCATGTTAAGGTAGAAAATTCACTAATAGTAAATGGGGTAATAGAGTCAAATAGCACAGGTGCCTTTGGTTATCCTGCTTACTATTGCAATAGAGGTTCCGGAAGTGCTGGAAGTATATGGTTGGAAACAAACATTCTTGAAGGTAGTGGGTTGATCACGGCAAATAATAATAATTCAGGTGACCGTGGTGATGGTGAAGGAAACGATGGAAGTGGGGGAAGAATTGCTGTTTATTATGATACCAATAATAGTTATCCAATTGATGTAGATCACATTCAGGCACGAAGTCATGACGGAGGCCCAGGGACAATATATATTGAACAGGTAGATTTTTCACAAGGAGCAATCCCTCAGTATCAAGGCGATTTATATGTAGATAATAATCGTAATGATAATAGAGGACGGCAGGCAGGAATCGTAGAAGATATATATACTTTTAACAAAATTGAATTAACAAGGTTTGGAGATTTGGATGTTGTCGGTAACGGCAGTATATTAAATGTAGCGAGTGGCAGCTCATTAATTGGAGATGAAACTATAAGTAGATTAACAGTTGAAGGAACATTTAATTATACAGGTGCTAACACTCTCTTTGTGAATACTATAAACCTTCGTATTAAGGGAGAAATTTTAGGAGTAGATGATGTTACTATTGGGAATTTATCTGACGGTATATTCACATTGTTTGCAAAGACCTGGGCACATAATGGAAATTATAGCTTCGGTGATATGAATGTAGAGTCACAAGGTTCATTTGATTTGATTAGCTATGCAAGTGATGATTACATTTGGACAGATGACTTTGGTGTCAATGTGTCGCTCGATAATTTAAATATTGCAAATGGTGGAATAGTATCTGCATCAGGATACGGGTACGGACAGGATAATGTACTAATATCAGATCCGACTTATGGATTTGGAGATCCCCCAGGTCATGGAGGAAATCCAACAAGTCAGACTTCAAGATACGGAGGTGGTGCTACCCATAGTGGTTACGGTGAAGATAATACAGTTGGTCAGGTATATGGTAGTGTCTACAAACCGCTTAATCTCGGCACAAAAGGAAGTGATTGCTATAATATTGCAAATGGACAAGGATATGGTGGTGCAGGTGGGGGTGCTATATTCTTTGATATTGCTTATGGGCTTATAAATAATGGTGTTATTAAATCAAATGGAGCAAATTCTTCTGGTGTTAATTGCAATAGAGGTGGAGGTTCGGGTGGAAGTATTTATATTATAACCAAAGATTTGAGCGGATCAGGATATATAAAGGCAAATGGTGCAGGGGGGAACGACTTAGAAGACGATTATGGTTCTGGAGGAAGAATTTCTTTATATTATGAGAACAATAATGGCTTTCCGATTAATGTAGAGAATATACAGGCTAGAGGGGTCAACGCCGGTCCTGGAACTATTTATGCCGAACAACTTTATCCCGGATACGATCCACTGTACCGAGGAACTTTATATGTAGATAATAATGACATTAATTCAAGACAAGCAGGACTTATTAATGTAGATTTAGATGAAAACATTGATTACTATCAATTTGACACTATAAATTTAACAAGATACGGTGATCTTGACGTACTTGGTGAAGGTACTGGATGTACAAATATAAATTATACGAATAAAACAGATTGTGAAAATAACGGTTTTCTTTGGGATGGTGGCAGCGAACTTGTCATACTTGGTGAAAATGGTATAGTTGGCGATTCAACTTCTCCGGAACTTCGAATATTCGGAACATTTGTAAGTCCAGCTATACTTAGTATAAATGGGGCTGCTGTAGGAATCAATGGTGATATCAGAATGGGAAGTGGTCCAAGCCAGTCTCAACTTACTATTGGAGATCAAGGAGCATCTTTAAGCGGAGGTTTAGTATTGTACGCTAATACTTGGGCCCACGATTATGATAATCCTTTTATTCTTGGTTCTGTTGATATTGGCAGCAATGGTTATCTAAAAACCATTGGTCATGATAATTTAGATATGAATTGGGAGAATGATTTTGGCGTTAACTTAATACTTGAGAATTTAACAATAAACGAGGGAAGTTGCAGTAATCCAACGTATAATAATAAGAAAGATTGTGAAATAGGAGCATGTTCAAATACTAATTATCGGACTAAAATTGAATGTGAAGATAAAGGTTATATATGGACAGAAGGATCTATTTGGGGAGGTCAGATAAAGGCTGATGGTTACGGATATGGTCAAGCTGCAGTTTTTGGTCAGGACCCAAGGGACGTATACGAAGATCCTCCGGGACCTGGAGCAAATGGCCAGTATAATCATGGCGGAGGAGGTTCGCATGGAGGTTTTGGTGAGGATAACTTAGTTGGAGAACCTAATGGTAGTGTATTTGAGCCGAAAAATCTCGGTACAAGGGGAAGTGATTGTATTCGATTCTCAGCTAAAGGATATGGAGGAGCTGGAGGTGGATCATTAAAATTAAGAATAAATAATGAATTTATAAATAACGGAATATTATCTTTCAAAGGGACAGAATCTTGGGGTGATAGTGGGTGTAATAGAGGAGGGGGAGCAGGTGGAAGTATTTATATAGAAACAAATACAATAAATGGATCCGGTATCATTGACGCTAGTGCAGGAGGTGGTTATCAAAAGGGTACGGTGACAGATACAAATGATGACTATGGTTCCGGTGGAAGGATCGCTTTATATTATATGAATAATAATGGATATACTATAGACAGCGGTCATATTTATGCAAGAGGAGGAAATGGCGGGCCGGGTACAGTTTATATTGAGCAAGTATCAAATTTGGATACAAAACAATTTGATGGGAAGATATATGTTGATAATAACAATGTTGTGGGAAGAGAAGCGGCGCTTGCTGCTATTACACAGGAAGATCCAGTTTCAAATTATCAATTTGAAAAGATCTATCTTACAAGACATGGACATTTAGAAATTCTCGGAGAAGGAACCGGATGCAGTGATGGGCAGTATAAAACTAAAACTGACTGTGAAAATGGCGGATCCACATGGAACAGCGGCACAACTCTTATTATTACAGATAATCAAGTTTTATCCGGGGATACTACGAGTCCGATATTAACAGCAAGAGGTACATTTGTTGTCCCTTCAATCTTAGAACTAAAAGGAATAACTCTTGGTTTGAAAGGTGATATAAGATTTGGTACTGATAATAGTTCTTCAGAATTATACTTAGGCGATAATAACGCATCTAATGCAGCAGGATTAGTATTTTATGGAAGTTCATGGGCCCACGATCCCGATACTATGTTTGTTTTGGGTGATGTAAACTTGGATAAATATAGCGTAATAAAAACAATACCGTACATTCAAGATAATACTAATTGGGAAGACGATTATGGTATAGGAATTCACGCCGTGAATTTAGATATAAACGAAAGTGCTTGTACAAACGGAAGCTACACAACAAGAAAAACATGTGAGGATAATGGTTATGTCTGGGGAGGATTGATTCATGGAGATGGTTTAGGATATGGACAAATTGCTGTTTTATCAGTTTATCCGGAAGATGTTTTTCAGACCATTACCGGACCTGGCGGAGGAGGATTGGTCTATAATTACAATGGGGGTGCCAGTCATGGTGGTTATGGTGAAGAGAACGATGACGGAGTATTGTATGGAGACATATACGAACCGAAGTATGTTGGCAGCAGAGGTAGTGATTGTACCTTTTTTAGTGCTAAAGGTTATGGTGGAAGTGGTGGTGGAGCACTTCATTTGATTGTTGATAATGATCTTGTTTTGAATGGAGAGATTGATATGAACGGTATTGACGCTTGGGGTTGGGGTTGCGGAAGCGGTACAGGAAGTGGAGGGAGTGTTTATGTAGAAACAAATAATCTATCGGGGAATGGATATATCAAAACAAATGGTGGAGGATATAATTCAACATACAAACATGGAGCCGGCGGACGTATAGCATTATATTATAACTCAAATACAGGTTTCCCTATTGATGGCACTCACCTTCAGTCATGGGGCTATAATGCAGGTCCTGGAACTGTGTATGCCGAGAATAGACAAGAACATAATCCAAATGAAGGAGATTTTATAATTAGTAATGGAGGAACGACTAATATTGAATATGGTCCGGATCTTGAAGCTCAAGATTACATTTTTAATAATGTGAGTATTGAATCGAACGTTTTGCTTAGATCTTTTGGATATATAGACATCTTACCAGAAGGTATATCTTACCCAATTCCACCTGAAGACAATAAGATGTTTGGAAATGATAATACAGTTGGAATATGGCATATGGATGAAGAATCTAATGGCAGCTGTTTACCTGAAGGAGATTTCTGCGATTTAACGTCAAATTCAAATCATGGATCGATTGTTGGAGCAACAATTGTGGATGGGAAGAATAGAAAGGGACGTGATTTTAATGGAACAAATAACTATGGCTTGGTTCCAGGTATTGATTTGCCAACTAGTAACTTTACATATATCGTATGGGTAAAACTAGATTCTGTTTCAGACGAAGTTATACTTCAATCTACTGATGGAAATGCCGGAAATGAGTTTTATATGTGGATAGATGATAGGTTGGAGATAGCAGTAAATGGATCAAGATATGTGGGTACAACAGTTCTTCAAACGGGAACCTGGTATCAGCTTGCTGCAACAAGAGACGGAAGTACAGTAAAAGTTTATTTGAATGATACATCACAGGGTACATGGACAAATAATTTTGAACTTGACTTTGCGGGTTGTCCTTTAGTTATTGGTGCTGATGTCGATAGTGGTTGTTATGGAAGTTTAAGTAATTGGGCTGATGGAATTATTGACGAAATATTTATTTTAAATAGAGGATTAAGCCAGCAAGAAATTCAGGAGTACTACTCCATGTTACTAAATACAAATAGTCCAGACGTGGTTTATTACAATCAGTACATTGATGATTATAGGACGGCGGCCAGCGAGAGGGTTGGAAGAGGTAGTGTGTTTTATGTAAAGAACTTTACCTTAGGAAGCGGCGCAATAATCGACGGAAACGGACAGGGATTTGCAACAGATAAAGGAAAAGGTGCTGGAGGCACAGGTGACGAAAGCGGAGGCGCTAGCAGTGGAGGTGCAGGAGGAACCCATGGCGGATTTGGAGGAAGTGGATCAGATAACGGAGGAATACCTGGAGGTAGTGCAACCTACAAATATGGATCTGAAATAGAACCTTTCACCTTGGGCAGTGGTGGGGGCACTAGTGGAGATGGCGATCCTGGTGGTTCTGGTGGAGGAGCCTTTGCAATAATATCGGAAGATGATGAATCAGAAATAATAATTGATGGCACAATACGGATGGACGGTTTACCTGGTGTTGCGTCGAGCCCCGGCGGAGGGGGTGGTGCTGGAGGGAGTATATACATATCAGGAGATAATATAACGTTAGGAGCAACTGGTTCTTTACTTACACGAGGAGGAACTGGAGGGGTCGATCCTATATACGGAGGAGGAGGTGGTGGTGGTTTTATAGTATTAACATATACAGGAGATTTTACCGATGACGGCGGGACTATATCAAAAGCTGGAGGAGACGGAGGAGCAGTAGGATTTGGCGCAGGTGAAGGAGGTGTATTCGGTTCGCATGGAATTCCTTCTATATATTTACAAAATCAATACGATTCGAGTGATCAAGAATTGACTATTGGAGAGACTATAACTGATAAAGAGATAAAGTTTAAACTAAATGTAACTGATCCGGATGCAACTGATAACTTAACTCCGGATGTGGAAATATTATTTGCAAATGAAGGAGACAACTTTGACGATTCAAATGTATTAACTGGCTCTTCGTTAGTATGGAACAGAACAGATCCGATTGTACCTATTGAACTTCAAATAACCATTGAAAGACAGGATAGCCAGGTAATAATATCTGACTCACCAAGTATAAACGTTTTAGGTGTAAGCACAAACGATTTACTACTAGAGGGGGAAGCATATAAATGGAGAGCGCGGGTTATTGACGGAGATGGATTTGCAAGCGACTGGGAAGAATTTGGAGCAAACGGTGATGGTACTGACTTTCAGGTAGCAGCGGCACCAAGTTGTGGAAATGGTGTAATAGAAGGTATAGAAGAATGCGATGGAGGTGATTTAGGAGGAGCCACTTGTATAACAGAAGGGTATACAGGAGGGAATCTCATCTGTAGACCAAGCTGCACATTTGATACAGATGGCTGTTGGCAATGTGGAAACACGATTATTGAACCTGGAAACGGAGAGCAATGCGATGATGGTGATCTTGGAGGACTTGACTGTACAGATTTTAATGATTTTGATGGAGGAACATTGGTTTGTAGCGGAACTTGTCTTTATGATACAAGTGGTTGTACTAAAAATCCACAGTGCGGAAATGGACTTACTGAACCTGGAGAACAATGCGATGACGGCAATACAAATAACGGGGACGGATGTAGTTCAAGCTGCATTATTGAAGGTTATGGAGGATATTGTGGCGACGGCATCTTACAAACAGGAGAAGGGGAAGAGTGTGACGATGGAAATACAGTTAGCGGAGACGGATGTAGTAATGTATGTACCACAGAAGCATTTGGCTATTGTGGTGATGGAGCAAGACAAAGCAGCGAGCAGTGTGACGATGGTAATCAGGTCAGCGGCGATGGGTGCAGCAATGCCTGTAGAATTGAAATAGCAGGATACTGCGGAGATGGAACACTGCAAACAGGAGAGCAATGCGATGACGGCAATCAGGAAAGCGGTGATGGATGCAGTAATATATGTACTAATGAAGCTGGTTACTGTGGAAACGGTATAAGAGAAAGAGGAGAGCAATGCGATGGTGATGTGGGAGAATCGAATTGCACAGATTTTGATGAATTTACAGATGGGACACTTACTTGTTCAGCTACGTGTACATTTGATACGACAAAGTGCACTAAAAAACCAAGTTGTGGTAATGGGATAGTAGAACCTGGTGAACAATGTGATGGTGATGTTATAGATAAAAAATGTGAAGATTTTTTTGGATACTTCGGCGGGAGAATAAAATGTAACGACAGATGTGTTTATGATATGACAGGTTGTTTAAGAGAAGGTGAGGCTATCATTACAGGACTTCCGTTTACTGGGAATTTAAGAACGATAATTCTTGCCATCCTCGATGCTCTTGCAATTCTTCTGGCGATTATTTCACTCCTACTGGGATTTCCAAGTCTCTTGTTTAAAAAAGAAAAGAAACCATGGGGTCTTGTGTACGACGAGGATAGTCAGGCACCCATTGCATTTGCAGTTGTTCGATTATATCAGGGCGGTAAGGTAGTTGTCGAAAAAGTCACTGATCTTGAGGGAAGATACGGTTTCGCAGTTAGCCAAGCAAGTTATGAACTGGAAGTAAGGCATGATGCTTATGAAGACTTCAAGACAAGAGTAGATATCAAAGATGAACTAGCTGGAGCAGTTAATAGAGACATTGCTTTATTATCTCTTCAATCAACTGGATTTAACTTTAAACGCTGGTTTAAAAAGAATTTAGCTAATGCAAGGGAGATATTCCCAAAACTTTCTATATATTCATACTGGTTAGGATTCGCTTTTAGTACAATAGCCGTTTTCATAAGTCCAATAATTTATAATGTAGCTGTAATACTATTCTACTTCCTGTTAGGCATCGTTTATCTTTTGGTAAGAATGAAAAGAGGGTGGGGGATAGTTACAGATTCATCAACAAATAAAGGACTTGAGAATGTTTTTGTACGCTTATTTGATGCAAAAGAAAATAAACTAATAGACAATCAGATATGTGATAAAGGCGGGAAGTACATATTTATTTCAGAACCAGGTCTTTATAATCTGCAAGCATCTTTTAAAGGTTATAGCTTCCCTTCAAAGAAGGAAAAGGGACAATTAGTGAAGACATTCTTTGGTAATCTTGTTCAAGTGGAACATAAAAAACGCACACTCGGCGTTGATCTTTTATTGGATCCTCTTACCAAAAGTGAACTTGATGCACTCAGACTTCAGGGGCAAGCTGTTCCTGGAGACGAGAAATTCGGCTCTCCATTTGGTGGTGGAAGAGGATGAGAAAGCATTTTTCGGGAAAGTAAATCCTGCAGAATGACTATCATATCATATAGAAGAGCCATCCAAGCATAATCAAAACAAAAAAGAGGAGAATTTTAGCTACAGTTTGGCCAAATTTTCTTGAACCAGTAGACAAGGCAACAGCTGATTTAGTCATCTGATTTGATATAACTGCAAGAAGTATAGCACATATAGCCTCTTTTATCGCTATATTCCCACCCGCAGCCAGACTGCTCACTGATAGTATTACCGGATCGATATCAAAAAAACCTGTGACAATAGCTGCTATAATTACACCGGATTTTCCTAATTTTAAAGCAAATGAAAGTTTTGAAACAAAAGTAAGAATCGCATACAGAAAACCAAGAAGTAATGCTGGCTTCAGTTTAAAGGGACTCTTCAGGTTAATTTTAGTCTTTACATCCTGTGATTTTCTTGAGTAGGCAAGAAATATAAAAATTCCTACAACCATAAGGATCAAAACAGGTACAAGAATTGGATATAAATCGTTACTTATACCGACACTTATTATCCCAACTCTACCAAAGGACACAAGAGTTGCTAAAAGAACAGCATTTACAAATGGCTGATAGTTTACTGCCTCACCCCTCATTTTACAATTACTGTGACTAGCCATACTCTGTGTAACTGCAGTACTTGAAACAAGTCCACCCATTGCTCCGATTAGGTTTGTACCTCTTTTTTCACCAATTATCTTTACAAGAAAATATCCAACAAAACTTATAGCACATACAAAGATAACTAACATCCAAATTTCTTGAGGATACAAGAAATTTAGCTCATAATAAGGACCTTCTTTAAATATTCCTAAATTAATTTCCTTTGGAAGAAGCGGAAATATTACTAGAGTAACAAGAGCAAATTTTAATGTGTCATTCCACTCAACATCTTTAGCACCTTCAGCAAATCTGTGTAATACATCTTTAAAAGCAAGTAGAATAGTTATAAGAACACCAAAAACAAGAGCATAGTTTCTATACTGGTCAAACATAATTATAAATCCTAGAAAGAACGTTATAAACGCAGAGATTTCAGCGGTTATTCCAAGATATCCTTTTTTTGCAGAGATAACATACGAGACAACTATTAAACTAACTACAGATGAGAAAATCACTGGCATCATAAAAGGATAATTAAACTCAAGAAGAAGGAAACCACTTAACGCCCCAAGAAAAGCAATGAGGATAAATGTTCTGATTCCTGCAAAACCCCCCTTTTTTTGACCTCTTTGTCTCTCAATACCTACTAAAGCACCTAAAGCTATTGCTATAAGAAAATTTAGTACTATCTTAAGATCCATTGGCAGTTAATTCTGGTTTAAACGAATATAATAGTAGATATTATGAGGTAAATAAAAGTACGTGTCAAATAACCAGTAGAAAGGAAAGTGTCTAAGGTAAAAGTCAAACTATGCAACTATCTATCTATCCAGCAATATAAACATCCGACCCTCTCTACATCCTCGGCCAGGTGCAGGCGCGCATTTTGTGGAAACTATCTAGCTATTGACTATAAGAACATCAATGTCGTTCCAACCATAGTTTTGCTACTTCTTCTTATCATCATCAACAATTTCTCCTTCTTCGGCTTCACCCTCATCTTCCTTTTCACTTCCTTCCTTCCCCTTGGCCTTTTTATCTTTCGTGTCTGACTCTGGTGTCTCTTTTTGTTCCTTTTCTTGTGCAGCTTTATATGCCTGAGCTCCAACCTCTTGAATTTTTTGAGCTAGTTCCTCGGTTTTCTTCTTAACCTCTTCAGAGTCGAACTCGTCCTTGGCAATCAGCTCTTTCAATTCTTTACTCATTTTCTCAAGCTCTTCTTTTTTACCCTCTTCAATCTTTTTTCCAAGGTCTTTTAGAGTTTTCTCCACTTGGAATACTAATGTGTCAGCGTTATTCTTAACTTCAGCACGTTTTTTCTTTTCTGAGTCCTCTGAGGCATGTTTCTCCGCCTCTTTCACCATATTATCAACTTCTTCTTCAGATAAAGCAGTGGAAGCCGTGATAGTGATACCTTGCTCCTTTCCGGTTGCCTTATCCTTGGCCTTCACATTCAAAATACCATTTGCATCAATTTTAAATGTAACCTCAATTTGTGGAATACCTCTTGGTGCGGGGGGAATACCGTCTAAAATAAACTTACCTAATGTTTTATTCCCTTCTACCATCGGCCTTTCTCCCTGCATAACATGCACTTCCACTGCAGGCTGATTATCAGCAGCTGTAGAAAATGTCTGTGTCTTTTCGGTTGGAATTGTAGTATTCCTAGCTATCATAGGGGTAGCTACATTACCCATTGTCTCAATACTCAAGGTTAAAGGGGTAACATCTAAAAGTGTTATGTCTTTTACGTCACCTTGTAAAACTCCAGCCTGAACTGCTGCTCCAACACCGACAACCTCATCCGGGTTTATCCCCTTATGAGGTTTTTTCCCGAAAAATTCCTTAACTGTCTTTTCAACAAGAGGCATTCTTGTCATTCCTCCAACAAGTAATACCTCATCCACATCATCTATAGAAATGGAAGCATCTTTTAAGGCTGCCTTCATCGGAGGAATCGTTGAATCAACCAGTTCCTTTACAAGCTTTTCTAAATCTGCTCTGTTCATAGTAACATTCAGATGCTTTGGCCCGCTTTTATCGGCCGTTAAATAAGGGAGATTTAGAGTTGTCTCTTCACTAGAAGACAACTCTATCTTTGCCTTTTCAGCCGCATCTTTTACCCTCTGCAGAGCGACTGGATCATCTTTCAAATCCATCCCCTGCTCCTTCATAAACTTCTCAACCAGCCAGTCCATAATCTTTTGATCGAAATCATCACCTCCAAGATGCGTATCTCCATTTGTGCTTTTAACTTCAAAGACACCATCTCCAATCTCTAAAACAGAAATATCATAGGTACCTCCCCCCAAGTCATAAACAGCAATCTGCTTATCCTCACGTCTTTCAAGACCATATGCTAATGATGAAGCAGTAGGTTCATTTACTATCCTTTTTACATTTAAACCAGCAATTTTTCCCGCGTTCTTTGTTGCCTGTCTTTGAGAATCATCAAAGTATGCAGGAACTGTTATAACAGCATCTGTAACTTCTTCCCCAAGATATTGCTCAGCATCACTTTTTAATTTGGCCAACACTTTAGCTGATATTACCTCGGGCGGAACCCATTTATCGCCAAATTTTATATCTACACCACCTTTAGATGACTCCTGGATTTTAAATGGAAGTAAATTTATATCCTTTTGAACTTCGGGATCCTTCCACCTTCTCCCTATTAGTCTTTTCACCGAGTAGATAGTATTCTCCGGATTAGTAATCATCTGGTTTTTTGCAGGTATACCGACTATCTCTTGTCCGTTTGCATCTATTGCAACTACAGAAGGTGTCAGGCGCTGTCCCTGAGAATTTGGTATAACTTTTGGCTGGCCACCTTCCATGATTGCCATTACTGAGTTAGTTGTTCCTAAGTCTATACCTAATATCTTTGACATAGCATAATTTATATAATATTTAAAATAGATTTTTGAATAATGAAGTTTGAATACGTAGTGTACTATTTGTTCACTTGTTGCTTTTGATTCTTCCTGCTTCTTTCTCGATCATTTTAGCCTTCCATCCGGATATAAAGTCTTCAAAAGTAACTGACAATGCATGTCCAAATAGTCCTATTCCCCATATGAATACAGGAATATAAGCCCAATCAGCTTCCTTCGTTACAAAATAATCAAATCCGAGCAAAAATGTGTTTACTATAGAGTATATGAAAAAATGTCGAAGAAGACCAAATCTAGCGTCAATCTTCTTTTTTGCCTCTTTTTCAGCACTTTTAATCTCCTCCTCGGTTAGTCTTCGTCTTTTAACCATCTTTAGTTTATATTTAAATATTAATTATGTTTACCTACAATTACTTTGATTGGTCTAACTACTTCTCCACTTTCCTTAAATCTGTACCCCTTTTGCACCACTTCCTTAACCTGATTGTTCTTCTCATCTTTTCCTAAAGCTACAACACCAACTGCCTCACAAAGATTTGGATCGAAGGGGTCTCCCTTAAAGCATTTAATTTCTTCAAGACCATTTGAGTCAATAATTTTTTGTAATTTCTCCCTAACCATTCTTATACCAACCTGATCCTTTTCGTCAATCTTTAAATTCTCAATAACTCTATCGAAATCGTCAAGAATATCCAGCAACTGCCCAAGTATTAATGCATTAGAAACAGCCCGAATTTTTTTATATTCCTCTTGGACCCTTTTTTGAAGGTTTTGGTAATCTGCAAGAGCTCTCAATTTTCTTTCTTTTTCTACTTCTAAAAGTTTTTCCAAATTCCTTTCACTGCCTTCTCTTTCACCTTCAGCCTTATGTGTCTTTTGTTTAGTAGGGATCTCCTTTTTCACATCTCTTCCTGTCATACTTTTATTTCTAAGTTCTATCTCGATACCATCATCAACAAATTTGGCAATTTTATGATCACCAATTTGTTTAACTTCAGTAATCTTTAAATCTCCTTTTAATTGTTCTATGAATGAATCGAAATCATCTTTCACTACAAATGCTAAATGATCAAACTCTTTCTTTCTGACAGTATGTTTTGGCTTTGGTTCGCTAATTTCTAATCTATTAATTTTGATTCCTTCCATAACAACTGGGTCTATTAATTCCGCAATTGTTATACGTCTTCCTGCATGAGGTATTTCTTGAATAACATTGATTTTATTCTTCAGAAATTGTAAAGACGATTCGTAATCTTTTTTAGAAACAGTTTGGTAACATATATGATCAAAACTTACTTCCTCCATGTTTAGATTCTTCTTTGCCATCAGTACAGCTCTCTTGCCATAATTTTTTAATTCTTCACTAAAGTCCATCTTATGTATCTAATAATTAAATTTTTAAAAATGATACCTTGCACAGTACTCATTCCCATCCTGTAATTGCCTCTTCCAAGAACTTAGCAACAGTTCTAACCGCTGGTATAACTTTTGAATACCTCATGCGTCTTGGCCCTAATACTCCTAAATAACCTTTTTCTCCCCTATAATAATTAAATGGTGCATAAACAATACTACATTCTTCCAACGCTTCAAGCCCCATTTCATCTCCGATCAAAATTTTCAAATGATCATTTTCCAGTTTCCCGAAAAGAGTAGTAAGAAATCTTTCGCTTTCAATTATATCAAGCACACCCTGAAGAACATTTATATCATAAAACTCCGGATTAGAAACCAGCTGAGAAATCCCGGCAACAAAAACCATATCATCAACAAGAGATAATGCAGTCTGATTAGTTATTTTAGAAAGGACATTTACAGCTTCTTTTATAAACTTGCTTCTTTGAAAACGATTATGAAAAAGATGCTCTTTAATTTCCGCTTCTTGCAGAGCCTCCATCTCCTCTTCTCGTAAGATTTCTTCTAGAAAATATCTGATCCCTAAAGTAGTTGGAATTCTTCCTGATGATGAGTGTGGTTTTGAAAGATAGCCTTCTTCAACTAGCCTTGACATCTCAGCTCTTAATGTGGCCGGACTTACTCCAAGATCGTATTTTTCCGAAAGAGTAAGTGAACCTACAGCCTGAGCTGTCTTCATAAATTCTTTTATAATTCTCTTGAGAATTTCTTCCTGTCTTTTAGTTATTGTCATACTGAAGTTTTAAAACATTAGCACTTGATCAATCTAAGTGCTAGTTTAGCAATAATAAAAAATGAAGTCAATAGATGAGAGAGAAATTACAAGTTTGACGTCATATGTAGAACGCAGATTGACAATTGAAGATTGTCAATTATCATAAAACTTACCTGTCTGTAGGAGGTTCAGGTCTCGGACGTATTGTAATACACGCCTCATCTTCATCTGTTATCCCATTCCAATCTGCCATCGCATAATTG
>JAFGDO010000005.1 GCA_016932045.1 Candidatus Dojkabacteria bacterium | reverse complement strand
CTTCACGATACAATTAAGTTAGATATTTATAAGAAAAGTAGTTTTTATAACTTAATTTATTGTTAAACTCTCTTATCAAACGCTAGTTAAAATTAGTTAAAGAACTGTATGTTTCGTCACTCTCTTTTTAATGCCGGGTAATATATAGTAAAGTTTGCATCTGGTTCTTCGTCAAGTTTTGCAATCCCTGTAAACTTATAAATCGGTTGTATATACTGCAAGTATTCATGAGAAGAATAGTAAACTGTTTCAACATTGGTTAGTAAAAATGAATTAACTTTGATTGGTGTATAAGGACTAAATGGATGGTGAGTTGTCCGATAGAGCGACATAAGATAGCCCTTATTATTTCTTACTTCTTCCCAAGCATCTGCTACTGTGATTAGATCATAGGTAGAACTTTTTTCGAATTCCCAATCAATATACTGCAATTCGTATACATCGGGCAGTCCACCAGTTCCCCCTATTATGATATGAATTAATCCTTCATTTGGATTATCTGTGAATAGATCAGTAAAGAGTCTCATGTTTTCTATCTCTTCTTTCTGTTTTTCAGTAATATCCTTTGGGATAGTAACGCCAAGGGACTCCACTTTCTTGAAAAAATCAACTCTTACAAAATTAGTATCTTGAGCCGATTTTGAAAGTTCAAATTCAAAGTTGCTGTTTAATTTTAGATAAGTTGCGACACTTTTCCCGCCCTCATAATCTTCTGGGAAAAGTCCTGCACCCTTTAAGTATGATCTGGCAGAGTTGATGTAAATTCCAGGATCCGGCAAAATCTCGTGAGGTTCAAGTGCACGGCTGTCTTTATCATATACTGTACCTAAAGTTGCTGTGTGATAAAGCTTATTTACTATGAAAGTTTTTGTTCCCTGGGTCCATTTCAGTTCTGTAGGGGAGATGGCTTCAGGATTCGTATGAAATCCAAGGGACTTTGCTATAGTTACTGCATCATCATGAGCTGAAAGTGATTGCCTTGGAGTCTTTGTCGTGTAGACTTTTACTAAAGTAGGAAGCTTCGGCAAGTTGTCGTCAGTTGTTGCAATTTGAAAGTCTGAATGTGAATCTTCTGCAAGCTCTAAAGACATAAATTCAATATTTGGGATTTCTCCTAATTCTCTAGCGGCAAATTGTGGATAGGGGTTATATGGAGGTGGTGGTTTTTTCAGCATATTAGAGACAATATTGAAGAGTATGACCACTACTATGACAATGATACACCCTATTGCGATCTTTTTTGCTGATTGTGTTGAAGCCTCAAGTTTTGAAGCCATTCCTTCAATTAATAATTAAAAATTAATAATTAACAGGGAGTCAATTATCCAATTATTCATAGATACGATTATTCAATCTGAATTAGAATTAATAAAGACTAATGATCAATAACCAATTACCAGTTTTCAATATTCAATCTACAATCGTTTCCCCCAAAGGTGTATCTGCCTCTGGCAAAAAATGTCTAGCTGTCTCACCATCTTCTTCTCTATCTTATCGTGATTGTACTTAATTCTGTATTACCAGAGACAGGAACAATTTCGATCCAAATTTGTCCTCTATTTAATTCGATTTCATTTCCTTCTTTATCAAAAAATTTTGTTCGGCTGGTTCTTGAATCTTTCTTCCATGTTCCTCCCATTTGTTTCCCATCACGGAAAATTTCTACATTACCCTCACCTATGGTAGTAAAAACTATCCTGCCGTTTTTATCGCCTGTCGCTTTATACTGACAGTGTTGTATTATAATATTTTTTGCAGAAATTTGCTTGCTGTTGTTTTCATCAATGTGGGGTTCCCCTCCTAAATACCTTTTATAGGAATTACTATCCTTGTCAAAGGTCCATTTCACTTTAAATTTATCTCCTCCGAGGTTTAAAAACTTGATCTCGATTTCTTGAGATAACGGCCGCTGTTCTTTCAACGCATCTTTTTTAAACTTGAGTGACTCGACTTTTCCCGGACCAGTCCAGCCCATCACGTTTGCCTCATCCCAAAGTGTTTTTGTTTCAGAATAGGCAACATGTTCCCATGCTACCCCTTTGTTATATTTGTCCGTGTCTCTCCAGGTTACTTTTCTACCGTACCAATCGAATGATTTGATATCGTATCTTTTTATGTAGGCTCGCGCATCTGCCTCTGGGACAACAACTTCCTCTCCGGTATCATAGCCTGCCTGTCCAATATTGCATATCGGGGGATCATCATATTCACTTGACCAGTCAAGAAAATATGTTCTAAGGCTACGAATAGGTCCTACCTTTTCAGCACCACTGCTCCAAAAGACTGCCATAAAACGCGTTATTCCGCTTTCAGCAAGTGTTTCATATACAAGGTCAGCATTTGAGAGCCCTGCCTGAGGTCGTGCATCAACAGAATTCTCGATCATTACTAGGAGAGGTTTGTTTTTAGATAACTCTTCAAATTCATCTCTTGTGTACAATTCTCCATTTATGGGGTTTGCATGATCTCTTACCTTTGGTGGAGAAGGAAGATTTGAAGAGAATGTTAAGCCGCGAATTACCTGTACTTCGAGTAACTTGTATGTAGTATCTATCGGTTCGCGTCCGGGAATAGTGAATATAATAAAGCCGTAAACAGCTGCAATTGATGCGAGTCCAGCAACGGCAATGCCTATTCCCATTATTAGTACCTTATGTGATACAGGCATCTTGGCTATACTAGCCTGCATAACTCGGAATTTATTTCTGATTCTTTTTGCAAAACCAATTTTCTGTTTTGTTTTTGAATCAGGTAACCCTGCTTGAGTTTTTTTCTCATAATCACTCTCAGAAAAATCATCTTTTGAGAGGTCTACCTTTAGTACCATAAATTTCTTTAATTAAATTGTTTCATATAAAATACTTGTAAACCACATCTTTAGCTCAAAGTATTCCCTAATGAAGTAGCGTGCCATTGGATTCACTCTTTATGCATATTGAGCTATTCTCTTTGTGCCTGTTTTAGTAAAACTATTTCTTCTTCGGAAAGTTTATTCTCGCATTTGCCATTCTTAATCTCTTTTGCATATATCCTTGTGAGTTCTCTTTGATGTAAGCTTGACAGGATAATTCCATTGTCATTTCTATCTAGAAGGACCAGTATAAAACTTTGATCACCGCCTGTCTCGTGGAATGGGTTAAACCGTTTGAAACTAACTTTTTGTATATGGGTCCCCGTAGATTTTTTAAAATTAGAGAGCTCCTGTTGTAAAGTACTGATAGTTTCACTTTGTTTATCAATTCTCTTCAAATGCTCTTTTAAAAGCTCTTCAAGATTCTTCCCCTCAACCTCTTTTGTAAGTTGGTTGTAGTTACCTGATATGCTTCTTATTTTTAGAGTCAAAAAAATAGTAAGCCCAAGTAATAGTAATGATACAGTTCCAACTATTATATCAATTGAAGTTATTTCCATTTTTCTATATTAAACTAAATAAATAATCTATGAAAGATATGTCATACATATTAGCATAAATTGGATTGAGAGGGGAAGGTGAAAACTTGTAATCGCTTAAATGATAAATTCTTCAATTTCTTATTTGATAATTTAAACTGAGATTATGCATTTATATTTAGAGGTTGAGGATAGTTAAAGTAAATAGGAAAAAAGTTATGAAGTAGGAAACTAGAAATCTGGAAGACAAGTTTTAAGTATTCGTATTCCTTCTTACCTATTGTTTCATAAATCTATTCTTCTCAATAATTATTTTCTAGGTTGGAGATTTAATATTGGAAAAGGTTTTGTGGATTTAGCCCTCTATAGGTATTCACTTTTGCTTGTTTTGATAAATTATGTTAAATTTACTCAGGATACTTAATCGCACAGAAGGAGTCATCATAGTACACTGTTAGGTAATGATTTTTATAAAAAGAAAGCAGGCAGAAGGTCTATCTTTTTGTCTAATTTATTGATCCTTTTTTTCTGGGATTCTTAACGATTAAATTAGTTAGAAGTATAAATTATGACAGACAAATTCTTAAATGTGCTGAAAATTGTAGTGGTTGTGTTAGTTGTAGTTGCTTTAGGCATGGGGGGTTGGCTTCTATATAAGAGGCTATTTTATAAAGAACCATCACCAGATGCAGATGGACAGACAGTCCCAAAGATAGAAATTGTCTGGTGGACTATATGGGAGGATGCGAACGACCTCAAGGTTTTAGCTGATGCCTATCAGACTAGAAATCCTAATGTGACGATAAAGATAGAAGTACAGGAAATTGAAAGTCAGTATAGAGATAAGGTACTTCAGTATTTAAGTGATAATACACAGGGAAATGAACCGGATATTATTCGAATTCATAATACTTGGACGCCTCTATTTGAGGAATATCTATCTCCTATTCCTTCTTCTATAATGCCAGAAAGCGAATATTCTGGACGCTTTTATGATACAGCAATTGAGGACTTTAGGGGTAAAGATAATCAGGTTTATGCAATCCCTTTGATGTATGACGGGATTGGGGTTTACTATAATAAGGAACTTTTACATGCGGCCGGATATACAGTTCCAGAAGATACTTGGGATGATTTTCTTGCTCAGGCTCAAGCTATGACAAGATACGATGAAGAAGGAAGGATAATTGTAGCAGGTGCCGGAATAGGAACTGCCGATAATGTAGACTTTTCATTTGATATCCTTAGTTTACTTATGCTCCAAGAAGGAGCTACAATTGTTGATTCAACTGGCAAAACGAATTTTGCGACAGATAGTGAAAAGAAAGTCGCAAAGGCGATTAAATTCTACACTGATTTTTCTACAAGGCATAAAATTTGGGATAGAACTCTTCCAAGAGACATAACAATGTTTGCTGAGGGTCGCCTTGCAATGATGTTTGCACCAAGTTGGAGGGTTTTTGATATCAATGACGCTTTGGAGATGGCTGGTGCAAATTTGGATTATGATATTGCACCTGCACCTCAGCAGCCAACTATTACAGGAGCAGAAATAAACTGGTCAACATACTGGGCAGAAGCCGTTGCTCGTGACTCGGAAAATGCCGAGATTGCATGGGACTTTTTAAAGTTTGTCTCCGAACAGGAGCAACTTCGTACGTTTTATGAAAAATGCAAAGAAAGCAGAGAGTTTGGAGAAATATACCCAAGGCCAGATATGGCAGACGAAATAATAAGTGAAATGTATGTAGGTGCATATATAAAAATGGCTGATACTGGTAGAAGCTGGAGAATGGTTGATAAAGATTTAGTTTCCCAAGAATTCGACTCTTTTGTAGAAGAGATAGTAATTGCTGGTGGCATGTCTATTGATGGCATACAAAACAGACTGAATGAAAAAGCAGCAACAATTGATCAAATTTTGAGTGTGGGGAATTGATGTAAGAAGATAGATGTTAAGTACTAGATAGTAGATATGGGATATCAGAATACAAGATAATAGATTAAATGATCTACAGACAGATGATATACGGTTGGTTGGCTGGATCCTTCGACTCTTCCCACCTGTCTGCCGGCTAGGTAGGCTCAGCGGGATTAGCTCAGTACAAATAGCAAATGGATTGAAGATTTAAATTGAATATTGATTATTAATTCTTAATTGGAACATTGTCTCTTTGAATAATTAAATATAATTTGAATTTATATAATTAAATGGACTCTTTCCCAAATCTCAAGTACGTAACAAGAAAAGGAAGTGATCTGGACTTAGAGGATTTACCGAAATCGGTTAAAAAACCTTTTTTTAAAGGAGTGATAAGGTTTTTCGATAAGTTTCTATTTACCCATCCGTTTAGGTCTTTTAGTCTTCTTATAATGTTTGTGGCTTTCCCGTTGTCGGTTTTTCTGACTTTAAGTCGGGAGAATCTTCAATTTAGATCTGAAGCTGAGGGCAGTAATCTTGAGTTATCAAGTGGCCAAATTGCAAACCTAACCCCTAATAAAAATTTTGAAATAAATTTTGAAGCTAGTGGTAGCAGGCTTGAAGATATTGAATTTATTGAGATTTTATCTCCATCGTGGTTTGTCGGCGGAAGTGAGACAGGAGGATTAGCTCAGGATGGAAGTAGAATATATAAATTGATCTCTTACTCTGGGAGTCCGAAGGCGGAAAGTTCAGACGGTTTTGCGCTTCTTGCTCGCGGGATGAAGACAGAAAAACAACCAAGTTGTAACGGATGTGATGATGAGAATAATTACTTATATAGTTTGGTGGAGTTTAATCTTAATACTAAATCCTGTGAGGATAAATCAGTATGGGGCAGAAATCCTGTTGGGCATGTACAAGGTAGCTATGAAGGATCTGTATGTTCGAGATTTGAGAATGAGTGTCTAGTATCATCAACATGGAAAAAATATGACACACTAAAGGACTGCCAGGATGCTAGGAATGCACCACAAATTACTTCTGAATATGAGGATGCAATTTTACTGTTTGAGGTTGATTGTGATGGTAAGGTAGTTGGGGATACCCAAAGCTTTGAGAAGAAAGTAGAGGCTGTTGATAAAGATGGCGATATTGTGAGATTCAATGTGAATTCTTCTGGCGACTTTGTAAAGGTTAAACAGGACAGTGTAGAGAAAATTATTAAAAGCGTATTAGAAGGTAAGGATACCAATTATTGGAATTATAACTACTCTGCTTCTCTTAAAGGAGTTGTGGGTGCTGATTTTATAGGAAAGACATATCCTGTGAAAGTCACTGCTTGTGACCCACTTGGGGATTGTGCTCTGAAAACTATAAATATGAGTGTGCTGCGAAGAAGCAACTGTGAATTTCAACTACCACTTACGGGGAATATTAGCGTAGATATATCATCACCGGCTGAGAATGGTGAATTTGAAAGTCTTAGTAATATTGTATGGCAGATGAGCGGTACAAGCCAATATTACGTTGAGGTTAATTTGTATCAGAATGATTGTAAAGGGTTTTTAGAGCACATTGCTAGGTTTGAAAAACTTTCCCTTGATGGTAGTAAGGGGTATGCGGTAAGCTGGGATAGTAGAAATTATAATGACGGTGACTACTGCATTAAAGTCCTTGCAAGGGAAGAGAACGTTGGTTCTAATTGGGACGCTTCTGATCAGGTTATCTTTAAGGTAAGAAATGATAATCAGGGTCCTAAAATTACAAGTTCTCCTCCTAAAACAATCTTGGTCACTGGAGAGCGATTTGAATATAACATCACTGCTGTCGATCCTGATGGTGACTCGATAAACTATGATGTTGTCGGTCTTCCCGATTGGTTAAGATTCGATGGTAGGACGATGTCAGGATCTACTTCGGTTCCGGGTTCATACAATTTCGCAGTTTTTGTTGATGATAATCACTCGGGTTATGATGTCCAGCAGATTACATTGAATGTAAGTCCTCCTAAGAACCAGCCTACTAATATTAAGTTTTTGTTTCCAACACAAAATAGTGTATTGGAGGGTACTGAAAATGCCGTTAAGTGGGAAGCCTCAGATCCAGAAGGAGTGTCACAGATAAGACTTTATTTTTCCAAAGATCAGAAGAACTGGAATCTGATAGGGTCTTATGGAAGCGGGATCTCTGTAACCAACTGGGATGTTTCAAGTTTAGAAAATGGTCCTTATTACTTGAAATTGATAGTTGTTGATAGTAGTGAACAAAAAGTAGAATCCTCCAGCATATCCGATTTGTTTTATATATCAAATCCTAAGATCTCTCCTGATCAAGGTGTCGTGGAGGGGGAAGATACCTCAATGCCTGCTATAAATAATTTAACGCCAGAACCTGACAGTGAGATTCAATCATTTAGGCCTTTAATCTCCGCCTCGCTTCATCCGTCAAGTAATGCCAGTGTTAATACAAATAAGGTGTATGCGTTTCTAGATGATACTGATATAAAGTCTATTTGTAAGATTACCGAAACTGATATTTTTTGTGAGATGAAGGAGGATCTGGATCAAGGCAAGCATAAAGCGAAGATTGAAATTACTGATACAAATGAAAAGGAGACTACTGAGGAGTGGTATTTCACTATTTTGCAGGAGCAGGATGAGGAAACCTGGGAAGAAGATAGTGAGCAACCTGCCGAAGAGGATACTATTACAATTCCCATTTTAAATTTGGAGGTTAGCACAAGTGCTTTTTCTGTTTCAGTTGTTTTGTGTTGTGCATCATTTGGTTTAATTGCAGTATCTTGGTTGGTCTATTTCATTTGGAGTAGAAGTGCTGAAAAGAAACAACAGCCAAGCGTTTTATCTCAAGAACCCAGTGTTTATGGGACTTCTGCACCAGTTCAAGGAGAAGTCCAGAGTACACCCTTTCTACCTCAACAGATCGCTCCAACGCCAATGCAATCAGATCCGTTAAGCGGGCAGGCAAGCACTCAACCAGCTCAAGATTACCCTCGAGGAACAACTTCACCGGCAAATCCAGCTGATTATGGTAGTGGTCAATAGAATAATTAAAAATATCGAGAATTTATAATTAATTGTCTCACTTTTCTATTGTTATAAGAATTTATACGATTCAATCTTCTTTACCATTAGAAAAAGAGTTAAATGAACTTTGCAAAAGCTTTGTCATACTTTTGCCTTCATGATAAACTTAAACCGTGAGAACTAAGCAAACCCACACACATTCATTCAAAAAATATCTTTTCCAAACTATTGGAATTCACTTTAAGGCCTAAATTATTTCGGTCTTCTCTGGTGGGTACTTATAGTTCTTATATAAAAGAAAGGTACGCGAACCAAACCCCACTACCGCAAGGTTGTGGGGTTTTTGGTTTTTCCAGTGAAGACAAGGAGCCTTAGCCCCTTAGTTGGTATTTGTGATTCAATCGGGATGATTAAACCAATAGCTAGGGAAGGTATAAACCTTTGCCTCACTGAGAACCATGCCGGTTGAAAGTTTAACCTTCAACCAAATTATTTGGAAGTTTCTAGATATTGATCTTCAATGGCGGGGACGATGATTGTTACTAGCTGAGCGTTTGTATCAAGTCCTTCAAGTACATACACGGGTTGTAGGTATTCCTGATCTATAAATTCGATTCTATATGCTGAGGCCGACTTAGTAATATTTATCGAACTAGGGTTGATCCCATCGAACGGTATGATAAGTTCTCCGTATCCGCCTTTTATAAGATTTATAACTGAATCTATCGATTTAACTGGATAAGTTGCCGTATCTTCCTTTGATATAGGTCTATGTGCATAGGTAATTTTAGAAATTCGATAGGAAGTATCAATTAGAGCTTCAATTTCACCAGTGTTTAACCTGCCTGATATTAAACTAATATCATTAATCTTAGCGGAATATACAACGCTCACAAGGTCTGCATCTTCTTCAGAAGCTGTTTCATAATAATTGTATCCGGATGTGACATAGTATTTATATGCGGTTGTATATTCATCGTTCTTATACGGCCAAAGCTTGATTTCTTCAAGCTTATCTTTTGCTACTTTCTCTCCTTCTTCTTTATTAAAGCTATTTTCTTGTGATGCCGCTTCAGTTGCTAAGTAAAGTGTGATCACCTTAGCTTTGTCATTATATTCCAGGGATTCGCCAGTTTCTGGATGCTTGTATGTGTAGATGTCGTTGTCGTCTGACTCTGGTTCAAGTCCAAGATTTGATGAGATACTTTCTGATAGTATTTTTGAAGGGTAGAATTTACTATCTCTGTTTACTTTATATACTGTATTTTTCACTTTTGGCTCACCATTAATAATATTAAACTCTAAAGAAACATTATTTGATAGATTATCCTCAATTGTTGATGGTAATCTACCAAAAGCTAGGTTAAATTTCTCTTCTGGAGTGTTCTCTCCCCTTTGCTCTCTCCATAGTAATGTTATAACTATACCTACTGTTAAGAGGATTATTACTGTTGTTATGATTAATAGTGTTTTAAAAATTCTTTTTTTCATATTTTAATACCCCGGAGGGGGAGAACCCCTCGGAGTTGTTCCACAACTATTTGGATAAGTCTGTGCCTCGGGAGACATTGGGTATGCTGTACATATATTTAATGCATTTTCAAGACAAGGATTATAAGAATCTGATTGATAATAAACCCCAAAATGCAAATGGTCTCCTTTTGCGGGGGGAGTAAATCGTACTTGTCCTGTGTGGCCTACTTCTCCAATCTTAGTTCTAACACCGTTCACACCTACTTGTTCGCCAACGCTGACAGTAATTACTCGCAAATGGCCATAGTAAGTACGAATTCCGTCACCGTGATGAATTCTTACAAAGTTGCCACCGCTCGAGTCATATTTTGCAGCCTCTACAACTCCTTCACCTGCCGCATAAACTGTTGTTCCTTCGTTTGCTGCTATATCAATTCCAGAATGAAATTCCGTCCCTCCTCCTACTGGACGGTTGCCGTAGCATGATGATATTCTGGCATTTCCAGTCCCAGGAGTTAGGGGTAGTATATTCAATGTCGCTCCAACAACTTGGCCATTACTATCAATACAAAGTTTGTATGTGACATTAGGTTCTTGGGGAGTTATAGTTGTTCCGTCAGTTTTGACAACTGAGTCAATAACTAGAGTAAGAGTATTGCAAAGTTTGTCATCAGGATCGGGTAGCAAATTCTCTAATGCGTCGCTTAATGTAATTGTGAATTCGCGTCGCACAGTGTCTGCTCTATTGTGAGTTTCAGTTAATTCAATTGTAGTTCCTGATTTTTGGAACGAAGATGGATAAACACTCTGGATCTGAGAAATTCCTTCGAATGTATCTCTTTCATCTATGGTTATAGAAGAAATCTCATTTGCAGCAAAGGCATTCAGATTGTATTCGTACTTGTAGGTAAGCTGGTTGTGATCTGGTTCATACAATGAAACAAATGATTTGTTTATGCTAGTGATAAATGCATTTTGGGCAGCTCCTCCTTCAATTGCAGTATAATATGCTGCAGGATGAAAAATCATTATTCCGGCAGAGCTTATAAGCATTCCACCGATAACCATCATTATGAGTGACATGGCAATATCGTGAATATTTCCACTCATCAAGGCTTTGATAAACGTGAGAAGTCCCAACATAAAAGAAAGTGCTCCTGTTGCTGTTTCGATTCCTTTTTGGAAAAGACCTTTAACCTGATCCCAGATCCAATTTACTGCTGGCTGGAAGACGTATTCCCATAATCCCTTACCCGTGAATGCACGTAGCAGCTCATCGGTAACAAAAAATGCTACTGTTGCAACAGCTGCAGCGATTGCAACTGGGAAGTTTGCTATACCCAGAAGTGTTGCAAGGCCGCTAAAAAATCCTGCAAAGGCTGCAAAAGTTCCGGGGATTTGTATTAACTTTAAAATATTCTCAAATGTGAAACCTTCCATAGTGAGGCTTCTAAACAATCCTAGTAATCCGCCTGATTCAGAAAGCATATATGAGGTAAATCCAAGCTGAGCAAATAAAGTTACCCCTCTCATTCCAAAGGAATAAAAGTTTCTAACAAATTGCATCCATCTTAATTTACTTATCCCTTGAATAGCTCTTATAGTTACTTCGGCTCCTAAAGGAAGAAGCGCAATATAAGCTGGGGCACCTAGCTGCCATAAGGCAACTGAAAACAAGAGTCCATCTAGGGGAAAGTTTCTAAGACCCCAGGCTGCCCATTTAGTTAACCTTGAAACACCCTGCAGTTTAATCAGAGAATCTACTGGTGCAGTCCATGCTTTTGCAAATGCCTCACCCCTTGCTCCAAATATTTTATACCAATTCGAGGTTGGTAGACCTAAACCACCTTCTACGTATTGTCCATTTACCCATTGGCCAGCAAACCTTGGGTTATGCATAAACGATCTAGCTGCATTAAACCCGAAGTATGTCCCCCCGATTGTATACGCTAAGACAGGATTGCCAGTTACGGCAAGTACGAGTAAGCCGAGAGCTGCTCCTTTTAAACCTGACTTTACGGCTATCTTAGAAAGCTCAAATACAGTTGAAGCTCCAGCTGCAACTTTCCCAACACCTCCTAAAATTCTATAAAAACGGTCGGGTAAAATTATGTGAGCTCTTTGATGGACTAGTTTTAGGTCGCTTAAGTACTGAGGATCTGCCCAACCGCTGCCATATCTAAACGAGTCGCCAAGACCCTGTATGTTTGTTCGTATAGTATTTACATAAGGAAGAAGTCCTACTTTTGAAGCTACGAAATTAATTAATGCATTGAAAGCTGCAATAACAGTAACTCCAAGGATTAAACTTATAGGGTCTCTATTCTTTTTATTATCATATACACGCTGTGCTGCAAACTTATACCAGTTCATACGGAAGCTTTGCTCGGCATTTGAAAGACCCATTGTACTTTCTCTTTTTGAGTAGTCTGAAAGCATTAGTCTTCCAAATCCGTCGACTGAAGCATTCCAACCGTGGTTGAGCCATTCTAAAGGAGCAGGTGCAAATCGGCCCAAACGATTGACATAAACAAAGGGAGAAAGCTGTGCTAGGAATTGATTTACCTGAATCTGAGTGCCAAATTTTATGTACTCATCTGTTTGGTAATAGGGAATATAATATTTCTTTTTTAAATCTTCGGCTGTAAGAAATTCGGGTAATTTCTGCCACAATAGGGGTCTTAGACTCCTTGGGGTAGCGATGTATAAAGGCCATGAAAGAGCAACAAAGGGATTTTGACGGAACGCTCTTTCTTGGTCAATTATCATTTCCATATGTTCGTTTGCTAGTTGCAGCCTCGATATGCGTCCGTCTGGTGCTAGCTCTTGGACTTCTTCAGGTACATGGATGCCGTCTTCAGCAAGATAACTATTCAGTTTTACTCTTAAATCTTCTAGCTTTTGTAGTTGCTCCCATTTTAACTGGCTTACATCTTCCGCAGCTTGAGTAAGCCGTTGTGCTGCATTTATGCCAAGTACTCCTTGTACTGCGCCTGTCCACCATCTTGCAGTGGAAACAGGTGAGGGGGATGCAGACCAGGTGTTCCATTCATGTTGTACTTCTGAACCATCAGTCGATAAAACTCCTGCAGTATCTGTTAATATTAGTTCCTTTCGACCGCCAATCCTGCGGACTGACAGTTCAATGTCGTGAACAGGAATATTTGGGGCACTTTGAAGTCCTCGTAAACACTGCGGGAGTATGTGTCGTGCTCTCGATTCAGCTAGTGCGTCAGTAATTGTCGGGTCGATACGTTTGATAGCTCGTATTACAGCTTCCGTAACAGTCTGATTGAGCTCTCCAGTAGGTCTACCAGCAGTTCTTATATACTCTCGCACAAGAACCATTGCACCACGATGCCCCCCGTCTGTCTGTAAACCAGTTCTGAATATTTCTACAAGTTGGTCTGCTGTTGCTTTAGCGACTTCTTCGCCGATTTGTCGATGTACTGTTCCTCCACCAAGCGTGGATCCGATAACATCAGCTATTCCTTCATGTACATCCTGTCTTTGAAGCTCTGTTTCGATAGTTGCTGTTGCGCTATTTACATGATTGCTTTGAGCTCTTGTAAATCTTTTAACGATTTGTGCTTCTCGAAGATTTTTAGCTCCTCTTTTGCTTATATGATAAGCTTCAATTGCATCATAATTTATCCGTCCTGTATTTGGATCAACAAGTGGTGAAAATTCGAGGCCAGCCATCCCTCTTTGAAAAACATGATCAGATGTAAGAGACGGTGCGGTAGCCCCTGTGCCTCTTGCACCACTTTGCCGAAGTCGCTGAACCTCCTTTGAAGATCTTCTAACGGGGTGATAAACGAGTATTGGTCTGGGAGTCGGACGACCTGACTCATACAAGTTAATATTGTCTTCTGTTATTTGTTGCAAGTCTGATCGGACTTGTCTATCTTCTGCCTGTTCTTTTTTGTATACTCTTAAGCCATGTTGTGGACCTGTTCGACTCCTTTGTATGATCTGGTCTTCTGCTTGTCTTTTACTCTCCTCTACTGCTCGTCTTCTGCTTAAGTTAGCGATGTACTGTTGCTCCCTCATCTCTTCAGAGTAAAGCCTGTCCTCTATTTGTTTTTCAAGAGTACTTATGCGGTTCAATTCATCATAAAACGCTTGGCCAACCAGTATTCCCCTTCTATTTCTATCTTGTGCTAGTTGTCTTTGTAAATCGATACCAACAAAGCGAGCGTTATCTTGGCTTCCTATATGAATAGGAACATTTCTATGAAATCTAAGAATTCTAACATGTTGGGGATCCACTCGTTCTGCTAATTTAGCGACTTCTTCTGCTTGTTGAGCTTCATTTGTAAGTCCTGTGGATTTGATTATAGTATAACCCGGTAGTGGTATTGTGCTATGAAGGGTGTTTATAGAATTCATAACTGCACTTAGATCTCCAAACATTTCTCTTATATCTCTCCAGCTCCTTATTTCTGTTGGTTCCACTGTATCTATATTAATGCCTTTTGCTCGTGCCGCATTGACCAATGGAACGATATTCGGATTGCTCTTGTATAGTTTAATAATATTTACTATCCATTGCTGGTCAGAAGTAATTGCCTTTGGGATTGTTGGAGTAGCCGTTATGGTTACAGGCATCTTGTGATATTCTTAAATAACATGTTACATTACAGTATAGCAATAAATGTAGAATTGTTAAAGTTGTTTCAAGAGTAACCTGCAGTTGTAAAATAATAAAATATATGTTATCTTTGTCAACAAGGGCAACTAAAATTCATGATGAATTTTTTTATATATTCTATAATGAATAGAATTAGACTTAAGTTCTACAAACTTCGACTTTTTCTCTTAACACTAAACAATCAACTTCCAAAGCTGCTTCGAGTGACAAGATGGGGAATTATTACTACTATACTTTCACTTGTCTTAAGTGTGAGTGTTGTTTTCGCTCAGGATGATGAATCAAGAGCAAATCTTGATACTTTTTCAGAGTATCAGCTAACTTACATGCTAAAGAATCTTGCGATAGGAACTGGTCCCCAACGATACAGTGCATCTGGTCAAACAACTACTGGTGCTACATATTACCTGAATTCACTAATGGGTGAAATATATGAAGAAACGGATCAGGTAAGTGCTGTAGCATATGTCCAGGATACTTTAGAAGATGCTCATCTTGTTCAGCCAGCTTATGCACAGGCAAGCGGATATACCATGCTGAATCCCATTTTAGAATTATGGAAGAAGATAAGAAATGTCTCTTTAGCGATAATTGTTGTTGTTGGGTTGATCCTTGCAATTATGATCCTTTTTCGTGTCCGGTCGGGTCAAGGATATGTTAGTGTTTTAAATGCCTTACCAAAGATGCTGGTTGCAATTTTATTAATTGTGTTTAGTTATAGTATAGGGGGGCTGATGTTAGATTTGACAACTTTAGGGACTAAGGGTGTATTGGCCTTTTTCCTTGACGAACGGTTTGTTAATCTTGATCATGTACAAAATATCAATGAGTATCCAGCAACGATGCTAAACTCCTCGGGGGAAATAGCCCAGGAAGGAGATGCTCCGGTTGAAGGTCTTGCCGATTATAATATCTTTAGGCTGATGAGTGTGCTTGTAAGTTTCGATTCTTGGGGACACTATGACTGTGATCCTTCTGACCCCGATCCATATATGCCATGGAAGGATATAAGCGGACACCCCTGGCAAGATCAATGTGGGTTACAGATACGTGACATTATAGCTACGCCTACAAACGTAAGAATGCTTGATTTCGGAATAAAGGTGACTGGTAGTGGCATTGGTGAATGGGGACTTACACTTATATTTAATGTATTCATCCTGATGATCGTATTTAAGGTGTTTTTTGCACTAGTTGGTGCTTTCGCTCAGATAATACTTAGGGTCCTTATAGCCCCGATACAGTTTATGTTTGTGCCTATAAGGGGTTTGGAAACAGTTACTTCCTGGTTGAAGTCAGTTATAGCCCAGGTACTTGTGTTTCCAGGTACAATGCTTATGCTTCTTATTGCTGCGCTTCTGGGAAATTATTTTGGTGCACCGCCTTATTGGATAAATAATGATGCAATAGATTTGTTCAAAGATGCTCCTTATATGCTTACTCATTCTGTACAACCCGGTGGTTTAAACTTCTTGGGTAGAATAATTGCTATCATTATCGTATCTCAGATCCCGAATTTACCTAAACTTATTGAACAGGCTCTGCAGGTTACAGCTGGACCTGACGTTGGTGCAGAACTTGGCCAGAGACTTAAAGCAGCTGCCGCAAAGATTCCGGTACTTGGAGGAATTGTAAACTGGCTTACTTAAAAATCATCTATACTTGATTTACCAGTCTTTAACGATTTGAACACAATCATCAAGCGTTGGTGGTTGTATTTGTGTATCACAGAAGTACGCACTTCCAGGGTCAGCGTTTGGTACAAAATAATGCTCTCCGATGTCAGCAGTAATATCGGTTACTCCCGTTGTATTTATTGCTCCTTGTACAGCATCCATTAATGGGCCACCACTTCTTATTGTTCGCCATACTCCATCAAGTGTGCTGCCTCCACCTGGTGCAGTGACAGTTTCAGGTGTCGGAGTTGCAAGAGGATCATCAAACCCAAAGTTTACTGGACCAAAGTAATTTATCATCCTGTGAATCATATAGCCAAGTACTAAGGATAATGGTCCTATATGGTAAAGTGATATTCCCCTCAATATTTCTTTAGCTACAGGAGGAAGTCCTGGCTGAAGTAAGTAAAACAAAGCTGTTGCACCTACTCCTACTATGGCGTTATCCAAGTCAACTAAATCCCCTATATGCCTTATGCCCCATTCAATTGGTCCTATACCAAGCTGATATCCATGATTCTCTAGGTCTTCTCCTTGGGCTCCAGGTAGTGCACCAACCCATCTTCCTCCGCCAAGATCCCCACCACTAACTACATAATGCGTTCTGGGCATGCTGTTGCTGTAAGTCTTAGATACATTTAGTCCTACTTGTAAAGCTGCAGCACCTAGACCGAGAAGTGGGATACTAAGTGATAAATCTCTTCCCTGTCCTTGGAAGACACTTAATGCGGAGTATAAAAGAGCCGGAGCAGCTGCATAAATGGCAGGTGCCCATTTATATAACATAAATCCATCACCTTGCTCTATGGCTCCAAGTCTTTTTTGGTCAGGTGTTGGTCTTTGGGCCATTTTACCTGATAGCAGGATCTCATTTTCTTTCACACGGTTATATGCATATAAATCAACGGTTCTCCCGAGGATTGTTGCTCTAAGATCAGTGCCCCTATTTACTTCTCTATTAAATTGTCCCATAACGTCCCCGGTAAGCCTTGAAATTACACCTTCTGTTGTAGGATTTGTACTCCTTCTAACATCTGTTAATGCTGTTGTTGGACTCCAATAATATGCATCAGTTCTTTGGATTGGTACGATATTACCTGTTGGAGTATATTGTACTGCTATTACAACTGTATCTTCATCGCCTATTCTTTTAGGTATAGCAAATAGATTTGCTCGGATAGCTGGCGGGAGTGTATCAAAATCATGTCGAAGCATGACAGCAAGTATTTCGTTCCTTGCCCAAACTCCTGATTCATAATAAGCATAAGATTGGCCTGGTCCTCTTTTTGCTCCACATTTTTTCCTTGTCCCTACAGGTTGTCCAAAAAGTACACGGAGGGCGTCAGGGATTATTTTCGCATTCGGGAATAGTGATCCAGGCTTTCCAATTTTCCAGCTGGTAATTAGAAGCTTTGAAGCGACGCCAAAAAACATACATTCGAGTATATTTACTAACGGCGAAGGATGTAAAGGTACAAAAGGTGTTTCAAATCTCATTAGAGCAAGTGAGATAAGAAGTCCTGAAATTGCTCCAACTGCCATATTCATGGTTGCTTCGCCAACCGTTACGAAACTTAACCTGGTCATAGCATCACTTACTGCTCTTATAGGAGGTTTCAAAGTTCTGTATGCGCTGTTATAGAAATTATATCTTGGCGAGCCGATTGGGAATCTATCTCTCAAAGCCTTTAGCCAATCACTATTTGTAATTATTCCTCCTATTCTTTCGGGACCTAAAGAATGAAAGATAACGGTTGGATCAACCCCAACGCCAGTAGCCTGAGGCATAAGTATGGCTGTCATACGACTATTTGGCGAACCTTGTAGATGCGCTGCGAAGTTTGGCAAACTTCCAAGAGTTGAGCCAACTCCCTGTATGAAAGCTATAGAAAATTCTTCAAATTGACTGGTGAGTGTTGTCATAGCTTCAATAAGTTGTTGTCTTTGTTCGGCTGGAAGATCTGTAGTTTCCAAAAGTCTTTCGAAAGCGACTTGCTGTTGAACCACAAGTACCTCTGAAGCTAATATTTCCAGTTCTGCCATTCTTTCTAAACTTGCTGTCCTTATTCCTTCGTCTGGAGATACTTCAGCACAAAGTAAAGAATACTCAGTATTTACCGATACTAGCCAATGCTGTGTCAATGCTACTGCAATATTATGTACAACATCTCTGTTCTCTGCTGCAATTTGTGCGAATCCGTAGAAAATCTCATATATAGCTCCAATGGCCATACGTTGTGTTTTACTCTCGGAGTGAAGATGAGCAATTTCATCATCATTTAGTCCAAGAACAGCTGCGTTTAAAGGCCTCATAAGCTCCCCTCCAAGAATTTCAGCAAGTCTTTCTTGAAGTAAAGCAAAAGTCTCAAGTCTTTCTTGACTATGTACTGCAAGAGCTTGTGCCTCTTCGTTAGTAAGGGCAGAAGATAATTGTTCAGCTATAAGTCTTTCTGCTTCGCGAACTTGATCCTGTAAATATCTGACTGTAGCCTTCTCTTGTCGTCTTTCTCCTGCTTGAGTTCTAGCTTCCATAACCTTTCCCTGAACAGATTCTCTTGCTTTACCAAAAGCTTCAGCTGCCGGTTGTAGTATTGAGGTAGCTCCCTCTATACATGCAGCAACTGCGTATGCAAGCTTTGCCTGTGCTTTTTGAGCTAGTGATCCTTGAACTTCTCTTAAAGGTATCCTTTCAGTTCTAGTCAGTTGACCATCATCCGTATATTCGTTGTGAACTATCTGTTCTCCTAGTGCTTGTCCAGTAACTACTCGCTGGTAATCCGGACTAGCCATTACTCTGAGTCTTGAAACCTGCCACATGAACCATGTGACTTGTGCTTCAATAAGCCTCTGCTGTCCGTTTGGCTCAGCTACAATTGCTCCATTCATTCTAAAATTTGCCCGGATTTCGTCTCTTATTGTCAGAGCGCTTGTGATTGGTACCATAAGTCTCGCAGCCTCTTGGTCGAGATATTGCTGCATAAGGTCTGGTCTTACCTCTCCTCCTTGAGAAGGTCTTTCTTGATGTCCCACTCTTGATTGTTCTCCTGTTAAAAGAGTCATATTATGTAGTACCTCCCATATTAAATAATTGAGCTATCATGGCTGCACTTGATCCTTGGAATACTTCAATAAGAATGTTTAAAAGAACTGATTGTTTCATCTGCGAAAAGGTGCCTTGAGGATCACCTACTAAGCTGTCCGCTCCGTGTCCTGACCAAGGAATAATTCTTGGAACACGCGTAATGTGTTGCTCATTCGGATACTGCCACAAATCATTTAACAAAACTAGACAAAAGACTCCCTTATCAAGATCCACCTCTCTTAGCTGAGCTAGAATGTCTGAAGGCCTTTTCAAGTTTAGTGTTGTAGCAATTCTCTCTACAGCTGCTTGTACATTGCCATACGGAGTGAATACAAGTACATGCTCGACTTCAAACATTTGTCCTTCTAGTTCAGGGACCTTGCCACTTTCAATATATACCTTTCCGAAAGGTAAGTTAGCTGCGAGTGCATCGGCACTTAAAGCATTTTGTCCCTCAAGAGAATTTGGTGCTGAAATGATTGTAATACCTAATCCTTGAGTTCTAATTGCTAGTGTTTCAAGTGAAAATCCTCTACCTGGTTCATATTTGATAACTGCAGGACCGGTTTCAGGTACTTCTTTTCGTGCTCCTTTAGGCATTAAAGCATTAGCTGCTCTCTCAAGAAGACGGAGTAGTCTATTCCCAACACCTGCTGTTCTAGGTTGATTATCTGCTTTGGCCTCCTCTAAAATAGCCTCGAATGCTACAGTACCTTGATTCACACTGTAAGTAGAGTGATCGATAGTAATAGGACTACCAGGCTGACTAGCTGTAGACGCATCAATATTTGCTGTTCGAATGAGATAGGTTATAACCCTTGCAAGCACTCCCGTTTCTCCTTGTATTTCGATGGCACGAGCGAGTATTTCTTTTATGCCTGAATTCCATGCTTGTGTCTGTTCTTGAGATATAGAAACATCTTGAATGTATGTAATTTTGGCTGGAGCCTGACTCCAATCTCTTTCTGTAATCTGTGCAGAAAAAGTCCTGCGAGTATTATCTTGAAGAGAGTGGTAAAAACATGTACAAAGACCGTTTTGTTCCTCATATACAACTAATGTATGATTTCTTTGCAACTGGAAAGTATATAATGTACAGCCATTTGGTAATGGCACCACGTGTTCAAGTAAAGTTGGCTGGGTTTCTTCATCAATCTCAAGTAGTGCATTTCGTCTCTCTATTGATAGAAGAGCCTCATACTCTATACCTGGGTTGTTTTGTAATATCCATACTAGATTCTCTATAGGTCCAAAACGAAAGTATAAATCAGCCATATGAAAAGCTGGGTCACCGGCCAGCCTTAGGAGTTGACCCTCTACAGCTTTAAACATATCAGTCTGACGTGTTTGTCTTTGCTGTTCCGCTTGTTCTTTACCTACAACTTCAAAAGGCATTTTTTTGTCTTATAATATTAGTATAAACTTGTAGAATTTAATCAAAGGCATTATATCAAAAAAGAAAAGAAAAATCTACTATAGGGTAGTTGTCGGGGTTTTACTAACTTTTCTAAAAATGCTGAAAAGGGGCTCTTTCAGATTGTCTTAGTCACACTTATTTTAGTATAATGCAATGCGAGCTATGCTTCGTAAATGCCGGGTCGTCTAATGGTAGGACAAAGGCCTTTGAAGCCTTCGATCTTGGTTCGAATCCAAGCCCGGCAATTGCCTTCAAACGAGAATATGAGATTCTGTTACACTTATGTTTTACAATCATTATGTGAAGCTTGTATCTCAAAAGAGTTGGCGATTTTAAGAGAAAAATAGTTAAAGACTGGTTTTGGAAAAGCATATTTTAAAAGGGGTCGTCTAATGGTCTGCCTGTAATGCTATGCATAGCGTTGCAGGCGGGTAGGACATAGGCCTTTTCCGCCCGAGGCGGACAGGGAAGCCGCCAATCTTGGTTCGCTCAATAAGACTCAAGTTTTACAAACGAAGTGAAGTAAAACTTGTTAGTCGAATTAGTCCTCTGTAATGTAATGGAGGAGGGAGTCCCTGTCTGACGACAGGCAGGCAAGCCCCCGAATAAGGGTATTAGTTCTCCTGATTTAGCAAGTCCATTGGGACTAAGTCACTCTACAAAAAATCTGCACTGCGTTTGAATTTTCTAGATTGACTTGAGGAATCCCTGTTTGCTGACAAGCCGCGTAATACGTGGAAGGCAGGCCAGCCCTTGAAAATCCGTTTAACTATCAGTTTTCTCATCCATTATTTACCATTCAAAAGGGATCTAGAATTTAACGTAAAGGATAAGACTAGCACAAGGAACTAAGAAGTATCATTAATAGTCTTTACAATTTGCATAAAAGATTGGATACTTAAGTAGTAGAACTAGAGTTGATGAATATACTTGATGAACTTATAGATTTTGGAAATTATCCACTAAATTATTGATTTAAATACTTTATACACTTAGCATAATCTTCCTCAATCTCATTCCATTCAATTGAATCAAGATGACCGTCCTTGCAAAATATATCCAAATCTTCATTATAATCATAGCAATGTACCCATCCTCCCTTTGGATCTTCTGCATAAAAATCAACTTCATATTCTACTTTTCCTCTCTCCCACAATTCTTCACAAGTATCAATTGGATCGTATTGAGGAGGAGGACTTCCTTCTTTAGCAAAACTTTCAAGATTTACTATAACTTTTTTGTATGCAGCCCATCCTGTGTTTTCAGCCTGTCCTCCTGCTACAAGATGAATTACATTCTCACCACTTAATAATGGAACGTTTATGGAAAAACTCCCGTCACTTGAAATCTTTTGCACCCTATGATCTTTGTCGCTTGTACTACTTTTATAATATGCGTGGATATATTTATAATCATTGCTTGCTGCTTTATACTTTTCACTAAAAATATTACCTCGTATAGTTACAGAATCCGAGATAACTATATTTTCAGGTTTTGGATAGTCGATTGTAATGTCAGGATAATAACCATCCGAAAATCCTTCTAAGGATAGTGTTAATAGATCACGCATTTCTCTGTTGCCGATCACAAAGTTGCTGGCAAAAGGAATGAATACATCAAATGTATACTTTGATCCTTCTGAAGTTAATCCTGAATAATATGTATCGAATCCACGATCATAGGAAAATTTAATCTTTCTATCATTTCTATTCTCATCCGCTCCTCGCCTATAGGGGAAATTGGGGTCATATATATGCATGTACCCATCTTCATATTTATAGGCTAATACTGCATGATTATTTCCAAGTACAAATTCAGCTCTCACATATCCGTTTGGATCAGTAACATAATTTGCTTTTCTAAGATACAATAGTTCAGGCTGTCCAGTAACTACCATATTTTGCAGAACATACATTGGATAATATTTATTGAGAGAGTAATAACCTTTCCCAAAACGAAACATATCTTCTTGCATTCTTAGAAATCTAGGTTCAAGCTTAACATCAATTCTACCTACCAATTCTTGAGCCGCTTCGTCATCAAACTCCTCATCCTTAAGGCCTACTCTATATCTTTCATAGAATGTCTTTTGCGGTCTTTTTTTGTAGACATATTGAAACTTTGCCATTGAAGACATTCCCAAACAATTACCATATGTCTCAAAACTACCCCAGTTGCTTATGAAAAAACCATCTTCATTTACTCTAAAACCAGTATCGTAACCATTGCTTATTGCTTTTTTAAGTTTACCCTCAATCGATACTTTTATCCGTACAAGTTTAGAAAAGTGGGTGATTAGGATGGTTATTGTTCCATTCTCTTCATCATAATCTGCAAGCGTTGTTGATTGCAAGTATCCAGTGTCTTCATCATATTCATATACTCCTACTAATTCACCATTTTTAACTCTTGATTTATCGAAAGGAAGAGTTACTGCAACAGGATAGTTAAAGAGTTCGTCCTTTTTTGTTTTTTCTAGCACAACCATTTCTCCTAATATTTCCATATCTTCAGGAATATTTACAATTTGTATTTCACTATATCCGATTTCAACAGATTCACTCTCAGTTAGCGATCCTTCGGCTATTTCGACTTTAGCACCATAAAGAGGACTTGATGTATCATTAACTTTGATTACGCCGCCGTTAAAGTCGATGGAATCTGATTCTTCTAAGTTATATCCTTCAAGGGTAAGTTCGTATATAAGTGGCCCTCCTCTGGATTTGAAATATGTATAGTAGACCCAATACCCGGTTGTTACAACTACAATGCACACTAAAAGGATGAGAATACAAGAACAGCAAAATAAAAGTATACGTTTATTTCTTTTTGACCAAGACGGAGCAGATTCAATCATAATATTATTCTAGTACATTATTGATCTATTTACTAGAGTAGTAAGATAAACTAAATCTCTTATTAATAAAGATATCGGATTTTTAGTCGTTATGGGAAATTCAAAGTAAGTATCAATACATAATCATAGGTCGGACTTCGTCCGATACTCGAAATGTTTTGATAGAAATATGTTTTTGTATTATACTTTCAATATTATATTTTTTATTCTTCATTTATGGCACATTTTGGAGATCCCTTTTCTGTGAAAAAATCTGATAGGAAACTTACAAAGGAGGAACTTGTTAGAGCAGTTCGACAAATGGTAGCTGCAGAATACGAAGCAGTACAATTATACCAACAGTTAGCAGAGTCTATAGATGATGAGCTTGCACAGGAAGTTCTTCTTGATATCGCTGAAGAAGAAGTGGTTCATGCGGGAGAATTTCTCAGACTTCTGAAACAACTCGAACCAGAGGAATTCGAAAAATATGAGGAAGGTTATAAAGAAGTTGAGGAGATGATTGAAGGTAAGAAATAAAAGAGAAGAAAGCATATAGTTAATAGTGATATTAATCTGCAATCTTCGATTATCAATTAAGAATAAAGAATTAAGCCAGGTTCCTAAGCGGCTCTTGTAATTGTTGTACTTTGAAGGAGTCCTACTACAACTCTATCTTCCACCCGATTTTGTAAAGTGAGTTTATGCAAAGTGTCACCGTTCATCATTTGAATTTCGAGTTCTTCAATGCCCTCACTGTTAAAAGCTGCTGGAACAAAACTCAGAAGGATAGGTCTATTTGCATATAAATTCTCAAATCTTCTAGGATACTCTACATTTATATATCTAGTCCAACCATCTTTGTGATCGATTTCTCCAATATCTATACCATTTTTATCAAATCTTAGGACAATTCCCACACCATTCTCTAGTAGTCCAGGCTTATGCATAGTTGCAAGTATAGTTGCAATTTGACGAAAGTGTTCAAAAGAGCTTACTTGTGGGGGTGTTAAAATCCATGCTTGTCCTTCTGGATAAAAATCTATAGCTTCTCCAATAAATGTAAAAGGATCATGTAAATGTCCACCTGCTACAAAATCATGAGGTGGTTGCCTCTCGGATAGATCTGTCAAGGGGATTTGTTCTACATGTAATCCTGCTTCTGTTGCGACAATCATAGTTATATAGATAAACGTTATATATTGATAACTGAATAGCAAAGGAAAAATTACACTCTAGTAGTGATTAAGGTGATTAAAACGATTTAAGATTAAGATGATCTGGGAGATCGAAGTGAAAAGCGAGTAGCCAATAGCCAATAACTAAATAGTTATATATTTATATAGTTAGATAGTTGGATAGCCAGATAGCTAAGAGCTGTAAGCTAAAGCGAGTTATTCGATAAGCCTAGAATTAATACTGACTAAGCAAGCTAGATGATAGATATAGTCAGGAGGTATTTATTAAATAATTGGTTTCTCGAGGAACTTCAATCTGCAGGATTCTGATTTAACCTTAAACATTACTTCTACACCACTAGGCAAAGTCCAGAAGTCAATTCTTTCGCGGCTCTTTCTCTTGATTGCTTTTAAAATACCTTTTTCTTCTTCAGTATGACCGAACTCAGGAAGTGAGGCTATTGGTATATTTAGATGAGAAAAGACTTTCGCAAACAGACTATCAACGCTTATTTCTCGTCCCCACTGTGGGTAAAATTTCTCGCCGATTTTTATAAACCTTCCGATTATTATGCCCTTTATTTTTTCAACTTGAGAGTGGTTTAGCAGCTTCTCTAACCAGCGGTTAATAGTACTTTTATCTTCTCCGACTTCTTCTACAGCTAGAATTAAGTTATCTGAACCGCTCTGCAATGGATCGAAAGGTGAGCCTAGGAGGTCTGTTATTCCTTCAAGATTGGAAACAAGTAAGTGTCCTTGTACAAATCCTTGATGAATAGCCTCCCAATTTGCTAGTGGCCCAATTTCTGACGGTAATTCGCCAATTAATGAAAGTTTCAAGCTCTTCAACGTGGTTAAGCTGCGCCTATAAAGGCCTGTGACGTTTGGTGCGTGCAAAGAGGTAATCCCTCTTGAAAACAACGCATTTAATATGAGGGAGAAATCACTATAACCGAAAAGTATTTTCGGATTTTTCCCTAGATGTTCGAAGATTTCTGGTTTCAGCAATTTCAGCATTCCGCCAATGGCAAACCCTCCTTCAAGGCATCCAATGGCACTAATCTGCTTATCAAAGATCATATCCTGAAAGTCCTCTATTCTTTGTTCTGCGCTTCCAGCGCTATAGTCACCATGTTTTGCATTAATATGCTTTCCTAATTTCACTGAGAATCCCCACTGATTCAGAAGAGCTATACCGGTCTTTAGCTCTTCCTTCTTTACTATTCCGGATGGGGCAATCAAACCAATTATCGACTCTCCAGGCTTTAATCTTTTGGGTTTGATAAATTTCATGTCAAGAGAACAAAATGTAATACTATCAGATATTTATATGCTAACATTTAAATATTTTAAATTCAATATGTTCTAATTTGCTATTTGTTGATTGACGATTAAGATGATCTATGGTAATAAAGCGAATAGCAAAATAGCTAGATAGCCAGATAGTTTGATTTCTAGATAGCCGTTTTTTCTAGCTTATTACAAATTAATAATTGTAAATTTAAGATTGAAAATTGAAGATTGGCTTTGTACATTTCCCCTTCTGCCTTTAGCCTTTAATTACTGTCACATTTTACACATTTTATGTATGAAAATTCTGGCTCATCTTCCTCAACATTTGTATGATATTCGATGTCTTTAGCTTGTTTTTCGATTAGCTTTTGTACTACCTTAGGTAGAAATCTGTAAATGAGAGCATAATTCTTTGCCATTTTAGGTATCAGAATTTTTTGTGTATTTGTAAAGATTGCCTGATATACAGCATCAGCCACTTCTTCTGCGTCAACTGCATCACCCATATCTTTTACGTCTATATTTGCCTTGTCTTTTGCAAAGAAATCAGTCTTTACAGCTCCAGGATGCAATGTAGTCACGTTAATATTATGGGGTTTCAATTCAAAGTGTATAGAATCTGCAAAACCAGTGATAGCCCATTTAGTTGCAGCATAAACAGCCCATTGGGGTAAAGAGATGAGACCAGCAAGCGAAGAGGTCATAATAATATGCCCGTGCTTCTGCCGAACCATCACTTCAGAGGCGTATTTTGTGACAAGTATCATTCCAAGTGCATTTACGTTCACCATAGTCTGAATCTCCTCAGCAGTTAATTCCCAAATATTACCTATAAATCCAAGTCCAGCGTTATTGAAAACAACATCAAGCACTCTATTCTCTCTCGTAGCTTCAAGAAAAAGATTCTTAATGTCTTCATGCTTTGTCACATCAGCTGGTATAACTATTGCTTTAGAGCCATTCTTCTCTACTTCTTCCTTCACCTTGTTTAGTTTTTCTTCATCTCTTGCCGAAAGAATTACAGTACACTTGTCTTTACTAGCTCGAAGTGCAACTGCTTCGCCAATTCCGCTGGATGCGCCGGTAATGAGCATTGTTTTGTCTGTTAGCTTCATTTTTATTGCGGTTAAAAGTTAAAATTAATGTTGTATTGTTATATTGCTATATTGCTATATTGTTATATGGTTGGATAGCAAGAAAGTTGGATAGTTGAGTAAGATATAAGTTATGAGTTACAATAGTACTTATGTTAGGATAGAACAAATGGAGAGTTTATGCAAAGTAGTTAAGTATTTCCTAAATATGAAGAGAGAGGTTGCAATAGGTTTGCTTTTATAAATTTATGAGATGTTGTATGTTATTGTGTAAATCCATACCTTTTATACCTTATGTATGAAGAAATCAATCTTAATAGTTGTTATTATTTCAGTGTTAATTTTATGTATAAGCTCGGCAGGTTTATTACTCTGGTTTCTAAAAAATAGAAAAGGAGATGATGATCACGATAAAGTTTATTCGGATATTGTCGAAATTGAATATAGATTTACAGATGCTTCAGTTCCTCCTGAGTACCACCGCAGCTACACAATTGAAGTTACACCCGATTCAATAAGTATAAAGGTAGATAGTTACGGTGATATTTTAGTTGAAGAAGAATATGATATTAATGAGAAAGAATTTCAAGAAATAGTCGATTCTTTAGCTAAGAATAAGATTGATAAGAAAAAGCTATCTAGTGATAATGACGGGTGTACTGGAGGAACGTCTGAGAGTATTAGTTACATTAAAGAAGATGGAGGTACATTTGAAGCAAGTGTTTACCATTGTGCGGGTATTGATGCAGGAGATTTATCTGGGAATACAGGTTCTTTTTCGAATGCTTTAAAAAAGTTGATTCCTGACTTCGAAGAATTGATCAAATAGGGAGATTTTTTTTGATATTAATCTTGTGGATATAAAATACCTTCTAGACTCCAAGTATTGGATTTTGTAATCTTTACTTCAACAAATTTTCCTGCTCTTGGAGTGTGATCATTAGTAAAAGATAAGCGGACATCTTTGAAACCGAAGGTTTTCCCAAAAGCAATACCTTTCTTTTTGTCAATTTTATCAATTAAAACTCTACTCTTTTTCCCAACGTATCTTTTATTATTCTTGAATGCACTCTTTCTAAGTATCCTTGTTAGCTCCACTTCTCTTTCCTTCTTAACTTTCCATGGAATATTGTCTCCAAATTTCTCAGCTATTGTAAAATTCCTCGGACTATATTTGTTTATGTAGGCCATGTCAAACTCTAGTCTCTTCATAACGTCAGCCGTCTTATTGAAGTCCCTATTAGTTTCTCCAGGAAAACCTATGATGATATCAGTTGATAGATTTAGGTTTTTGTATTTCTCTTTTAGCTCAGAGCATATATCGATAAACTTCTCGACTGAATATTTCCTATTCATCTTTTTCAAAATTCTATTACTTCCTGATTGAAGAGCAAGATTGAGATATGGACGGATGTGATTTCCTACTGTTAGTTTTTTGCCTCTTTTCTGATTCTCTGTTCCTTTATTAGCTGATTTAGTAAAGTAGTTAAGTAGTGAAGTGGTGAAATTGTTGGGGTGTGAAGATAAGAATGAGAGCCAAAAGTCTCCATTTATTTTATCAACTTCTTTTAAGAGATCTGTAAAATCTTTTGGAGGTTTGTTTTCTGGATTCTTCCATGCGTTAACGTTCTGGCCTAATATCATAATGTCTTTATATCCTCTACTTACTAATTCCTGAATATCTGAAAGAATTTCACTTGCTGGTCGGTTAATAAGTTTTCCTCTTGCGTAAGGAACGATACAGTAGGAACAAAATTCATTGCATCCAGTAGAAATTGGGATGTAAGCTGAGTGATTCGATTTTAAACTTGGACGAATTGCTAGGTAGTCAGGTAGCCTGATGCCTGGGTGGTCGGATGGCTGGTTGGTTAGCAGTCTTCGAATATTTACAATCTCTTTAATGGGAATGATTAAATCTATCCAAGGTGCCCTTCTCCTAAGTTTAGCCAAATACCTTTTACCCTCTGTTTCTTGCCTTTTACTTTCTACGTTCCAACATCTTTGAGCCATGCATCCTGTCAGGACCGTAATTGGTAGTTCGTATTTTGTGTCTCGTAGCTTTTGATTCTTTGCCCTCTTTAATATTTGAATATTTTTCTTGAGGCCAAGAATCCTGTCTTCGGCTGACTGGCGGACTGAACATGTATTAAAAACTATGATATCTGCTTTTTCCACACTATTTGCGGGTTTAAGAGCAGCATTTTGAAGAACAGACTCTATCCTTTCACTATCTGAATAATTCATCTGACAGCCGTAGGTTTTTAGTAGATATGTTTTTAGTTTAGCTCTTGCTTTCATGGCGGTATTATATCAGGAAAGGCGAATGCTGGATAACAAAATATGGGTAAACTGCGGACAGAAAACTTATTTCAATAAAAATTCTTTCTGATTCAATAGTCCATCATCTGTTAGCAATCCGCTCAATATCTGTCGCTTACAAGTTCAGTATTATAAATTCCAGGAACTTAAACTGTGCCTCATCAAAATTGTGTGTTTGATGAGTATGTAAAAAGGATAATTGTTTTCGGGTGGGAAATTATAACAAACTTCTCTGTTTCTTCCTTAGTATGTTATAAGCTACCCCGAGAGTGATAAGGAGGATCGGAACTGATACTACATTGGCTATTTTTGTAAACACCTTTGCAGTGTCATCTATAACATCAAGAGGTCGCCTCTCAATAAACTTTGATCTTATGGACATCAAGTCCTCAGAACCTGAAAGCCATTCAAGCAGATTTGTAAAGAATACTGAGTTTTGCTCAGAGCCTCCAGCAAAATCATTTGAGATAAATTCACTGTCACCTATGAGTACAATTCTTGTATTTTCTATCTCATCGACTCTCGGTGTTTCATCTGTTCTTTTGTCTTCTCTTGTTTCTTCGGTGTCCTCAATCTCAATAGCATCTAGAGATGGTACACCCTGGTCCTTAAAGGCACTTGTCTGTTTTCCTTCTACAACTGCAGCAACGACATATTGGTTCTGTTCTCCGGGCGAGAATTTCACGGGTTCTATGGAAATGCTTTCACCAATTGATACCCATGCGTCATCGGTTGTTTTTACAAGAGGTTTAAATGACTGCCCTTCGGAAGTAATGTCTTTTAAAGGATTTGCCCAGAAGAAAACAATGGATTCAAGCTTATTCACAACTGGATTATCTGTATCAAGGTTCTCATTCTGTGTAAGGATCCAGAACGGATAGGCTATTTGATAGAATCCTGATTGTATGGGCAGGTATGATTCATCTAAAAGGATTGATTCTAGAAATTCTGCGCCATATTTTTTGGTAAGCTCGTTAATATTGTTATCCGTCTTTGTGAGGAGCGGGTTTTGAAAATCAAGGCTATAAAGGTCTGCAAGGACAACCAGTTTTCCGCCTCTCATAATATATTGGTCTATTTCAAACAAATCTCTTTGTGACAGTGGTGAGGTGGGTGATGCTATCACTAGGATATTTATTTTATCAGGATCAATCGGTTCCCCTTCTGATAAGCTTACTGATTCTACTTTAAACTGATCTTCAATAAGATCTGTTACACCGCTATAGTCTGCAAAAGAACTTTTTTCACCATGTCCTGTTAAGAATCCGACCGTAGGTTTTTCATTAATTGATAACTTATAGATCTTTGAAGTCGTTTCATATTCCAGGTTCGTAACTTCTGTTATTAATTCTATTGCTTCTGTCTGCTCTTTATACTTTATGCCGATCCCTAAAAATCCTGTTGCAACCTCAAACTTATCAGAAGAAAATTCGCTAAATCTTATTTCAGGGACCCCTGCTGCTTTTGCCTTGTTTTTAAAATCTTCATCGTCGGGATTTTTATTCTCTAAAATTATTTTACCATTGGAAAAACGGACATATTCTTCGAGAATATCCTTTATGTCCTTTGTAACAGGCAGGATATCAGGTGGCAAATTCTTTGAGAAGTATGTTGTGATTGTTACCGGATCCTCCAGAGAACTGATTATACTTTTTGTTCCATCCGATAATGTATAAGTCTTAGTTTCAGTAAGATCAAAGCGCACAAAGAAACTTTGTGACAATATATTGATCCCGATAAGCACCACAAATAAGACAAGCATCTGCGACAGAGTACTTGACCCGATGTAGATTAGGAACTTAAAGAAACTCTGAGAATTTACTTTTGGTTTTTTTAGTGTTATTTCCATTTCTGAGCGATCTTCAGCCTCGGCTGATAAGCCTATAGCTCAAACTGATCTAAACTCTAACGTGGACTATTCGCCCGTCCTTTTAATTCTCTGAAAACTTCTATAAGTAAAGTAAAATAACAAAGCTATTATCGATATATAGTAAAGAATATCTCTCGAGTCGAGAACTCCCTTAGCTATGCTTCTTAGATGAGAGCCAAGTCCGAGAGATCCAAATAAGAATCTGAGAGAAGATGGGACATACTGCAGGAACTGTATTTCTCCAAATATATAAAGCATCGTGATGAGTACGAATGAAAGAATAAATGAAATAATTTGATTCCGAGTATTTATAGAGACAAACTGACCGATTGAAATGTAACTAGCTGATAGAAGAATCAGTCCCAAATAGCCAGCTATTATAACTCCGTTATCAGGGTTGCCAAGAATATTTAATGTAATTGGTATGGGTAGGGTTAAAAGTAGCATAAATGTCGTAAAAAGAAAGCACGATATAAACTTGGCTACAATAAGTCCAATGTTTGATATGGGGAGAGTCGAGATTACTTCTAGTGTTCCCTCTCTTCTTTCTTCTGCCCAGCTTCGCATGGTTAATGCAGGAATTACAAGAATTAAAAGAATCGGCATTGGGGGAAGATCCGGAAACTCCCACTCATAAAAAATATTGCGCATATCTGCAACATTATCTACAAAAACACTTGTTATAAACTTTAAAGTAATCAGGACTACAAATGCGGAAATCACAACATATGCAATAGGTGATATGTAGTAGTCTTTCAGTTCTTTTTTGATGACGAGTAGTATGTTTTTCATTTATTAACTCTAGTTCCAAGCTCAAGCTTGAAACTTATATGTTTAAATTTATTCAACAGTTTTCCAGGCTGGAGCCCGGAACAAGAATATAGAACCTAATTCCCATTTACTTTGTCAATTCTGTAAATAGTTCTTCAAGACCTAAGGACTCAGTGTGTAATTCCGTTAATTTCCATTTATTCCGCACAATATTTTCAAATATTTTCAAAGCTGTTTCTTCGGGATCCTTACAGCCTATTGTATACTCATTAAACCCAGTTCGTCTATTTGTGGTTTTTGCTATGGCTTCTATAGTTTTTATTTTCTGCAAGGTTTGTCTCAGTTTAGTTGTAGGTGCATCAGTTGCAATCTTAATTGTTGCGTTCTTTAGATGTTCTTTCAGCAATGCTTCCTTGTTTCCTTCGGCTACTACTTTCCCTTTGTTTATAATGATTACATTGTGAGCTACTTGTGTTACTTCAGATAAGACATGTGAGCTAAAAAGAATAGTTTTCTCCTTTGAGACTTCCTTTATCAGCTTAAGAATTTCCTGTTTTTGATTTGGATCCAGTCCCTCAGTCGGCTCATCAAGAATAAGATAATTAGGTTCTCCTATTAATGCTTTTGCAAGCCCTACTCTCTGCTTGTATCCTTTTGACAAAGTATCAATCTCCTTATCAAGTACCTTATCTATGCCGCATTTCTCCGCGATTTCTAAAAGATTCTCTGAATGGTGAGCTCCTTTCATCTGTGCTATCCATTTTAAGAATTCATCAACACGAAGGTTTGAATACATCGGGTTATTCTCGGGCAAATATCCTATTTCATTGATAATTTCGGAAAGTTTTAGTTTTAAAGACCTTTCATCAAAAGTGATTTTACCGGACTCTGGAAGTAAAAAGCCTGTAAGAATGCGCATTGTTGTTGTTTTCCCTGCACCATTAGGTCCCAAAAAAGCTGTAATTTTGCCTTTCTCTACTGAAAATGTAACTTTATCAAGAGCCTTTGTCTGACCGTAATTTTTTGTTAGGTTAGTGACTTTTAACATCAATAGTAAATAGTGTAGAAAATAAATATTACTTTGCTATAGAGAATGAATATTTTATTTCTGGGGCATTTCAACTATATATCATAGAAGAAATTTTAGTAGAGGTCAAGTATTAAATTGACTTTTAATTTTTAGATAATTCTTTTATTTATCAGGCATTTAACTGCCTCTAGAACTCCCTCACCATATGAATTCTTCGTGATCAATCCCCTCCCTCTTTTGAATTTAACAACTTTCTTTACTTCGGGTTTTCCATTCTCAAGAGTAATACCAAAACCGACATCCTTTAGCATTTCAATATCATTGTAACTATCACCAACAGCTATTATCTCATCAAAATCAACCCCCAGCCAGTCACAGATATGTTTGAGGCCTGTTGATTTATTTATTCCTTTTTGTAGGACATCAACTGAGTCGGGATTCTCAACTAAGTATAGGTTTAGTCGATTAACCTTTACAATTTCTTCAAGAATTTCAGCAAGTCTTTGAACATCTTTAGCATCTTTTGGGTATAGGCAGAACAAAGTTTCTTTCGGTTCCTCCCAGACAGTAAGACCAGCAAAGTTTAAAAATCCTTCGTCTTTTGAATAGAGATTATAAAAAATACTCCTTAGTAGCTGTACATCTTGAATATACTTATCCTCAAGGATAGTCTTTCTTGTAGAAGGCTTATATATTACTCCACCGTTTTCAGCTACAATTAATGTATCCTGTCTTAGTAATCCGCTCCAGATTAAACCACCTTGTATGTACCAAGCATGTTTTCCGGAAGCAAAACAGACCATTATCCCTTGACGACGCAAAATTCTGATCGCCTCTTTGCTTGTATTTTGGATGTTGTCACCGTGCTTATTTAAAACGCCATCAATATCGAACATTATTAGCTTGTATTTCCTATTTTTTCTTTTCAATTCTTACCCCCTTGGCAATTTTTATTTTGAAGATATGCTCGACAGTAGGCTTTAAGGCTTCGAATATTTTTACTTGGTGTTTTTTGTCCTTTGCAAAAATTGCGACTGCTCCCCTACCCGCTCCACAGGTTTTACATGCCAGTGCTCCGTTTATACTTGCTACCTCAATTATTTTTTCATTATCATCGGATACAAATCCAAAGCTTCTCATGATGTCATTATTCTGATTGATCAGCTTGTATAGATCATTCATTCGCCCGTCAATTAGTGCTTTTTTCGCTTCTTGAGTTAACTGTGCTTTAAGTGTCATCTTATCAACAATTTCTTTTTCGCCGTTTAAGAACCTTGCACTAACAGAGCTGTTTGTTTCATTAGAACTTTTTCTTGTGATTTCAGGAACCGCTACAATTATATGGAAGTCGGGGAGATACTCTGTTAGATTCTCAACTACAGTATAGGGTTCTTCGTTAATTGGTTTACTGTATTTACCTTTTTGACACTCCTTGCCTTCAAAATCCATGAATATGAGACCACCAAATGTTGCAGTATACTGATCCTGGTATCCGTTTACAGTTTCGAGTTTTAATGTTTCGGCCCTTTGAGCTAGTTCTGCAATGTAATACTTGTTCCACTTTTGGTCATATAGTTCATTTAGAGCAAAAAGTGTTGAGACTGTCAAGGGTGCAGACCCTCCTAAACCCGAGCCCCTGGGAATATCAGTTTGATACTCAACTCTAAAACCTTTTAGTTTTGACAGTTCAATTACTGCTTTAAATAAATCAAGCTTTGTACCATATCTTGGTCTTGAATATTCCTCCTCAAGCTCCCCTATTTTGATTTGAACCTTTTTAGAATCTTTTAATCTTGTTACTTTTGCATATGTTCGAAGGTTTATGGCTATTGACATTGTATGCATTCCACACCAATCTGTTGCTCCACCGGAAAGGTCTATTCTTCCAGGAGCTGAAGCTGTTATGATTTTTTTCATGGCACAAAAGTAAAAATTAAAATTAATTTTAGAAATCTTCGAAATCTCGAATACCCAAATCGATTGGGATTATTCCCACCTTGTTCTTCTTCATCTTCTCATAAATGCCTTTGTCGATTGAAGTAGAAGTAAAATTCTTAAATACTGTATAGGCAATCTTTTTTTCAATGTTCGTTCCGGTTGACTCTCTTATAGTCATCAATCCCTTGTAAATTTTTGGTAATGCAACTTGATAAATCTTAAGAATATCTTTTGGTTTTGCAATTAAATATCCTGTATTCCAAAGGTAACGCCAGGATTTTAAAAATTCTTCTGCCTTCTGCTTACTTGGTTTTTCACAAAAATCAATCATTTCAAATACTATTGAACCATTCATTGTTTGAAGTACTTTTCCTATTTTGAGGTAACCATATTTGGTTGCAGGGAATGTGGGATTTACTCCTAAGAGAATGGATCTTTTTAAACCTTTGCAAAAAGTTTCTCCTGTTTTAAAAGCAGTTAAAAGTTTACTTTTATAACTTACAGGGTGGTCAGTATAGACAATTACTACAGTTTCGTTGGGGTTTGATAAATATACTCGCGTCATAGCAAGTCCTATTGCTGGAGCAGTTCCTTTTTGTATGGGTTCAGTAAAAACAGGGAATTTAGGGAATAATTTTTTTATCTTTTTTTTGATATTCTCTGGACATTGAATCTCGACTTCTTTTCTCCTGTTATAATCGCTGAACATTTTGATGCAGCCCTCAAGAAACATTTGATTGCTTGAGGGTATTTTTCTTAAGCTATTTTTATCAGCTAAAAGGATAATTTTCATATTCAGTGTTTTTAGATACTTACCTTGTGTTGTTGCAATAGAAAAAGTATAGTTGAAAGGCCGCGCAAATATATTATGTATATAACGTAGCGATTGTCTTTATATCACTAACAAGGATATAATGAAGCCAATGTTTTATATTTCATAAAGAGACGACCTATGATGGTCGAGCAAGCTGAGACATTACAGGCTATTATTCACGAAGCAGCTGAAGCAGGTAAACCTTTTGATGTTAAGGTGGATATATTTCAAGGAGGAAATGTGGTAGTTAGTGGTATGCATAAAGATATCGTTGAACAGGCTTCTAGTGCTGTTATAGTAGTCGCAGAACAAGCTGGGGCGAAGACTGAAAGTTCAGGAGTGTATGATGGAATTGGTGGACGCATGATCGGGTTTAGCTGTCAGATATCAATTTCTGTTAAATGAGTTTTTATATACGATCTTAGAAATTGAAAGACCCTTTGTTATATTCCTTTAATCTTTCTGGCAACTGATATTACTACTAGACTGCTCCAGCTGATTACTGAAATCACAAAGGTAACCCACTCAATAATTGTTGTCTCATATTTTAAAGTAACTTTATCATTTACAGGTACAATCATAAGATTTGGGGACGTTCTATATATCTCTACCCTATTTCCATCTTTGTCATATGCTTTCCATTTTGGGAAGTAGCTCATTTTTACAAGGAATGGAATTTCCTCGTTGACTCCTGTGCTTATATATACTTTCTGGTAATCATCACTAAATTCTACATCCGGAATAAAATTAACCGGAATATTTGTATTTGTAACAACTTCTTTGTCTGTAAATAGTTCTTGGTTATCACTTATCCACCACTCATCTACTGCGTTATTCCAATTGTTCTCTACTACTTTTGGCTTTTCCGTAACCATCTCAACAAGGTTACTATTTAAAGAGTAAGGATAGGAGCAGATGTACATTTCTATATCACGTATGCCCTCGTTTTTTGAGTTTGATTTGAATTGAGATATTTTTTTGAAATTCTCGCAATTAGGAAAATTCTCATCAATCACGAACAGACTTTTGACCCAAAGCAAGTTCATAAGATACTTCGTTCTTTCTTCTGGGACCTGCTTGTTTTCGATATATTTCTGATCAAGTTTTTCCCAAGTGAAGTTTTCCGGGTTTAGACTTTTCGACAATGATTGGTAGTATGGTGCAAGATAGCTTGATTCTTTTAGTAATCCGTCTACTGCAAATTTGTACTCTTTTTTCATTACCGATCTATCTATTACTGATCTTGACTGGTCTAGAACTTCGGTAACTTTATAAGCACGCATAATCCTTCCCTCCCAATCTAATTCGTTTGCAAGTTCTACCTCATCTACCCCACTGGGATTAAGCCGGATTATGAGAAGAAAGATTAGACAAAAACAAACAAAGAAAAGATTGAAACTTATATGTACATTGCGCTGTAAAAACTTCATGATCTTTAACCTCATCCCTAGTTTTAAGAAAGATGGGTGAAGTATTTGAATCACATATATAACAGCAGATGCGACAGGAATGAATGAGAATATTTGAAGCCTGAACGGGTGGATAGGAGGTATAGAGATACTAATCCTTGAGTCGATTACATTTAAAGCAGATATAAGAATAGCAGGTATTAATAATGCCAAAAAAGATTTTCTTTTCGATTCTTCACCCTTCCAGATGATAAAAGCTAGACTGCCTATTGATCCGAAAAGAGCAATTCCTGAAATAATAAGATTTGATCTCATTGGGGGAAAACCTGAGGCTGTATACTGCCTAAACACAAGATAGGGAATTATCCAAAATAGAGTAAGAAGCAGACTCAAAAGTCCAAATTTGGCAAGCTTCATAAATAATTGCTTTGCTCTATTTAATTTCAACAAGAAATATACTATTGTAATTATACCAGCGACAAAGGGTGCAACGAGATTTGTAAGGAGCATTAAACTGAAAAGACAAGACATAAACTTTATATTCTTTTTCCTCTCTAAAAGTAACGCAAGGTAGCCAAAGAACAAGGGGATGGTTACAAAACTTGGTCCTAGGCCGTAATCAAAAACCCCATCGAAATTAAATCCAAGATAACCCGGTAGTACTGTAAGAGTTATAAGTAAAGCTATAGTATTTAATATTGACCAAGTTTTTTGTCTGAAAATTCTCAAACTGAACTCATAAATAGAAAACGGGATAAAAGCTGCTGCAGCTGTTATGATTAGTTTGTATGCAACGGATAGATGAAAAACTTTTCCAAGCAAGGCTACAAGCCAGTGAAAAAGTGGCGGATACAGAATTCCCTGCGGAAATCCTGCAAAGAAGTAAGGATTCCAGCCTTGAAAGTCCGGAAAGGTGTATTCTCGTATAAACCAGCTGAGTGACAAAAGACCTGGTGTGTCGAATTTGTCTAAGGAATTGTTTACAAAAAATGGAATAAAGATTACTGCTGATATTAATGCTGTGATTGCTAGGATAGTAACTTCGTCCCAGTGATTTTTTAAGAATTGTTTCATCTTTGGATGAACATTAAAGATATAAGTTATCAGTTATGAATTTTGCAATATAAGTTGAAAGTTTTAAATGGACTAGATGTATAACTTTAAGCTATCAACTAGCATCTCCTGCATTCTAAACATCTTCTCCCTCGACTCTCCAAAACTTTTCTTATGATCGACCCCAAGTAGGTGTAATATACCATGTATGATAATCCTTGCAAGTTCTTCGCTGTAGCTTACCTTGTACTTTCGGGCGTTTGCAGCAATTACTGATGGACAGATGTATAGGTCGCCAAGGAGCGATCTAGATGGACTGATTGATCCAGGTAATTTGGTAGATTTAGTTGATTTGGTGATTTTGGGCTTAGCTTGTAGCTGGCGGCTGATAGCTGATTGTTGATTTACTGCTATTACATCAGTTGATCCGTTTCTGTTAAAAAGCTCTCTATTGAGTTTGGTAATTGATTTGGGGGTTTGGGCAACTAAATTGATTGATACTTGAGATGAAGAAATGATGAAACGATCTAAGGATTTTATGACTAAATTATCAGGTGAAGATGGGTCTTGAAATACCATTTCTATTCGTTTGATTAATTTGTCAGGAATCCTGTATTTTGTCTCGTTGAAGATTTTTATCTGCATGAAGGTATTATAGCAAGGGAAAGGCTTAAGGCAAATAGCAAAAGGTAATATATCGATCTACAATCAACAATTACCGATATTTAATAATCAAATACACAGTGGTGTAGATGTAGAATAGGTGTTGGGCCCATAGTGTTGATATGCTTAGTGTTTTGTAATATAATTCGTATGATCCTGATTTTATTCTTAATTCATTCTATAAATGGAAGAACAAACCACTCGACAGCAATCAATAGGAATTGATTTATGGGGAGTTGAAGCAAAAGCTTTAAATATGTTTTACGGTACAAATAGTGATACCGGTACAGAAAATGCTGATGGCCCCGGTTTCATCCAAAAGACTGTTGCTGCTTTGATGGTTGTGCCTTCATTTGTTCTCGGGAGGTCGGGCATTCTTAAAGAAGCTCAGGGGTACGCTGAAATGGGAGTGAACTTCAAAAAGGGTATAAATGAGGTTAATTTTGATTCTAACGCGGAATATAATCTAGCTCACGCTATAAAGAGATCAGGATATATGGCTGTTGTCGGATTAATTCTTACAATTCCATCTGCTTCAGCAGTTTTAATAGATACCCTTAAGTATCCTGATATGAATATTCGTAATTACTTTATGAAAATAGCGTTATTAGCTCTTTCTACCAATTTGCTTAACTATGGAGCTCTTACATGGTTAAAAATAGCTTCTTTTGAAAGGATACAGATGGTAAAAAGTGAAGACTAGTCTTTCATTTTGATTAAAGACCGCTTATATGGAAAAGTACGTTGCGAAATAAAGTGAATAATATGTGAAGAAAGAATTTATTAGTTTACATTATTTATAATTTCTTAATGGAACAAATTGATTCTTTGGTTGAAAATGCAGGGACTCAAAGCTATAGGATTGGTAGTGCTCTGGTTAAGGTAGTTGGAGTTGTGATGGCTGGTACAGGAGTAATAAGTGAAGTTGTAAAGAATTCACCTGAATTATTGAGTCGTGTGTCTTTTCAAGCTGAGAGTTTACCAAGTTTAACCGGAAACATCGGGATTATTATCAGTGGTACTTTGTTATTTGGATTGGGAATTGTAATGTCTAGGAGAACTAGAGAAATTATTGAGCAACTAAAAAAATAATTTCGAGGTATGAAGTCAATTCCTAAACTACTTTTTTTAACCACTGTCCTGTATAGCTTCTTTCAATCTTAGTAATATCTTCCGGAGTTCCTTCAGCAATTATTTCTCCCCCCTTCTCTCCCCCTTCAGGACCGAGGTCGATTATCCAGTCAGCTGTTTTTATTACATCTAGATTATGCTCAATTACCATAACCGTATTCCCCTTAGCTACAAGTGAGTGTAATACTACTAGAAGTTTTTCTATATCAAAAAAGTGTAAGCCTGTAGTTGGTTCATCAAGTATATAAATCGTACTGCCTGTTGATCTTTTGGATAATTCGGTTGCTAATTTTACACGTTGCGCTTCTCCACCTGAAAGTGTAAGGGCACTTTGGCCGAGTTTGATGTAAGCAAGTCCGACATCATTTAGTGTCTGTAGCTTATTCTTAATTGAGGGAATATTCCGAAAGAATTCCAAAGCTTGCTCAACAGTCATATCCAGCACTTCTGCGATATTTTTTCCTTTGTAGTCTATCTGCAAGGTCTCTCGGTTATACCTCTCTCCCTTGCAGACTTCGCAAGGTACATAAACATCAGGAAGGAACTGCATTTCGATCTTAATCAGTCCGTCCCCCTGACAGCTTTCACATCTTCCTCTTTTTACGTTAAAGCTGAACCTACCGGGCTTATAACCCCTTGCTTTTGCTTCACGTGTTTTTGAAAACAATTCTCTTATTGGTGTGAAGACGCCAGTATATGTGGCTGGATTTGATCTTGGTGTTCTTCCTATTGGTGATTGATCTATACTCACAACCTTATCTAAATTCTCAAGTCCTTCAATTGATTCAAATTTTCCCGGCTTTAATTTGGAGTTGTATATTTCGTGTGCAAGGGCCGGGTAAACAGTTTCATTTAAAAGCGACGACTTTCCACTTCCGGACACACCAGTGATACAGATGAATTTGCTAAGTGGAAAAGTAACATCTATGCCCTTCAAGTTATGGTGTGAGACGTTCTTGATGGTTAGTTGGCCTGATGGCTGGATTGTTGGATGGTTTTTTAATTTCTTGTCAAATGGTCTTTTATTCATGACTTGGTGGAATCCATTCTTTGCTGCAACTTTTTCTGCTTCTTTAAGTATTAACTCTTTGGTAATCTTTCGTCTTCCGGATAAATAGTTTCCGGTCAGTGACTTTTTCGACTTTTCAATATCACTAACCTGTCCTTCTACTATGACCTTCCCTCCATGTACTCCAGCCCCAGGTCCAATATCTATTATATGGTCAGATTGACGTATGGTTGCTTCATCATGCTCTACGACAATTACAGTATTGCCTATATCGCGTAAGTTTTTTAATGTATCAATAAGTTTCTGATTATCTTTCTGGTGAAGTCCGATTGAAGGTTCATCCAAAACATACAGAACACCTGAAAGACCAGTACCAATTTGGCTTGCTAAGCGTATTCTCTGTGCTTCTCCTCCGGATAATGTTCTAGCTGTTCGATAAAGAGTAAGATAGTCAAGTCCAACCGAAACTAAAAAGTTTAACCGTGTAATAATTTCTTTTAATACTTGTTTAGCTATTAGCCTTTCCTGATCTGAAAGGTCATCATCAACTTGCTCTCTTTTCTTAAGTGAAGAAATCCATTTTAAAGCTTCTTTTATGGAAAAAGTTGTAACATCATAAACATTCTTTTTTCTGATGGTAACTGCAAGAGCTTCGGGTCTTAATTTTTTACCTTCGCATTTCGAGCATGGAAGCTCTCTCATATATTGTTCTATTTCACGGCGGATATACTCTGAATCTGTCTGCTTATATCTTCTTTCAAGGTTAGGAATAACTCCTTCAAAACGTGCCTGGAAAGTTCCCTCAAAACCGCTGTTCGATCCCGAGTGTGTGACAGTAAATCTTTCATTACCGGATCCATAGAGAATTTTATTTAGGTCTTCGTTTTTCATTTCTCGAATCGGGATTCGAATTGAAAATTTATACTTTTCTGCAACTGCTCTCACCAAGCTCATCGTCCATGAACTCATATTGTCTGCCATTCTGCTCCATGGAAAGATCCCCCCCTCAGTTATAGAAAGGTTAGGATTATAAATAAGTTCTGGATCAACCTTCTTAATTGTACCCAAGCCGTCACAGGATGGACATGCACCATATGGCGAGTTGAAAGAAAATGTGTGAGGTTCTATCTCTTCAAATGATATGTCACATGCTGGACACGAAAAGTTCTCTGAATAAAGGATATCGCTTTTTTCTGTTCGCTTATTGCTTTTTCCAGGTAGTTGATTCACAATAATTTCTCCTTCACCAAGATTCAGTGCGGATTCTACAGAATCAGTTAAACGCTTTAGCAATTCTTTGTCTTTTCTCGAGTCATTATCAATTATTAATCTGTCTATGACTACTTCAATGTTATGAAGTTTGTAACGTTCTAGTTTTATGTCTTCTTCTAAATTGTGTACTTCTTCATCAACACGGACTCTTACATATCCTTTCGAAAATAATCGCTGAAACAATTCTTCATAAGTCCCTTTTCGCTTTTTAACAACAGGGGCTAGTATAAGGATCTTCCCTCTAAATCGTAAAATCGAATCAACTATATCTTGTACACTTTGTGAACTGACACGCCTTCCGCATTCTGGACAATGAGGATGTCCTGCCCTTGCAAAAAGAAGTCTTAAATAGTCGTAAATTTCAGTAATAGTACCGACTGTAGATCTTGGGTTATGACTTGCAGTTTTTTGGTCGATTGAAATAGCAGGGGAGAGTCCTTCTATATAATCAACATCAGGTTTTTTCATCATGCCGAGGAATTGTCTGGCATAGGCTGACAAAGACTCAACGTACCTGCGTTGTCCCTCTGCATAGATAGTGTCAAAAGCAAGTGAGGACTTGCCTGATCCGGAGATACCTGTAATTACAACCAATTTATCTTTTGGAATTTCGATGCTTATATTTTGCAGATTGTGCTCTCGGGCACCTTTGATAATAAGTTTGTTGATTTGTTTATTGTTTTTCATCTTCTGGGTAGAACAAAAACAAAAACATTATACATATATATAGAAATTGTTCAACCCTTTCTTTTTTATTAAAAAAGGGCTAAAGAGTATTATACCAGAAAACTTATATAGCTACATAGCTATCTAGTTTCATTATTAGTAGATGGTAGTAGATTGATAAATGGCTAGATGGCTGGGCTGTTGCATCATATTTCTTACTTATTGCCTTTAATCTTTTTACCTTAAGTCTGGTTCTTGCATGGATTTTCTATTAATTGTATTATAAAAAGGTAACTTCTTATAATACGGTTATGGAAAATGTTAGTTTATCTCAAAGGAAGCAGCGCTATACAGCTATAGCACAGGCCAGAAATGAACGACTGGGAACAGATGTCTCTTTTAATAAAAAATCACTACCAGTTGTGCCAATCGTTGTAGGCGGAATTGTTGTAATTATCATACTTGGAGTTCTCTGGATAAGCAATATGAATAAAGGACGGGAGGAACCGGATAAGGAAACGGAAGAACAGCAAGAGTACGTTGAAGAAGAAGAGATTCTGGAGAGTGAAGCAGTAGAAGAAATTGAAGAAGTTGATGTAAGTGAAAAGTCAATAGATTCTTCTGCCGAAAATGCTCCTACTGATTCGGATTTTTCAACGGATGCTCAAAGTGTTGGTGATGAAGCAGTTACTGAAGCAGTTTTGGGTAAGATGGAGCAAAAAGGTTATGAGGGGTTTATGAGAATAACCTTTAATCTCGATTCAGAAGGAGGAGTCCCTTTAACAAGTGCAACTTTAGAATCAGGTGCAAATATGATTAAGCTAAAGATCGCTGGTCTATCTGATGATAAATCAGGAATAGGTGTAGGCAGTGAAGCAAAAGTTTCAGGTTCAGTTGTATCGACAATTATTCATAATGTAACAAGTGAGGCGAATACTTCTTATTATTCCATCGGCATTAAAGAAGATACCTCCTTTTATCTACATTCTGTGTCAAGTCCTGATCGAATTATTCTTGATATAAAAGAGCAGGAGGTCACAAATGGTGATGATCAAGAATTTTCGTTTTCAAAAGATAAGCAAAATATAACAGGTGATGCAGAAGGAAATGCCATAGTCATGGATGGCATAAGTCACCAGGATTTATCAGGTGAGGGGGTTTTTCGAATAACTTACAGGATCAAGTCAGTAGGTACTGGTAATATCCCAGCAGTTTTAGCTGAGTTAGTTGATTATGATGGAGGAAAAGCAGTAAAGGTTGTAATTTCAAATATGAAATCTGATTTTGCTGCTTCGGGAAATTATGATGAAACGTATAACAGTGTAGGGGGAGTCATAGGTATGAGAGGTAGTTTTGCAGCGAATGTTTCAACATATTACATAAAGCTAACTTCTGCAAAGGATTATAAGCTTTACTATACACAAGCTCCTGCTCAAGTAATTCTAGATATAAAAAGATAACGAATTTCTAGAGAATAGAAGACTTATCCTTAGAATACATATCTAGATATTTTCATTTTTTCCTAGTTTTTATATGATTGTGTCAGTTATAGAGTTTATTATGGGATTGTAATATAATTATCCTATACTTAAATCATTACAATTTTCATATGACATTAGAAGTAGAGCCGGTTGCAGCGACGGCATTAAGCGTAGAGGGCACAATTATATTCCCTAAGTCTGAATGGACAGAAGTAAGACTTGCAGGGTTTAGGGTGAGTCGGGACGAGCTATGTCCTGCAATTATCCGCATGGGTTTTTGTAATAAAGGAATATGTGCGACTGATGGAATGGCTGTATACTTATTGCATCTTAGTATCAGTGCCAATTGTCATTGGAGTTGCCCTTTAAATGTGTTACTTGGTGAGAGATTAGAGAACCCTGATTTAGGCTTTGTCATGACTGCCGGAGCATATCCAAGGGATCTTGCTGGTTTTTATCAGTCTGTCCCAAGAGTTCCTCCTGAACAACCGCATTATCAGATCTGGCGGAAAGTTGGTGAGATTGCTATATGATTTATTAAAAAGTATAGAGGAGATGCAGGATGATTAGTATGCACTTATTTATCTTGTCGTTCAGGAATTTCAATAATTAAATTTGAGACAAACGATATTGGATCATTGAAATTCTTCACGATACAATTAAGTTAGATATTTATAAGAAAAGTGGTGTTTATAACTTAATTTATATTTTTTTATACTTTAATCTTAATATCCTCTTTACGCTATTCGTTATTTGCTTTTCACTTATAGTTCCCTCATCTACTGCTTTCTTAACTTGATCGATATAAGTAACCTGATTCTCATAAGAATCAACAATAAGGATGATATCTGTTCCAGCATGAATAGCGTCCACTGCTTTATTTGGATAATCACGAAGTGCCGACATATTGAGGTCATCTGATATTATTACTCCATCGAAGCCTAGTTCACCTCTCAGGATATCGGTGAGAAATACCGTAGATAAACTGGAAGGATACTCACCATCAATTTGAGGGAAGAATGCATGTCCGGTCATGATAACATCTATATCGTTTTCAATTGCGGTTTTAAAAGGAATTAATTCTTCGCTTCCGAGTTGCTCCTTTGAAATATCTAAAACTGGAAGAGCGTAATGGGAATCGGTAGTAGTCCTTCCAATACCTGGGAAATGTTTTGCTGTAGCGATGATACCATTATCTTCATGTGCTTTTATAATTTGTATTCCTAATTCTGAAACTTTTTTAGGTGAAGCTCCTAGTGTTCTTGATGACATTGCACTTCCAGTTATGAATGAAACATCTAGAACTGGTGCCAAATTCATATCGATTCCAAAGTTCTTAAGAGCTAGTGCATGTTCGACTCCGGTTTCATATGCAAAGTCTTCTCTATTTACTATGCCAATATGTGGTTGTGATATGTAACGAGCATTGTCCCATGGAATTCGTGCAACAACTCCTCCCTCTTGATCAGTTGCTATCAGAAGAGGTGTATCAGAAGTATTTCGCATATCATTTATGAGTTGTTTCAGCTGTTCTTGTCCGGTGATGTTTCCCGACATTATTACTACTCCACCTATGTGATATTCTTCAATGAGTGATCTTATGGAGTCGTTTATGTATCCACCGTTAATTGAAACCATAAATAATTGACCCACCTTTTCTTCGGGTGTCATTTGCAAAAAAGTATTGTTTACAAGAGTTTCTATGCGGTAGATCTGATAATTATAGCTTACTTTTCCTTTATCAATTTCAGACAAGGACGTAAAGATTCCATTTGTATGTACGTGAGTAAGAATTATTAGAGCAGTGAGGATTACATTCAGGAATAAGAGAAGAATGAGAAGTACAATTAATGGATTCTTTAGAGGTTTTACTTTCACTAATTTTTTGATTAATAGAAGAATTCTCTGCATAAGCAATTGTACTGAGGAAGTGACTAATAATCAATAATCAATAACCAATGTCCAATAATCAATAACCAATGTCCAATGATCAATAATCAAGAATCAAACTTCAATAATCAAACCTCGAGCATCAATATGGATCATGTTACAGGGATTTATTTATTATAGTTGAGAATATCTTTATCAATTCAGTAGCTTCATTGATTAATGGGGATATCCTATCCTGAAAACTCTTATTATTAGCCTGTATTAGTCTTAAGTGTAGTATTGTCTCTTTAGTTTCTTTTCGGGAAATTCTCAATCTATAGATAAAGTCCTTTTTACTGCACGACTCATTTGCTTCAATGTAGTTAGCTGCACAGGAATTGCTCGATCTAATGACTTGAGAAATATAAGGAGAATTAATTACGTTTAGAGGAATCCTCTTGCATAGAAAACTCACCGACCTAGCAAAGTTATAAGTTCTCTCCTCTAGATCAAAATTGTGGTAACGTTTACCCATTATATTGGTTACGAAAGACAATTCTGTATTACCAATTTTGTCGGTATTTGTACATTCCTAAAAGAAAAATTCTTGTTTGATTATTGGTTATTGGTAATTGAATATTATACCAATGGTAGAGGGACGATCATTGGGTAATCTATATTAGATTTGACATTAACCTGCTATTACGGTCTTAACCTATTTATCATTCTTGGAAAAGGTATGGTTGTTCGGATATGCTTAAGACCGCAGATCCATGTGACATACCTTTCAAGTCCAATGCCGAAACCACTGTGAGGAACACTCCCATACTTTCTCAGATCCAAGTACCATTCGAAGTCTTTTACAGGGAGTTTTTCTTCCTTTATCCTTTTTAACAATTTGTCATAATCATCTTCTCTTTGACTTCCTCCAATTATTTCTCCGTAACCTTCTGGTGCTAACATATCATCGTTAAGAACTCGTGATTTATCATTAGCATCTTCTTTCATGTAGAAAGCCTTAACCTCTTTTGGATATTTTTCGATAAATATTGGACGATCAAATTCTTTTGGAAGAATTGTTTCATCTTCTGCTCCAAAGTCATCTCTTTCACTTACCTTTGATCCGAGTTTGTTTGTGATTTTTATTGCCTCTTTATGTGTGATTATTGTATATTTGCCTTGTGCGGAGTTCTCAAGACTTTTAATGTTCCTCTTTAGCATTTCTAGTTCCTTTGTATTCTTATCTAAAACATTCTTGACAATCGCAACGGTTAATTCTTCTTGAATTTTCATATTCTCTCTATGCTCAACAAATGCTGCTTCAGCATCCATCATCCAGAATTCTGTTAAGTGCCTGCGTGTTTTACTTTTCTCTGCTCTAAATGTCGGACCGAAATCGAAAACTCTTCTGTGTGCAAATATTGCTGCTTCAAGATAAAGTTGTCCGGATTGAGTTAGAAAGGCAAAAGGTTTGTCATTTGATTCCGTTTTTGAGTTAGGAACAAAAACTTTAATTGCATCACCTTTCCCTTCGTCCTTCCATGAAGGTATGTAAGGTACGGGGAAAAGTGTGGTAGTGCCTTCACAGGCGGTAGGTGTGAGAATCGGAGAATCTATTTTAATAAAACCTTGTGAGTTTAAGTATTCAAAAATCGAGTTTATGATTGTATTCCGGATCCTTTGTATGGCCCATTGCTTTGGACTTCGAAGCCACAGATGTCTATTGTCAAGCAGAAATTCTATACCATGTTCTTTTTTTTGAATCGGATATTCATGAGCCAGCTGAATAACTTTTAAGTCGGTTAAATCCATTTCAAAGCCTGATGGAGCACGATCGTCTTTCTTTGCTTTTCCCTCTATGATTATTGAGGATTCAAGAGTCAGTTCGTTACAGGATTGGAATACATTATCTTTTACATTACCTTTTTCAACAATCACCTGTATGAAACCTGTGCCGTCCCTTACTTGAAGGAAATGAATTTTACCTGATGACCGTTTATTAAATAACCAACCTTTAATGATAACCTCTTCATCTAGGCTCTGTAACTTAGGTATGTCTTTTATAAAAACTTGGACCATTTGGAAAGAATTTATATCTAGATTTCTGGATGAATTTTAGCAGGGAATGATTATTTAGCCAAGAAGAAATAAAAGTAAAAATGAAAGTTGTTAAAAGATGAGAGTATGTAGTGCAGATTTATGATTTATTCGTGGATTAAATCCATCATTTATACCTTCTGTCTTCCTTATCACTCAGCTGGATGAATCTTTCTATATTCTTCTACCGAAACTGGATTCATATCCTTCAGTGTTTCAAGAAATGCTAATGCGCCTATTGGAAGGGTTTTGTTTTGTGCAACGATTTCACTTATCCAATGAAGGAGTCCACACATTCTATATGCTGCTCTTCTCATTCGGAGTTTAGAATTTGAAATTCCTCGAATATGGGGGTTCTTTACAAAATACTGCGGATAAGCTTTGCTGACTTCTTGCTTAAAAATGTTGAGAGACATACTTTTTGTGTAAACTGTTTTTAAAAACTCCCATCGAAGAAGATCAGTATTTTGATCCGAAGCAAGTGCCTGATATAGATCTGGCAGATGAAAGTTGTTCGATTCTATGGCTTTGTTTTCCTTTATTTCAGATTCGGCAACTGTACTCCTTAAAAATTTGGTAGATACATTGTCATCTTCCATAACGTTTAAGAAAAAATCTTGAAGAGTATAGGTAAAATCAAGTTCGTCAACCAAAAAAGCTTCCTTTTTTATCGTGAAGTATTGCCTCAATAATTCAAAGACCTTATGTGGCTCTAAAGGAGTGTTGTTTAGTGATGTAGTCTGCAGGCGTCTACCTAGTGAAGTTGCAGCAAGGTTGCTAGCTATTTCAGTGAATAGTTTTGTGTCTATGATAATGCCACAGTAATCGAAAAATTTTTCTATGCGTGTAATTTTAACTAGATTATCTTGAACGTTATTTGTAATTAGACGTCGGAGTATAGCGCAATCAAATCTTTCAAACTTTCCATGTTTTTGAAGGATTTTTTCTTCTCTACTAATGATTTTTTCTAATATTTGTCTTGCGTTAAGAGGTTTTTGATAAGAGCGCTCATATCTCTTCGTCAAAGGAAATTTCATATACAATATCTTTCCGAGGTTCAAAAGAGTCTCACTAATTAAGCAGCTTTCATCAACCATATCTTTCTCGGTTTCATAAGGGGCTGCACTACTTTTTAAAATTTCCGGAACCAACGAGGAGCGCAAAACAGCATATGGTTCTTTAAATGCAAGCAGAGGTTTTTCATTGATAAAAAAATTAAAGAAAGTCTGTCTATAAAAATTGAATTTATATTCGAAATGATAATTAGCAGAGAATTCAAGTAATCTTGAAGCTTCATTTGGATATTTTCTTGCTTCAGGTTCTGATTCAAGCTTGTAACTCCGCGGTAATAAAAGTGCTTGAAAAAACTTCAAATTCTTGCTACTTGCTATTATTTCTTCAATGTATTCCAGTACTGGTCTATCTTCAGCATGCAAAAAGGTAATGAGTCCATTTGGTTTATTGCAAGAATCAAAATGCTTATGTGCATACAGCAAACCAATTTTTGCTACTAATGAAAGCTCCTCTGCTTTTATACCTTCACTAAACATATCTATGGCTGCTACTTTAATTCCTGTTCGTTTTATGTTCTCAATTTTCTGGATTATATTCTCACTAATTCCCTTTTGTTTAAATAGGACTTTATGCTTTTCTAGCTTTGACTTATTTGAAGTTACAAGATAATTTATAATTGAATATGAGATGGCATTTTCCTCCTTGATGTCAGATGATATGTTCTCTTGATTATAAATTATAAATATCAGATAAAAATTACGGTTGGTTTCCATCTGGATTTTAGAAAATGAATGAAGGAGCCCTAGAAGATTACCATTACTATATTCTCTGCGGATAGGAATAATGACAGATATGTCAATAAGCTTAGACCAGGAGGACCCTACTACCCTTCTTTTTTGTAATTCTGCCTTAATTTTGTTCTTTGAAGGAAAGAGTGAAAGAAGCATATAGTTACAATTTCTATTTACTTATTCTATATACTGTAGCATGTTTTTGTTATAGATGTCTATAGACTGAGTGTATCTTAAGTCTATAGTAAAAGGCCTTGGTCTTGCTTATACTTGCCACAGCACATATTACTATTAAGTATAACGAATAGTAATCTCTGTCTGTTACAGTGTATGGCTTTGACCAAAGGAAACGGATAATGTAGTATATTAATAATTTAAGATTATCAGCAATACCAAAAATGGATGATAGAACAACGACTGAGAAAAAGATTCTTAATAGTGCACAAGATGTAGACAATTTTTTAAACGAACTTGACTATCCTATTAGTAAAGATGAAATTATTAACTTAGCTCAAGCTAGGGGTTTCGACCCTAACTTTATATCGCAGCTAAATGGCATTCCAGATGAAGAGTATACAGATTCAACGGATTTATCTGATACTATTGGAGATGTTGACTTTTCTTAATGTTTTGGCTAAAGGAAGTACATGAGTAATAACCCCAGTAGAAAAACGCAGAAATTCCACAGGATTTTCTTTAGTTCCCTTTCAGTTCGTATTTCGGGTATGAGATCTGAAGCAGAGATATAGATAAATCCCCCAGCCGCAAATGGGACCATATAATCTGTGAGATCGTGAATTTTGGAAGATAAAAAGAAACCAGATAGTCCCCCAAGGATAACAGTAGAGGCAACAAGAAAATTGAGAATTAAAGCTTTTTTCTTCTCAAATCCTGAGTGTATTAGAACCCCGAAGTCACTTATTTCCTGTGGTATTTCGTGTAGTGCTATTGCTATAGCAGTTGTTATGCCAAGGTTTATATCTAGAAGAAATGCTGAGGAAATTATTAAACCATCAGTGAAATTGTGAATTGCATTCCCGATAAGATTCATGATGCCGAACGGATGCTGTTTACATTCTTGTTTGTGGCAATGTCGCCAGTACAAGAAATTTTCAATAACAAAGAATATACAAAAAGAGACTAGAACAAGAATAAAGACAATCTCCGGGTCGAGATTTTCTAAAGCTTCGGGTAGTAAATGAATGAAAGCACCTCCTAACATTGTTCCTGCTGAAAGAGAAACTAGTATTAACAATATTTTTGAAAGATATTGTTTCTTGATGGCCAGTGTTAATGCTCCTACAAAAGAGGACAAACTTATGATTATTGTAGATATTATGGTATATGTAAAATTCATCAATTACTATGAATTAAGTCAGTTTTCTATCTCTTTACTTGAGATTCAGTCGGTACTACAAGCCAAAGGATGAGATAAGCAAAGATTCCGGGTCCTCCAGCAAGCGACAATATAATCCAAAGGACTCTTATAATTGTTGGATCTAATTCAAAATACTCACCGATTCCCCCGCATATTCCTGCTATTATACGGTTTGATTCAGATCGGTAAAGCATTTTCGGTCTTTTTTGGGAGGTTGCCATTTTTTTTTAATAAAATCTAAAGATACGAATTCTATATTTTACAGTTATTATAGAATGTATTCAAATAACATTTAAAACTTTGAGTTGTTGACGTGATACTCTTCAGAAATTATACTTATGAGATATTAATTAAGTATAATTTCACTTATGCAGCCATTAGTAATTCTTCCGGGTAACTCTGCTAGGAATCAGGAACTGCTTGATACTTATGAAAAATATTATCAAGATAAATATGATGTAATCACAGTGCCCTGGGGGCATTGGAAAAATGACAGTGTAATTAATATACATGAGGAAATTGAAAGAATAGCAGGTATGTTTGAAGGGCCGAAGAAAGACATAACGGTAGTAGCAAAGTCGGTCGGAACAGTGATCTTTTCTTATGCATTAAACAATATCGATCTAAAAAAGCTAAAAAAAGTGATTTTTCTTGGTGTTCCTCTTGGAGACTCGGATCTTCAAGAATTCTCTGAGAAGTACAAAAACCTAAGAAATCTGAACGATATTAAATTGTTTGTAGTGCAGGAGAAGGAAGACCCTTACGGCTCTTTTGATAAGATTAAAATACTTTTTGAGAAATATATTAAAAGTAATGCAGAAGTACTTCCGGTTGAAGGTGACAGCCATAGTTATCTTGTCGAAGAAGTGAGTAAATTAGGAATATTGTAGATGCTTAAGCTTTATTAATTGCAAATGTTAACGAGACGTGAGTAGCGAATAACTATTAAGTTACTGCATAGTTGTATGGATTAGATACTACTTCCAGCGACGAAGCCCGAGCTCCAGGCCCATTGCAGATTATATCCTCCGCTGTCGCCGTCTATATCCACCACTTCTCCGCAAAAATGGAGATTAGGTACAAGTTTTGACTCCATAGTTTTAGAATCAATCTCCCTCACATCCACTCCACCTGCTGTGAATTGTGCCATGTCCCAACCGAGAACATCATCAATTGGTAGTTCATAATTCATAATTATTTTTATAATTCTATCGAGGGTCCTATTTGCCAGCTGTTTGCTTTTTATTTCCGGATTGATGCGTGAGTATCTAAGGATTGCTGGAGCAACTTTCTTAGGAAGCATACCTAAGAATTGATTCCCGATGTTTCTATCTGGATTATTCACAAGGCGCTTCTTAAGAAGCTTATATAAATCTTCCTGAGAATACTCAGGAAAGAAATTAATGGAACACTTGAGTTCTGCTTCTGGATTTAAGCATAACACCTTCGATACCTCCCTGCTTGACTTCAAGACTACAGGAGCAGATAAACCTATATGTGTAAAAAGCAGTTCATCTGTGTTATCTGATATTATCTTCTCGCCTTGGTACACTTTTAAACGTGCGATTATCTTTATGCCTTGAAGTTTATTACAAACCACACTCTTTATTCTAAATGGTGTTGAAACTGGAAAGGGTTTTATAATCTTATGCCCCAAGCTTTCTGCAAATCGGTACCCATCTCCAGTCGAGCCTGTCTTGGGATAAGTCCGTCCTCCTGTTGCAATTATTAGCGCGTCGCCAAAGTGTTTTTTCTTCTGGTATGTAGTTATGCAGAATTGCTGTTCAATCTTTTCAACTCTTCTGATTTTTTTCCGAGTAAGGATTTGAATACCTAGTTGTTCAAGTTCCTGTTTAAGTACATCTACAACAGATTGGGCCTGTTGACTTCTTGGAAACAGGCGTCCTTGATCCTCTTCAACTAAGACAAGCCCCAGCTCTTCGAAGAATTGTATGGTTTTTTCGTTGTCAAATTGTGAGATAACTGAAGAGGCAAATTTAGGGAATGATCCGTGATAATTTTCCCAGGTTAGGTTTTTGTTTGTTAAGTTGCAACGGCCGTTACCTGTAATCAATATTTTTTTTCCAAGCTCTTCATTCTTTTCAAAAAGTATTACTTCGTGATTGTTTCGAGCTGCAGATATTGCTGACATCATACCAGCTGCGCCACCACCGATAATTAATACTTTTTTTTCCATATGAATTTATTCATACATAACTGATAGGATATTACAATATAATTGACAAAATTGCTAACACGGGCTGATAAAAATATGAGGTATTCTTGATAACTTTGAGGTAATAAATTACAGGAAGTTCACGTGGCAATAAATTGATACAAATCCTGTTGAACAATCTACTGATTCGCAGACTTTGATGCAAGGATTAATTGGTCCTTTGCAACCGACACTACACCAGCTGTTGCTGCACGAAGGAGTTTCTTCAAAGTAGTAACCATTATGAGAAGCATAAACATATTTGTTACTTCCGGCAACGAGATCTAGTGCCTTGTGATACCATGTGTAACCACGGGATGAGTAAAATGGGTCATTATATGGATATCTTAAAGTTCCGTTTCCGCTGCAAATACCATACCAAAATGATCTATATGGCAGATATCCACAGGGATCAACCCAGTCGTAGTCATCTATGTATCCTCCCACATCCTTTGCTAGACCGAAGTGGGTATGAGGTCCTGTTGAACAACCGTTATTCCCCTCTGTTGCAATAATTTGTCCTTGCACAACGTATCCTTTTGGCTTGGATCCGCTCTTGACAATTTGTTGCAGTATAAAATCCATCTCTGCTTCCTTCTTCATTTCCTCATCTGTCAGGTTGTCATATATCGAACCGTAATAAGCAGCTGCTATCTGAGAGTTCTGAAGCAAGCGGCTCTTTTGAGCCTTTTGCGCGGCAAGCTGTTCTCGATCCTTTTCAAGCAGTTCTTTCTCCTTGTTGACCTGCTCGGCTAATTTCTCTACTTCAAGTTTATCATCTTCCATGTCGCTCTTTTCATTTTCTAGGTTTGCTTTCTCTTTTTCTAGTTCAGCAAGAGTATTTTGATCGTGTGCACCCAGAGCAGTATGATATTGAAGCTGGCTCATGAAGCTTGTGCTCTCGTTAGAAGAAAGCAACATATCTATCATCGAATTAGTTTTCGATTCTATATAGATAGTTGTAATAATATCATTTGCAGTTGTTTCAAGAATTTCAACATCATCACTTAAGCCATCAATCAACTGCCGGGCTTCTGTTATTTCTTCTTCAAGAATTTTAATTTCTGTTTCCTTCTTTTCAACTTCTAATTCTTTTACTTGGATATCGAGTTCAAGTTGAGCAATAGTATTTGATATTTGATAAATTTGAGCAGATAGAGAATTTTGTAGGTTCTGTTCACTATCTATTTTTGTATCTAGATCTTGTTTCTCCTGACGGATTCGGGTAAGTTCTTCCTCCAATTTTGCAAGGTCATCATAAAGGTCTGCTTTGACGGGATTATTTTTCGATAGGACAAAGCCGAAAAGAGGTGTAGATATAAGCAGAGTTACTGCTATAAAAGTTATCAAAAATCTCTTTATTTTACTTTTTCTGATCCTGATAACCATTTAAAGTTTTATTAATGAATATATATATTTTACTTCAATTTTCGAAAGACGGCAATTAGACTGTTTATGGTACCAACTAAGCCTCCTACAAACATCTCTCCCACAAATATGAGTGCTATAAGGGGAGCTGTTATCTTTGGCCAGTCAAGGTCTGAGAAAAAACGTGACAAGAATGATAAAGTAGGAGATTGATCTTTTACAAAGTAAAATACTAGTCCAATAGCAAAGAGTATACAAGTGGATATTACGGCTCCAGCTATGCCGTAGAAAGTTCCTTGAAGGATGAACGGTGCTCTGATATACCACTTTCCTCCTCCAACAAGCTGCATGATAGAAACTTCCTCAGCTCTAGCAGAAATGCTCATCTCAACTGTGATTAAAGAAACAAGAAATATCACAATAACAAGAAATGTGAAAAGGACAGCTCCGATTAGCCTTACCCAGAAGAGAAGGTCTTTTATAAGATTTGTTGTGTCCTCATTGTATCCGATTTTGTAAATAAGATCTCCCTTGGTGTCCTTGGATAGGAGGATAGAATTTAATTCTGGAACGTAGTCTATCTTCTTTGCTCTGATCGCTAGACTTGCAGGAAGTGCTTCTGGATTTATGGCTCCTAGTATCAGAGGATTGTCGCTGTGTCTTTGTTTCAAAAACTCTGCGGCCTGCTCTTGTGTTGTATATTCTACGTATGCAGTTTTGCCGGTAGTTTCTAGTTCGTTTTTTATCTCAAGAATATCAGCTTCTTCTACATCTGTGTTAAAAAAGACTTCGAGATGTTCTCGTGTTTCTACATAATGCAAGAATTTTATTGATGCAAATGCAAAAAGTGTAAACGAAGAAAAAACTAAAAATACGAGGGTCATTACAGCAGTTGAGCTTAGGGTTATTGCCTTGTTCCTTTTTAGGTCTGTTTTGGTAGTGTTAACTATTCTTTTTAGCTTGGTAAGCATGAATTGATCAACTATTGATAAAGTAATACAAGAATACAAAAAATTAGGAATTATTTACGGGTAATAATACTATTTTTTTTCTTTTTTTTCCAGTGCTTTTTTTACTTTTTTCACTTCATCGTTTTTTAAATTCTTTATTTTCTTGAGCTTTTGTAGGGAGTCCTTCTGAAGTTCGTTGATAGAAGTGTAGCCAGCCTTGATAAGTTGTTCTTGAATAGAAGATGGAATGTCCAGGCTGTGAAGATCAACTACATCTTTACCTTTTCTTTTCGTGGGCGTCCTTTTTTTGGTATTTTTTATAACAGTTTTACTTTTTCTAGTTTTAGGTTTGGTGCGGAAAGTACTAGGTTTTGTTGTAAATGTTATTTCAAATTCTTTCTCCTCAATTGCTTCTTTGTGGGGCCTAGGTTTGGGTTTTTTAACAACTTTTTCTAAAGGTTGAATCTTATCTTCTTTTGTACTTTTTACTTTTGACTTATGAGTTCCCGGTTCTTTTTGTGGTCGTGAACTGGTTTTCTTTGCGGGGTAGCTGCCGCTTATATTATCCGACATGACTTTGCCATGGTCGAGCTGTATGACTCGTTTTCCAAGCCTATCTACTATCTCACTGCCGTGTGTAGCCATTATAACTGTTGTTCCCCAATCATTGATCTTGGAGAGTAAATTTATAATCTCCCAGCTTGAATCAGGATCTAGATTCCCGGTAGGTTCATCAGCAATTAAAACTTTGGGATTATTTGAAACTGCTCGGGCTATTGCTATCTTTTGTTTCTCACCACCGGATATCTCATGTGGGAAAGCATTAGCTCTGTGTGACAAATCTACAAGTTCAAGAACATAGGGTACGGTCTCTTCAATATCGGCAAGTTTCTTCCCAGATACTTCAAGTGCAAAGGCAATATTCTCGTAAAGGTTCTTATTTGGTAGTAACTTGAAGTCTTGAAAAACCACGCCAATCTCTTGTCTAAGCTGCGAAACTTTCGCTCCTGTTAACTTTGTAATATCAGTCTCGTAAAAAAATACATTTCCTTCTGTTGGTTCTTCTTCTTTTATAAGAAGTTTTATAATAGTTGTTTTACCGCTTCCAGAGGGGCCAACAAGAAATACAAATTCACCTTCTGTGATTTCAAGGTTAATGTGATCAAGTGCCGTTATTCCTGTATAGATTTTAGAAACATTTTTGAATTCGATCACTTTTTTTTTAGAACAAAGGTAAATACATACAATTGTTGTTTTGGGCGTAATTTTTATGCTTTCAAGATTTGCCTTAATAAGTTTACTGAACTTAAAAATTTTATGCAACAGGTACAACCATTTTGTTCATTATATCAAGAAACGTACTATCAGTAAGTTGTAAACGATAATACTTATTTACTTGCTCTATTTATAAGAGCTCTTTATAATAATTTTAGGATCCTCTCTTAAAAGTGTTCCCGCTTAGCGGGAGTGAGTCTGCCCCAAAGAAATTCTGCCCAAAGTAATTTTATTTATTAGTTTTACTGCTATGTCAGCCAAAGAAAATAATGGCGAAGAAAGGCAAGCTCTAGGTCCCTCGGTTGTCTTGGGTCTAGTTGGTGCTGTTGTTGTACTTCTTCTTTTAGGTGGCGGTATATGGGGAGTCAGTAAAATAGTATCAAAGATAAGGGAGTCAAGGGAAGAAAGTAAGGAAGAGGAAGCAAGTAAGGACGAGGAAGCAGGGGGTGAAGCCGTAGAAACTACAGCGGAAGAGGGAGAAACTACAACACCTGAGGAAGAAACCCAAGATGAAGTTGCAGAGGAACCTCAAGAGGAAACTCAAGAGGAAGGTGAAGTGACAGAGGAGGCAGCTTCTGAGGAGAACGATGAAGGGGACGCGGAAGAAACTTCAGAGGAAGATGTCAAAGAAGATTCAGAGGAAGAGGGAGCAGGAGGTCTTGCTAGTGTCTGGAAAGCAAATGACTACAAGCCAGGCGATATCACAGGAGACACCTATACAGTAGTGTGGGGTGATACTCTTTGGGAAATTGCTGAGGGCAGGTATGGTAGTGGCTTTCAGTGGGGTAAGATTAGGGATGCCAACCTTGACCAGATAGGTTTTTTACCAAATGGGTCAAGAGCACTTATCTTTCCAGGACAGGTGCTAAGTCTTCCCTAAGATAAGCCCCCAGCCGACCTTTCTACTTGTGTAAATTAATTGGGGTCTTTTAAGAGAGTCAGCGTACGGTACTCTTACAACTCAATTGAAATGAACTTATAACAGAAAGAGTTAGAAGTTCACACTAAGTCTCTATAAGCTTCACGTGGCTTATAGGACTTTGGGTACCCAAGGGAAGGGACACTGATCTGCAGTCAGAGGTCCCTTCTTTGTTTCAATTCTACAAGAATTATACTGGAACCATCTAGTTTGTATGGATGACTTTAAGAGTTCTTGTTTTGTTCTCTCCTAAATTGCAGGTAGTATCGTATGGTGATTTGGATTATTGCAACAGTTGGAACTGCTAGCAACGCCCCCCAGATGTTGAAAATTTTAGAAGCTCCAAGAACAGCGATTATCGTAATAGCGGGATTGAGGCCAACAAATTTTTGCATCAGTTTTGGTACGACTAAGTAGTTTTCAATTTGTTGTATAAGTATAAACCAGATGGCTATGAAAATTGTCTGCCAAGCAGGTAGGTCTGACCCCGTTGCAACTGTAATGGCTAACAACCATGTTATCATTGGACCGATGTTGGGTATAATTTCTAGTAAGGCAGCTATAATCCCTAGAGGAATTGAAAATTCCATCCCAATAATTTCAAGGCCAATCCAAGCCAGAACTCCAACTATTAACATGAGTAGAAGCTGAGCACGTAACCAGGCGCCGAGCTGATTTTCTATCTTATCTATAAATTTGATAATTTGTCCACGATATTTTTCTGGGAGCAGCTTTGAGACCTTTTGTTTAGAACCTTCCTTAAACTGTATAAAATATACAGACAAAACAATTACCGTAAGGAAGTTAATCAGGATGCTGAAAAAGGATCCAACAAGGCCGAGTGCCTTTCCTAAACCTGAAAATAAATAACTTGATACATTTGAAATCTCTATATTTTGCCAAAATGATCCTTTTAAATTATCAAGGATAGAGTCCCAGTTAAACCGATCTCGGATGAAAGGTACTCTTTCGACAATTGTATTTACGACATTGACAAAGATATCTGGCAGTGCTTTTGTAAATGCTTCAAGCTGGGTAACGATTGGCTTATAACTTACCAAGACTAGAAATAGCAGAAATCCGAAGAATAATAAGTAAATCAAAGTAATAGATACAGAACGAGGAATTTTTTTCGTATTTAAAAATTCTATAATAGGGCTTAACATTGCAGAAACTGCAAATGCGATGAAGATTAAAAAGATAACGCTGTATAGTTTTGCGATAAGCCAAACAAAACCAATTAATACAAAGACCGAGATTATGGTTTTAGGTGTTATTTCAACTTTATAAACTTTATTCATTTGGTTTTTCTTACCTGTTAAAAATTATTTTTAATTAAATTAATAATTTTAAGGAGATGCTTTGAAACTTGTCGAAGCAACTTTTGGTAGATTCCTTTTTGCTATCTGAATTTCTGATGAAACATCTCTGAGTAACATAACTGTGGCTAGAATTGAACTTATAAAGCAAACAGCACCGATCCAATCATAAGCTCGTTCCATGAGAACATTTATGAAAAGAGCAAAGAAAGATATCCAGAGGATGACCAACCATACACTCGCTTTATAATAAATTTCAAACGAATCGCTAATTAAATTTAGAAGGTTATTAGTTGCTAATTTAGCTATCATATGAGGTGTTATGTGTGAAGAATGGAAGTAAAGGGCTTGAACAAGTACAAACAAAAAGCCCGTAAAAACAAATAGGTACATTATTAAATTTGAGTAGGATGTAGCTGTAATTTGATCGGCAACAGTTGGATATACGATTCTTACTGAAAAGAAATTATTGGGATCTGTAGCTATCCCCCAGTCCAGGTTAAAAATTATGTTCGTTATTATGAGTCCGACGACCTTACCCACAATCATAACCGCTGCGGGCAAGAGTGCCGAATCAATTAGTTTGATGAGTGATTTTGACATAGATACATTAACTATCAAAACTAATTATAGCTAGAATTTCCATTAATGCCAAGCAATAACTAGAGGTCTAGGACTAGAACCTTTACTTGTTATCTGCAATTATTCATCATTCCGAATATTCGGCTATGTAGTTATATATAAACATACAGTATTCAATCAGGCAATATGACAATATAGCAATATAACAGTATAACAGTATAGCAGTGGATCGATGAAACATTACTTCTTTTTTGCCTTTTTCGAGGTTGAAGTGGATTCCTTGGTTTTACCCTTATTAATATCTTTGGCAAGTCTTGATTTGTATCTTGCAGCTGTATTCTTATGTAGTAGGTGAGTTTTTGAAGCCTTGTCGATTTTCTTAGTAGCAAGTTTGAATTTTTCCTCAGCCTCTTTTTTCTCTCCTTTTGATGCTAGTAGTCTAACTTCTTTTATAAGCGAGAGCATTTCTCTTTTTTGCCGAAGGTTTCTAAGAGTTCTCGTCTGGGTTTTTCTTATAGCTTTTTTTGCAGATTTTAAGTTTGCCATTTAAATTTTACTATTTAATATACATATAAATATTACACATTTGCTATTGGAATATATCACAATCAGGTGAATTTGCCAATATGAAGAAGATTCCGGCTTACTTTGCTCTCTTATAGTGCACTTGGTATAGGAATTCTCTGTGCTCTGCACGTTTGAGCGATTACTATTCTATCAAGAACATCAAGAGGCATTCCCCTCCCCAACTTATCAGATATCATTGATAGTCGTGTTTGTATATTTCGAAGGGATCCGCTAAATAGTCTCTTAAGTTCTTCATCCAACTGTCTGAGTCTTGCAAGTGCTTCTTCAATGATTCTTCTTAATTGCTCTGCTAAGGAAACACTTACATCGACAACTGCAATTTCCAAAGATACACCTGCTGGTACAGTCATGTCCATTCCATAGCTTTCTTTATATGCCATAATAGGAGTAAATAGCTTAGAATACTCTGGGTTTTCTTGCACTATTTCTACCAATGGAGTGTAATTATTCACTAAACCGATGAAGACTGCAGCTGAACTTAGACCTCTAAGATCTGTCCTGTCACCTGTTGATAGTGAAGATGCGATTGAATCGATTGCATGAAAAACCAAACTTCGGTCACTTGCCTTACTAAGTGCTCCAGCTATCAATTGTCCGTAATCTACATCGAGTAAATATAAAGCTTCACTAAATGCTTTCTGTGGATTCTCGGCATACATCTCTCGTGTTAATTCAAAGTATTCAACGAATTTGACAATTACTCCTTGAGCATCTAGACCAGTTCCATAGCCTTCTGAAAAGAAGTGTCCTAGAATTTGTCCGACTTGGTCCTGAGATAATTCGGGATGGGTAACTGGTAGTTGATCCGCAATTGCGGATGTAGGAGATTCGTTTGTCATTTCATGAGTTTCTAACATATTTAGATATTAGAAAATAAATTTACTCTGATTATATCTTATTAATATGAATATTTGCAAGCCCATAATAAGAGGAATAACCGATCATCAATTTCCAATCTGCAATCTATAATCTAAAAACTCATGTCTATGAGCTATTTGCTATTAGCTTTTTTAACTTCAAACTATCATACTATTTTCTTTCCTTTCCCCTTCTCCCTTTTGCTCATCTTTTCTGGTAAAATGCCTTGTCATGAATGAACTTAATAAGCTGCTAGAAAGTTTAAAAAAAGGATTCAAAGATATTTCAAAGAAAAAAGATATCAAGAGCCTAAAGAAACAGATTTTGAGTCTTGAAGAAAAAACAAAGGATGAAGATTTTTGGGCTGATACTGAGAAAGCACAAAAAATTATGCAGGATATTGGTGATTTACGAAATGAAATTGCAGAGGTTGAGAGGTTTGAAAAAAAGTTAGAAGACTTTGAAGCACTTATTGAAATTCTCTCTGAATCCAAGAAAGTACAAGACAAAGATTTAGGCGAGGCGCAAGATGAGGGTGATATACTGTTGTCTGAACTTAAGGAGCTGGAGATCGAAACTTATTTATCCAGAAAGTTTGATAAAGGAGATGCTGTATTTTCTATACATGCTGGACAGGGGGGTACAGAGGCTTGTGACTGGGTTGAGATGCTGCTTCGAATGTATCTGAGATACTTTGACAAAAAAAAATGGAAAGTAGAAATTATTAATAAACAAAAAGGTGAAGAAGCAGGCCTTTCTACTGTTTCTATGCAAGTTGCCGGTAAGTATGCATATGGCTACCTGAAAGGTGAACATGGAACTCATCGCTTAGTAAGAATTTCTCCATTTAATGCACAAGGACTTAGACAGACTTCTTTTGCTGCAGTTGAAGTTGCCCCAGTCATTTCTGATGATATCGAAGTTGATATAAAACCTGAAGATATAGAATTTACTGCTTTCCGTGCGGGTGGAGCTGGCGGCCAATTCGTCAATAAAGTTTCAACCGCTGTAAGACTTGCACATAAACCAACTGGTATTTCTGTTCATTGTTCTACAGAAAGAAGCCAAAAGCAGAACCGCGAGTATGCTATGAATTTGCTACGTGCAAAGCTGTATCAACGTAAGGTTACAGAGCTAGAGGAAGAGAAAGCAAAGGAAGTTGGAGAACACAAAATTGCCAGCTGGGGAAATCAGATACGCAGTTATGTACTTCATCCTTATAAAATGATAAAGGATCTAAGGACTAAGGCAGAAAGAAGTGATGTCGAGAATGTACTTGATGGGGATTTAGACGAATTTATACAGGCTGAAGTGAAGCTGTAATGTTGAAGCATATCACAAACTGCATACAGAGTAGAATTGTTTGATTTAAGTAATACTTTTATTTTACTTATTATACTTCCGTAATGGATCAAAATGAAGTTAGGGAATTTAGGAACAAATTAAATGACTTGGAAAGATTACTTCGGGAGGATTTGTCTCTTGATAGACGTCAAAAAGATGAACTTCCCGATGGAAATCAGAGACTTGATATGATGTATTCAAAACTTGAGGAAATAAAAAATGATTTTAATCTGATCAGAGAAGAGATGAGAAAATTTAGGGAGCAGTTTGAGTGGTTATTGCAAAAGCTGCAAAGTGAGGAAAGATAGAAAGGAGACTTTAATATTTGTTTCAAATTAAGATATTTCCTGGTTGCATTTTCAATCCTTACGCTTGACATAGGATTAAATTATATATATTATAGAAGCAATTTCTATTTTATATATAATAATATTATTAATGAGGAAATGTCTTTACCTTATTATAACCTTTGTTTTCGTATACTTATCCCCTGCGTTTCTTCTGGAGAAGACTTCCGCGCAAGAAAGTGAATTTGAAATAGATTTTTCGTTTCTACGGCTAAATGAGATTATGCCAAACCCTGAAGGAAGTGATACTGATTATGAGTGGATTGAAATATACAATGAATTTGAAGAAACTATCGACCTTTTCGGATGTGAGGTTGACTCTATACCATTTCCTAAGGATATTTTTATAGATGGTGAAAGCTATATGGTTGTTACTAAGGATCTTCTAGATAAAGACAATGATGGTTGTTCATTTGAGGAACGCTGGGGAGATGGGAGTGGACAATGGGGAGATAATGTAAATGAAGATTTCCAAGTAATCGAGTTGGCTATAGGTATGAAAAATACTGAAGATTCAGCCGAGTTAACTTGTGGAGATTATGAAGATTCTTTTTTCTGGGAAGAAGCTCCTAGTGGGCAATCTTTTTCAATTGATGTGGATCGGAATTGGAGAAATGATTATAAAGTAACTCCGGGACAAGAAAATGAGGAAAAGCCGGAGGAGGTCTATATTCATTCGGTAATCTTAAGTGAAGTATACTCTTCTCCTCAGTCTGATACCTCTGATAATGAATGGTTAGAATTATATAACTGTGGAGATCAAAACGTAAATTTAATAGACTGGATAATCTCTGATAACTCGGGGAAACAAACGCTTGAGGGTGTTTTCGTCAACGGAGGTTCTTATTTAGTACTTGAGTCAGAAAATTTATCTTTATCATTAAATAACAGCGGAGAAACTTTAACTTTGTATGATCCGAATGAGGAAGAAGTTGATATCTTTATATATTCAGAAACCACGAAAGGTTTAAGCAATATGAGAGAATGGGATGGAACATGTTATTTAACAGAAATTCTTCAAACACAAAAGCCTACTAAGGGAAAGTTAAATGAATACGTTGATCCTCACGATTTGTTTTATGGGTCAGAGTTGCTGTCTGTTTTACAGGCGAGGAGAAAAGATTTAGAAGAAACGGTTTGTATTGAAGGTATAGTAACAGTTGAACTTGGAAAGTTAGGATCAAAAATTTCCTATGTTCAAGATGAAAGTGGGGGTGTACAGCTATATTTATCGGAAGAAGAATTCTGGGCTGATAGTATTGTTGGCGATAAGCTGAAAGTTATTGGAGAGGTAAAAGAAGTGAAAGGTGAGAGCCGTTTGTACATAGATAATAATCATGCCATTAAAAAAGTTTCGTCAGATAATTCAGTTAAGCCCGGACACTATAAGACTGGAGACGTGGGTGAAAAGACAGAGGGTATTTTAGTTTTTACAACTGGTGAAATAGTAGAGACTTCTGGAAGTACATTTTATGTGGATGATGGATCGGGTAAGATAAAAATATTAGTTAAATCTTCAACAGGGATCGAAACGCCGTCAAAGAAAAAGGGACAGTACGCGGGTATTGTAGGAATAGTTTCTCAATATGGAGAAGATTCTTATAGAGTCTTGCCAAGATATGCAAGTGACATTGTAATATCAAACGATCCTGTATCCTATGGAGATGTACTGGCTGTGACTGGTCAGGAAATGTTTCTTTCACGAGTAGTTGGTGTTTTACTTTTATGTGGCAGCATAGTAGTTTTTATAAGATTAATGATGTCTTCTCTTTTCTATGCTATGGGTTACTCCGCTAAAGAGCTGTACTCATTAGCGGACAAAGTGAAATAACCTACAACTCATTAACATCTTTCTTCGTAATTGTTCCTACCCTAGTTCTATCTAGTGTGTACAACATTGCAGGTATATCTCCTAGTCTTTTTCCAATATCTTCTGCAAGTTGTCGTATATAAGTCCCTTTTGATACCTTTGCTTTGATACCAATGGATTTAAATTCCAAACTGGGATCGATCTTTATATTTCTTAGAGATAAATTCTTACCCTTTATTTCGCTTATATCTTCTAATTTAATATCAATGATCTTGGTTTTCCTGGTTGGTAGTTCCACCTCTATGACTTTATTTTTAAGTTTATCTTGGTTTTCAAGCTTCTTATAGATTTTTGTACTTGGATTAATCAGGAACTTTGCATAAGTTTTGTGCTTTTTTTCCTTCTTTTCAATCCTGTCTGAAGCATGAGCTAATTCACGCAGACGCGTTCCATGTATTTTTATCGAACTAAAAATAGGCATTGTCTGTTCATAGTTCTCTTTAAATGATTCAAGTACTTTTTTAATTTGGGCTTTTGTAACTGCGATCTCATTTTGTATTTTCGTTACTTTTCCCTCTGGATCTTGAGTGTCGGTTGAAATGCCAAGAAGAACAGAAAAATCGTATTCTTTATCTAAGTTTAGAAAGTGCTGTGAAAGTTTTGTTGCTTTTCCAATGAGGATAACCATTATACCTGTTGCAAAGGGATCTAATGCTCCAGCGTGCCCTACTCTTCTTGTTTTGTACTTTTTCCTTACTCTATCGACAAGGCCATGTGAAGTGATTCCGGGAGGTTTATTTAATACCAAGATACCATAAATTCTTCCAAATGCGTCCTTTTCAATTTTGTTAATTTGAAGACTTTTAATCATAGTGAGAATCTTAGTATTCTTTTTGTAAAAATTCAATAGAAATCTTCGGGAAGGAGTTTGCCTTTATCTAGAAGTCAGGCTACAATAACTTATAAATAAAATTACAATCTAACCCAATCTGCCATTAGCTAATGCGGAATTCTTCACTAGATCTAAGCAGTAAAGAATTAGATATTAGTATGATGCCTAATTATTTGTGATTATTAGAGAAAGAAATCAGAGCATTCCCCTAATTTTCACTATCATTAGGAGCAGAGAGAAAGAGCTCTAGTATCTTTTTAATGATTTACATTAGTTTAATAATTTTGATTTTATTGTCTAAATTCCTTACAATGATTGCAGATAAGGAGCAGAATTAATAAATATTTTTTGGGAGGAAATGGATAATTATTCTCAGGATTTAGACGCACATGTAATGAGTAATTCTCTCAGGAAAACGCTCAAAAATATGCTAAATAAGGCAAATGATAAGGAAAGAAGAGTGCCGTTACTTTTTTTTGCCTCCTTTCTAATTCTTGGGGCCATTGGATTGACTATAGTTATGACTAGATCTGTGACCGAAGAGATCGAGGTCACGGAAGCTGCAGTAGCCTCTGTTTCAGATGATTATGCCGACGCTTCAAAAATTGATGCCTCTAATTCTTGGAACTATGTTTTGGCTGCTGGGCAAGCACGGATAAATGATATTACCTATATGGATGAAGGCGATGGTACGGATGGCGCTACAACTATATCAACAGCCTATCCGGAAACAAATCTTTATACACATATAACTTCTGATTATCCCGTGGGTACAACATCAATGACAGTAGGTGATGCGACTGGATTTTCAACTGGTGATGAAATTCTTATAATTCAGATGAAAGGTACTAATGCGGGAGAATCTGAGTTTAAAAAGAATGTTATTGTTGCCGGTAATACCATTTTATGGGCTGGAGGCACGACATATGCATATTCCGGTAGTGGAACAAATAGATGCCAAGTAATTCGTGTTCCTCAGTATACGAATGTTACAGTTCAAAGTGGGGGTGTTATGACAACGCCTTTGTATGATGATGGCACAGGGCGAGGAGGAGTACTAGTATTTCGTGCAACGGGAAATGTGAATATTCAGTCGGGTGGTGAGATAAGTGTATCGGGGTTGGGGTTCCCTGGGGGAGCACGTGGTCCTAGAGATAACTTAGGATATACAGGGTTGGGGCCATTTGGTGGTTCCTCGAGTCAGACGACTGCAAATAATGATGGTGGAGGAGGTGCTGGCGAGGGGGATCCTTCTGGGGGGGGATCTTCTGTTGGTTGTCATGGTGGAGCAGGAGGTGGAGGTGGTGGATATAATGGAACTGGGACTACAGGGGAGTCAACTACAAGTATAGTTGGAGGAACGGTGCGCGTTGGTGGAACAGGAGGAAGTTCATACGCGAGTCTTTATAAACTTTTTCTTGGCTCAGGAGGAGGAGGAGGAGGAGGAGATGATATATACCAAGGTGGATATGGTGGAGATGGAGGAGGGATTATCTATATTGTTACTCCCCAGTTGACAAATAATGGAGCATTAAATGTTTCCGGAGAAAGTGGAGCTGGAGGTACTGGTTGTACTGGGACAAAAGACTGTCCAGGTGATGGTGGAGGAGGTGCAGGTGGAACATTATTTATTACTTATAATGCTTATGGAGGTTCTGGTACGAAGGATTACAGCGGAGCTTTTATGACGGGTGGATGTGATTGGGGTGGAGGCAAGGGGCATGGTGCATCCGGTGTTTACTATACTAAAACTCCAATTATTCAATCTGTAAACTTGCTTGCAGGGGAGACAGATATAACCTCAATTGATTCTTTTGAATATAATCTTACTACTCTACCTGCTGGTACTTCTGCAACTGTACAATTTAGTCAGGATACTTCTACGTGGTATAACTCAAGTGGTGTTGTTGATGGTACTAATTCACTTTCTTCTGGTAGTAATTCAATAGATATTTCTTCTCTTGGATGGACTAGTGCTAACTTTTATTACAGAATTATCCTGATTTCAGATGGTTCAGGCACTCCAACGCTTGACAGTGTAAGTTTAGTCTATTCTGTCATAGCTTGTGGAGATGGATTAGTTCAGGGAACTGAAGCCTGTGATGATGGGAATATGAGTAATGGAGATGGATGTTCATCTACTTGTACACTGGAAGGTGGATGGGATTGTAGTGGAGAACCTACAATATGTACATTACCAAATGGTATGTCATGCAGCTATGATGTATATGAATATACAGGTTCAGAACAATATTATACAGTACCTGCAGGTGTTAATCGGGTACATGTAAAGTTGTGGGGAGCAGGTGGACATAAAGGAACATGTCTTGCTGGAACGTGTACTGGTGGCAGAGGCGGATTCTCTGATGCAGATGTCAATGTAACGCCCGGAGAGACGATTACTATAATAGCTGGGGGAGCTGGTACAAAGCCTACTGGAGGATGGGGAGGTGGTGGTAATGGAGGTACAGGAAGTCAAGGAATGATAGCAGGAGGAGGAGGAGGAAGATCGGCACTCGAGAAGAGTGATGGAACTCCACTGATAATAGGAGCAGGAGGAGGAGGAGGGTCCTCTCCGAACTCATGTGCAGGTGATGGAGGAGATGGAGGAGGTTCAACTGGAGAAGATGGTGAAGATAATTGTGATGCTATTGATATTGCGTATGGTGGAACCGGGGGTACTCAGTCTGCTGGTGGGACTGGAGGAGCAACGGGAGGAGGAAATGGAGGATATCTAACTGGAGGAATTGGAGCAGCTTCTACCGGATGGGGTCCGGGAGGGGGCGGTGGAGGCGGATATTACGGAGGGGGTGGGGGTGGGCACGATCACTATGGAGCAGGAGGAGGTGGCGGTTCAAGTTATTTAAATACAAGTTATACATTAAATGGTACCATCATAAGAGGAGTTGGAACTGATCCATATAGAGGGACAGCTGGGAGTCCAGAACAAAATGGAAGAGTAATAATTATTGAATCAAGATGCACATCTGATTACTGTGTTGACGGATACTGCTGTGATACATTATGCAACGGAGTGAATGAAGCATGTGATGTTCCGGGAAGCGAAGGTACATGCACCTCAACTTTTAATTGTGGAGATGGTGTTATCCAGATTGACGAAGAATGTGATGACGGAGGGACAGGAGGTGGAGACGGATGTTCTTCAGTATGTACAATTGAAAGTGGATGGAACTGTAGCAGTGAACCTAGTAGTTGTACCGAGATCTGCGGGGACGGGATTGTGGTAGGAACTGAGGAGTGTGATGATGGTGGGACTCTAAATGGAGATGGGTGTTCTTCTACTTGTACTAACGAGACAGGATGGGATTGTGGAGGTGAACCGAGTGTATGCACAATGCAAAATGGGATGGTTTGTGATACGTTAACTTTTAATTATACAGGTGCTGGACAGAACTATGTAATTCCATCTGGAGTTACAAGTGTTAAAGTAAAGATGTGGGGAGCAGGCGGAGGAACTGGTTTTTCATATTATGATCATAATCCTGGATATGGTGAAGAGGCTGGGTTCTCACAAGGAATTATTCCGGTATCACCTGGTGATACATTAGTTATTGTTGTTGGTGGAGCTGGTAAAACAGGGAATGCTGGTGGAGGTGGAGGGTATGGAGGCGGAGGAGAAGGCGGTGATCCCAGTGCTGCTGGTGGTGATGGTGGAGGTGGGGGTGGGAGGTCTGAAATTAGTAGGAGTGGAGTTTCTTTAATTATTGCGGGTGGTGGTGGCGGCGGCGGGTCTGAAGATGGAACTGCTGCCTACGATAGAAAAGGAGGCGATGGTGGAATTGGAGGAGGGACAACAGGGGGAGACGGGCAGAATTCTGAAGGAGGAACACTTGGTGGAGATGGTGGCACTCAGTCAGTAGGTGGCGCTGGTGGAGGAAATGGATTACCAGGTGCTATAGGGGTTGGCGGTGCAGGAGGGACTGGTACATTTTGTGGAGGAGGAGGTGGTGGTGGTGGTTACTATGGTGGAGGAGGTGGTGGTGGCACTAGCATTGCTGCTGGAGGGGGTGGTGGTGCTGGATCAGGTTATGTGCACCCAACTGGAGCAAGTGGTACTACTCAACAGGGAGTAGGTACGGATCCTGACCGTGGTGTCGCCGGAGATCCAGAAGAAAGCGGAAAGGTTATTATTCAGCTAGGAAGCGACTGTACATCAGGAAATTGTATAGACGGGTACTGTTGTAATACGACATGTGCCGTTACATGCGAAGCATGTAACATAGGCGGAAGTGAAGGGATATGTACCGCACATGCGGCAGGGACAGATCCGGAGGACGAGTGTGTAGAAAGAAACTGTACAGGATACATATACGGATGGGGAGCAGGCAATCCCCTATCATGCAGACTAAAGTCAGCAACCACGCCAGGGATGTGTGATGGAGCAAGTGCATGCAGAACACAGGTACAGGAATGTGCAGCACAAAACATAGAGAATGGGCAGGCGGGAGGAGGAGTATGCGGATCAGCAGGATGCAAGAAGGCATGTCCTGAAGGAGGAGCGGCTGGGAATTACGATACAATAGGAGAAGTATGTTACACCTCAGGGCAGAACAGTTGTCCAGCAAATTATGAATGTGAAAGTACAGGGACATGTAAGTTGGTAAATGGACAAGGATGTAGTGCAGGGAGTGAGTGTTCGTCAGGGAACTGTGTAGATGGAGTATGTTGTAATAGCACATGTACAAGTACATGCAGAGCCTGTGATGTAACAGGATCGGTAGGAACGTGTACAAATGTGCCGAACGGACAGGATATAGATAATGAATGTGGAGCAACAGAATGTGGAACAGGAACATGCAATGGGTCAGGAGCATGTGGGATATATGGAGGAGGAGAAAAAGGGGCATGTGGGACATGCTACTCATGTAGTGATGGAGATTTAGCATGTGACTTAATAGCAGATAATCAGGATCCGCATAATGAGTGCACGGCAGGGTGGACAAGCTGTGACAGTTCATGTGTAAGAAGAGGACCGGATGGTAACTGTGACGGAGCTGGAGCATGTGACACAAATGACGCTACAGCAAATGTGAGTCAGATGAAAGTATGTAGTGGAGGAAGTGAGGTGGATGCATCGAGTCCGGCATTATCATGTGCAGGAGTGAATTATTACTCAGCAGCAGGGAGTTGTACTTATACGCAAAGGTATGCGGAGTGTGATGGAGCAGGAACATGTGATAGTGATGCAAGTGACTATTATGAAGAAGTGGGCTTAAATGTACCAAATGGAAATGTAGCAAAGGGTCAAAGTGGAGGTAGTAGTACGCCATATGAGGTACCAAGCAGCAGTAATAACTGTCAGTATGTAGAAGATTGTGATAGCGGGGATTGCGGAGCGGTAAAATATTACCGGGCATGCGGAGGGACAGGTAGCTGCAGAACAGATAACACAGGAGCAGCAAGTGAAGGGGTGACAGCAGGAGCAGGAAAGATATTAACAAATGATTGTAGTGAGACAGATGGGACAGTAGGAACAAATTGTAGCGGAGGAACAAACTACTACTCAAGTCAAGGTAGTTGTACATATGCGCAAAGGTATGCGGAGTGTGATGGAGCCGGGACTTGTGATAGTGATGCGAGTGACTATTATACAGAGGAAGTGGGGAATGTGCCTGATGGAAATGTAGCGAAGAGTCAGACAGGAGGTGGGAGTGTGCCATATGAAGTACCAAGCAGCAGTAATAATTGTCAGTATATAGAGACTTGTGGAGCAGGAGGATGCAGTGCGACGAAATACTACCGAGCCTGCAGCGGAGGAGGAAGCTGTAGAACAGACAACACAGGAGCAGCAACAGAGGACGTATTTGCAACTGCAGGAAAGGTATTGAAAGGAGACTGCGGAGAAGCAGATGCTATGGAAAGGACAAGTTGTGAAGGAATAATTAATTACTACTCTACTCTAGGAGGATGTACATATACACAAAGGTATGCAGAGTGTGAAGGAGCGGGAGTATGTGATAGCGATACAAGTGACCATTACGAAGAAGAGGGGAAAGATGTACCTGATGGGAATGTAGGGAAGAATCAGATAGGAGGAGGAACAATGCCATATGAGGCACCAAGCAGCAGTAATAATTGTGAATATATAGAGACATGCGAGAGTGGAAAATGCACAGGGAAGAAGTATTACCGGGCGTGTGGAGGTGCAGGAAGCTGTAGAACAGATAACACAGGAGCAGGAAGTGAGAATGTGTATGCAAGTGTAGGATACACATTAACCGATGATTGCGGGAAGGAAGGGACAGCGTTGTGCGGGAGTGGGAGCTGGAGGTGTAATGGACTGTGTGAAAGGATAAGAGATCAGTATAGGTGTGATTATATAAGTAATTGTAGTTTCATAGTAGGACAGGAGAAGGTTAACTGTGGAGTAGGAACAGGATGTTCACAAGGAACATGTAGTGGGGGGAGTTTATGTGGTAGCGGATGGAGAGGAAGTTCAGGGAGTGGAGACAATAGGTATAACGTGGGAGGAGATTATAGTTGTCAGGGTAGTTGTGATGGAGGAGGGATATGTGACTATGCAGTGAATTGTGCATATGCACCGGCTACACCGCTTGTAGATGGGAAAGAAGATACAGATGGGGATGGGATACCGGATGAGTGGGAGGACAGATATGATTGTGTATCATCAACAGTCCCCGATAGTGGAGGTGATCCGGATAGTGACGGACTGACAAACAAGGAGGAATATGAGAACGGGACAGATCCATGTGATAGTGATACAGATGATGATGGGATAAATGACGGAGAAGAAGTGAAGGAACACGGAACAGACCCGAATGACAGTGATAGTGATGATGACGGACTTTCCGATGGGGATGAGGTGAAGAAATACGGCACTGACCCGAATAATCCGAATGATCCGGGAGAGGATGGTCGTATTCCTTTAACTGGCGAAGGAGATGAGGACGGGGACGGATTAGATAACAGAACTGAGATAGAATTGGGTACAGATCCTTATAGTAGTGATAGTGATGGAGATGGTATAAGCGATGGTGATGAGGTTAATATCTATCATACAGACCCGTTAAGTTCTGACTCAGACTCTGATGGCTTGAGTGACTATACTGAGATACTTGGTGCTTACGGTGAGGGCAGAAAAACCGATCCGAATGATCCTGATAGTGATGATGATGGGTACAAAGATGGAGAAGAAGATATGAATGGCAATGGTAAGTTAGACGAAGGAGAAAGTGACCCAACGGATAGTAGCTCAACACCATCAATTCTTGATATTGTAAAGGAGTTTTTTGAAGAAAATGAAATAATATTACGGGGCTTTACAGGTGGATCGTTTGTGACTGCTGGGATGATAGGTTTGTTTTATCTTCTTCTTACACTCGGTACTAATATTTTTAATGCAGGAGTATTTTTCAATACGATTGGGATTCTTCTAGGTGTAGTAAGAAGAAAAGCTTGGGGGGTAACTTTGGATTCATTTAGCAAAAAACCAGTAGCGTTTGCTGTTGTTAGAGCATATACAAGTAATGGATCTTTAGCTACACAAAGTGTTAGTGATCTTTCTGGAAGATATGGCATAGTTCTAGATCCGGGTGACTATAGCATTGAGGTTGTCCATAGTGACTATAAGAAGGTAACCAAGAAGCTAGGGATAAAAGGCAAACATGTACAAAGGATTACGCTTGATTTTGAGCTTGAATCAAAGAAGCTGGGAGATTTTTCTAGATCCATACATACAATTAAAAAGTTCTTTAATAGAAGTGCAAGAGGTATCGTTAAAATATTATTCTATATGGGTTTTGGTGTTTCAGTGTTTAATCTGGTTTTTAATCTAGGTGTTATAAATCTAGGTTTTGTGTTGTTTTCTCTGCTAATTCCTATAAGTGATATTATTGCAAAGTTTTTAAGAGTTAGATCTTGGGGGATCGTACTAGATTCTAAATCCAAGGAACCTGTAGCCTCCTCATTTGTTCGACTATTTGACCTTGCAACACATGAACCCGTTGATTTACAAGTGAGCGACAAAAAAGGTAGGTTTGGATTTATTGCAGAACCGGGAGAATATGATCTATCTGTTGGTAGACAAGGCTATATATTCCCGTCAGAAGCTCAAAAGAATGAGTTTAAAGGCAGAATTAAAAAGAATCTTTTACAGATGAGTGTGACAAGGGCGAAGGGAGTAAGTCAGGATTTGTTTGTTGATCCAACTGGGGAAGCATTGACTACTGAATCTAAAGGAAGGATGTACACTTCTCCTTTTAAATCCATTCCGAGTAAAAGAGAATCTACACCTAAATCTCCGCTAGGGGGGTAGGAGCTGGATATTGTTGCATAGTTATTTATTTAGATAGCTATGTATTTTGAACGCTGGATGGGCACCTTTAACTTTATACTTCTTAATTCCTGCCTCAAGCCTTGCCCCATTTTAGTTAAAGTTTTAAAATCTATCATATAGTTGAACTCTAACTCATATCTACACCTACTCTGGCTATCTATTATGAAAAAATACTGGCAGTTTTTTAAAGTTAATTTTCAGAATTTCCTTGAATATCGTGAGGATTTGGCAATAAGTTTTTTGATTAAGCTTGCAATCGTTGTCGCTTTTATCTTCATCTGGACGAGAATTGAAGAAGAAGGCGGTGAGATAATTGGTTATGGTCTTTCAGGAATAATAGTCTATTACCTAGTTACGCAAGTTTTAGATGGGCTCTACAGCAGTCAAATAGCAAGAGCTTTAAGGGATGATGTTATTCGAGGGGAACTTTCAAATAAACTGGTTAAACCGGTTAGTCCCCTACCCTTCTTTTTCAGCCAGCATGTAGCCAGGGTTCTTTCGGAAACAGTTATGTATGTAGCTTTAGCTATTCCTATATTTATAGTTAAGCCGGATCTATTGGATTTTTTACCATTTAGAATTGAAAGTTTACTTTACACTCTAATTATTTTTGTACTTGCATGTGTTATCGGGTTCAATGTATTCCTTTTAGCCGGACTTATTGCCTTTTGGACTAAAGAATCAAGCGGAATGCAGGCAGTGATCAAAAATGCAGCAAAATTTTTTACTGGTGCTTTGATTCCGATTGATCTACTTCCCGATTACTTTTCCAAAGTGATAATGTTGACACCTTTTCCTTATATAATTTTTTTCCCAACAAAAATATTAATGGGAGATGTTTCTTTTAGAGAATTTATAATTGGGTGCTTAATTGTAGTTTCCTGGATAGTAATTTTAACAATGGCAAATGTAGCGATATGGAAAAGAGGATTAAAAAGGTATGAGTCAGTCGGTATCTAGTTAGAGTTCAATATATTTATAAAAGTTTAAATAATATTATGAAGATTAGAAAACACTTAAGAGTGGCTACGAGGTTGATAAGGTTGGAGCTCATGACTGATTTTCAGTATAGACTAAACTTTCTTTTTTCCTTTATTGCTACTTCTGCTTGGTTAGCAGCAGAACTACTATTTATGGGATTTTTACTTCAAAGATATAATTCAATTGCAGGATGGAATTTATATGAAATTGGAGTTCTAATTGCCGTCAATCAGATTTGGACTGGAGGAGCGTTTTTCCTTATTATTTGGCCGTCACTGATTTCTTTTGCTCGGAGTATAAAAAGTGGAGACTTGGATAGGGTTCTAGCCTTACCAATAAATACAAGGTTTTATATATCAATATCTCAAATTGATATTACTAGCCTTGCTATTTTCATAGAGGGGGTTGCATTACTGATTGTTTGTTTATTCAAAATTAATATTTCTTTGTCTTTTATACAAATACTTTTGTTCACTATTCTTCTACTTGTTTCATGCTGGATTGTTTACTGCTTCCAGTTTATAGCCGCTACTTTAATATTCTGGCTTACTGAGGCAGGTACCGTACTATATAGTTTTCACTTTATAGATAGACTTTCTCGATTCCCGTATGAGATATTTTCAAGGGGAGTTCTTCTTATTCTATTTACATTTGTTCTTCCTGCTACAATTATATGTAATATTCCCGCTAGAGCTCTTTTAAACATATTGGATTTGAAATTTGTTATATTCACGATTGCAGCTACTGTTTGGTTTACAATTATTTCACATATTGTTTGGAAGTTTGGGGTCAAGCGATATGAGAGTGCCAGTAGTTAGAAGCGGAGTGCAATATTATTATATTGCTAGATGGCCGGATGGTCGTGTTGCTAGATCTTTGTAGAGTCTTTAGCTAGGCTTTAGGGGCATTTCATCTTTATGACTCATTACTTTACTTTTTGTCGAACTTCTGTAAAATCAAGCTGCATAAATTGACTTTTAATTTTTAAAATTAGATCAATGTTTGGAGACATAAATGATGCAAGAATTATGGGTAATCTAACCCGTGACCCTGAACTTAGAACCATAAGTACTGGAACATCTGTATGTAATTTTAGCATTGCAACGAATCGTCGGTATCAGCAAAATGACGAATGGAAGGAAGAGGTAGAATTCCATAATGTGGTCTTGTGGGGTCAACGGGCAGAATCATTTGTGCAAAGAGCAAAAAAGGGAACCAGAGTTTATATCGAGGGGAGGCTTCAGACAAGAAGTTGGGAGGATCAGAATGGCTCAAAACAATACAGAACAGAGGTTGTTGCAAATAGAATAATCCTTATAGATAGATATGAAAAGACAGAGGGATATGTAGAAGAAGGTTCACCTTCGGGAGGCCCTCCTAAACCTTCTGATCAAAAGACTTCCTCAAAAAAATCAAAGTCAAAAGCTTCATCATCAAATAATAACGATGAGGAAAAGATAGATCCGGATGATTTGCCATTCTAAAAAACAACTATTAGCGAACAGCGACTAGCGATTAGCTAGTACTTGAACGCATTGGGGCAAAAGTCACTCAGCTCACACTTCTCACATTGAGGCTTTCTGGCAACACAAATGGTCCTTCCATGCCAAAATAATATTGGGTTGATTCTATGATATCTATTTTTTGGAAATAATCTCATCAGATCCTTTTCAATTTTTACTGCTGTTTTTTCTTGTGTTAACCTTAATCTTTGCGACATGCGTGCAACATGTGTATCTACAGCAATTCCTTCGCTTCTTGTAAACATTACCTGCTGGTATACGTTTGCTGTTTTGCGTGCTACCCCAGGGAGCTTTATCAATTCTTTTATTGATCTAGGTACATTACCTTTAAATTCTTTCAAAATTATTTGAGCTGATTTCTGTAAGTATTTTGCTTTTGAATTGTAAAAACCCGTGCTTCTTATGGCTGTTCCTATTTTATCAGCATCGGAGTTAGCAAAATCTTCAAGAGTCCTAAATCTTTTAAACAGTTTTTTTGTAACTTCATTTACCTGGTCATCTGTTGTTTGTGCTGACATAATGATACAAAATAATAATTGCCATGGAGTCTCCCAGTTTTTGAGTCCTGTTTGAGGATACTTTGAATATTTCTGGTATAGCTTTTTTAGTGTAAGGGCTGCTCGTCGTTTTTTTGTCATTGTAGGATGATTTGAATGATCTAAGTGTTTTTCAGTTACCGTGCCTGACGGCTGGCCGCAAGACTTATTAGTATATGGCTAAAAATGATCAGTCTGTTTTAAGTATTATTTTCATTCAATAATTTTTCTCCAATTTTCCTCATAGTATTTAAACTTTTTTTTCGAATACTTTCTTGGGTGTTAATTGAATTTTTAATTCTTTTAGTCTGTCTTTCAGATAGATCAATGTTTCTTTCTGTTCTTTCTTAGAGCATATTTTTTCAAGTTCAATTATGTACCCATAACCTTTGGTATGATCAAGGAAAACGTCTATTCCTTTCCATTTGAATATATGTCGCCTTCTTAGCCATTTGATCTTTACCTTAAATCCTATTGCTCTAAATATCTTTTCTAGGTTATTAAAATCACTTCTTTTCACTATTACTTCAAGTTCTTCTCTTGCTTCATCATGTAAGTTGCCTTTCTTTAGCCATATTTTTGCACGTCTTTTACTCAGTTGGATTCTTAAATCTTGCTTTGTGTCATAATAATAGGTTACTTGATCGTCGCTGTCTATATATTTTGAGTTTTCTTTAAAGAATTTTTTGAGTTTTTGATATTCTAAGTTTGAGATAAAGCTTCTGATTTCTACTTCAATGTTTTTCATTTACCTTTGTAAGTAACCTACAAATAATTACTATTTGATGATAATATAATAGATACATTTTGTTAAGTAGACAGCTTCCTATGAAATTAACAGGTTTTAAAAATCATGATTGGTTTTTAACTCTGGCGATATCTTTTTTGCTCGTTATTGGTCTTGTTGTTATTTACTCGGCAACTTTTACTGCAAAGACTCCTATTGAGGGCGCTGGGACAATTAATCGACAGCTTGTATTTGTGATTTTAGGTTTTTTTATTTACTTTGCATTTTCAAATATCGATCCAATCTATTATAGGTATTTACCGATACAACTATTAATTTTTGTTTTTACTGTAGGTCTTCTTTTGTATGTTTGGCTTTTGGGTGATCCGATTCATGGAACTACACGGTGGATAGAATGGGGATTTGTCCGCATACAGCCGTCAGAGTATACAAAAGTGGCTCTTATACTCCTAAATAGTTCTATACTGGCTGACATCCTGCAGAAAAAATTTACTCAAGAAGTTGATTGGGGATCGGGAGAACAATTAAATCTAAGGTCGAAAATTACTATTTTTTTTAAGAACTTCACTGCATTTAATCCCGTATTTTTGTCTTACGCTCTTGCAGGGATAGTGAGTGGAATTTGTGTTGTTTTAATTTTTGTTGAACCTGCAATAGGAAACGCAACTATTACTGCGATGATTTTCTTGTCTCTTTGTCTTATGTCATTTCCAAAACAAGAAAAATTAGTTACTACTATCATCATATTTTTGATGGGTTTAAATGTGTTTTCCGGACTCATAAATTTAAAGTTTATTTATGATAAAGTGGGTTTTTCACTTATTGTAGAGAATATAGATATAGCCATATTATTCTTAAGTATTATTATTGGTGTGATTCTTACTTATCTATCAAGGCTGAAATTTCCCTTTGTGATTCTAATTATTGCTTTAAGCTTTTTATCATTTAATCTCATTGCATTTGCTTGGGATAATTATCTTTCACAGAATCAGAGAATTGTAATATTCTTCAACCCGGAGAAAGACCCAACTGGAAGTGGGTGGCAACTAAGGCAATCTAAGATAGCAATAGGTTCCGGAAGAATATTCGGGAAGGGGTTTTTGCAAGGTTCCCAAAGCAAACTTAGATATCTGCCTGAAGCATACAATGACTTCATCTTCGCCACTTTTTGTGAAGAATTCGGGCTTCTTGGAGCAGTTTTTTTGCTGGTTCTTTATGCATTTCTTATTTCAAGAATTATAATTTCTGCAAAAGCTGCGCAAAGCAATTATGAAGCACTAATTTGTTTTGGGGTTGCAGTGATGATACTTATACATGTATTTATAAATATGGGTATGAATATAGGTATACTCCCAATTACAGGTATTCCTTTGCCACTCATAAGTTATGGCGGCAGCTCAATCATGGTGACTATGATTGCTCTTGGTATAGTACAGGCTGTAAATATGCATAAAGATACAGTTGACATGCAGGAAAGCTTAGTGATAACATCTGAAAGCTGAAATGTAGAAGTTGTTAGCGGCTTTCAAGTGTTTGATGTTTTGTAGTATAATAAAAAATATGGATAAAGATTATGCAATAGTAAAAATTAAAGGAAGTCAGTATAAGGTTAGTAAAAGCGATAAGTTAGAAGTTGAGAGAATCGAGGGTAAGGAGAATGATAAACTGACATTTGATGAGGTTTTACTTACTTCTAAAAAGGGGAAGGTGAGCATTGGTACGCCAACTATTAAGGGGGAAAATGTTGAAGTAAAAATCATTGAACAAGTTAAGGGGAAAAAGATCATAACCTTCAAGTATAAAGCAAAATCTAGATACAGAAAGACAAAGGGGCATAGACAGCAGTATACAAGGATAGAGATAGTAAAGATTTAAATGATCTGGATCAAGACAGTTAGTTCGATTAAAGAGATTTTAATTTAAGTAATTATTTTGAAATATGGCACATAAGAAGGCAGCTTCAGGTGGGGTAAAACAAGGTGTACAAACAGCCGGAAAAAGATACGGCCTAAAGAAGCATGGTGGTGAGTCTGTAAGAAATGGAAATATAATCATAAGACAAAAGGGTACAAAATATTTTCCCGGTAAGAATACATTAATGGGCCGAGATTTTACTATCTATGCAATAGAAGATGGTGTTGTTAAGTTTAGAACAATGACTGGGAATAAGCGTGGCAAGAAGGCTGTAGATGTAGTTCCTCAGTAATTTTTTTCAGAAGTGTTCATTGTCATAATGTTTTATTGCTATATATTGTAGTATGGCTAGATACTAGATATTAGATGAAAGACGCTTGACTGTAAATTGGTACATTGGTTGATAGCAGGATGTTTTTATGCTCAGATTGTTTAACTTTTACCTTCTAATTTCCGCCTTTTACTTTTTATTCTATTTGCTTCCTTTTAAATTCTCAATTAAAATATGATTTAGCCGACGTAGACGTTCTAAACGATTTAATTATCTAAATGATTAAATCGAATAATCGGCTGATTGGATAATCTTTTAACTAAATATTGAGTTTTTGTAAATGAGTTCAATGAGTAAAAATACCATTACCGAAAAGGATGTCTTACATATTGCTTCACTTGCACGCATAAAGCTTTCAAGAGAAGAAGTAAAAAAGTTCCAAAAGCAATTGTGTGATATTGTTTCGTATTTCAACAAGTTAAATGAAGTAGATACAAAGGGCATAGAGCCGACAAGTCAAGTTACAGGTCTTGTGAATAAATTTAGAAAGGATGAAGCAAGGGATTTCCTAACTCAGGAGAATGCACTTAAAAATGCCCCAGATAAAACAGGTGGCTATTTTAAAACAAGGGCGGCGCTAAGTTAAACGACCTAATCGATCTAGTCGAGTATGGAAGATAGATCAAATAATATAAATTAATAGCTCCTGTAGACCTTTTAGTTAATTGAGTTTTTTCAGAAATGCTACAAATAGATAACCTTACAATTCATGAAATACATGATAAGCTGCAAAGAGACGAATTTTCAGCAACAGCGCTTGTTAAGGACTCTCTCGAAAGAATCGAGAAACTTGATCCAAAGATTAGGGCTTTTATTACTATAACAGAAGATGAAGCATTGGATGAGGCAAGAAGAGTTGACAGCAAAATAGCAAAAAAGATAGAGCTTAAGACTTTAGAAGGTATCCCCTACTCTGCCAAGGATGTTTTTTGTACAAAAGGAATAAGAACAACTGCAGGCAGTAAAATCTTAGAAAATTTTGTTCCTCCTTATGATGCCACGGTCATAAAAAGAATGAAAGAAGCAGGAGCGATTCTTGTTGGTAAAGTAAACTGTGATCCCTTTGGTTTTGGAAGCTCTACCGAGAATAGCGGTTTCTTTACTACTTTAAATCCATATGATCTGAAACGGGTCCCTGGAGGATCAAGTGGGGGAAGTGCTGCGGCAGTGGCTTGTGGTATGGGTCTATTTAGCATTGCAGAAGATACTGGAGGTTCGATCCGTCAGCCATCCTCTTTTTGTAATGTTTCTGGGATTAAGGTGACTTATGGCAGAGTAAGCAGGTTTGGCTCAATTGCTTATGGTTCGAGTCTTGATACTGTTGGCCATATAGGTAGATCGGTGGAGGATATAGCATTAATTCTTGAAGAAACAGCAGGTGTAGACACAAATGATGCCACTACTGTTCCTGTTGATGTCTCTTCTTATACAGAAAGGATGAAAGAGTCAATAGGTTCTATTCAAATAGGTATTCCAAAGGAGTACTTTCCAAAGGGAGGAATAGATAAAGAGGTAGAGGCAACCGTCCGAGAGGCGGCAAAAACATTTGATGAAATGGGGTGCCATATAGAGGAAATTTCATTACCCCACACCGAATATGCAATCGCAGCATACTATCTGACAGCTATTAGTGAAGTAAGTGCAAACCTTTCAAGATATGATGGTATAAGATTTGGGTACAGGACTAAAGAGGCTAAGGATTTAAAAGGCCTTTATGAGAAAACAAGAGCAGAAGGCTTTGAGGACGAAGTAAAACGAAGAATTATGCTAGGTACTTATGCGCTTTCTGCAGGTTACTATGATGCTTATTATAAGAAGGCAATGCAGGTCAGGACGATTCTAAAAAGAGAATTTGAAGAAGCATTCAAACGAGTCGATGTTATACTTGCACCAGTTGCACCAACACCCGCATTTAAGGTTGGTGAACACTTAAATGATCCTTTAGCTATGTGGCTTGAAGATGCCTTTACTGTCACATTAAATCCGACAGGATGTCCGGGCCTTGCCATACCTGCGGGATTTAGTAAATCGGGATTACCTATTGGCATGCAGATTATTGGTCCTCAGTTTAGTGAGGATCTTTTATTTAGACTTGGATATCATTTCCAGAATGCAACTGATTATCATGAGCAGAGACCGGAGATAGTTAAACAGATAAGCAGTAGCTAAAAAGCTAAGAAGCCAAGAGCTTTAAGTTATAAGATATGACTTTTAAGCTATGAGAATTGTATTACAAAGAGTAAAATCAGCATCGGTTAGTGTGAGTGGAAAAAGAATTGCGGATATTGGTATTGGGTATGTGCTAATGCTAGGAGTAGCTGCAGGAGATACTCAAGAAGATATTGACATTTTAACCAAGAAGGTAGTTGCTCTTAGATTATTTGAGAATGAGTCTGACAAGTTCGATAAGGACTTAGCTGAGGTTGACGGGGAGATCTTAGTTGTTTCGCAATTTACACTTTTTGCAGACTGTTCAAAGGGAAGAAGGCCTTTTTTTGGCGAAGCTGAGGAGACTGGTCAGGCGGAAGCATTATATGAAGAATTCATTTCAAAGTTGAAAGAAGTTTATAGTAGTGATAAGGTAAAGAGTGGAAAATTTGCAGCAAAGATGCTTGTTGAGATAAATAATGACGGACCGGTGACGATAATATTAGATAGTAGATGAAAATAGGTACTTAATAGTCGCATAGCTACTTGCCTCTGCCTGTCGGCAGACAGGCGCCTCGGGCGGAGATAGTCGGATAGTTAGATAATTTAAAGTGTTTACTAATATGAGAGCTAAGGTAACTAAAAGACAAGTTATTATCGGTTTAGGGAATCCAGGTAGGGAATATGAAAAAACCAGGCATAATGTTGGGTTTGCGTATATAAATTTCCTCCTGCAGAAATATAGAATAAAAGGAATAAACGAGAAGAAATTGAAGAATTCTATTGTTTATGAGGTTGGAGAAGATTTAATACTTGTTAAACCGCAGACCTTTATGAATAACAGCGGGTTATCAGTTCGCGAAGTAGTTAAATGGTATAAGGTAGATGTTGAGAATGAGCTAATTCTTGTACATGATGACTTAGATATTCCTTTAGGCAAAGTCAAGATACAAGAGGCAAAATCTCCTCGTGAACACAGGGGAGTGAAGTCGGTCGAAGATCATCTCGGAAGTGTTCATTTCACGCGAATAAGAATTGGTATAGAACATAGAAATGGTAGGAAAATTCACGGTGAAGATTATGTGCTTAAAGAATTTGATGAGAAAGAATTAGTAGAAATTCAAAGATGTTTTGAGGAGAATGACGTGACGCTAATTGCCTGATTGCTATACTGTTATATTGCTGTATTGCTATATTTTCTTATGGTTGCGGGGTATTACTGTTTGTTCTCAATCTACTTTCTACTTTTTACCTTTCACCTATTACCATTAAGGATTGAGTTTTGAATATTTACGATTTAAAGTGCTATGGTTCTTCTTCTCTATCTTCGTATTCTAAAACTGCCATATGACCTCCTTCTTTACTGCGAAATGTGAATGCTGCTTTTAGTACTTTTCCTGGTACTTGAACCAAGCCAAGAATGATACGTGCAGCAAGTTCCATGGTTGCGAAGGCGATACTTCTATCGCCCTCACCTACATCTTGGCAATTTGATTGTTCTTCAGGTTCCATGCAAAAAGTGATATCTTGAAACTTATATCAATTATAGAACTGTTTGATAGATGATACAAATGGAGAATTTATTAGAAAAGCTCAAATATTTTATTTTCCTTTTTTCTTTCTACCTTTTTTAGGATTACTAGGTTTCTGTCGGTATTTTACCCCAACTAGCCTATGGGACATTCTCACGGCCTCATCTTTTCTAGAAGCATAGAGTTTAGAAAAACCTTCAGCGTCTGCAATTAACTGTCGAACAAATTCATGAAATTCAGTTGTTACTACAAACATAGTCATTTGAAGTGAATTCCTAGATCTGAAGCCTCTCCCTACAGCTTCTCTCCACTGAGAAGATCCAATGGGTGCCCAGGAAGGTCTTTTTAGGGGTTTGTCTGGTCTGATAGCACTCAAAAAGTATTTTTTTTCAGGATTTGGTGATGATCGGAAAATATGTTCTGTTCTAGTTGATTCAAGGATGTATTTTAAAATTCCCATTAAGGTATATCTTTGAAACATCCCATGTTTATCATTACCTGATCCAATAGTAAACAAAACCCTGCCGTTTTCCTGTACGAGGCTTATTAACTTACTTAGCTCTAGCAAAGCGCTTCTTGCCTGCTCTACTCCTGATTCTTCAGAATTTGGTATGAAGCTGTTTGGATCTAGTCTAAAAATTTCTAATTCTTCAAATGTATTTGGTGGATAAAATGCACATAGGCTTTGATGAGTGTCAGCAGTTATAAATCCTCCCAGAGTCATTGAACTTAACTCGGCATCTTCAAGTATACTTCCCCTAGTTATTCCTGCTAGACATTCTATTAAAGAAGGGGGAAAAAAATAAACCGCCAAATTAGGATTCACAAGATATTCAGGCCAAATAGGATCGGCTAAGTGGACTCTTTGAGGTATAGTTTCGATCATTACATTTCCTCTCGATAATCTGTCGGGAGGATATGGCGGTAAGGGGAATCCTCGTTGAATTGCTAAATTCCAAGCGAGATCAAAGTATGCGACAAAGCCAACTCTTAAGATCATATTGAAATATTCTATTATTCTTTCTTTTGATCCAGGTATCTCGAAGTGAGTGGCTGTCCAAGATTCACTGTATATTGAGCCTGCTCCTGAAATTAGTAGAGAACCTGGAACAAGTGGGAATCTATTGCTTGTTATTGCTTTAAGTTCATATCTCATTCTATTTGCTTCTAGCATCCTACTTATCACCATTGGAGCCTCAAGTGGTATAGCAGGGTGCATGTTTAATGTTGCCAAAGCAGTATCAACAACAGCTTGAGCCGCTGGGGTTGAGATTCCTTTCTCTAAGCATTCTACGGCCTCATATATTACTTGCTCACAAATAGCATGACCTACTACAAGCGCCTCTAGTTGATCTTGACTTGATGGTTCCTGATCAACAAAGCTTGAAACAACCATATTTCGAAGTTCAGTACGTTGTTCTGTCATCTTTTGTACTCCTTAAAATTCACTTGCGAGATTATATCATATTTGGCCTGTAGTAAACATGGGGGTTCTAACCTGCTACTAAAATAGTATATTTAAACAAAGTACACATTTTATATAGTGGAAAGCTAACGTTGTCTTATAGTATAATTCGTTGCTATGGTTATACAGGAAATTGGGTGCGAGGTTTTAAAAACAGATGTTCCCTATTCAGTAAAACTGGATAGCAATCCAGGCTATCTAGGGGAAAGTATGTTGACACTTACTGGAGAAAAAGGTGGTTTAATAACATTTCCTTTAGATATGTCGCCTAACTTTGAGGTTAATTTTGATGGTCGTGACATAGATGTAGTACTTCATCCTCAAGTTGCATCTTTTTGTACTGGATATAATACTACTGATCCAGAAGTTATTGGAAAAATGCTGGGTTGGTTTAGAACAGGAATTGGTGACAGTAGGTTTGTATTAACTCATCAGCCTGTTTCTCATATTACACGCGTAGTTTTAGCTTTAGATGCAGAAAATCCAAGTACACTCTTACATTTCGGAGGTATAGGTGCTGGATGGGCAGATTATAATGCAAGAAGGCTTTTGTTTTTAGCTCCAAATTTTGACCCTCAGACTGATGTTTCCTTTTTTTATGATCTTATGAATAATGGAAGAGGCAATGATGAGGGATGGGGTATGACACTTAGAGTATTACCCCATGGTAAAAAGCAGACAACAAGAAGTCGCAGTCCGGTAGGAGCCTATACATTAAAAGGTCTTACTGAAAAAGCAAGAGCAACAAGAAGGAGAGTAGAAAGACCAATACCTGGAATCTGCTTTCCAGAATATGTTCTTCTAGGAGAATATACGGGTGTATCGTGGCGAGAACGAGTAGGCTTTTCAGTTTATAGAACTCCTGTTAATTTGCATTCGTATACTATAGCAGAGATAAGTATGTTTGTAGCCCGGAATTATCCTGAATTTTATCCAAGTCCAGAATTTTTATTTGGACTGTTTGCTTTTTACTCAGCACATGCCTTGGGACAGTTACACCGAAGAGGGCTTGTTCATAATCAGTATCATGATGGAAATCGAGGGCTTGCTGTTGATGGAACAAATAGAATGGTAGTGCGTGATTTATCTACAATGCAAAACATTACAGGGCACGATAATTTAAGAATCTTAAAAGATCCTGGGGATATGACTGCTAGACAAGCAGCATTGAGCTATGATTTATTCATGGGACTCAGAAAGGATTTGGAGGCTTACTTGTTTGGTCCTGCCAACGAAACTCTCAGTATTATTGGCTCGTATAGAGTCTTTCTGGAAAGGTATCATCTTGCAGAGGATTTGATGCGGCAGCTTGTTACTGTTGCTGCATGGGAAATAATTGGTTATGAAAGTGCCAGTGGAGAAATTCCTGACATAGGTATGATAAAAGCAAAGGCTTTAGAGCTTGAAACTGCATTAAGAAGATATACAGATCTTTGGGATAGTCGGCTTTTTTCAAACAATCAATCTTTTTACATTGCATCATTAGCAACGGCATTGGCAACGAAAACAATTCGCGAATTGTATCCTACGGATCAAAAACGGTTAGCGAAGAATGGAAGATCAAAAAGAAGAAAAAGGTAACTTTGTTGGGTTTATTTAATTAACTCAATATCTGGTGGGCGAAGCAGGAATCGAACCATGTAAAACTTACCCTTTTAGTCTAAGTTTACATGGCACGCCTGCGACCTTATGAATTTTACCTACGTTTAAAAAATGGTCAATGCTGGATTTGAACCAGCGACCTCTCCGATGTGAACGGAGTGCTCTAGCCGACTGAGCTAATTGACCAAACCTCAATTGTACAATTATCCAATTATACAATTTATCAATTAAGAATTAAAAATTAGGAATGAGATAACGAAACGACGAAGATTCCTAGTATAGAGGCACATTCTTTAGTCTTCTGACTTGGCCATACTCTTTATCAGCGCAAAGCTCTTCTTTTGTCCAGTTTCTGCCCTTATACTCATCACTCCATTCCTGCCCGCAAAGTGGCTTGGAAGCGTTTTTTACAATAACTTCACCTGTTCTTGTACCATGTGCATCATCATATCCCCTTGTTGAGTGTGCATATTTAAAAGAATTTACTTTTCCATTAGTTCTGTCAACTTCTATTATCAGCATTACATGAAATCTATCAAGAAGCTTCTCAGATCTCTTTGGAAGTTTCGAGCGAATTAAATCTCCGGTACGAATATTATTCAAGTTCTTAACTGGAGTTGTATTTAGATCACTTGTTAGCTGTTCTGCGCTTATGTTCTCAATGGGACGCAAAAGACGTGCTATTTTTCTGTAAAGACTTTCTTTGGGAAATTTAAGATAGTTGCACAGATTTTTTTTCTTTTTACCTCGTAACCATGCATTGAGAACGTGGACTACAAATCCTGAGCAGTCAATACCAATACGCCTCTTAACTAAGAATTCTCTTATCTCTTCTACTGTCATGAAATTAAAATCAACGCCTCTTAATTTTTCATATATCAAACTTTCCTGAACTATTTCTTCTGGAGAGCCCTTTCCTATGAGTACACGAAGCCCCATTCTTTGTCTGAATTTTTTGATACTAATGTAATAGGGGGAACGTACCTTCTTGCCATTTAAAGGCAAGTTAAAGTAGCGGTCTATCATGTTTTGTGCTGCTTCAGGTATCTTTTCTATCATTTGTTTTCTCCTGTAATATTACGTATTTACATATACCTTTTACGACTTCAGAAGCCCATGCTTTGAGTTTATCTCTGTTATCAAAAAGCGTCTGTTGAACTTGAATTCTTGCCACTTCACCGTTTGGACTTACTACTTTATGCTCCTTGACACAAAGAATCAGAATTCCTGCCTTTTTAGTCTCATCAATTGAGTAAGCCTCTTTCTCAAAAATTAGAGGTTTATCCTTTTCTTCATCAATCATTATAACGTTTGATTTCAATTTCGGCTTCCCGCTACTCCAGTCATATGCAAGATTATCACCAACCATCCTGTATGCTCCGACTTTTATTGCACCAATAACTGAGGCATCGTGATCAAACTGGTTCCTTATAAAGAGCTGAGCAGCTTCAATCGGAGCAGAAGCTTGTAAATTGTATGATTCAACATCAATTCTATAATCAATATCTAAGAACTCAGCAATTGCAAGCAAATTCAGTGGAATTTGTCTTTCTTTTAACTGGAGTTTCGTATGCATCGGGATAGAAGCAGGCTGCCTGGCATTTATCTCTATCACATAGGCTTCCTCCTTTTCATCATCAACTACAATATCAAGTCCAAACATGCCGCGGAATCCGTTTTTCTGCATCTCCTCTCCTATGTTCTTTGTGAATTTATCTATCTCTTTCTTGGTTCTTTCAGATAAAAGGTTTTTTGGAAGCAGCCAGTCATTACCTACGGTTGCATCTTTTTTGGCTGTACACTCCTCTACTCCAGTTATCTGGAAACTTAAACCTCCCCAACAGATACCATGTTTAGTGATGCAGGCATTGAGTGTATAAGGGATTCCCTTTATGTAGCTAGCTATTCTAACTGTTCTTTCAGGAAATATTTCTTTCAGTTCCTCAAGTTGTATTTTAGAATCTATCCTAATTGTTCCGCCACCCGTATGCCCCCTATTAAACTGCATTATGATGTTTTTGCCAAATACTTTTACTAAATCTTCATAATTTGTGTCTGTTAATTTGTATATCCTTGTCTTAGGAATGCGAATATCTAAGCTTTTTATTGATTTATACTGAGAAATCTTGAGCTCAAACTTCCTGTTTAGTTTTGAAGATGTATTTAGAAGATCGAAGTTTAACTTTTCACTTGTCCGTTCAAGATTCGGCGCAATTTTGAAAAACATGAGATATGCTCCTTGTCCTTTTGTGTTCTTCTTTATATATTCTTGTGTACGTTCGTGGTTAAGAAGTCGGTTAGAATTTCTGAAGATAGAGTTTAATGTATTTAATTCCTTTTCAAGGCAAAATATCTTTACATTTTCCTTTTTCAAATAGTCGATTACATCATTGTCATCAATACATAAAACATGATAATTATCTAAAACCTTTTCTAACCCTAAAGCACGTTCTGAGTCATTAGTCGCAAAAAAAATGGGTTTGTCCTTCGTCTTTTGATTTACCTTTTCTAGTAAAGAGTCTAGTGTGTCCATGGTTGAAACTATTATGTTATTGCCCGCTTAATATTAACACTGGCCTTAAGATTTGCCAATCATTTTTTAATGCCTTTATAAGACCTGCAAGAGTAAGTGATGAATCAAATGATGTTGTTATCTCACAGTTTTGGGCAAGAAGCATCTGGCACGTCATTATTTCTTCGTCATCAATAACCCAACCCGATCCACCAGTTCTTGAGACTATTCCTATTATCTGGTCTTTACGAAGTGCTACTCTATCCGAAATTGCAGAAGCAAGACTCGTATCAGATTTTTTAAAATCTCTGTCAAAGTTTGATGCCATAGTATTTACTTTTGTAGTTTGCACGATATGAATTGGTGGAGGAGTCATTCCAAGGTCAACAAATCCTTGGTAAATACCTACTGTGCTTGTCCCACTGCTACAGGCAATAATTATTGCATCTGTAGCTTTAATCTCTTGAACAAGTTCATAGGAGATAGTTTTATAGCCAATGGTTGCAAGATCATCGTTTGATCCTCTCAGATGTATGATGTTATAAGCATTTGAGAACTTTACTGAATCTGATTTTGGTCTTGCAGAAAAATACAGTTTTAAATTATCTTTCTGTAATTCATAAGTCTCCTCTTTTTGCAGTGCACTGTGGTCAAAGTCGGATATGTTGCTGATATCGAGAAGTCTGAGGAGTTTATCTGCAGGTATATTCTTTGATACGAAAACATGAAGTTTGCATTTAAATAATTTGGCATAACTAATTGCTGAAATCGCAGCATTTCCTGTAGATGAGATTACAAATTCCTCCCTGCCTTCTTGAAAATGTACTGATAATTGAAAGGCTAGACTTCTATCTTTAAATGATCCTGTCGGATTCAAGTCCTCTCTTTTTAGGTAGATTTTTTCGATATTTAAAACTCGTGCTAATTTTGCACATTCTTTGCATGGTGTATTTCCTTCTTTTAGCGTCAGTCTAAAAAGATCTTTTACTTTTGGTTTAAGATATTTACTATATTGCCAAATTCCCATTGTGATATTTTTTGAAATTTACGTTTTAATATGTATATCCTCTTTCGGATAGGCTAAATCAAAAAGAGCTTCTTGCTCTTTTTGTATTTATAGGGTTTAACTTTGCTAATTTGTTTAAAGTACTAAAATTCTTAACTTGAGATTTGATTAGAAAAACCAAATATGTTATCTTTCAGAACTAGAACATATTGAAATTTATCACACGCTTATGAACGACATTATAGATTAATTGTTACATAAATGAAAATGAGTAAAAAGTTAAATTGTCCTGAATGCAAAAATAACATTGAACTTGAAAAGGAGTACAGTGAAGGCGATGTTGTTGAATGTCCTTTTTGCGGGATAGAACTTGAAGTTGTCGGAAAGAATGAAGATGGATCACTAAGGGTTGAAATTATCGAAGAAGAGAAATAACAATCTTTTATAATCAATCTTCAATTAAATAACTTATATCTCATATCTCATATCTCATAACTCATAACTACTAGCTTCTTAGCTTTTTAGCGTGAGACTTGCAGTGTTCCACTTCCAGTACAAACTTGTGAATGTTCTTCTTGGATAGCTTGTAGTTCTCTTGCTGTTGCAGCTTCCAATGTTTCGGTTTGTGGAATATATCCCACGTCAATTGTGGTTCGAAAACGGCACCCAGTACAGCTGATTGGAACGCTGACCCAGCTTTTTTTTGCTTCAAGAGTTTCCATATATATATTCTAATATTAATTAATCTCTCCTATAATCTCGTTAACAGTAAAACGTTCTGGTTTTTCTGGAATTACAGAAGGATAGCCTATAGGTACGATTGCAATTGGTCTTAAATCTTTCTGTAAATTCAGAATTTTTGCTACTCTTTTTTCATCAAAAGCGCCAACCCAGCAAGTTCCAAGTCCTTCTGATGCCGCCTGCAGCATTAAGTTTTGTATGCTTATGGCTGTATCACAGATACAGTATAGATTCCTTCCTCTTTCTCCATATTTTGATGCACTTTTCTCAGGATCTGCACAAGCTGCGATGACAAGTGGTGCTTCCTTAACAAACATTTGCCCTAAGGCTGCATTAGCAAGTTCTTTTTTTATCTTATCGTTGTATACAAAGTAGAATTTCCGTGATTGCAGGTTTCCTGCTGATGGTGCCCAGATGAGTGCTTGCTTTAATTTCTCTATTATTTCTTCAGGAATTTCTCCTTTTTTAAAATCCCTAACACTACGGCGAGATTTGATGTTTTCTAATTGGTCCATTCTCCATCGATAATAATTTACTATACAAGTATAGATTGAGAGGAAAGTTTGGTCAAAGGTTTAATCGTGTTTGCCTGCGCAAGCAGGGAAGATTGAACCAGCTGTTATTAGTATTAATTGTGATTTAGGATGAGTCAAAGGATTCCATACTGGACGAAGGTTAAATCTTCGTCCATATAGGAAATGCAGTAATATACTTGGAACCTTGTAAGCGTTATATTACAATGTTAACAAATCTTATCTACTGAATTATCATAAATGGAAAAAATTGACAATGCTTACCTAAAATCTGTGAGGGAAACTTTTCAAGAGTTATTTTCTTCTGAAAAGGGACTTGATGAAGAGGAAGCACAGCAGAGATTGAAGACATTTGGGCTAAACCAAATTGGAAGAGAGAGAAAATTAACTCCTGTAAGTATTTTTCTTAAGCAATTTAGATCACCCCTTGTGTACATTCTTGTTATTGCTGGTGTTCTTTCAAGCATCCTTGGAGAGAGACTTGACTCTCTGGTTATCTGGATCGCTATAACAATTGATGTCCTTGTTGGTTTTTTTCAGGAATACAAAGCTTCAAATACGCTAGGTAAACTGCTTGGAAAAACTGTATATAGCACTATTGTTTTAAGATCAGGAAAACAACGCTTGCTTGATTCTACCTCACTTGTTCCTGGTGATGTGATTTTACTGAAAAGCGGTGACAAAATACCTGCAGACAGCCGCATCATAAAGCAAAAGAATCTGGAAGTAGATGAATCTCTTCTTACGGGCGAATCTTTTCCCAGAAAGAAGATTTCAAGCGTATTGGGTAAAGAAAGAGTACTAGCAGAGCGGGATAATATGCTCTATATGGGAACAAGTATTTTATCTGGATATTGTCAAGCAATTGTTACATCAACTGGGGATACAACTGAGCTTGGCCAAATCTCAGAAACTATCAGAGAGCAAAAGGAGGAAAAAACACTAATTCAGAAGGAATTGGAGAATCTAGCAAGATTTATCGGCGTAGCACTTATAACTATTCTATCAATAATTTTTTTTGTTGGTGTTATACGTACCCATGAATGGGCAAAAATGTTTTCCGAATCTGTAGCTCTTGCTGTATCGGCTCTTCCAGAAGGACTGCCTGTTGCAGTTACTATTATATTTGCAATCGGTATGCAAAAGGTTCTAAAGAAAAAAGGGCTTATACGAAATTTGCTTGCAACTGAAACTTTGGGAAGGACAGAAGTTCTTTGCATTGACAAAACTGGGACACTTACAGAAGGAAAGATGAATGTAACACAAATCTCGTTTTTAGATAAGAAGAGGTTAAGTATAAATGATCTAGATGTATACTCGTCACCAACAACAATAGAGATATTAAAATCTGCAACACTTTGTAATCAAGCTTTCACTGAGAAGGGTAAAAAGAAAATATACCGTGGCAATGCAACAGATGTAGCTCTACTGAAATTTGGTCACAAGTTTAACCTTTCTAAGAAGTCAATTGATAAGAAGAATTCTATTCTTGATGACTTCCCTTTTGATCCTCGAGCCAAATTAAGTGCAGCTCTAGTTAAAAATGGTAAGAAGAACAGGATGTATATTTGCGGCTCACCTGAGAAAATTATAGATAATTCCTCTTTTGTAAGTACCTATAAGACAGTAAATACAAGGCGTATGGCAAAACGGGAAAGAACAACTCTTTTTGCTGAGAATGATTACTTGAGCACAAAAGGTTTTAGAATTATAGCTGTTGCTTACAAAGATGTTTCAGAAAAACAAAGAAGTATAAAGAATGAATTTCTTGAGTTAACATTTTTGGGTCTTGTTGTCATTGACGACCCGCTTCGTGAAAGTTCAAAAGAAGCTGTACAAGAAACGGAAGAAGCAGGTCTAAGACTTGTTATTGTGACAGGAGATCAGGTCAAAACAGCGCTGAATATTGCAAAGCAGGTGGGGATGCCTTGTGAAAGATGCAATATATTGAAAGGCGAAAAGTTGAATAAACTAAGTGACAAACAATTAGATGAGGTTATTAGTGATATATCTTTATTTGTGCGTGTAGCTCCAAATGATAAAGTTAGAATTATAAAGTCCTTGCAAAGGAAAGGAAAAGTTGTTGCTATGACTGGCGATGGGATCAATGATGCACCAGCATTGCATCTTGCTGATATTGGCATAGCTTTAGGCTCTGGAACAGATGTGGCTAAGGAGAGTGCGGATCTTGTTTTGATGGATGATAATCTTAGAACTATTCTCGATACCATAAGGGAAGGAAGAGGAATTCTTGATAATATTAAAAAGGTCGCAATTTACTTGCTTTCGGATAGCCTTGCTGAAGTTATTATTGTAGCGTTTGCAATATTTTTAGGCTGGCCTCTACCTATTATTGCATCTCAAATATTATGGATCAATTTAGTTGAGGATGGCTTACCTGATATTGCATTGTCAGTAGAACCAATCGAGAGAAACATTCTCAAGCTTCCTCCAAAGATATTTCAAAAGCCTATTTTAGACCTGGAACTTAAGTTATTTACTTTGATTATTGGATGGATAGATGACATTGCTCTTATTGGTCTATTTGTATATTACTATGTAAATGGTTTTGATATTGAATTTATTAGAACTATGATCTTTGCAGCACTGACAATTGACTCACTATTCTTTGTATACGCTTGCAAGAGCCTGCGAGAGCCATTGTGGAAGATAAGAATCTTAAATAATAAACTTCTAAATATATCCTTTATAATTGGTGCCATATTACTTGTTTCTGCAATTTATCTACCCCCACTACAAACTCTTTTGCAGACTGTGCCGTTAAGCTTTAATTACTGGATAGTGTTAATTGGTGTGGGTTTACTTGATTTACTAGCGCTAGAAATTACAAAGGAAATATTGATACTTAGGAGGGCAAGGAAGAAACATAAGGAGATGAAGAATAAAGAATTAAAAGTTAAGGATTAAGAATTGTGCAATTATACAAATATTCAATGATATAAAGATACAATGAATACACTCGAGGTGATAAAAGACAGACTGGAGAAAAATAGGATTTCTTATAAAGAGTTTCGACATAGGCCAGTTCGTACTTCTGAAGAAGCGCAGCGTGAGAGACCAGATTACTCTCTATCACAAGGTGCAAAAGCGATTCTCATTTCAGCTAAATTAAAGAGTGGGGAGAAAAAGTACTTCATGCTTGTACTTCCGGGAAACAGACGTATAGACTCAAAGAAAGTAAGGAAACTTTTGAAATGCAGTAAATTTTCCTTTGCTTCTGAAGATGAAGTTCTAGAGATAACCGAGGGAGTTCTACCAGGCGGAGTCCCCCCCTTTGGCAATATATTTAATCTTGATGTCTATGTAGATGAAAGTCTTTCAAAAAATGATGAAATAATTTTTAATGCAGGGGATAGAAGTGTTTCTATTGCTATGAAGTATGAGGATTATAAGAAGTTATCAAAACCACACATATCTGATTTTATTAGCGAACGCTGATGAAGTAGGCAGTTATAAATATTACTTTTTATATAAATAATATGGAAACTATTAGTCCGGTTTATCAAGAAATAACATCTGGACAAAGGAGTAGAGTTAGAAGAATATTACCAGGTGTCAATGATGAGGCAATATCTGGTACAAATCTTGAAAGCCATCAGGATTGGCAAAGATCACCACTTAAAGGTGGAGAGGATAGTATAGCACAGAAAATTATTGGTCTTGAATTACTACCTAATGATCCAGCTACAACATCTTTGAACACAGTAGTAGAACCGACCGAGGCGATGGTAACTCGAATATCAAAAGCAACGGTTGATCGGATGCGTGCTGATTATAAGATAGATATAGCATTACCAAACTCTAATGGGATTCCGGTTGAAATTATAGGAAATCCTTATGTAGTAGCTAGAAATGCAATACGTATATTGCTATTGCCCAAAGGAATAGTAGAACAATTGGTAGCTGGTAAAAAGGTATTGGTTGGGAATGTTATTGAAGGAGATACTAAATTTTACTCAGCATTTGAATTACAATTAGTTCAACTAGAAGATGATAAGAGGATGGTTATCAAAGCTGAAGATGTACGAGAGATTACAGCAGTTACAGGAGAAGGTTTACCTGATTTAGTATATGCCTTTTATTTTGGTGGAAAAAGAAAATAACAAATGGTAATAGGGCGTCATGTCGTTAATTACTAATTGTAGATTGAGGTTTGAAGATTGATAATTGCTACTTTTTCTCCCACTTAAAGCTTCTGATTGCCAAAATAATAAAGATGATGAGCCAGACAGAAATGCCTATGGTAGCTGTTTTTACGGTATCGTCAAGCAACCCATAGCCTCTCGTCATAACGTCTCGCAAACCATCGGAAAGATAGGTAAGTGGTGTGTAGGCAGTAATGTCATATAGCCAAGTTGGCAAGACTTCTCTTGAAAAGTAGACTCCGCTTGTAAACATAAGAATCATTTGTACGGGCATTATAATTGCTCGTGCGGATTCTGATGTTTTTGCAATTCCTGAAATAGCAAAACCTAGGGACAAAAATGTCAAGCTTCCGAGAATTGCAAGAAAGGCAACTAGTACTAGACTTCCTACAATTTTAATCTTAAAGATCACATATGAAGTAACAAGTAAAATTAGAACTTGAATTATTGATACAACAAGTCTTGAAAGAATTTGAGAAATAAGAAAGTTACTCTTTGATAATGGAGTAGCAAAGAGTCTCTTAAGTATCCCTTTTTCTCTATAATCAACGATTGTGCCGATAACGCCGAATAGACCACCCTGCATGAGAGACATGGCTACAACGCCAGGAACCATGTAGTCAATATTTCTAAGTTCAAAAACATTTATTACTTCAGAATCTATATTAAACATCGGTTGTACTTGAAGGATGCTTAGCTCAAAATCAGCAAGAATCTTTTGAACGACCAGAAATGTCGCTTGTGCTGCCTGTTCATTTCCTTTATTTAAATATGCTTTAACATTTACTTTTCTGTCCTCTCCGTTGGGTGTGAATTCTAATACAAGAAGCCTGTCGTCGTCGGTTAGTGCTTGCTTTTCATCTTCAAGACTTCCCTCCTCTATCTTATATTGGTCTCCAATATTTGAAAGCGCCTCTTTCACACCATCGGCATACTGTTTGGTGCTCTCATCATAGACTATGCCGATTTTAGAGGTGGAGAATTTTGCAAAATCAAGGACCCCAAATATAGCAATGACTATAAAAGGAAAGAAAAGTGTAAAGAATAATGCACTCTTGTCTCTGAAGTACATTTTTATATTTGCAGTTGTAAGTTTCAGTAATGTTTTCATTTTTAATCTCTAAGTTTCTTCCCAGTTAAATCTAGAAATACGTCTTCCAGGTTTGCCTCCTTTATCTTAATCTCTTTCTTAAATCCTTTCTTTAATAGTTCATTTATTAAATTATCGGGCGTATCTATTGTAAGAATTTTTCCTTCATCCATGACTGCCACTCTGTCACAGAGGATTTCGGCCTCTTCCATATAATGTGTCGTAAGTATAATTGTTCTATGCTCTTTTCTGAGTCTTTCGATGAGGTCCCACATGTGCCTTCTTGCTTGTGGATCAAGTCCTGTAGTAGGTTCGTCTAGGAATAAAATCTTTGGATCATTTACAAGCGATAATGCTATTGATAGCCTTTGTTTTTGACCACCGGATAATTGCTTTACCAAGGATTTTCCCTTCGATGATAACTCTACTTTATCAAGGATATCTTTTGGATCTACTTTCCTGCTGTAGAATTGACCGAACAGATCAAGAATTTCACATAGATTCAGGTGGTCAAAATACTCGCTGTCCTGAAGCTGTATTCCTAGCAGCTCTTTTGCCTTGTCGGGATTTTTATCTACATCTATCCCATCAATTTCGATATCACCGATGTCAATCTCTCTTATCCCCTCTATCATTTCTATAGTAGTAGTTTTACCGGCACCATTCGGCCCCAAAATTCCGAAGATTTCGTTCTCAAAGACTTCGAATGTTACACTATTTACAGCTTGAAGGCCATTATATTTTTTTGATAGATTTTTAACTGTTATGATTGGTTTTTGTTTGTTCATCTTATTCCAAATAACGTCGAAGGATAGCATAGAAAGGGTTTGTAGTCAATAAATAGTTTATAACTAATAGCTCATAGCTTATATCTCATATTGCATAACTAATATTCTGAGGGAAATTATTGCTGCGGAGTAGTAACTTGGGGTTGCTGAGCCTCTTGTACACCACCGATTGTTTGCGTGGATTGCTGAGCTTGTTCAACCCGAGGAGGAGCTTCTTGCTTTTGAGCTTTTAGAGATGGTGCAGGTTCCTGTTGTTGTTGAATATTGTTTGTGGCTTGAAAAGCTTGATCCTTTACTTGTTTTCTCATTTCCTGTTCGTTTTCAACACCCCTATACTCTTTTTCCTGAAGTTCTGATAGAGCTACTTCTTCTTGTAGATAACTTTCAACATTTTGGGAGTTAATTATGACACTTTGTGCTTGTCCTGTCACAATCAGTTTTGTAGCCTTTCTTGCTAATTTCTGTAAATTTCTCTCAAGTCTTCTAACTCCCGGGTCTTTTCCAAGTTTTTCAATAATGATTGGCCAGGCTTCATCTGCAATTTGTATCTCTTGAGGGGTAAGTCCTGCATATTCAAGGACTTTTGGCCAAAGATACCTACCTGCTATGACAACTTTTTCCTCAGGACTATAATCTCTGAATTCGACTATCTCAAGACGGTCGAGAAGAGCCCTTGTTAATGTTTTTAGCGTATTTGCAGTGCATATAAAAAATACTCTTGACAGATCTACAGGGTAGTCGATATAGAGATCTCTAAACGATGTGTTTTGTTGGGGATCTAGTACTTCAAGTAGAATTGCCATAAAATCCTGCAATGCAGATTCACTTCCACTAACCTTGTCTATCTCATCAAGAAGTATGACTGGAGAAAGGGCTTTGCAGTTTACTAGTGCCTTTACGATCTGTCCAGGTTCTGCATCTGGATTTCCCTTTGGTTTTCCTCTAAGTTCAGATGAGGCACTTAAAGCTCCAAGTGAGATACGGTAAAAAGGCCTGCCTAGAGATTCTGCAATTGCCTTAGCCATTGTAGTTTTGCCGGTACCTTGCGGACCAATAAAGCATAAAACAGGTGCCTGGTATTGTGCTCCAACTTGAACACTTTTTTTCTTTAAAATTGCTAAGTATTCTAAGATTGTCTGTTTTACATGCTCTCCTCCATAATGATGTGAGTCCATAATCTTTTTTGCATTTTCAAGGTCAAGATTGTCTTGGGTAACTTTACCCCATGGCATTCTCAAGCACCAGTCGATAAATTTAGCAATAGGTTCATATTCTCCTGATTCCTGACCTTGTCTGGCCATTCTTCTTATCCTTTGGACCATTATGTCTATAGTTTCTGCAAGCTCTGGAGGTACCTGTGAAGCCTCTATCTTTTTACTAAGGTATTCTATTTCTGCAATCTGTTTTGTTTCGTCAGCCATTTTATTAATGTTTAACTATAACATTATAGGGACTTTTCTAGAATACGGCAATATGTTTTCACGAATATCCATTGAAGATTTTTTATGGTATCATGGGTCTATATAATGAATGTTTTATGATATTATTGATATTTGGCGGAGATCTTTGTATCATTCCCGTAACTCATAAATAGGATGTGCGGGATTAGTATAGTGGTAGTACACGTCCTTCCCAAGGACGAAGCGCGAGTCCGATTCTCGTATCCCGCTTATTAAAAAGGTATAAGGTAAAAGGGGAAGGGGAAATGGTAAAGATAGAATTTGCTTTGTTGTGATATTGTTATATTGTTAGAAAGTTGGCCGGATGATTTGGCGCTGGAGCCGTCCTAGCTCAATGGTAGAGCAACGGTGTCGTAAACCGTAGGTTATCGGTTCGAGTCCGATGGACGGCTTATAATTGAGAAACTTTGAGTGCTCTTGTATAAGTTATCGGTCGTGAGCGTGCCCTGAATACGAACGAAGTGAGTTTGTTCAGGGTTCGAATCTCACAGTCGGCTTTTGAAACGAACGAACAATCCAAAAGATTAACGCATTTAAAACGTTCTAGTCGATTAAGTTGCTTGAATCGTTTAATCGTCTCTACGATTTTAATCGAATTAAAAAACCTGTCCGCATTAAATTCTTATAAATATAAAATGTATGAACCAAGCTTTAAACTGACCCACAATATGCTAAACAATATTGTAAGATTTGAAGTTGAAAGAAAAGGTATTCTGGATTTACATCTGGATGATGAAGTAGTCTCAAGAATACGTTTGTCTACAAATGCAAATGATATATTTCATCTAGGAAATCTTTTTGGGGTTGGGATTACATTGAAGATTGCTCGTAAAATCGCTTCTGGAAAGACTTTGAGTTTAGGAGATTACCGGGGGAATTATCTAACTAACTTTAGAAATGCGATGGAATATATATTGGCGACGCAGACTTCATACTATCCTGTCCAAGGGAATATATTAATTCACCTAAATAAAATACTTATAAAAGGTGTTGCTGAAGAATGGGATGCGAAATACCGAACGAGCGGGGAAGAGATAGAAAAGAAAGATGACAATTGGTTATCATCTCGTAGTGAAGAAATAGCATCAGTTGAAGTTCAGTCTCAAGCTTTGCAAATTCTTGAGTGGTTTGAGTCAAATAGCAATAAGATTCATTCACTTATAAGAATTCCGGCAGTTATATATCGGCTTGTGAAAATTGCTCCTTTTGTTACTGGGAATCAACTTACAATACTTGCTGCTGCGAAGTACTTGTTTTTTAAGTCAGGAATGTTTATTAACGGATATCTCCCTATCATCAAAAACTTTGATGTCTATGGAGATGAGTATATTGAAGCTTGGAGACAGGCCTCGGGAGGAAATGATGATATAACTCTATGGATTGAAAGATTTATACGTAACTTTGCTGATGAATCGGTTGCTTTAAGAGAAAGAATAGATAGAGTTATCGAAGACGACAAGGAAAAGAATAAGCAGCCATTTTTAAATTTAAATAGAAGACAGCTTAAAATATTACGCTATCTTCAAAATATTCCTCAAGTAAAACGTGAAGAATATGTTGAAATGATGAGTGTTTCTACAATGACTGCGTACAGAGATCTAAATGAACTTGTCAGGAAAGGATTACTTCAGGTTGAAGGGCAAGGAAGGGGGACGAGTTATATGCTTGCGAGTAGATGAGGTTTAAGTAATAGAAAGTTGCATAACTACGATATTAGTTATCATTTGGATAATTGATGGATTGATAATTAATTCTCCAGCCTTAAGCCTCTGATTTGTCCAATTAGATCTTCTTCAATAAACCATAAAGAATCTTTGTGTTCTATGCAGACTCCGTTATAAACTTTACTGTTTCGTGTCCCAGGAGTATCTGTTGAAATTATCTTTATTTTGGTGCTATGGGGAAGTCTGAAGTATGCACCGGTAAGTTCCCAACTTTTTTGCTTGTTTTCATTCTGAAGAGGTTTTTTTGCTACCTGTCCGACAACGAGAGTTTTATCTGAATCTTTGAGAAGTAAAATTCCTTCTTGACCAACTGAATTATCAGCCAAGAGGTCAACATTTTCTATCACGCAAGGTATTCAATTAAATTAAACAGAATGCAGAGTATCACAGGCACAATACAAATTCAAGTTTGATATATTTGTGATATCTCGGCGACTAGTTTAAAAAAGTTGTGTTGAGAATTCTTTATAGAGGTAGTTGTGAAGTATACTTTTAAAGAGAAGCTTAGAGTAATTTTTTCAGATTCTCGACTGTTCTTTTATTTTTTATTATAGCATGCAGTTCATCAAAACTAGCATGCTTTATGTTCTCTGATGAGCCAAATGCTTTTAACAGTCTTTTCTTGATGATTTCGCCAACACCCGGAATTTCATCAAGAACTGATTTTATCTGTTTCTTGCTTCTTAATATTTTGTGGTATTTGATTGCAAATCTGTGAGCCTCATCCCTGATTCTTTGAATTAAAAACAATTCGTTTGATCCTCTGCGTAAGCTAATAGTACTAAACTTTTGTTCAAATGTTTGTTGAGTTATATTTTCCCTTATAATCTCCTCTTCCTTCTTTGCAAGGCCGATTATTGGAATATCTAGCTTCAATTTATCTAGAACCTTTATGGTTGAAGATAGCTGCCCTTTCCCGCCATCAACTATTATGAGATCTGGCATTGTAGAAAAACTATTGTCAGTTTTTGTATTCTTTTTTGGCACACTGGCTTTGATCTTTAATTTTTTTTTCTTCTTTAATCTAATCTCTATCGTCTTAAATCTTCTCAAAAATACTTCCCTTAGCATTAGGAAATCATCTGGTTCTTGTTTAGTTTTAATTTTGAATTTTCTATAACTTGATTTATCCGGCTTGCCGTCAATGAAAACAACCATTGAACCGGTTGCAGATTTCCCGGATATGTTTGAAATATCATAGCACTCAATTCTGAAATTCTCCTTGTATTTTAAACTTTTAAATTTAAGTCTCTCAATTAGTTTTTGCAGTGATGAGATTCGAGCCTCTTCGCGCTTTTCTTTCCATAGGTTCTCATCCATATCTTTTTCAATCTTTATTCTTTGTGCAATCCAGGCAAGGTCTTCCAGTTGATCCCGAACCTTTGCAGCCTTCTCATATAATTGCTTTTTTACGAGCTTACTCATTTGGGTATTTAAGTCCTTAATTACTTTAAACTTCTTGCTTCGGAAGAAATTCTTAATGTTATTTATGTTCCTTCTGTAGTTCTTTTTAGATACATTCCCTGTACAAGGTGCATCACACAAATTTAAAGAAAGATAAAGACATGGTCTTTTATCTGAGGAAAAGAACTTTTTCTCTCCTTTCACGTTTTTATAAAAATATATCTTTCTTTTGCAACTGCGGAAGGGAAAAATTTTTCTTAACTGTTTTAATGCTCTTTTTATTGCTTGAACGTTTACATATGGTCCGAAATAGTCTGCAGTTTTTATCTCGTGTTTTCTGACGAATTCTATCCTGGGGAAATCTTCTCTTCTCGTTATCATTAACCAGACGTAATTTTTATCATCTTTCATCATCCTGTTGTATTTGGGCTTGTACTTCTTTATGAGATTTGTCTCAAGGATTAAGGCTTCTAGTTCGGTATCGGTTGTTACAAATTCTACATCCCTTATCTGTCCGACTAGAACAGCAATTCTAGGATCTAGTCTCTCAAAATCTGAGAAATACGAGCTTACTCGATTACGAATGTTAACTGCTTTCCCGATGTAGAGAATACTTTTTTGTGAATCTTTATAAATATAGCACCCAGGGCTTGTTGGAGCATGTTTAATTTTGTTTAAAAGTTGTTTAGGGAAGTTCATAGAAAAATTATAGCATATAAATTATTTTTCTTTACTGTAATTTTAAAAAACGAGCGACGTTTTACATATTGGCTATATACTACATTTTAGTAATATGAGAATGGAATCTGCTCTCATGTTTGTTCCCGTTTCAGATACCAGTGATAGTTCTTCCGTAAATGATAATGAACGACCTCAGGAACTCATTACGCGTGCAGCCTGCAGTGCTATGAAAGCTGCTTTGAGTACAAGAGTAGGACAGGGATTGATGCGAATGGGAGTTATTGCGTATACAGGTGCACCTAAAGTTTTAGAAAGAAAAAATTCTGGCTCAGCTACACGCACTGTACAACTTATGAGTTTGGGAAAAGATCCATTAAGTGCATTTACAACAATGGCAAGGGAGCGTGGAAATAGTTCTCCAGATGCTGCCGTATTGAGTATGGTTATTGAAGGATCTTTAGAATTACTTGCAAGGAGGTTGGTAAGAATGGGTAGTATAGGTAAAAAGGCAGTAGATACCATATCTATGATGCTCTATAGCGAAAATGGAGAGTATTGGAAAAGAGGCTGGGCTGGGGGTGAAGGAATTGCATGGGACCTAGCAAAAGGCATGATTTGGTAGTGTAATATCAAGGCATTATTCTTATGGTTTTTATTCCCCACTTAAGTAATTGATTAAGGTTATTGCGGATTTTTTTCTCGAGTGCTAATCCTTTTAATCTTTCGTACATATAATTCCCTGCATACGTGGAAGATATTGGAAGATCAACGAGGAGTTAGAAGAAGGAAAGACTAAGCCTCACTTTCAAGAGCTCTGCGATAGGTGCCCAATTCTTGATTATAAATATAAATCCTTCCGCAGTTGCAGGTGACTTTCTCTGTTTCCTGATTAATCGGAATGCGATATTTTGCTTTTTTCAAAGAATTCGTGCATCCAGGGCACAATCCTTTTTGCAAAAGTATCTTTTGTAGAGGAGAGATGAGTTTTTTTAGCATGTTGGAAATTCTTTTAATTTTACAAAGTATATCAGACTGTGATGATATTCACAATTAGCCGTTAAAAGTGTATTATAGAAAGGAGGGTGCACAGAGAAATAGATAATCAGTCAAACAGTGAATAATAAACCATTTCTGGTTCCAATCTCATGTTGGAACCATATCGAAAAATTGCTTAAAGATTAAATGGTCGGATGGCTGGATAGCTGAAAGTTTTATGGAGAGAAGAATTACTTCTTAATTAAAGCTAATGGATATAAATGATATTGTAGTATACATATTTTTAAGTGCTGCAATAAGCTTACTTATATCCTTTCCTGTTATCAATTTTTTGTATAAGTTTAAGCTGGTAAGGCTAATAGATAAAGACTTTGCATCTATTATTGAATCTCGACGTTTAAAACTTGGAACTCCTATAATGGGGGGGTTAATGGTAGTAATTGCTGTTTTACTCACAAATCTGTTTTTTAATCTAAATGGAACAACAAAGATGCCGTTGCTTGTCTTTGCTATCTCTGCGCTTCTTGGAGCCTTTGATGACGTTTTAAATATTTATGGGAGGGAAAGACCTGTTCGGAGCATTGGAAGAACATTTAGGCTCGCATTAGTGCATAAAAGTTTTATCATGAGAATTTTTTACGTAGTGACTCTTCCCTGGGCAGCTTTTAAGTGGTTATTTTATCTTCTTGGATCCAATCCTGGTAAAGGAATTCAGGCACATGAAAAGATAATAGTTCAGGCGCTTGCTGGTGCGCTTGTGGCCTGGTGGATCTACAAAGGGACCGGCTGGATTAATCCAACAGAAATTTGGATCCCGTGGTTGGGAGGTATTGAACTTGGAATTTTTATAATTCCATTCATCATACTTGTTGTTGTTGGTATGTCAAATGCGGTAAACATAACTGATGGGATGGATGGACTTGCAGCGGGACTTTTAGTTGCAGCTTTTTTTGGATTTCTTGTTGTTGCTTATATAGAGGGAGATACTCCCATTGCTCTTCTTTGTGCGACAGTTCTTGGAGGGTTGCTGATCTATCTGTATTTCAATATTCCTCCTGCAAGATTCCAAATGGGCGACGTTGGATCACTTGCACTTGGAACCTTACTTGCAGCTATTTCTTTTGCTCTAAATAGGTCTTTACTACTCCCGGTTTTTGGTTTTTTCTTTGTAATAGAAATTATTAGTACAGTTGTCCAAGGGATCGCCAGAAGACTTTTGGGTAGAAGACTCCTGAAGATGGCGCCCTTTCACCACCATCTTGAGATGCTTGGGTGGCCGGAGTACAAAGTCGTGATGAGATTTTGGATTCTATCGCCTTTATTTGTGATAATCGGGATTTGGTTGAGTCAGTTTTAACTCAGTGATACGTTTCCATTTTTATTCAATTACTTTATCGCCGAATTTTTATATTGTCGTCTTTTCACATTTTTATGTTTTGGATAGCCGGATAGTAGGATGGTTAAACAAATTATTGACCATCTAACTATCAAGCCATCTAGCTATCTAATTTCTAGTCTATTTGTTTCCTTGTAATACTTAGTATAAAATTGATCGTGTTTATTTATAGTATATTCATCATGGCTGAGAATTGGCAGAAAAGCGCAAAAAGTTATCGGGGTGTGAAATATGGAAGTCCTTCTCTTGAATGGACAAGTGGTCTTGATCATCGCTTGAATCTTGTAAAGAAAAGAGTAGATTTTAAAGGCAAAAAAGTGCTTGATATTGGCTGCGGAGTTGGAATGTTTCTTAGACAATTTAAAGGGCTTGATGCAGAGGTTTACGGCGTTGATGTAGACGAAGAAAAGATAAAGATAGCACATGAAAGATTTAAAAATGTTCAGGTAGCTCCAGCAGAAAATTTGCCCTTTCGAAGAGATACATTTGACATAGTATGGCTTCATGAAGTAATAGAACATGTCGAAGATGATGAGAAAACGATTTCAGAGGCATTCCGTGTATTAAAACCAGGTGGCAAGGTTGTAATTTTTGCACCAAACAAATTATGGCCATTTGAAACACATGGAGTTTTCTGGGCTGATAAGTATAGATTTGGAAACATTCCACTTGTCACTTATTTCCCTAAAGCCATTTACGAACAGATGACACCTCATGTAAGAAACTATTATAGAAAAGATATCTTCAATCTTATTAAAGGAGTCAGCTACAGGAAGGTTCACTATCAGGGAGTTTTTCCGGGTTTTGATAAACTGGCGAGTAAGATTCCGATTTTTGGATGGTTGATCCAAAAGTTCTTTAGAATTCTCGAAAAAACATATCTAAATAGGCTGGGGTTGTCGCACTTTTTGGTGCTGGAGAAGGTGTAAACCATTGCTACATTGTTGCATTGCCGTTTGTTGCCAGGAAGGATTGAAGCAAGGTATAATCTCAATGTTATATTTGTAATGATACGATTATTCGATGATTCAATTATGCGATTTAGTACTAAATTGTATAATTTTTAACTGAATAATCGTATAATTGATTATAGCCGAGGTAGCTCAGTTGCTCAATGAGATCAGTTTGAGACAAATGGAATGCAGTCGAAAACTAGAGCGAATTAGTCCCGATGAGCTTGCCGAATCGGGAGTAGAGCTTTTAAGGGGTTCTTTTCAAAAGTGACGTTATCAATGCCGAGGTAGCTCAGTTGGTAGAGCACGCGACTGAAAATCGCGGTGTCGCCAGTTCGATCCTGGCCCTCGGCACCATACTTCGCAAATTTTCGCTCTGCTTAAATTTGCTTCGTATGGCAAGCCAGTTACTAAGCGAGAGAAAATTTGTTCGAAGTATGAGTGTTCTACGAAGCTCTGAGATTCTTCGAAGAGCGTAGTAGAACACCAAACCCTACTAGAAACCCCATATCACTAAAATTTTATGTACTATTTTATGTACTATGTCTACATCTTAAGAAGTGAGGCTTTACCAGAGCAAATCTATGTTGGTTTTACATCTGATCTAGACAAGCGACTAAAAGAACACAACGAAGGTTTATCTAAACACACAAGTAAGTTTAGACCCTGGAAGGTAGAAACTTATATTGCATTCTCAGATAGAAAGTTAGCTTTAAAATTCGAGAAGTATCTAAAAGTCGGTTCGGGAAATGCTTTTATGAAAAAGAGGTTGTTAAAATAACTTATTCTTTATATATTTCTGTAAAATCTCTTTTATCTCAAGTATAATGTAAAATAATTAATATCTTTTTTTGATACCGATGAATAGGCTCGAAGTTAGAACTGCTGGTTATGAGAAAATGATGCAAGGTTGCACTGGAGCTTCTCAGATGCAACTAGATAAATATAATAATCATGATGATAATTTAAATTGGTGGGAGAATTTTTTTAGCTATTTAGACAAGTGGTATATTAAAGATATTGAGACTATGCTTGCTAGGAGCCATACAAATAAAAATGATAGCGGTGGTTTAAATTATTCAATTTTTATTTTATTATTAATAGGAATGGAGCTCTTGGGATTTATTAGTAGTAATGGTTATTTCCAATCTGAAGAATATAAAGAATCACAAAAAGAAAAACTAGAGAGCTGCCTTAAGAAAAAAAAGATAAATATGAAGATGAAGGAATTTGGAAATATTTTAAATAGTGATTGTTTATCAGTAAGAGATAATCCTAGCGAAAAAACTTTCAACAAGTTCTGGGTAAAGCTAACCAGGAGATATACATCTTATAAAAAAAGTATTGGAGAAATATTTTGGCAGAATCGTAATACAGCTGCACATAATTTCTTTTTTAATAGTAAAATAAAGGTTTCCAACGATAACTCAAAGGAACATCTAAAGACTAAAAATGTTTTCCTAATCATTTCAAATAAAGATTTATTTGAGCACTGGAAAGTAATATATTTAAATATAAAAAAGCAAGTGATGAGAGATGTTAGAGAATTCGAATGTGCCAAGGATTTTTTGCAAAATAAATTATCCTAATTAATATATAAGGGATGTAAAACTTCTGTTTTCTAGCATAGTTACGACTTCGTCTAGAACTTGGCACTACAGTTAAGGTATAAAGCGGAAATTATATAAACATTGTCCATGCTGCCATATCACCACTTTCAAATCCGTCGAAAATCCTGAGTTCTAGATCGCCAACATCTAACACTCCCCTTGCTCTTATCTTGATCTTTTTGGCTGATTTCTCAGTATCTTCGTTAACAGGATTTGTAACTACAAGATTGTACTCAACCTCATAATTCACTATATAAAATTCTTCAACATAAACTCCCATATCAGTGTCGTACCCCTCCCACACACAGGCAACTGCACCATTCTTATGAGTATATTTCACATACCCATCTCCGGAGTCGCCAAGGTGGGAAAGAAATTTTTCTGTGTATTTGTTGCAATCCCCATTTATATCTAGCGGAGTTGTATTTACATGACCTCTTATTTCAGATTTACCATAGTCCCCTATAAACCACTTTGTGTCATTAGATGTACCCTCTTTAAAAGTTGTACCTTCGGGAACAATCAGTTTCATTATTTTCTCACTATCATAATCAAGAAACTCAAAGAACTCTTCATCCTCAGCTGGCTCGAGAGATGTAGTATCTTTTGGTTTCTCTTCCTCATTCTCGTCTTCGATTTTTACTATCTTTGCTTCCTCTGATTTTTTCCAGAGGAGTTTATATAAAGTCCAAGACATTAACAACACAGCTATCAGTGCAGTTCCAATAAGAACTAATCTAGAAATTCGATAATTAAATATTCTGATACGGGTATCTTTTTGATCTTTAGGCATTTGAAGTCTATCAAATGTTATATATTCCAGTATAAAATCTCGAATTGCAATTGTCAAAGGATATATTGGTTCGCTCTTGTGCTCAGTTCCAAGCCTGGCTAGAATGAATAAGCCTTAATATCAAAGTCTTATGAAGTATTCAATATCACACAAAGAAATAAAGAGGAGAAAGCATGCCTTTTTACGATTATCTGTTAGTTCAACTTCTGGATTGATCCTGACATCGATTCTCATCCCTGCCGGAAGTTTTTTGATTTTGATGATTTTTATATTACTTTATATTCTGTTTCTGAGTCTGCTGTATCTTAATTACGTTAAGATCTTTTGATTCTTTGGAACTTCTTAGAGTATCCATCTTTGATCAATATATTGAAAGACAATATGGAGCCAAAAAAGAAAAGATACTTTATAGTGATATTTCTATATTGAATGTGACAATTAATTCAAGAGAAACTATACGTGAAATAAGGATAATTAAAACAAATAGAGAGACTTTAATTCTTAATGGCCTTGAAAATCTGGAACATCTTTATTCTAAGCTGAAGAAAAATTGTCGCAAAGAAGTTATCATAAGTGAGTCCCATGAACCAATTGATTATGACCATCCTGCATTTTATGTCGTATTTGGTTTCACTTTAGGTATACTTATGTCTTTATTTATTCATTTCATAGCAAAGCTTGAGAGGGATATGGTTAGAGCTATCTTTGTACTTTTCTCACTTAATAATTTGATTTCGAGTGCTTATTTTATTGTAAAACTAGCTATTTCAAAAAGATACGGAGATAAGACAAAATTAATTGACTTTATACTTAGTATACTGATGGCTGTATCTGGATTATGGATGCTTTTTTGGGTATAATTACTTCACATTTACATTAACCACACAAAGTTCTATGGGTATTTGTTTTGTACCGAACAACTTGTAACCTCTAGACGTTTGGTACAGTTGGCGCCTATATAGAATCTACCACTTCATATTTAAGCATTCATACATACCATTCGTTTAGATGGTCTTTTCATCTATCTAAATTGTTACGAATGGTATCATGCGGAAGCTGCAACATTCTCAAAATTTCATTCGAAGCGAGAAGCTTATTAGCTTTTTGGTAGAGAAAGCAAACATTGGCAAGAATGATATCATCCTTGAAATTGGTACGGGAACAGGGACAATAACTGAACGTTTGTGTGAAGTCGCGAAAAAGGTAATTTCTCTAGAAAAGGATCAGCAGTTATTTAAAATAGCAAGGAAAAGATTAAGTAAATTTCCTAATTTAGAGTTGGTGAATGAAGATTTCTTTAACTATCACCTACCCTTTTTTTCATATAAATGCTTTTCTAATATTCCATTCAATTTCACTGCTGATATAATAAGAAGACTTTTGTTTAGTAAGAATTCACCTGAAGAAGCATATCTTTTTTTGCAAGAGGAAGCTGCAAAGCGTTTCCAAGAAAATTCACAAGTTTCACTTTTTTTGTCACCTCTTTTTTTAGTAAAAATTCTTTATGAATTTAAAAGTAATGACTTTTATCCGGTACCCTCGGTTGATATAGTCCTAGTCTTATTCAAGAAGAGATCACCTCCGGATATTGATAAGAAAAATTATGCTTTGTACAGAGATTTTATTACATATTGCTACAACGGTTGGAATAAATCGTTAAAAAAAATATTGCAGAATATATTTACCTATAAGCAGTTAAATAAGTTGACTAGGGAACTGAAATTTAGCTTAAGCAACATACCAACTGAAGTAGATTACATAAAGTGGCTTGGGTTATTCAGATTTATTGAAACGCATCCCACACAGGTTAAGATGGATGTATTTAAAAGTTACTTTGAAATACATAAGAAGAAACATAAACAGCAAGTGAAGTTATTTAAGACAAGAAATTAAAGTGGCTAGAATAATACCTGTGAAGATAAAACTACAAATTCTAAGGACTAATTTTATCAATGTCATTTCAATTTGATATAATGCTATGGGATTGTTGATATAAATAGTAATGGTAGAGAGTATTCAAGAAAGTGCTGCTTCTAGAGTTGAGGTAGTATTTGAAACAACAATTGAAAGAATGCAAAATCTTACGCGTTTTCAAGGATTATCTAGGCCCATGATTGATCGGTTAGCCCTTGTGCTGCAGGATATCAGGCTTCTTACAGATAGAGAATTCAATCAAACGATTGTAGATGCATCAAATCCTTCGAAAAATCCTGTTTTTCAACAAGAGTTAGTAGAAGAAATAGCTCAAGGTGCTGTAAGTCATAAGAATTCCTTTTATCTGCCAGAACGTATTACTGGCAGGCTCCATTAATCATTTTTAGGCGAAGCTATTTTAGGGACCATCTTGATGGTCCTTATTTTCCTTTCCTGTTAGCTGAGGAAATAGCACATGGTTTAAGTAGGCAACACATGAGAATTTTGTCTGCAAAGATGGATGGTAGTATGTTACTGACTCCACTAAGAACTGCTGAAGAAGTTCTTGTACAGCTTAGATAATTAGCTAGTTCAATAGGGATACAGGGTAGGATGAGTAAGGGGGATATTCAGGTGATAACTACCGGATTTAGATCCTTTTTCAGAAGAAATACGGATGGGATAGTTTTTTCCTATCCAGATGAAACAGATGTTTACGAAGAAAGTAGAGCTCTAATACTACAGCCTTTCTTAGTAGCTATTGCTTATGGTGTAGAAGCAATACCGTATGGAGAAGTTGATGAACAACTTGAAGCAGGCCAGGAGTGTGTAAGCGAAATGGTTAAAAGTACATATGTTCCAAGCTTTAGAGTGGAGAAAGCAAAAGAAGCGATGGCGGGGCTTGTAAAATTGTCGAGTAAATGTAAAAAAAGACAGAGAGGTGTAGATGCTAGGGGGTTTCGTCTATCTCCCGAGATGGAAGTCGTAAGGAGACTATTTGAACAAGATTTAGATAGTTTTTGTAGGCAGTTTCCGGAATTAGCGATAAGAAGAATATTTGGAGATCTTATGGATTGGAGGATGCGCTGATTAGATCACTTTTTTAGATAATTGACGGCTTTTATGAAGAAAATTACCCTACTCTTAGGGATTTTTCTTGCTAGATTCTTGCAAGTCTCGCTCTAGCTTCGGTTCTTCTTGAACCCCTTGCAGCAAAAGCTTTTTCTCTTACTACTTGTTGTTGATATCTTCTTGAGCTTGGTTTTTGCATATCTTGTTTCTCTTTTAATGCTCTTAATTCGCTATAGGAATAGTCAAGAAGGGAAAATACTACCTGCATCGACTGATCTATGAGTAAGTTACCTTCACTATCAAGATACCCGGTACCTGCTAGAAATATATTCCATGATTCTTCTATTGTTTTAAATGCCTGCCATCTATGAACAAAATCATCTGACGGAACTGAGGCAGGATCTATGCCCATTTTTGTGAATATTAAATCTTGAAGATCAACGATATTACCAGTCTGGAGTATGTTTAGTACCTCCTCACGGGTTATTCCTACTTTATCCATAAAATAACCAAATGCTCTAGATAAAACCACATAGTCTAGAGTATACTTACCAAATAGTTCGCTTGTTAAAGGTGGATTTCCTACTCTTACAATCCATGCTACTGCTGCATTATGAGTCCACACATATAAAGAACCAAGGTATTCACCTCGACTATTTACTACTTTGCTCATCAACCCATGGGTTTGACTTATGTAATAGTCTTGCTCTCGACTTAAAAGGATTGGATTGGATATGGTCTGAACAATGCACTCCATCTCAATTCTTTCGTCTGCACCTGTAAGCATTAACGAATCGTTTGGTCGTCTGAAGCTTGCTTCTTCTTGATGACGGATCCCATTTTCAAGAAAGACTATAGCTTCTGTTCCTGTACTTGTAAATACTGTTAATGCTAAGGTGGCAGGTAGATTCTCGTCACTTACATCTTCTTCACTTGCATGCATTGGGGAGTCTTGAATTAGGGCTATGTATCTTTGTCGAGCACCTTCATTATTTGCATAGAATGAAAAGTTTGCAAGTCTTGACTCTGTTAAACTATAATGAAGTTCTATAAATCTTGCCCCAGCAAGTACTAGTCCTATCTCTCTTCCGAACTCGACTCCCCTTAATTCCTCAGGAATGTTATTCTCAGGATCGTTTCTTATGTCCTCAAGATCTTCAAGTGACAAATCTCTAAAGAAGTTTAGAACTGCTTCGGGTATAACTATTCTTCCATCCTTCTCTATTTCAAGCATTCGGTTTCCTTCGGGTTGTTGCGTGAGTTCAATAGTGTATGTTGCTGTTGGAGCAGGTAAGGTTGGCACAGGTGTTGGTGAGGAAGATATACCACTACTAGGAGTAGAAGGCCCGACTTCGGTTGATTTACAAGCTAATAAGACGACTAGAACTAAGGTAGATCCAATTACTATTCCACTTTTTGGAATTGTATGAGTGTTGTGTCCATTGTCATGATTTTCGATTGTGTTTGGAGTAGCTTCTTTATCCATAGTTATCAAAAAATGCAAGAATGGATTATATAGTTGATATATACATAAGTCAATTTATTAATAACTTTAACGTAGAATTCCTTTAGGAAGTCACAAAACTAGAAACCTACTCGACTCTTAGTGATATATGAAATGCAGACTTCTTTTTACTTTGCGTAGATGATTTTATGAGTATATCGCTTGTTCCTCGGTTTACAGCCGTAAAACTCCAACTGAAATCATTTTGGCCATTTTTTTGAACAGTTTGCCAGTCATTCTCTGAGATTGAATTTTTTAGTAGATTTTCTTTTACTTGGCTTTCCTTTCTATTCAACCTTAGAATATTTGCGTCATACTTAGGTTCGTCATATTTCAGGTTGGTATCTGCAAGTTTTACTGAGATTGTATCGTCTTTCTTGATTGTAAAATATTTTCCGTTATGCTCGTCAGTTACAAGATAAGATCTTTGATTGTCTTGTGGATCTCTTGCAACAGAAGGGCTTGTTCTTTGTTTGTTGCTCTTGTTAGCGAGTTCTTGAGTCGTTTGTGTGTTAGCAATGTTATTGTATAAGGTTTGATCACTGGGTGAAGCATAAGTCATTTGTGTTTGTACCTTATTCTCCGGGTCGTATTTTATGGTTACTTCAAAAGCTTTATCCTGTTTAAAGTACATCGGAAATAGGTTTACATTTTCATCACTTGAAGTGTTGATCAGTCTTTTTTCCTCTTTTGTCATCTCAGGCCTTGTCAGTATGTAAAAAATAAGTCCTGGAGGTCCGAAAAGAATAACAAATAAGGAAAAAAATAATGAAACGACGGGGTGGCAACGTTTAATTGAATCAGCAAAAACCCAACCACAAATAGTAAGCCAAAGGATAAATAGATATAGTCCTATAATAAGGAATAATTCCGAGTAATCCACTTTTTCTATTGCATCGATCCATTCGACTGGAATTGTCATATGCACAACATTAAAAAGTATTAAATTATACCACAAAATTGATCGCAGAGTAATCCGATAGTTGTGCAGAGTGCTAAACCAAATATTATAGTTTTAACGGATTTGGTGAGAATAGTAACTTAGAGACTTTAGGATTTTTTAGTACTGAGGGATTTCTGTAAAATCGTTTTTCATATCAAACATGCGTATTTCTCTTTCTCCAGTTAGTTGATTCTTAAAAGGAATCCTTACGATCTGTTTGACCTCGTCTATGAAATCAAAACCTGTATCATGTTCCATGCTATGAACGTCGATCCAGTAGTTGTTGTATGAATCGATATCTAGAATTGAGCCGTCTTGAAAATACGGATTGGGAGCGAAATCGTTCTTTTCAAAAGTATTTAAATTTACAGCAGTGGCCATAAAATAGTTTGTGAATTCATCATCTGTGACGTTTTTATCGTGGGAGTCTTTTAACTGTCTGTATAACTGTCTTTTGTAAAAAACGAGCCACTTTTCATCGCTTGAGAATTCGAAATATGGAGTTGAGCCTAATCCTAGCTCATCTTCAGGATTATTTATGTTTAATGCAGTTATATAATAGCATTCCGTTCCGCAACTTTGCCCAAAAAGGAGGTGTTCATCTTGTATAAGTGAAATAAATCCGATGGGTTTCCAACTAGGTCCACCCCCAATTACTCTTGTCGTCTCATTATCAATCATATATAAACACCAGCCAACTTTCTGACTTTGTCCATCGAAGGATTGGGCTATAAATGTACTTCCTTTTATGACATTTACATCCACAAATGCTCCAAATTCTGGATTATATTCTGGACTGCAATCCATGTAACTTGCAATTGAGGTTATTTTATTTGATTCTTCTTTTTGGGGTATGTTCTTCTCTTCTTCTCCCAATACTGGTGACTCGACCTTATGCTCAGTGCTATTTTCCTGCTTGATTTGTTCCTGATATTTATCTATCTCCTTCTGGAAGTTTTGTACGTATATCTGGAATGCTATGCAAATACAAATCGATATAAAGAAAGATACAGCCATGATAGTTGCTTCATCAGTGGCTTTTCTGGTAGTCTTTTGAGGTTCTGGCGTTTTAGTCATAAAGTAGATATATCAACATTATATCGAACGCCTCATCATTATACGCATATTTGGTTTTGTAAATCAAGCGATGAGAACTGGATGTTATGCCGTTATATTGCTAGATTGAAGATTGCCCTTCGACAATTCGGTAAACTTATTGCAAGCAGGCTCGACTCGCCTGCCTTCGTGCCGAAGTCCTCTCTGGCCTGACGTCCAGGACAGGCAGGCCGAGGGAAGCTCGCCGCAGGCAGGATGAGAAGGATTGTAGATTGATTTATCGTTAGGTTGTTATATGGCTGGATGGTTGGATGAATGAGTTTGTATGATGTTACTGCTATTTAGAAGTCCAGGTTTGTCAGTATATACCCATCAATTGATTGACCCGCATATCCACGACTGTTATCTGTTGTGGAAACCATAACAATTTTTACTTTCAAATTCTTAAAATATTGATGGTTCATAAGTTCCGGATTAACAGTAAATTTATAATCTGTAACCCAGTCAGGCATTTTAACAACGGTATAGCCATACCCGAAGTTGCTTGCCACGTAAGTTCTATAATAGTCATTGTGAGCAATTCTATCTGCGTAATTGAAGATAAAAAGTTGCATTCCATATTCTCTCTCAAATTTCCTATTAGCCTCATCCATGACAGCCCCGAATGCAGATACACTCCAACAAATGCCAGAAGCATAATAAAAATCTCCTGGAGGCTTTATATATCCTTTTGCAGAATTTAAAGTGATGTAACCATCATTGATAACTTGTACCCTGTCACCTGGTCTTAGTGGAGGAATACTATTTAATTCGTTTACTGCGGCTGTTGCATTTAAATGTTTACCATAATAGTAATCTTCGGGATATAAAGGAAGTTCAACGTAAAGCTTTTTGTAAACCATATCCTTATCATCTTCTACTAGTGTTTCACCTCCTTGTGCATAAGCTACGTTTGTATAGTTAGCTAGGTTATAAAAACACGTGATAAAAACACTAATTAGAGTCAGTATTTTTAAATATACTCCTAATAATTTTATTTTATAAAGAAATTTTTTCATCAGAATCTAAAGGACTTAAATAGGTTATCAAATTCTTCGATTTTTTCTTCTGAAATTTGATTATTCCATATTCCTTCAGTAAAAGAAACATAGTAAGTTCCTTGAGAGTTTGTTACTCTTCTTTCTGTTTTTACCCACAATGTATCACCCTTGTATTTAAAATCGTGTGTAAGCATCTTCACGTAGCCATCAGTTGTAATGATATAGTAGTAGGGAATTCCACCTATGAAAGTTATCTGAGGTTCTTTATATTGGTCTTTGTGTAAACCTTCATCATAATCATAGTCTGTTACAATATTCGATGTATAAGATGTAACAGATAGTGAATTGATGTTTAAGACATCTCCGGGTGTTTCATTTTTTAAACATTTATACTCCTTGCAGTAAGTAGCTAGTGGTTGTTCAACCAAAGTTCTCTGGGTATAGTTAAAGGTGTATCCGTAAGTTGGATTTGTGTAAAATTGTTGAGATGAAGTGGTTTTTTTTGTTGATTGAACATCCGTTGTGATTACTTCCAATACATCATTATAATCTATATCTTTTACTGATGAGCTTATTATTGAAAACCTTACTATAGAAGAGTCACTAATATACACATTTTTGGTAATAATTGAATATTTATACTCTTCTCCAGGATTTTCCTTCCAAAAGTAATTCTTTGTGTTATCATTGAATAGGTTACCTGCTTCATCCTTTATTAAATTATCTTCCTGAAGATCCAAATAACCCATTTCTAAACCACTTGCATTTATGTTGTAAATGAGTATGAAAAAATTATTCTCATTGCAGTCGAATTTAAATAAGGACTTTGGACGAGTGTCCTTAATATTATATATTTTCAAATGTGTAGGAAATTCATTAATTTTAATAGCTTGTGAGGGTAATTGATAGGTTAGTCCAAGATTACCATCTGTTACTTGATTATATTCAAAACAAGAAGACTCTTTTTCGGTCTCTTTTGCGGAAACCTGTACGAGAATTCCTTCTATAAGTTTTTGTGCTACCGTATCTTTATAATTAGCGTATGCAAATACTCCTCCACTTACGAGAAGCAATATGAAGAAAGTAAGTAAGAATGAACTTATAGTTGTTTTGCAATCTATTCTTTTGTTTTGTGTCTTTTGATTTCTAGTCATTTCTATTGGCCTATAATTTTTATTTTTATTATATAACGAAGTAACCTAGAAAAAGTAATAACTCAAATGACTTGCAATTATCAAGCTTTATTGAAGCTGTTTCTCTTTGCCTCTTCGGTTTTCATTGTTTTTCTAAATGAAGATGCCTGAACTCTCCCTATAAACTCACTTAAATTTGTTAGAAATAAATTGTCGGAAGTTTTTCCATACCAAGCACCCATCCTTCTTAGATGATGGGCTCTGAAAACATTGTGTTGGAAACAGTAAATACAAAAACTACCATCTGGACCTATATTGATCCAGTCCAGGCCATGCTCATCTCCCCAACCGAATCTTTTTAGTACGTTTGGTCTGTACATAAAAGTTTCAAGTCCTAAAAGTACTGAACCTGCGAGTGTTTTAATACTTGTCAAGCCATATTCTGGATGATGAAAGTAGACTTCTACTTCAGTAAGATAACCTTGATCCAAACACTGCATAAAATCAGCAAATCTTATAATGTCGGCTAAAAATTCTATTGCCAGTAATTCAGCATGGTTTGCTCCAGCCCTTGCGTTTTCTATGTATAGAGCAGTACGGTGATCTATGAGGTGAAATTCAACTGCATCTGCAAGCCTTCGAGTAAAATCACAAACAGCAAGAACTCTTTCAAATCTTTGCAAGTTGATAGCATTTTTCTCAAGGAATTCTAACATTGCTGTGGTCATTCTGTTTGAAGTAGCAGTATTTGTACCTATACTCCACCACTCTCTAACCTCATGGAAGGACGCTACTGCTATGATCGTTTTTAAAGCGTCTATTGAAAAGTTATGATTGTACATCCTTACTGAGCCGACATAATTTCTTAGAGCATGTATGAGGGTCCAAGTTATATGGTCTAATCCATGGTACAACATTTCCATATCACCGTTTGAAAAACGGAGAGCATATATATCTCGTGCAACATCGAGTGTTTGATTTATAAACTTGATAGCATCAAACTGAGTTTCAGCTAAAAAGGGTTCAAGTGCTGTAGCAATTTCTTGAAATGCTTGCTCATAAGTCATATCGCCTTCTAAGCCGCGCCAAAGGGGTCTTGGACTTTCTATCTCACGTACACCTGCCATCCTATATGCTACTTCAGCATACTCTTCGCCCTTTGGGTGTACAAGACCATAGAAGGTTCCTGGTGCGAGGTCAGGATAGGTTTTTACTTCCCCTTGGGTTGTTTTTGTGACTTGAGTTTCCATAAAGGATTATATCAAGTTTATATATTACCTACAACCCTATAGTAAGTATATTTATTGCAATTGAAGAAAGATGCAAATTGAAGAAAGTGCTGGTATAATAGGGGCTAAGTCTAATTGACAGTTCGTAAAGCTGCCGAGTATTCCTTTAATCCTTTAGTCCAAGGGATAAAAGAAGGCAAATTGTTAACAGGAACGAATTTAGCCACTATGACGGGGTCTGGATCGGTAGGATTCTCCTGTGGAGATAAAGTAAATTCTGAAGAATTCCTTTCTGTTTCTAAAATATAACGTATTTGTAAGAATTTCTCACTCAGTTTTGAAGCTAAATAGTAGCCGAAGAACGTCGATTTTGAGCCATATTCCCTTAGACTAATTCCTGTTTCCTCTTTTAATTCCCTTTCTAGCGTTTCTTGAATACTTTCGCCAGGCTTTGGTTTACCTCCGGGAAACTGCCAATTTTTACGATCTTTACTAACGATTATGATCTTCTTGTCCTTTGTTATGATCCAAAGGTAGATTTGTCTGATTGGAATCTCTTGATGTTTCTTCTGAATCTCTTTGCTTGTGTACCAGATATTTTTCATGTTTTTTCTGCAATTTTCAATTGGCTTAAGGTACCTGTTATAGAATCCATACCTATTGTCTCAAGCTTTCTTGCTTGTAAAAATGTAAACCAACCGAATTGAGCTAATTCTTTTGATAGTTTAATTCTTCTTGGTCTTTTTTTTAGCTTAAACATGAATATAACACCAAGGCGTTTCACAGTATCACCATCGTTGTCCCAAGAATAACTTTGTATGAAGATAGGTTGTAGCATCTTATCAATTGATATTCCAATTTCTTCTTTTACTTCTCTTCGTAAAGCTTCCTCAATTCTCTCCCCTACCTCTACTTTTCCACCAAGATTTTGCCACTTACCTGGAAATATGTCCTCATTGTGATCCCGTTGAACCAGAAGGTATTTGTTTCTGTGTTTTAATACAACTATGACTGTAACTATATGAATGGGGTTTGACATAATCAGCTTATAATAACACTAAAGGGAATTATTAAAAGAATTACAAGGTCAGGAAACAAGTTCACTCAAACAAGGGGCTTAAGCCCCTTGTTTTGAGTTTTTAAATCATATTTCAAACTAAAAGAAATCTACTACTTTCTTTTTCTTCTTGTAGTTTTTCTTGCTTTTGTTCTTCTTGTAGTTTTCCGAGACTTTGGTTTTCTAGAAGCAGCTTTCCTAGTTGTCTTCCTTCTTTTTGCTGGCTTCCTTTTGGCAGCTTTACGAGGCATCTTTTAAATAATAAAAAATTAATATTAATAAAAATATATACTTTATTTAAAAAATATGGAATACTAAATCTTAAAGTTCTCGAAATAACAATTCTCAATTAAAATACAGGTAATAACGCAAGTGTGTAAATTGTTTATCCATTCTAGAAATACCTTATGATGCAAATCCTGTGTTTACAAAAAAAAATTATAAGTAT
>JAFGDO010000032.1 GCA_016932045.1 Candidatus Dojkabacteria bacterium | reverse complement strand
CTATCTCTTTCTTAAATTTATTGGATTCGGCAGTTCTCTCATTGATGTCTTTTTTCCTCTTCTTCCTCCAGTTTATTCTACCTACATCTTGTTGTCAATAAACGATCGCCACGTACGGGAAAAAACGCTCCTTAGGAGGCAGATTACCTAAAACCGTAGGAATACATCAACATAGGAATTGAATAATAGGAAATTGTCTAGAGTAAAAACATAAAAGAAGAGACTACCACTGGAAATGGGCAAAAGCTTTATTTGCTTCGGCCATTTTGTGAGTATCTTCTTTCTTTTTAGCGGCAAAACCGGAATTTTTATATGCGTCCTTCAGTTCGTCAGCTAGAGCTATATAGAACTTTTCTTTTTTCCTTCTGGCTTTTGCTCCAGACACAATCCACTTTATAGCTAGAGATAATTGTCTTGTATCACTAACCGGAACAGGGACTTGATAATTCACCCCGCCAACTCTTCGCGGTCTGACTTCAAGCTTAGGCTTTACATTTTCGATTGCCACGTCCAATATTTCCAGAGGTTCTTTCTTTAAATCTTTCTTTAGAAGATCCATAGTGCTGTATACTATCTTTTCAGCGAGATTCTTCTTTCCCCCAACCATAACATGGTTTATAAGCTTTGAAGCAATAGCGCTATTGTATACTGCGTCGGCTTGAGCTTTTCTTTCTTTTGCTTGTTTACCTCTCATAGTAAATTAATAATGTGTAATTTTATTCTTTCGGCTTTTTCGCTCCATATATAGATCTTCCCTGCTTTCTGCCTTCAACCGGCAAAGTATCATATACTCCTCTAACAACCTGATACTTTACACCAGGAAGATCCTTTACACGTCCTGCTTTTACTAAAACAATAGAGTGAGTTTGCAAGTTATGTCCTTCCCCAGGGATATGAGCAATAACTTCCTGCTTATTTGACAACCGGATCTTTGCTACTTTCCGAAGTGCAGAGTTAGGTTTTTTTGGTGTTTGGGTATAGACCTTTAGACATACTCCTCTCTTAAAAGGATTTGTTCTCTTCTTAAACTTATTCTTTAAGGCATTGTAATCAACCTGCAACGCCTTGAATTTCGTAGTCTCAGAAAATTCCATTCCCTTATATCTCACCTTTCCCTTTTTGGGCTTTCTGCCTTTTCTTACTAATTGTGATATTCTTGCCATAACAAAAGTAACTTAAACTATTATAAGCTGCCTATCATTTTACCACATCCTATGGAGTTATTGCTATCTCTACCGCAAATACTTACCAAGTGGAACTGGCTTGCCGATAATAACATTTTCCTTTAACCCCCGCAAACGATCGATCTTCCCAACCAAAGCAGCATCTGATAATACTCTGACTACCTCCTGGAAACTCGCTGCCGATAAAAAGCTTTCGGTATTTATAGAAGCCGCAGTGATACCCAGAAGTCTTCTTTTGAACTTTATCGTTGTCTTCTTATGCTTTTCGAGCTCCTTATTCTCGGATAGAATCTGGTAATAATTGACATATTGCCCAGGTAAATGTTCACTATCCCCAGGCTCTTCAATTAAAACCAAGGACGCCATCTTCCTAACAATTACTTCAACATGTTTATCATCGATAGAAATTCCTTGCAGTCCATAAGTCTCCTGGACGTTATCAATAATGTATTTCTGAGCTTCAGTTAATCCTTGTAGAGCCATAACATCAACAGGACTGGCCGACCCAGTTGTAAGCGGAGTGCCTTTTCTCACTTCATCGCCATCTTGTACAACCAAATCATCCGGATTTACTTTGTACTCCTTTTCAACAATCTCAACACCTTCAAGACTTGCCTCTTTCCCGTCAATTATAAGCTCACCATCGAAAATTGCCTTTACAGTTCTTCCACTAGCTCTTTTTATAATCGATTTTCCTATCTGAACTTTCCCACCTCTTTTCCGCATCAGTTTATCTCCCTTTTTCAAATTATACTTCCTAACCACTTTTTCTTCTGAAACTATTTTAATCTTGCTAACTATATCTTCTTTGTCCTTGATAAATTTAACAATCCCGTACACCTCTGATAAAACAGCCATACCCTTCGGTACCCTAGATTCAAACAACTCTTCAACCCTTGGTAACCCTTGTGTTATATCTGTTCCAGCACGGGCAGCAAGGTGCTTCGAATCAAGAGTAAGCTGAGTTGCGGCCTCTCCCATTGCTTGTGCAGCTATAACACCTACTGCTACACCTTTTTTAACAATCTTCTTGGTCCCGAGATTGACACCATAACACTTGCAGCAAATCCCTTCCTCTGCAATACAAGCAAGAGGAGATCTTACAATAACCTCTTCAATCTCATGTTTTGTAATATTTGCTGCAATATCTTCGGTAATCTCTGTGTTTTTCTCAAGTAGGACTTCTCCTGTTTTTTTATCAACTACTTCCTGCGCTGTCCATCTACCTAAAATTCTTTCATTAAAAGCTATTCTTCGATTGTCTGATGCCCTGACAGGAACTCCCTCGTTTGTTCCACAATCATCTATTCTTGTTATAACATCATGTGCAACATCTATCATTTTTCTTGTTAGATAACCGCTCATCGCAGTCTTAAGAGCTATATCAGTAAGTCCCTTCCTTGTACCCCTTGCAGCCACAAAATATTCAAGGGACGAAAGACCTAAAGAATAATTCGATCTTAGGGGCAACTCCACAATATTTCCCAGTGGGTCTAGGATAAGCCCTCGGATTGCAGATATTTGCCGTGTAGGATTTTTCACAGGATATGCTCCTGACTTCTCAAGCTGAACTACAATACTTTTATCCTCATACTCTTTCCATGTTAAATCTGCGATTTCTTCCGTCGCCTTCATCCAAACTTCTTCTGAAAGTGATTTTCTCTCATCTTCAGTAATAAGACCATTGAAAAAACTCTCGTTTAATTTCTCGATTTGATTCTCTGAACTTGCAAGAATTTCTTCCCTTTTATCGGAGCTAACAAAGTCATCCATTGAAACAGAAAATCCAAGAAGGGTTGCATATTTAAATCCGATTTCCTTAAAGTAATCCAGAACCTTCATAGTAGTATCTTTACCATATTTTTCAAAACATTCTGCAACAAGTTTACTCGCGCTTTGCTGATCTATCTGCTCATTCACAAATCGAAAGTCTTCCGGAAAAATATCGTTGAAGATAATCCTCCCTAAAGAAGTTTCTACTATGCCTTCACCAAGGAGCACCTTTATCTTCTCATTTATATCAATTATGCCCTCATCGCAAGCAACAATAGCCTCGTCTCTGTCCGTAAAACTTTTCATATCCTTTTTATCCTTGAGCCTTGTCAAAAGGAAAAGACCTAATGACATATCTTTATTTACATTGATAACAGGTGTACCGTTTGCCATAAGTAACATATTTGAATCAGGCATCATTCGTGACAATGCTTCCTTTATAGCACTCTTTGATAAAGGTACGTGAACTGCCATCTGATCGCCATCAAAGTCAGCATTAAATCCTTTACAAACCATAGGATGCACTCTGATAGCATTACCTTCACTTAGTACTGGGAAAAAAGCCTGAATGCCTTGCTTGTGCAAGGTTGGCGCTCTATTTAAAAGAACGGGTCTTTCTTTTATCACCTCCTCCAATATATCCCAAACTTCGCTTGACTGCTCATCTACATAATTTTTCGCACTTTTTATATTTGGAGAAAGGCCCCCTGCTATTACTTCTCTTATTACAAAAGGTTTAAAAAGTTCAAGAGCCACTACCTTTGGCAAACCACATTCATATAAAGATAACTCAGGTCCCGCGACTATTACTGCTCGTCCTGAATAATCAACCCTTTTCCCGAGAAGATTCTGTCGGAAACGGCCTTGTTTTCCCCTCAAGATATCGGAAAGTGATTTGTATGGTTGCCCTCTTGAGTTTAATACTGGACGCCCCTGCCTGTGACTATTGTCAATTAGAGCATCAACTGCCTCCTGTAGCATCCTTTTTTCATTACGAAGAATAATTTCTGGAGCCCCTAGATCAATCAACCTTTTTAACCTGTTGTTTCTATTTATGACACGTCTATAAAGATCATTCAGATCAGACGTTGCAAACCTACCACCAGGTAGTTGTAGAATCGGACGTAATGCTGGAGGAATAACTGGAAGAACATCCATAACTATCCACTTCGGATCGATACTATTATTCTTTAGTCCTTCTAGAATTCTCAGCCTTGTCACTATTCTCCTTTGTTTAACCTTTGATCTTGTTTCGTCTTTTTCCTTCAGAAGTTTTTTAATTTCTTGCCCCAAATCAAGTAGTGATAACAAAACCTTTATCCCCTCGGCACCCATCTGTACTTTGTAGAATTTTGCTCCAACTTCCAGAAGATCACCATTCTGTTCTTCCGATAAGACTTCTCTTATATCAATTTGTTTTATCAAAGTAATTAATTCCTTGTACTTTGACTCTGTCTTTGACTTTTTCCTTGAATATAGCTCTTTCAACTTTGCAATCTCTTTCTCTTCTTTACCTTTTAATGCTTCCAGCTCGAGATTAGCCTTCCCTTTTTTCGAAAGTTGCTTCTTTTCTGCCGAGTAGCTTTTCTTTTTTTTCTCGATCTCCTTTTTCAGATCTTCTTCTATCTTTTTTGATTCCTCTGACATCTTAGACTCAACGTCCTTCACTGCCTTTTTCTGTTTATCTTTTTCAACATCAGTCACTATATATCTAGCAAAATATATTACTGCCTCGAGTTTTTTCTTCGGTACATCAAGAATTAAGGACAATTTATTGGGAATACCATATGAAAACCAAGTGTGAACTATAGGAGCAGCAAGTACAATATGACCCATTCTTTCACGTCTAACCCGGTTATGAGTGACTTCTACTCCACACTTATCGCAAACTATACCCTTATATCTTATTTTTTTATATTTACCACAGTAACATTGATAACTAGTCGTAGGTCCAAAAATTTTCTCACACATCAACCCATCAACTTCTGCCCTTTGTGTTCTATAATTTATGGTTTCCGCCTTTTTGACCTCACCGTTCGACCATGATAATACCTGTTTCGGAGATGCAAGCGAAATTTTTAATTTACTAAAATCCTTAAACATAACTATATTCCGTAAATAATTTAGTTACACAAGTTTTTTAGCTAGTCTTTTCCTCTACTTCTGGTTTCTCGCTCACTTCACCATCCACCATTTCTAGATTTAGACCAAGTGATCTGAGTTCCGAAATCAACACTTTAAATGACTCCGGGATATTAGGTGACTCGACTGCCAATCCCTGGATGATCGCCTTGTACGCCTCTGCTCTACCAACAACATCATCAGACTTTATAGTCAGCATTTCCTGTAAAACATTTGGTGCAGTATGTGCCTCGAGAGCCCATACTTCCATTTCCCCAAAACGCTGTCCGCCAAATTGAGCTTTACCACCTAAGGGTTGTTGTGTCACCATAGTGTAAGGTCCAGTAGACCTTGCGTGAACTTTATCATCTGCAAGATGCTTCAATTTTAGTATATAACGAGGCCCAACAACTATTCTCTCGGGAAACATCTTTCCTGTCCTACCATCATATAAGTTAACCTTTTTATCAAGACTAATTCCCTTTTCCTTTGCAAGCGCTAATACTTTATCCTCATTAGTTTCGGCAAAGATAGGTACCTCAACTTTTATACCCAGCTGTTGTGCTATTCTTCCCACATGAGTTTCCATTAGTTGTCCAAGATTCATCCTCTTAATGAAAAGCGGAGAAGATAGAATGATGTCTACTGGAGTCCCATCTTCAAGGTAAGGCATATCTTCAACCGGCAGAATCTTACAAATACAACCTTTGTCACCATGTCTACCCGTAAGCTTATCCCCTATAGATACCTTGTGAGTTCTTGCAACCCATACTTTAATTTGTTTCAAAACCCCAGGTGCCAACTTTGCACCATCTTCTTTATCAAGCACTTGTGTGTCAATAACGATCCCCCTCTCTCCGTGTGGCAGTTGAAGAGAGTTATCCCGAACATCCCGAGCGTATTCCCCGAATATTGCTCTCAATAGTTTCTCTTCGGCAGTAAGTTCTGTTTCGCCTTTCGGAGCAATGATCCCGACAAGAATATCTCTTGGTTCAACCCTTGCACCAATTCTTACTATCCCATCTTCTCCAAGATTTCTAAGAGCGTAAGTACTCACATTTGGTATGTCTGTCGTTATTTGTTCGGGGCCTAACTTAGTTTCACGAATGTCTCTTACATATTCATTAATATGAACAGATGTCAAGATATCATCTTTCACAAGCCTTTCCGAGATTACAAAAGCATCCTCATAATTCATCCCCTCGTAGACCATATAGGCAGCTAAGATATTCTGTCCAAGAGCAAGTTCACCATGATCCATTGAAGCACCATCTACTAATATATCCCCCTTCTTGAACTTCTCACCTGCTCTAACACGAGGAATTTGATTAAAGCAAGTATTTTGATTAGTTCGAACGAATTTATCTAGCTTAAATTTTGTCTTTTTCTTCATTTTTTTAAATTTAACCTCAATTTCACTAGCATCGGAATAAAGCACCTCTCCTTCGTCTTCTGCAAAAATAGCCCTCTCAGAAGCCCGTGCAACTAGCTTCTCATAACCTGTTCCAACAATAGGTGAAGAAGGATTTAAAAGAGGAACCGCTTGTTTTTGCATATTCGAACCCATTAGAGTTCTTGTCGGATCATCATGTGCAGCATAAGGAATCATCGCAAGACCAAGCCCAGCAATCTGACCCGGATTTACATCTGCAAAATCAACATCAGCAGCGGCAACACTTTTATAACCGCCATCAACTCTTGCAAATATCGATGAATCAATAATATTGTCATCCTCATCAACATTCACAGTTGCAGGACCTATTATATGTTCTGTTTCAGCGTCTGCAGCAAAATAAACCATCTCATCTGAAATAAAGGGTTTCACCTTTACCTCATCAACTTTCAATTTACTAATTGTTTCGGCATCTTTTTCATTTAGTTTATACCCTTTCTGGTAAACAACTTTGTCCCCCTGTTTTATATCCTGGGTAAGTATTCTACCAGCTAACAGGCCCTGATCCTTTTTACCTATGGTCGATATTACCCTTCTATATGGAGCCTCCAGAAAACCATGCTCATTTATCCTTGCATACATAGCCATTTGAGTCACTATTCCTATCATTGGACCTTCCGGTGTTTCAACTGGACAGAAACGGCTATAATGAGAACCATGGACATCCCTTACGGAAAATGTTGCACTCTGTTTGGTTAAACCACCCTCTCCTCCTGAAGTTATCCTTCTCTTGATACTTAACTCACTCAAAATGTTCTCTTGATCCATATATCTTGATAAGCTACTACTGCCAAAAAAGTGATTTAGAACACCAGTTACAGGTCTTGTATTCACAAGTCTTGATGGGGTCACAAGTTCATCAGCAGCATAATTACTCATCCTGTCCCGAATATTCTTTTCCATCTGCAACATTCCTCCTCTTATACTTTCAGCGATTAATTCCCCGGCACCTCGAACTCTACGATTTGCCAGGTGATCTATATCATCCGGACGGATTTCCCTGTTATTTAATCTAATTAAGGTTCTTATAACAGATACTATATCTTCCTTCTTCAAAACATAATTTTCTTCTTTAATTTCGACCTTTTGGCCCAACTTTTTATTCAACTGATATCTGCCTACCTTGCCTAAAAAGAATCTTCTTGGGTTGAAAAAAATGTTACTCAGTAAAGTCTTCGCTCCCTCTAAGTTGATTGAGTCTTCGGGTCTGAGCTTAGAATAAATATCAATCAAAGCCTCCTCTGTGCTCCTTGTTGTATCAGCTTTTAGAGTTGCATCAACAAACTGAATCTCACCTGTATCAATATCTGAAAGGAGAGAAGTTATCTCATCGTCGGTTGAATACCCCAAGGCCCTCAGCAATGTAGAAAGAAGAATTCGTGGTCTCTTATTTACAAGCTGCACAGACATTACACCAGTTCTGCTTACTTCGAAATCAAGCCACTTCCCACGTTGGGGAATAAGTTTCACTGCATAAAGATCTTTCTTGTAGCTCCTTTTAGACTTTACAAACAACACACCCTCTGCCCTTACAAGCTGCATTACTACAACCCGCTCATGTCCATTAATAATAAAACTTCCCCTTTGTGTCATAAGGGGAAGATCAGCAACAAATAATTCCTGCTCTTTTATCTCTCCGGTCTTTTTATTAATAAGTTTCACCTCGATATACATTGGAGTATCATAGGAAAGACCGAGTTTCTGTGCCTCCTGAGCGGTATGTTTCACCTTGCCGAACCGAACTTTTCCAAATTCCATTATCCAAGACTCTCCGGTATAATCTTCAATCGGAGATATCTCTTTGAACAAATCGGGTAAATCTTTGGAAAGGAATAAATCATACGACTCCAACTGCGCTTCAATTAGATTTATGGGAAAATCTTTGAGCTCAAAATTGGATAAGTTTAATCTTGCTTTGGCCATAGCTGGTTAATACGAATAAACATAGATACAAAAAATGTACGCACTTTACCCAAGCACGTACAATGCATACTTAATTGTTAGGTAACTCTGATAAATAATTCTAGCAATTCTGATGTATTTTAATGGATAGGCTTGCGTCAAAAAACGTCATTTACGATACCACAAAAGCCTTTACTTGTCAAATAAGCTCACGTAAAAAAATCTAGCGGAAAAAACCCAAAAAGCACTAGATTGAATATCGAGAAGAATTTATCTTAGTTATTGGACCGGAGCAATATCTTCATCCTTTACTGGAACGTCATCTTGTGCTTTACTTATCCCTTTAAGAAAATCCGTATCGAATTCACGAGATATTTCTGTAACATATCTCTCATACTGTCCCACTTCCTTTTCCTTACGAAAGGCCCTATACACCTCCCACACAGACAGAAGGAATAACACAAAAACAGTCAAGATAATTATATAAGCCCACTTCCTTGGCACTTTATTTCTCTAAAAAAATAATATTATTCCTCAGCTTCAGATTCTCCTCCCCAATTAAAAACATACATTGTGACACCACATTCAATTGGACGAAATTCTTCCTGGTAATTTCCCTGACTTTGCATTGATCTACTAAGTTCTGTTCTTGAATAAGAAACTGATCGTATATCGAAAATCCTTGGAAATATTTCCAAGTCTTCTACATACTCCTCCAAGTTATCCAATGTTCCATAAATAGACATATTAACTTCGAGGATGTTTATACTTTCAGATTCAGTAATCTCTACAATCTCTTGCTCATCGACTTCCTTAAATTCAACCGACATAAGAGCAACGTCGTTATTGTCAGCAAGTGCTGCAAGATTTGCAACTAGAAACCCTCCTTTACCCTCGGTCGGAAAATCCTCATCAAAATATACCAGTTCCTTCTGAGAAAGATTCTTTTGATTAATCAGATAATTCACTGTTTCCAGCTTTTTATCTATCTTAGCCAAGAATTTCTCCTGATCTTTTATTTCCTTATTTAGGTCGGCAATCTTTATGAAAGTTGGCCGAAGTGTAGCAAAAATAAACAACCCGACAGTTATAGTTGTAATTCCAACAAGAGTGTATGTTTTTCTTTGGGGAGTCTTAAAAAGCTCCGCCAGTCTCGGATTCTGTGCCTTCATCTGTACCTTGAATAGTCCTCGGTTGATTAAAAATAATTCTTGCACTAAGTGTGAAAGTATATTTATCTCCTCTTGCCTGCCTTTTTTCTATTTCTGTTAAAGTTACATCGCTAAATGTCTCCGAATCCTTTAGTTGGTTTTCAAGCACATCGATCTTCTCTCTCTCTATTTCCCCACTAATAGAAAAGATCTTCCCATCTCTTGTGTTTGAGATACTAACCGCTAAATCCTCTGTGTCTGTCGGAATATAATCGTTTACCTCTTTCAAAATAGGGGTTAGATTTGAACTTATATTAATAATTTCTTTGTAAGTGCTTATTTTCGTTTGAATAAGCCGGATCTCTGCTTCATCGTCAGACAGACTTTTCAGAACATCCCCCTTTAGTTCAATATCATCTTTTAAATCATTAAGCCTTCTATCAAGCCAGAATCTCCACCCAAAAGCTCCTAAAACTAGTACCTCGACAACAATGATGATAACTCGACAGGTATTTGTCATCCAATCATAGAGTCTCTCCCAAAAAGTTGGAGGAGCGCCCCTCTTTTGTAATAGATTGATAGATTTTTTCTGCATCTTTTCGGCTCGCCCTGTACCTAAAGCTTATGGAAAATCAGGGTTGTTTTTAAAGTACCAACCCCTAAAGTTTTGCAGCTTTTCGAAGTAAAGAGCAGTTTTTAAAATATGGAAATATATTAGCTTTTACAGAGACAATTGTCAAAAGGTAATTTAATCTGATAGTTGGATAGATGGATGGTCTAAATGTTGTATAATTGGACTGAAACTTTATACCTTTTACTTCTTACTTTTTCCCTTAGCCTTTACCCTTTTGCCTTTTTCAATTTTAAATTTGCCCTAAGACCCATGAATAGTTGAAACAGCGCAAAGAGATGGAATAGAATGCTAAACACATCAAAAACGAGCAAGAATAAGAGTGTATCAAAAAAGTACAAAACCATTCCTGTAATAAACGCCCAATTCTTTCCCTTTCGTGCAAATAAACCAAAAAGAGCAAATATACCTGCCACAAAAATATCAAAAGCCAGTGAAAAGAGAATTCCTCCGGTCCCAAGAGGTGATAAAAAACCTTCGACAAGCTGTGTAATTCCAAGTCCAACAACAAAATACAACCCTCCTCCGACAATATAAACAACACTGTTTACTAAAGAAAGTCCGGCAATCCAATAGAACCAATTCGCTCCGCTATTCACATTTCCCTGCAAAGCATGTTCTTCGAATGGGACTGTCTTTTGAAATTTAGTTTCTGTTCGGGGGAGCTCCCCTACTGGGACTTTTGTTTCTTCTTGATTTTGGACCATTTTAAGTGACAATTATTAAATTATAAATAAAAGATACACATTATTTCAACAAACTGAGAGGGAGGCCTGCCTGTCGGCAGACAGGGATTCCCTTCTGCACTGCACTCCACTCTGTTCAGCTTCACAAGGCAGGCGAACCATCCTTCAGAGTTCTTCATCCATTACTTTTTCAATAGTTTAACAATCTCACCTTGTGGTGAGCCTGGACTTCAGCTCGGCTAAGCCAAAGACTCAAAGAACGGCCTGCCGTGAGTGAATCATGCCTTGCGTGACGAATCGAACGGAGAGGGAGGGATTCGAACCCTCGGTACAGCTTGTTTGCCGTACGACGGTTTAGCAAACCGTTCCTTTTAACCACTCAGGCACCTCTCCACTAGAACCAATTTCTGTCTTAATATTATGTCTTTTGAGTATAACAAATCAACACATTTTAAACAATTACCAGCCAGTTATAGCAATCTGTGCTGCCGTATATCCACCAGTAAGAATCTGCACTGAGCCCTTGAGATGAGTTAGTCGAATCTTGCCGAAGTGTCTACACTGAGCCTGCCGAAGTGTTCCCCTTTCCTTCCTACTGCGTTATAATAAAAAAGAAATCGCTAATTATGGAAAAAAAGCCATTACTAAAAAACAAATATTTCTGCACAGTAGTAATAATACTTGCAATATCAATAACCGGTCTAGTCGTCTCTATAAAACTACTATTCTTCGGACAGGACGGCGGTGGAACTGGACAACCCGACAAACAGTGTTCTCCAGATTTACCAGAAAGTATTGAAACTGTAATTTTAAACGATTACTCAGACGACCATCCCTGGTGGAGCGATGAGTATTCATACTTTAAGCAAATCTCCATTGAGAATCTAAATAAATCTATATCCCTCTCGAAGGAATGTCTTATAACCCTGGAATTTAACCACTCACTGTTTGTCGATGATAAACGATCGCGCGCTGATGGAGGAGATTTGCGGCTTCTATATTTTGAGAATGACGCTTACACAGAAGTACAGATACGTATTCTTGAACCCAATACATCCAAAACAAAAGTACTTTTTTTGCCACAAACCGACATTGAATCTAAAAGCAAAGACGACAACTATTTTCTCTATTATGGGAATGCTTCTGCAGCACAGGTAAATCCTCTAGATCTTGATGGAAAACTTTATGCTCAAAATATAAAGGCTTATATAAACAGAATTGTGTACCCGCAGATAGCTGGAGAAGTCAGCAGACACTGGATCTTGAAAGATACCAAAGAATTCCCTGAATTCTCTCAACTCACGTATACCTTAAAAATTGACGAGTCTATAGCTCCCGACTCATACCCTACATATGAACTTTTAGGAAGTGGTATCACAGGAGAGTTAGAATTTATGGGCAAGGGGTGGTACTCGAAAGAAATCGCTGTAAGTGACTTACCCATTGGCTCTTATCAGATTCAGGCTACTGTAATCTCTTCAGGTGAAGAATACAAAAGCCCTAAAACGCATGTTTTTATCTCCGAACCATTATACATAACCTGGACAATGGACTGGGAAGGAACAGATGTTCCAGACGATGAGCTAGCAAGGCTAGAAGAATTTTCAATTCAACATAACGTCCCAATAACCCATATGTTTAATCCGAGAATTTACGTTACATCAGAAGTATCGGAAGAACGTACGCGGGATCTGACAAAATGGGTCACGCAAAGACAGATGAGCGGAGATGAAATCGGCATGCATTTGCATATGCATTATGACCTAGTACAATCTGCAGGGATAACTCCAAGACAAACGCCCAAATGGACAAACTACTTAAATAATGGACATGATGTTCCCATGACTGCCTATACGGTTGAGGAACTCACTCAAATCATCTCCTGGTCGAAAGATGAATTCTTAAATCAAGGACTTCCGAGTCCAGTTTCATTCAGAGCTGGAGGGTGGTTTGCTGACCTTAAGGTTCTCCAAGCACTCGAAAATAATGGTTTTTTAATTGATACATCTGGAAGAGATAGTTATGTTTGGGGGGCAAATAGATTAAAGGGCTACTGGAATCTTTCTGCCACAACACACCCATACTACCCCTCGAAATCAAACCAAAACTCCTCCTCTCCTCCACCGAATTTCAATATTATGGAACTCACAAATAATGGAGCCGACAGCTGGTTTTTTAAATCCGAAGATTTAACAAACAGGTTTAATGCAAATTATGCCAATGCACCACTTAATCAACCACAAGTAGTTACTTACCTTTCCCATCCGCACCAAATTCACACTGATCTTGAAGTGCTGACGCCAACCTTCAACTATATAGATCAGCACCTCGTAACTCTGGATCAAGGTCCGGTTTTATACGTCACACTCCAGGAAGCATATAAAGACCTGAAATAAGAATGATCTAGATGACTTAGCTAGTCGAGTTGATGATTTAGATCAACTCCTAAATGCAAAGTCCATGACCGTGCGACATAGATAACCAACAAATTCCTATTTTTGCAATTCTTCTTGTGATATAATTTAAAAGCCACAAAACTTTGTAGGGACGAGAGTTTCTGGCTTTAGTTCTTCAGTCTTAAATCAGAATAATGCGAAAAAGGACTTCTCCTCAAAAACGTGAATTATCATTTGATATACTACGGGGAATAGCCGTCTTTCTTATGATTTTAGCTCACACAATTGCTTTTTTTGATGAGAGCAACAGCTCTTTACTTAACTTCCTCCAAAAGCTTGGCGATACTGTATGTTTTACGACTTTCCTGCTTGTTTCCGGATCTGCTGTCTATTACTCTGCACTAAGTGTTACTGAAAAAGACTGGAAAAAGAAAAAGAGAAAATTTTTCAACAGAATTATCAAATTACTTTTGGGGTATTACTTTGCAGCTATTATCTCTTCTCTCAAAGATTTCCCTCTTCCAATAACAACCGAATGGCTTAAAAATATCTTTGAAATAATATTTTTTGTAAAGGTTCCGGGATATACAGAATTTTTACTTCCATTTATCTTCTACAGTCTACTTGTTATCGTTTTTCGCAAAAAAATCGGTGCTTTAATAAGGAGTAAATATCTTGCACTTTCTGTTGGAATTATTTCCTACCTTTTGGGACATATACTTTACCACATCTCACTCCCATCACCTTTGACATATTACAAAGCTCTCGTTGCCGGCGAGTCAAACTGGTATCGCTTTCCAATCTTACAATACCTTGGAATTTTTCTAATTGGCATTCTTCTTGGACAACTCCTAAAAAAAACGAAAACTCTCAAAACAAGGGTTCAAAATTTATCTATTATAACACTCATCTCTATAATCTTCCTCTCACTTTTCACTTTAATTGAACCTCTTAGCCGATTCCCCTTAGACGAGAAATTCCAAAGATGGCCGCCATCAGTCGGATTCATACTTATCGGCCTTTCCTTTGCCATTACAATAATCTTCTTAATTCAAATCAAAATAAAAAACTTCACACTTGAACCCTTAAAGGAGGCCATTATATTCCTTGGAAGCAATGCGTTTTCGCTGTTCATTTATCATATATTAATATTACAAATAACAGAATTTGCGCTTGGTATTCGCTTCCCTCAAGTTTCAGAGGTACTTGCCTCTTTCGTTGTGTTAATTACCGCAAGTGCTTACTTTGTAATTTATTCAGAAAAGGCTAAAATAGGTCTCGAAAAGTTTAAAAGTATAGAAAAAGTAGCTAAATTACCTAAGTTAAGAATGAAAAGTCACCGTAAAAAGCCTGATTTACTAAAAGAAAAGTATTTTCTATTGCTGTTCCCAATTATCATTACTTCAATCCTTACCGCATATATTGGCATTAGACAACTGGTAAATACAGATGATCCACCGGATATTCAAAATTTATTTTCTCCTGAGATAAAGGGCGTAGCTACTACAAATATTGGTGAGCCAGAATTAATCGCTAGTATAGAGCGGAAATGGATTCTCAAAGGCACAACAGGAAACAACGAAAAGTACTCAAAGCTTAATTATACACTTGAAGTAAAAAACGTAGATAATCTGGACCTACCACCTAAGTTTGAAATACAAGGTACCACCGTAACGGGCGAACTCCAAAAAAATGAGTCCGGACTATTTACTCAGGAAATTGACCTGGCTTCACTAGAAGTAGGGACGTATGAGATGAAAACTAGCGTTCTAGTTAACGGAAAAAATTATGAAACAGAAAAAATAAGCTTTAACCTTTCATATCCTGTTTATGTAATTTGGACAATCGATTGGGAGGGATCAGATACAAAAGATGAAGAACTTGCAGAAATTGTTGATTTTACTCAAAAGCACAATAATCTACCCATAAGTCACATGTTCAATCCAAGAATCTATGTTTCTGACAAAATAAGCAGCGAAAGAGCTGAACAGCTAACTTCTTGGATCATAAAGAGAAAATACGCAGGTGATGAAATTGCTCTTCACCTTCACATGCACAGAGAAATTATTGAAGCGTCCCAGGTAACTTTCAGAACACAGCCGAAATGGACAGATTACATAAACGATGGCCATGATGTACCTTGCTATGCTTATACATATCCAGAATTTATGAAAATCCTTGCTTGGTCAAAGAAAAAATTCTCTGAAAAAGGACTCGGAACACCTACATCATTTAGGGCAGGCGGGTGGAGTGCAGACGAAAATACTCTGAAAGCTCTTCAGGACAGTGGTTTTTTAATTGACACTTCCGGAAGAGACTTTATCATCTGGGGATCTAAATCAACTAAACTACAATCCCCTTGGAATCTAAAATCGACAACTCAGCCATTTAAACCCTCAGTAAATAACCAAAACTCCCCTACTCCTCCAACTCTTAATCTCTGGGAGTTCCCCAATAATGGAGCTGACACTTATCTGTATCGAACTGAGGATCTTATAAAAAGATTTCAAGATAACTTTACAGAAGGAATTCAGAAAGAATTTAAAGTTGTTACATACCTTTCACATGCCCATGCATTTAGTGAAGATCGGAAAATTCTTGAACCGGCTTACGAATACATTGACCTGTACAATGTAAAATCCGACTCGGGTCCGGTCATCTACACCACTCTTGCCGAGGCATATAATGACATAACTAAATAGAATTGTAAGTATATTTGCACTTCTCCTAGGGGTGTAAGTATTTACACAAACTATACGTTTTATATAAAATTGACAAACCAAGTTGATTTGTATTATGTTTATAAGTCATGGAACAGATAGTAAAGTACTTAAAATATGCCGTTGTAACATTAACTGCAGCCGCAAGTGCTCTTTGGGGCTATATAAAATCGCCGGAGTTTGAACATGTAATAATTGCTGCTCTTATTCTTTTGCCCTTTTTGCTCCTGATCGACGTCTCAGCTGTTTCAAAAATAGTATACTCGTTCATTCTAAAATCAAAGAAAAAAGGACATGGTAAAGATTTAGGAGTTTCTTCCCTAGACGAAAGCGTTGAAAAAAAGGCAAAGGAAATAAGCCCCGATATCAAAAAATTGACAAAAATAAAGAATCTACTTTCAAAGCTGAAAGATATATTAGCTAGAATAGTCAAATTTGCAATCATTCCGTTTAGTCTAGGAAACTTTGATAGAAAAAGGAGGACAAAAATAAGGCTGAAATTAGTAAAGTTTGAGATAAAAATCCCGTTTTTTGCATTGTGGATAGCTAAAATTATTTTTTTAAACCTCTGCATTCTATCCTTCCTCTTTATTCACCTAAAAAAGCAATTTACTTCATACCCTCAATATTATGCTGTATTTCCTCGCGAGGAAGAGATTTGGAACGATTATTCACGCCCGATTGAAATAGAGTTCGATGTACCGATAGACGAAAAAAGCTTGATAATTAACATGGCGCCAGAGACAGAAGGCAGTTGGGTATTTGAAAAGAATTTCTCCTTCCTGCCCTATACCAGGAGAATAAAATTCTATCCAAAAGAAACAATCTTCCCGGATCAAACAATTATGATATATCTTACCGACCTTACTAATCATTATCACACAATGAAGGGAGGTGAACACCTTATCCAATTTAAATCAATTTCTCTCCCCCAGATTCAGGCAATTACTCCGGGAGAAAATTCTGTCGATGTGCCTATAGACCAAGACCTCCTTATAAACCTAAATCAAAAAGACGGTGCCTATGTAGACTGGGAATTCAAATTCGACAAAGAGGTCAATTATGAAGTAGTCAGGGACGGAAGCGAAATCGTGAAACTTTCTTATCTGAACACCTTAAGACAAGGAGAGGCCTATACCCTTGAAATATCCCAGATTCCTCTTTCATCAAATATTGAAACCGGAGAAGTTTCAAAACGTGGCGACAAAGTACTCGTAAAAACCTTGGCATTCACAACTGTCAGCGCTCCTCTCATTGAGTCCATGGAGCCGACTGATGGCAATGTGATGCCAAATGTTGCAATAAAGGTTGTATTCGACAATCCTATGCAAAAGGATACTGTAGAAAGCGCCTTTTTCATTACTCCGGAAACAGAAGGCGACAAAACATGGGAAGATGATAGAACATTTATATTCACACCCAAACAACCTCTACCCAAAGAAACTCACTTTGAAGTCATCTTTACCCAAGGGATAAAGAGTCAAGCAGGAGGAATATCCGAACAAGATATTACCTTTTCTTTTGATACAATCGGAAAAGTGAGAGTTGTGGGCTGGAATCCCGGATATGGAGCAGGCAATATAAGAGTAGGTACTTCAATAAACGTCGTTTTTGACCAAGAGGTAGACCATTCCTCAGCTCAAGGCAAATTCTCAATCTCTCCCTCTGTTGCCGGAAGCTTTTCTTGGAGTGGTTATACTATGATTTTTAAGCCTTCATCTAGTCTTGCTTATAGTACAAAGTATACAGTCACAGTTGCCGCAGGAGTAAAAACAGTTTACGGACTTGATTCAAATCAGAACTTTTCCTCATCTTTCACTACCGAACACAATGTTTTTATCCTCGATGTCCCGCAATATAGACAAACACATGCCTTTACCTGCAATGTTACTGCAGCAGCTATGGCTCTGTCTTACAAGGGAGCAGCAAGCAGTGAAATGGGTGTTTACAATGGGATAGCAAAAGATAATACTCCATGTCAGAAAGATGGAGACACCATTACCTACTGGGGAAATCCAAATTCAGGTTTTGTCGGAGATATAAATGGCGGAGGTGAGTGCGGAGGTTATGGGGTATACTGGAGTCCAATTGCAGGTTATATAAACGGCCGAGGAAGAAGCGCTGGAATAAGAAACAACTGGAATGTTGTTGCACTTGCTCAAGAAATAGAACAAGGTAATCCCGTGATAATCTGGTGGCAGAATGGATGGGCAAACCCCAGCTGGCCTCCTAAAAACTGGAATTCTCCATCAGGATACGTAAGGGGCGTAAATGGAATGCATTCAGAAGTAGCAGTAGGTTTTATTGGTCCCTCAAGCAGCCCCACACACATCATTACTAATGATCCATGGAGAGGACGACGAACCCATACTGTAGGGACCTTTAATAGTCTCTGGGGACGGTACGCATTAGGAGGCGGATCTGTAAGAAACGCAGTAGTAGTCTATTAAGACTCAAATCCGGATACTCAAGTTTAATTGTCCTAAGATGACATCTTTTCATTTTGCCATTAGAATCAAAGAGACTACCTAAATCTAAATAATCACCAACCTTGAAGAAGACAGCAAAAGTAGTTCTCACAACAATACTTCTCGCTCTTGCAATCTTTTTCTGCTTTTATAAACTCTCCAAGCCGGAACTCGAGACGTGGGATGAATATATCTACTTCGGAGTAATTTATGACACTGTCGAGTCGAGAGATCATTTAATATTAAAGAAGAATAACTGGTATACATTCAGAAAAGAATGTCCCGATCTATCGGAAGACCAAGCATCAAGCCCGACCTGTACTTATACTAAACAGACTTCTGATAAATTCTTTGAAAAGCCGCTCCTCTGGTTCTATCTAGCACTAATTTCCACCAAGGTATTCGGGATAAATAATTTTTCTGTAAGAATAATTAGTGCCTTGTCTGGATTAGGAATCGTTGCACTTGTTTTTTATCTTGGATGGAAGATGTTTTCATATAAAGCTGGTCTAGTTGCAGCTTTCTCTACCCTAGCCACAAGGCACCTATTTCTTGAAAGCAGCAAAATCTTTTCGACACATTCTTTCAGAACAGCAGACATGGATGCCCTGCAATTACTTTTGATCATGCTCAGCTTTTGGTCTTTTTGGCAATCAATGCGTTTCACAAGGGAGAAAAAATACTCTTTGCTAGCTTTAGCAGGAATTCTAACAGGCCTTGGGCTTTTAACAAAAGGCCCATTTGCACTCATTCCATTAATTACTTTTTCCCTTTACCAATTGTTGAATTACAAAAGGGCAAAAATAAAACAGCTACTGATTTCATTTTTAATTATTATTTTTACACTGTTAATTATCACACTGCCATGGCACATCTATATGCATATACGATTTGGAGAGGAATTCTGGAACAGCTATATAGGATATCATGTTATCAAAAGAGGAATATCCTCACTTGAGGGACATACTGAGCCTTGGTACTTCTATATAACTCTTTTATTCAGAAAGGATTTCTTTTTTTCAGGAGAATTATTACTTGTTTCGCTTGCATATTTAGTAAAAAAGTACTCTGCTTCACTAGTAACTATCAACTACTCTTTATTCTCCTGCCTAATTGCTCCGTTCATTACCTTAATCTTAATAACTATTATTCAAACCAAAATTAGCTGGTACGTCTTCCCTGCCTATCCATTTATGTTTTTATTAATCGGGAAATCCTTTGAGGAATTTTTTGGTATCAAGAATAAGGTATTAAGATATGTGATAAGTGGGATTATTGCTATATCTCTGATAGTACAGATTTGTATTAATTTCTTTTTGATACTTAAACTTTAGACCTTCTCGCGAACTCCTCCGCCTAGGTTACTTTAAGGTCAAACTTTGCAGTTACTACATGATAACTTTCAGGCAAATCTCCCTCTTTGCCATCAGTAAACCTCTGGCGATAAGGCAGGCCGTTACATGTTATAAAGATAACTTTTAAGCAGTCTTCTCCAAAATTAATCTTTACTTGTTCGGCAAGCTGATCAAAAGTATGCATATCCTCACCAACCTCAAGATCCCTATCTCCACATACAACGTACGAATAGGTTTGCCCCCGAAGAGCCCAGGCAAATGTATTTCCCTCAGTAAGCTTTTTAATAAACTGTCCAGCCTCTCTATAATCGTGAGCAATAAAATAAATGCTTCCACCTCGAGTATATAAAGTAAAGGTTCTCTGATCGTCATCGGGCCTTACTTGCCCGTCTTCATCAACCTTTGATACCCCATCTGTAACATTAAAAATATTCCCTTCTGCAAAAATAATTTGTCCCAAATTACGACAATCTTCTTCGATCATCCTGAGAATTTTTGCCTCGCCAATTCTTTTTTGAAACTCCCACAGACTTTCCAGCTCGGGATAGAGGCTAGCTTTAGGAAAGTTTGCTCTGCTATAAACAGGCAACATTGATTGAAAGCTCCCGAATAAGACTGGTACTCCTTCTTTTGCATCTACTCTAGCTGCTAAAGCATTTAAAATCTCTTCCCAGGTTTGACCTGTTAGGTCTAATCCATCACTCGTGCCCGGATACCAGGAAAATATTGAAACAGTTTCTGCAGTACCGGCTAATCCCCATGTGAGCTCCTGATCTTCTGCAATATAAACAGGAACAGCAAAAGTACCTTCTAAACTTTTTCCGTCTTCGGTACTTTTCAGTCCGACTTTCAGTAACTCAACATGCATGCCTTTTTGTTCGAGAGCGTATTTTGTGAACAGCGACATAAATAATGTTGGCAAAAATTCCCTTTCAACACGATACACATCGCCGGCCTCTTGTATCATCTGACCAATCTGAGTACATACCTCGCCAAAATCCAAGCCTTCTCTTTGAGCATCAATCGTTGCAGCAATCCTAGACACGGATTCAAGTATAGTAAGGAGATGTATAGACTCGTGTATAGCAAAACTCTCGGTTATAATCCTCTTCTCGAAACTATCTTCTCTGCTTACGTCCGTACCTTCCGGTGGATCAAAATCTGCCTTAACCGAGACACAGAACTTACTACCATCGAATGAAACCTTCATCTCTTGGATCTCACCACCGACATCCTCTACTTCAATATCCTGAACTTCATAACTTATCTCAACTCCATTTCTTGATTGAAAACTTCCTTGTCTTTGACTATCAGAAACAATTGGAATAATGGTATCATACCAATGATCTCCTACAGCTGTAAGGTCTGTAAATACGTCTCTAATAATTTTCTTGCTTTCCGGCGGCACTAAGGGTTCTTGAGTTTCCGAAGGTGTTTCAGACGGTAATAATCCGTCAGGAATACAGCTAGAAATAACTGCACTAGTAGCTAATAGAAAAACCATTTGAACCATAGTTCTTCTATCATATGTTTGTCTTTGACAGGTTTCAGATATACCTTCCATCTTTTTTAACATGATAGTTATATACCAAGGCCAAATAATACTATAAGCCACACCTATTCTGCTTGGCTACATTCCTGGCAATACCTGTCAGGTGTTTAGGCTTTTGGAAAAGTGACTATGGGTTATGGTATAATCACATAGGTTATAAACAATAATTACAACTCAATGGAAAATAGAGAGCCCAGAACAACTTCAACAAGAGCTCAAAGAATGAAATATGCATTTCTTTTGGCATTAGCTATGATAGCCACAGGTTGTAGTCCAGGTGTTTTTGCAAGGGAAACCCCTTTGCCTCCAACTATTGAACCTGGCAAGCCATCCTATCTCAGAGCATATCCGGGAGATAGCTTCTTTTGGTGGGATCCTGCTTCGGGGTGGAGAGAATTTAAGGTGGTTAATGAGGACACATTAAGAGATCAGACAAGTGGACAAGAGTTTTCAAGTGGTGACTGTGGGTCTCAAAAATGTTGGAATGTCGATGGTCAACCCGGTGATGAACTTGTAGCATCAGTTTCGCAACCTCCGGGTGCAAAATTGTCACTCGCAATAACTGCCGATACCGCACTTCAGTCCGCGAAATAATAACTCCTTTTGCACTATTACATTCTGTTATAAAAAGTGCTGAATTCCTATATAATTGTTCTGTGATGAAAAAGTACCTTCAGCTTTTCAAAAACTATCTTGGTACAATGCTCGAGTATAGAGCAAATCTAGTTGGTATAATTATTCTCGAGCTTATTTCAATTGGAGAAGTTCTCATACTTTGGATTGCAATATTCCGCTCAGAAAATGAGATAAGAGGATTTACCTTTGGAGCTACTCTGCTCTATTATCTAATTGTTCCTCTCATAGGATTTATAACTCAGGTAGATATTTCAAGTAAAAGATCTCAAGAGATAAGATCGGGTGAATTATCAAAATATCTCTTGAAACCTTACAACCTATGGCTGGATAGTCTTGCAGAAATGATAGCAAGAAAAATTCATACCCTTGTACTTATCCTGCCGATCTATTTAATTATCATCGTGACTTACTCGAAACTCCTCCCTTCTTCCGAGTTTAAGTTCTACAATATTCTTCTAGCCTTAGCTTTTGCTTCCGGAGGATTCCTTCTACACTTCATCATGGATCTTTTTATTTCCTGGCTAGCATTTTGGGTAACAGATGTATGGTCTTTCAGGCATTTTAAATACATCCTATTTTCAGTTTTTGGGGGCCTGAGCTTTCCTTTTGACTTACTACCTGCAAATATTCGGACAATTTTTGAAAACCTCCCTTTTAAATACTTCTACTATGTCCCTATAAGTTATTTTTCTGGGAGCAGAAATATACAGGAGAATATTCTCTCTGATTTAGCAGGAATTCTTTTGTGGTTACTGATTTTTTTTATTTCAGGTTTAATTCTGTGGAAAAAAGGAATTAAAAAATATGAAGCTTTCGGGAATTAAAGCAATTAAAAAATATTTGCGGATATACCTTCTGCTGGTCAAATACAGCTTTATGGAAATTGTAAGCTACAGAATTAGCTTCTTTGTGGAACTAGCTGTCGAGTTTGGATATCAGGGGGCACATATACTCTTCTTTAACGTGATATTCAGCAACATAAAGGAACTTGCAGGATGGAGTTATCATGAAATGCTATTCTTAGCCGGAATTAACGTGATAACAAGTGAAGTTCTTCTTGGAGCTTTGAGTATATTCAACCTTCGTAGACTTCCCGAAAAAATCCGCACCGGAGCTCTTGATGCTATCATTCTTAGGCCACTTAATAGCCTATTCCAAGCAAGCCTAGGACACCCATATATCATGAGCTTTATATCAACAATTTCTGGATTCTTCCTTATGTTCTATGCAATTTCACATTCGGACCTCTCTTTAAATACTTCCGGTGTCTTTGCGGGGATTTTTCTTCTAGCCTGCGGATTCATCATAGGTTTCTCAATACTTGTAATATCGGCCTCATTCTCTTTTCTCTTTATAAATACACCTTCAATACCAAGTATCGGCGAACATATATTCTTCTATAAATCAAATCCGCATCATGTTTATGAAGGTGCCCTAAAAGTTATCTTTTTCTACATCTTTCCTGTTGTTTTTGTTTCAAGTATTCCTGCTTATACTATGATGCACGGGCCCTCGGGCGGGCCAATACTAATAGGGGGTATATTAGCAATAGTATTCCTTTTTGCCGCAATAACCTTTTGGAACAAAATGATTAAACATTACTCTTCTGCAAGTAGCTAAAAAAATATAGGATTAAAGGGAAAAAGTAGGAAATAATTGGTAATATCGAGAAATTATCTATAAGCTACCTGCTGTTTGTACTATAGTATAAAACTGCTCATTTTTTCTTCTTGCCTAGCCTCTTCCCTTTCTTCTTGTAATAATAATATCCAAGGCCAAATAGAGGCAAAATAAAGATATTGCAAATGATAAAGCCTTTCCAAAAGCTTAGGCCGTTCAAACTTTCTCCAAGTATACTTGAGTAAATAGTAACAACTTCTTCATTTGAGTCCGCCGATTCCTCTTCTCCCCTCACAGTCCTCAGTATATAAAAATAAGTTTTTCCCTTCTCAACCTCCTGATCCTTGTAATATGTTTTATCAGGCCCTACTTCTGTCAATAACACGTATGAGATAGCATCTTCTCCACTTCTGTAAATTCTATATCCATCAAAGTCTTCTGTAATAGTATGATCCCATTTTAATTCTACAGAATACTTGCCATCTTCAGTGACTATAGCTAACTTAAGGTGTTGAGGCGGAGCGATATCAGAAGAAACATGCTCATCGCTTTTTTCTGGCCCTTCCTCCTCCCCATCTTTAGAGGTTTTAAATGTCCGATCCTCAGACTCAATCCTGTTCCCGACAGCATCTTCGCTGATAACCTTAAAATGGTATGTAGCATCTGATTTAAGCAATCCGATCTTTACTATATGACTTGAAACAAAGTCATCACTTCCTGATAACTTCCCATAATCTGTACCTTCCCCGTATTCAACATAACTTGTTGACTCTTCGCTGGTAACCCATTTGATCGTTACTTCGTCAGAGGAAATTTCTGTCACTTGAATATCAGATATGACAGGAGAATCTTCATCAGGAATACTATAAGTAATAACTAGCGAAGGCTTACTTCCACTTTCTCTACTCCCGAATTCGTGACTGTAGTTTGCTGAAGTCGTAGCTTCGAAATGTAGCCCAAAATTCGTACTTGGATTTGCCAGCCAAGACTTAATAAGTCCTGAAAAATCCTGAGGAAATGTTTTTTGCCCATTATTTGTATCAACAGATAATGCACCATAGCTTACTCCGGTATCGATGGTAGGCTTATTTGTTCCAGTCACAGATGTCTCACCCCAGCTTGATGTAATTCTATACACATTAACAACAACCGTATCGCCTCCCGAATTATTCTGCACTAAATTCAAAGTAACATTTTCAATTTGTGCATTTGAAGGCAATACTCCTAAGTCAAACTTAACCGAAAAAGACTTGAATTCTACCCCATCATTTGCACAAGTCAATGTGGATAGACTTCCATAGTTACTTGAGTTTCCCTGGACAATAGTGGCATCTTGGGAAGGAAAAAGTGTAGTTGTCTGAGTTTCCTGTGCAAAAACACTGATGGGAAAGAAAGAGAGAGTAAAAAGATAGATCAGTAGGAATGTAATAGTCCTCTTCACAAAAATTTCAAAAAAACTTATTCAAAATATATTATAACAACAACCGAAGCAAAGATAAACAACCACTGAACTCTTTACCTCACACCTTCTCCCTTACACCTTTTAATATATTGAACTTCCTCTTGTATGCGATGTCGGTAAGTAAAAAAACTGCTGGTACAATGATCATATTGCCAATAAGCTGGGGCCATAAAAAGGGAAGGCCCATCTTGTAGCTCAGAAACAAACCCTCTATATTTTTAGGATACATATTTGAAACAACAACTACACCAAAATTTGTCCAGAGGTAGAAAAATAGTGAAAAAATTATTCCTCCGCATTCGGACACAACCAATATCTTCACTTCTCTAGCAATCTTTCCAAGCAGCCTATCTGCAACATTCAAATGCAGAGACTTCCCCAATATATGGGCTAATGCAAAAGCTGACCATGTAAAAAGAAATATCGGAGTATTGCCAATAATCAAATCACTAACAACCATAATTATAATTGGTACAAAGAACGAGTACTTTTTCCTCAAGAAAAATGCGCTGGCTATAGACAATGCAGTTACAAACTCGACATTAGGGGCAATGTGCCAAATAGTTCTGGTTAAGACTCCAAGTAGGACGTATATAAAGATAAGCAAAACATCTTTGACCTTCATGATTGACAGTTTATAATTTTAATTATTAAGAATGTAAGATCATTAACTTCATATTACTTTTTAAAACACCACTTCCTCAACTCTAAACCCCAGTTCGTCACCATCTTGAACAAGATGATCACTAACACCCACCATACTCATTTCTCCGTTAACCAAAAAGGCCCAGAACTTACTTTTCACATCAGGATGGTAATTATTTATAGATGTTATAAAAACCCCGAAATCACTTTCATCATAATCAAAGGAGAATTCCTCTGAATCTTGATCAAGCCTTGCCAAAGTACTAAAAGCTGTCTCACCATCGATATAGTTTAAACAGTATTTTCTCATATGATCTTCCTCTGTTCTTAGGTCATAATCAGTACAGTCTGATCTCACTGCAATATACACTTCCTTGTCATCTATGTAATTCCCTTGATTCTGAGATTCGCTTAAAACCGAGGTTTCTTTCCCTTTTTCAATACCGACCACATAAGTTACCAACATAAGAAGGACAGTTATCGCTCCTGCTACTGCACCCCATAGAAGCTGCTTTTTATCTAACTTACCCATTTAAAATAATAAAAAAAATAAAATAAAAATGGGCAGACTAAAGCCGGAATTTATTCAACCAAGATCAAAACAGCACATTACAATATTAAAAATCCATAGAACCTGTCCATAGTTCCTAACTAGTAAGCAAAAAACTCTGACCTTCTCAGTCATTAAAAAAAACAAAAATCCTCTCTCTCGAGAGGATCGTTAATTCTGAACTTAATTCTCCTAATTGATTTTGATCACTTAAATTGAATCAAAACCCCTTGCTCGAGAGTTTAAAATTTTCACTTGGGTTTTCTGACTTTCCCATGAAGTAAATTTCTCTACTTCATGGACAGTTGCGGCACAGCGAGGGAATCTCACCCTACACGATAAACCAATCAAGTTCATCGCTTCTTGCCCCAAATAAAAAATTGTAGCTTGACAATACAGCAATTTCTCGGCTTTGTCAAACAGTGAAGAGATTTGCTCAACTTGATCAAATTATATACCCAGGGGAATCTTACTTCAGGTAATCTTTAAAAGCTTGTTTGATCTCAGGAGATTTCAGAGCCTTTAGCGCTTTTGCTTCGATTTGCCTTATCCTTTCTCTTGTAACCCGGAATTCATGCCCCACTTCCTCTAAAGTACGCGAGACTCCGTCCTTCAGTCCAAATCTCAACTCTAGCACCTTCTTCTCCCTGTCGGTTAGTTTGGCAAGCATCTTATTAACCTGTTTTTTGAGAAATGCCCAGCTAGCAATATCCGCCGGAGCAACACCATACTCGTCCGGAATAATATCTCCAAGTTTACTATCCTGCTCTTCTCCTATTGGAGCATCAAGAGATGATGGACGTTGAGCAATCTTGATAATCTCATGAATCTTGTCAACCTCCATGTCCATTTCCTCTGCTATCTCTTCAGGTTCTGGACTTCTACCAAGCTTTGCAGAAAGTTTATTTATCACTTTGCTCAACTTGTTTATGGTTTCGATCATATGAACAGGAATTCTTATAGTTCTAGCCTGATCAGCAATGGCTCTAGTTATAGCCTGACGAATCCACCAAGTAGCATAGGTGGAAAATTTAAACCCTTTCTTATATTCAAACTTTTCTACGGCACGCATTAGACCGATATTCCCTTCCTGTATCAAATCCAAAAGATCCAGCCCCCTCTTCGAATACTTTTTTGCTATACTTACAACTAATCGGAGATTCGCCGTTGTAAGTAGGTCCTTCGCTTCTTTATCACCTTTTTCTATCCTTTTGGCAAGTATAACCTCTTCTTCGGCTGTCAGAAGGGGTATCTTTCCGATCTCATGCAGGTATGCCCTTATGGGATCGGTAGAGATGTGAGAACGAATTTTCTTAAGAACCTGAATCTTCCTTTCAAAATCCATACGCTCAGCTTCTACAGGCTCCACAGCTTCGTCAAGTGGCTCAATAATTTCTATTTCTTCATCTTGAAGTTTTATGATTAGGTATTCAAGTAGGGACAAATCCTCCTCAATTTCAGGGAATATTTCGAGGACCTCATCCTGTGTGAGATATCCCTGAATATGCCCCCTTTTAACTAGTTCTTTCAATTTTTGTTTATCTTTTTTTCCTATCTTCATGTCTGAAATTGTTCCACATTTTAGCACCACAGGAGAAAATCCACAACTATAGCTATTTAAAACGATATCCATGACTGGCGCTTTTTGACGTCATTCTGTTTTCATTTTGAAATACATGTAAACCGCTAAACTTAATATGAGTAGCCCTCAGGATTTTTTGCTTCAAATGTAGCTTAAACTAAACAATACTAATTTAATATGCTATCATATTAAACGCCAATATTTTAAAATGAGCACAATATGACACTCTATTATTATAAAAAGGCACCTCCTAAAAACAAACTGGTTGAAAAAAAGGTCAAGAAAAAGCCAATCAAAGGTATAACAATAGCTTCAGTATTGGACAAGGTATCCTATCGGGTTTCACAAAAGATTTCTTCTATAAAGCCCGTAGCTTTAATCCTACCATTTTTATTTATATTCAGCGGCTTGAGTATTCTTTATGGTCAGGCAAAACCATTTGCAGTGCATCTCATACAGACCAAACTCACCGATAATCTAAACCAAGAAGTTATACCCCTTGTACCGGAAAGCTATGAGAAAATGAGGGCACAGTACATCTCGGATCCTGGTTCCGAATACTTTTCTAAGCTTATAACAGAAAAGAAACCAAGTCCTCAAACTATTGATTATAAAGGAACTTTCTATCTTACCATAAAAAAGATAAAAATCTATGATGCTCCTGTTACTTCAAACGTCGATAGCTCAAACGAAGAAACTTACAAAGATGCCTTGGGCAAGGGACTAGCTCATTTTAAAGGCACATGCTTACCCGGCCAGGACTGCAATGTTTTAATTTATGGACATAGTGCTGCAGGAGATTATGCTGAGAAAAACCCTCAAGATGTTGTAACCGCTTTTACGAGGCTTTTTAAGCTGAATATCGGAGACGAAATCACAATTAAGTTCCAGGAACAGGAATATACTTATACTGTTAAGAAAATAAAGGAAGTAAATCCTGAGGATGTTGATATATTAAGCTCTAATGGCACAAAAACACTTACGCTTATGACCTGTTCGCCCCCAGGCTTGAGTAGTAAAAGGCTTGTAGTAACTGCTGTTCAGCAGTAAAGTATCTAAATAATCCAAACACCTATGCGTTTTTTGAAATTACTCCTGTTTTCGTCTCAGAAAAGCAGGTGTCTCGAGCCAACCTTCCTCACCTTCGTCCCCACCTTTGCTTTTCTTCTTATCATCTGTTTTAGAAGTAGATGTTGAAGACGGCCTTGAAGTCGCTTGTGTAGGAGTCTGCTGGTCTGTAACAACTCCACTCATCGGTCTACTTACACCAGTTACGCCATGATCGAAACCTGTTGCCAAAACAGTTATCTGTATTTCCTCATCTAAATCGGGATCAATCGTCGCACCAAAAATAATATTTGCATCAGCCTCGGCAGCATTGGAGATAACCTGAGCTGCCTCGTCAACCTCATACATGGACAAACTCTTTCCTCCGATCACATTAAACAGTACTCCAGTCGCTCCATCTATATTGAGTTCAAGAAGAGGGCTAGCAATAGCTTGTCTTGCTGCCTCTTGTGCTCTATCTTCTCCAGTAGCACTTCCAATACCCATAAGTGATGTACCAGCTCCTGCCATCACCGACTTTACATCAGCAAAGTCAACATTTATAAGCCCTGTCTGAGTTATAAGATTCGATATACTCCTAACTGCATTTCCGAGCACATCGTCAACCTTCTTCATAGCTTCAAGAAATGAAACGTTTTTGTCAATTATCTCAAGAATTCTTTGATTTGGAATTACTATTAAAGTGTCGACCTTATCCTTTAGATCATCTACACCCTGAACAGCAGTTTTCGTCCTCCTAGTCCCTTCAAACAAAAACGGCTTTGTGACTATAGCTATTGTCAAAGCACCGAGATTCCTTGCAATGCCAGCAATAACGGGCGATGCCCCAGTTCCTGTTCCCCCGCCCATACCTGCTGTTAAAAATACCATATCAGCTCCCGCTAAATTCTCGTGAATCAAATCAATACTTTCTTCTGCTGCCTTTCTTCCAATAACAGGATCCCCACCACTTCCTAATCCACGTGTAAGATCCTCCCCTATTCTAAGCTTTAGTTCTGCTTGATTCGCAGCCAAAGCTGCAGCATCGGTGTTTACTGCTACAAACTCAACACCATCAATATTATAATTATTGATCATATTGTTCAGAGCATTGCACCCTCCTCCTCCAATACCTATTACTTTTATTCTTGCCAGTGATGATGATTGTGGTTTTATTAACATAAGTATAATCTCTTAAGTAAGCTTATACGCCTTTACAGCAGGACAGTACAAAAAATTTAAGTTTTTCTTAATATAGTGCAATAAAAGAGCTCTAAGGTATCAAATTCTTAAACCATCCCCCAACTTTTGATAAAATGTTCCCAACACCTCCTCCACCCGTCATAGTCACCCCCTCATTCATCCTACCTTCCCCATTGCTTTTCGATCCATACAAAATTAAACCTTGTATAGTCGAGAATGCAGGACTTGATATCTCATCTACGAGTCCCTCCAAGCCTTTTGGATATCCCACTCGAGCAGGAACTTTAAATATTTTTTTCGCAATCTTTGTAACATTCGGCAGTAAAGCACTCCCTCCAGTTACAACTACACCAGCTGGCATCGTTGTATCTGTGCCGGACTGTGCAATTTGTGCTGTGACTAGGTCGAAAATCTCACTCAATCTTGCTTCAATAATTTCATCAAATAGTTCTTTATCAACCTCATCGGTCCCTTCTATGCCAAGAGATGAGACATCAACAACCTTAGCTCTTTTCTTTCCTTTCTCTCCCTTCTTTTTGCCTCCTATGTCAACCTGCCTTTTACCACCTTGGCTCCTTATAATATCCGCAATATTTGTTTTTATCCTTTCGGCATCGTCTAAACTAACCCTAAGTCCGATAGCAAGATCACTTGTAACATTCAGTCCTCCAAATGGGACACATCCGCTATATGTAATAGCATCCTCAACAAAAGTCGAAATAGAAGTGACTCCCCCACCAATATCGAGTAACATAACACCAAGTTCTTTCTCTGTATCAGTCAAGACCGCTGTAGAAGACGACCATCCACTGAAAACAACATCGTCAACCTTTAATCCCAACTGCTGAACACATTTTAACAGATTATGCAACACCGTAGATGTAGCTGATACAATATGCGCATCCACTTCAAGCCTTGTACCCGTCATGCCTATTGGATCCTTAACGCACCCCTGAGAATCAACAATAAATTCCCTTGGTATAACATGAAGTATCTCCCTTCCGGCTGGAATTGACACAGTCCTAGCACTTTCAATAGCTCTGAACACATCATCGGGAATAATCTCTTCGGTCGAAACTGCTACCACACCCTTATTATTTGTACTTGTAATATGCTTTCCTGATACAGAAAGATATACAGATGGAACAGTAATGCCCGCCATCCTTTCTGCAGCCTCGAGAGTAGAGGCAATTGTATTTATTGAATCATCAATATTTACAACAACTCCCTTTTTAATTCCAGCACTGGGTTGACTTGCAACTCCTATCACTTGCGGCACACCGTCTTCCTCAACAGAAGCTATCACTGCACACACCTTTGCAGATCCTACATCTAAAGCACTAATTATTCTCTTTGCCATGACGTTCCTCTTAGTAAATTATAACTTCACACTTATAAATCAATAACTAAGAACATTGTGTTTATTTGACATCGCCCATAGAACTATTTCTATGGGATAAAATCTAGCTAACATATCTTGCGATTACTTACGGAAGTTAGCTTAATTGTATGGTGACTTTGACAGACTCAGTCAAATCGAAGAATTCCAATTTACATCTCCCTCTTGTCAACTAATCCTATTATTGAAATTCCCGAACCATTGATATATTTTTTCTCACTTAGAGCTTTTTGTCAAGTACTAACACTCAAAATTGTGTAAACTTTTTTAACATTTAAAAAATCACCTTTCAAAATTATTCCTCAAGTTCATAAACAATTATATCACCACTTAAGTCTATATACACGAATTCTAAATTCTCCTTCTTAAATTTATCGAGCAATACATCCAGATCATTCACCTGTTCATCAAAATTCCTTCTCGTTGTAAAAACTATCTTTCTTCTCCTAGCAAGGTAAATTACGAAACGATAATTGCTTTCCCAAATATATCTTACTACATCTTCGCCTAAAGAATCTATACCTATTCCAACCTTTGTAGAAGAAACTATCTCTTCGCTTATCTCTTCCCGGATACTTATCTCACGTTGTTCGTAGCTAAAGACAAACGGATACTTCATATATACTTCTGGAATGCCAACAATTTTTTCTTCCCAGAAACTATCGACCCTAGAGATTACTTCCTGCCGGTTCCCCTCTATGATTACATATTTTTCCTCCAAAGTCAGCTCTTCCGCAATTTCGTCTGCTGATTCTTCAACTTGTGCGTCAGTATCCTCAACCGCACTGTTTTCCTCCTTTACTCTACTTTCCTCAATCTCCTTTAAATTACCATATCCTCGAAGAAGATCCAGATCTTCCTCAGAGATTTCAAAGTTGTTATAGTTTACTATAACTTCAAGAATAAAACCCTCATTATCAACTAAATACGCCCCATTTAAATTTATCCAAAGGAAACTCGGACGACGCTCCTCGATGTTAACAATTATAGTTCCAGGTAAATGTTTCTCAGCCTTTGCTGTCATAATATATGGTGAGATATTTAAAACTTCATCACCGACTCTTGAGGCCCTCACAAAAAAGATATTTTTACCCTTCAAGTATGAAAGTTTCTCTTCGATAGAATATGCATCAAGAGAGTTGCATCCATGAATTTGGATTTCGTTTATTTCAAACTCTGGACCGAAGAGGAAAAATCTACCTAGTATGATCAAAAGGCAGCTTATTACGACAATTATAGAAACTCTAAAAAATTTATTTTTAAAAAGCTCGCCGCTTAGTACTTTCAAAACAACCCTGAATTTTCTACGCCTAAGCTTCTTGTTCGTCCCATCCCTTTTAAATGATAATGCCACCCTACTTCCCGTTGACTTTAATTTTCTTCTGAAAATTTTAAATCTATTAGCCACCCTATTTCAATGTTAATCTGAAATCATTGGATCATTATACCTTATATCAGCCAAATAAAGTCTTATGCTTTCACTTACAAGTATCCAATGCCATAAAAAAAGGGCCTGCGCGCCCCTTTGTTTCGATTAGTTATAGTATCTATGCACAGATCTCTAATCTAGCTTAAGATCTTTCTTTAATTCGGCTAGCGATTTGGGATCTGTTTTTTCTAGGTATTTCATAAGCCGTCTTCTCTGGCCAACAAGATTCAAAAGCCCTCTTCTTGAATGAAAGTCTTTTTTATGAATCTTAAGGTGCTCCCGCAATTCCTCTATCCTTGTAGAAAGTAGAGCTATCTGTACTTGCGGAGAACCGGTATCTTTTTTGTGCAATTGATACTTCCCCAATATCTTCTTTTTTTCGTCTGTTGTTAATGCCATTTTATATAACTTAAAAACGTGGCTGAAATGATACTAAATTATAGTACTAAATGTCAATTTGCTATAAGTTTATTCAAACTTTCGATAATAGCATCTCGAGGTTGAAGGCCGACAAGTTCGTGAACAATCTCTCCTCCCCTGAAAAACTTTAGTGCCGGTATACTCATGATGCCGTATTCCTGAGCAAGGTCACTATTCTCATCAACATTTACCTTACACACTTTAACTTTTTCATTATCAGCAAATTCACTAGAAACTTCTTCAATCACCGGAGATAACATCTTGCACGGGCCACACCAGTCAGCCCAGAAATCAATAACAACTACACCATCAAAATCGAGAACCTCTTCCTTAAAATTTTGACTTGTTAACTCTATAGCCATTCTAAATCTAATCAAAGATAAACTCGAAAAATCCGAATCTTTTTAATTACTTTTTTACTGCCTTCGCTCCTTTTTCAAATCCAGCTTTCATCTCCTCTACTCTTTCTGCAAATTCCTTTTTGACGTTTTCCAGAGCCGGCTCAATTTTTTCACCCAACTCTTGTGCGCCTTTTTTTACCTCCTTCATCACTTTCTTACTTTTCTTGGCAATTTTGTCTCTTGTTTCCTCACCCGATGCCGGAGCAAAAAGAACCCCCATAGCACCGCCTACAACTGCTCCAAGTATTACACCTGAAATAAAAAGTAATGAATTATTATCTCTTCTCATTTTTGAAACACTAAAATTTAAATTAGGTAAAATTAACGAATGTATCTCGATTTTAATTCCCCACAACCTACTATCTATTTTTAAAATACTTCCCCTTCACCCCCTCTACAAAGTTACCTACAGTTGTGAGAAATCCGAAAATTACAGTAATTGGTTTCATGACCTTCTCATAAACCATATTTGACATAGCTCTTACCTTTTCAATAATTTCAAGCACTCCCCTAAGACCTTCACTTAGTAATTTCTGGTCCTCGACCAAACCCTCAACAAGTATACCTAGATTTTTAATCGTTTTCCTAAGGTCTTGCATGTTCTCTGTTATGGCACCTAAAAGGCGCATAATTTGGTAGCTTATACCAACACAGCTTAGAGAGACAGCTACTGCAAGAATCAATTTTGGTAAATCTCCAAATTCCATATTTTTTATGCTATTAACTAATTATTATTATATTTAGTATCCCACACTTAAAGTTATAAATCAACTGGCTACCATTAGAAATCAGATCTTCCCCACCTTAAAATTTCTCCCTAAAGTGTCACTTCACAAAATGAATAATACTGTTATCTTCTTTTGATCTTTTCACTCCTTCGGGCACTTTTATCTCACCATACTGTTTTTCGTACTGCTCTAAATTTCTTTCAAGTACTTTAAAAAAAAGTTTTGCATGCTGAGGACTCATCCCGATTCTCGAAACAATATTTACTTGATTTCCTCCGGGAATTCTTTGGGCAAAGTCGAAATTAAAACCAAGCGCGCTTTTGGCAATAATAGCAAAATCACTATATTTTGCTTCAATTTTATCCGGAGAAACATTAATCTTCAGTTTTTTTGCATCAGCCATTTCGTAAATTATTAAGAAATAAGGTACAATCTACACAATTATTATACATGAAGTAAGAAAAGAATTTAATGAAAAGAATTATCATAGCCTGTACTTTTAATTAGCACAAATTTTTGAGAAAATGAAAGTAGTCATGTAGATGGATAGATGGTTGGATAATCAAAACCCCCATTAAGAACGCTAAGGGATATAGGAATTAACTGGAATTTTATATATTAGAATGCCTTGAATGAAAATATTTGTAAGTGATCTTAAGGATGGAGATTTTATCACAGAGCAGGTTTTTTCGATCGAAGAAATCCAGCAGCATAAAACACGAACTCAAGCACCGTATTATAGATTGGTCCTTCAAGACAAAACTGGTGAAATTGCAGCGAAAATCTGGCAGGATGACTTTGCTAATTGCCAACTTAGGAATATAGAGGCAGGTGAAGTAGTGGAAATAAGCGCCGACGTCAGTACTTACAAGGGACAACTCCAGATAACTATAAAAAATCTCAAAAAGACAGATGATTACGATATTACAGATCTTCTACAATCAAGCGACAGAGATTTAGGTAAGATGTTCACCGAAATCCAAGAAATCATAAACAATGTACAAAACAAACATCTAAAAAAACTACTTAAGGGAATCTTTGAGGACGACTCTTTTGTCAAAAGATATAAACGTTCTCCTGCTGCTGAAAAGGTACATCATGATTTCATTGGGGGACTTATGGAACATACGCTTGAAATGAATGACATATCAAAAGCACTACTTAAATATTATCAAGATGCGAACAAGGATCTAGTTGCTTCCGGAGTAATTCTCCATGATATTGGAAAAGTATATGAACTTGAAGTAAAAAAAACAGCTTTAATTAGGACAAAACGCGGTAAATTAATCGGACATGTCGTGCAAGGTGCTGAATTCGTTAAGTCGAGACTTCCAAAAGACTTCCCAGAAGAACTGTGGACGAAGCTTGAACACATCATTATATCCCATCAAGGCGAACTTGCACTTGGATCACCTATTCTTCCATCAACAATCGAAGCCGCTATAGTCCACTACGTTGACCGAGCATCTAGTCAGGTACGCTTGTTTCACAAGGCAATAAAACTCGGAGAGGGCCAAACCCCTGGTTTTTCTGAATACCAGAAGTGGATAGGCACACAGGTCTATTTGGAATAGATAAAGAAAGATAGCCGTCATAATTCTTGATTACTTATGAGATTTCAATCGCTCTATAAAAAGCTCAATAAAGAACAAAAGGATGCTGTCAGCACAATCGAAGGACCCGTCATGATAATCGCCGGACCCGGAACAGGTAAGACACTAACCCTTACAATGCGCATAGCAAATATCCTAAAGAAAACGGATACAGATCCCCAGTCGATACTCGCACTCACCTTTACAGAAAGTGGCGTAAAAGCCATGAGAGAAAGACTAGGCGAAATCATAGGTCCTAGTTCTTACTACGTAAATATAAACACATTTCATTCCTTTTGTACCGATATCATAAAGGAATTCTCCGAAGAATTTCTAATAACCGAAGATACTACTCCCCTATCCGAACTTGAAAGAATTCAGCTGTTCAAGCAAATAATTGACACAACCGAATTAGATATTCTAAAACCCCTGAATGTTCCGTATTTTTACATAAACAGTCTTATCAAAGCGATTCAAGATCTAAAACGTGAAGGAATAAGTCCGGTTGAACTCGAAAATCTTATAGATGATGAAAGAATGCGTGTTGATAAGTCAGAAAAGAAGATCAATCCGAGAACCGGCAAACCCTGCGTGAAATACATCCAAGAGTTAAAAAACGTACAAAAGCAAGAGGAGTTATTAAAGATCTACAGAATATATCAGGATCAAATGAGCAAGATAAAACGGTTTGATTTTGAAGATATGATTAATTTAGTCGTAGATAAACTAAAAAATGATGAGAATTTGAAGTTAACTCTTCAAGAGCGATTCCTCTACATTCTTGTCGACGAGTATCAGGATACAAACTCCAGTCAGAACAACATAATCAGACTGCTAACCGATCATTGGGAAAATCCAAATATTTTCGCTGTGGGGGATGATGAACAGTCAATTTATCGCTTTCAGGGAGCTTCTCTTGAGAATGTTTTATATTTCAAGAATTTATTCAAGAATGCAAAAGTCATAACTCTCACAAGTAGCTACAGAAGCAGCCAATGCATACTTGACGCTTCAAGAACCCTCATTGATAAGAACTTGCTGAAACTTGAAGGAATAGAAAAGAAACTAAAAAGCAGAGCAAAACAATTTAACTCTCCGATAAAGATTGCAAGATTTTCAACTGCAGAAAGCGAGAATCAGTTTATAGCAATGGAAATAAAAGAGCTTTTGAATAATGGCTCTGATCCTGACCAAATAGCAATTCTTGTAAGGCAAAATAAGGACTTTGAAGATATACAAGATGCTCTCGCCCGCTCAAGTATCCGTTATGAGATAACAGGAGGCAGAGACATCCTAGAAGATGGAGACATATTGAGACTCATTCTCCTTTTAAAAGTTCTAAGAGATTTAAAAGAGAAACCAGGAGAAGACATTGACTTATTCACTCTGCTGAATTTCGACTTCCTGAATTTAAATAAACTCGACGTCCTTAAACTAGCTCGTTTTGCATCAGAGAAAAGAGTTAATCTCCTAGATGCCATCATAGATCATGATATTTTTAACGAAATTAACTTAGAAAATCCAGGAAAACTTATCCAACTAGGAGAAGACCTTAACAAATGGCAAGGCCTCTCTACAAATAAAATTTTTGTAGAATTTTTCGAAATTCTTCTTCATGAAAGCGGTTTTTTAAACTGGGTTCTTAGAGATAAGTACAACATCTCAAGGATAAATACGATCAATACATTCTTTAGTAAAATCAAAGAACTTAATTATATGGATCATACGCTTGACCTCGCTAGCTTTCTTGAGAATTTAGAGTTAATGAAAGAGAACAATATAAAAATTGAAGAGCAAACTTTTGAAAACGATAGTGATGCTGTTAAACTTCTAACAGCACACAAGGCCAAGGGACTAGAGTTTAATCATGTTTTCATCACCAAGTGTATCGATAAAAAATGGGGCAATAATGTCACTAGGGAACATATAAAGCTTCCAAAAGAAATTTTAGAAAGCGAGGATAGGCAAAAGGAAAAAAACGAAGATGAAAGACGGCTCTTTTACGTTGCACTTACAAGGGCAAAAAAACAAGTATACATCACCTATAGTGAAAAGTATCAAAGTGGAGGCTTTTCCCGCGAAGCTGTTCCCTCAATGTTTATAACTGAAATTGATAGACAATTCGTGAAACAAATTGCAACAACGGAATTTGAAAAAGCTCTTAAGGACAAAATCGGAGAACAACTCAAGCTTCCAAGCTCGAATAAATCTGTTCTAAAAGAGGAAGATTTTCTGCAATCGATAATCGCAAATATGAAACTTAGTGTTACTGCTTTAAATAACTATCTGAAATGTCCCTATAAATTCAAGCTGAATAATATACTCCGAACCCCGCGGGCAAAGCCAGTCTATCTCTCATTTGGAACCGCAATTCATAAGGCACTCGAGAATTATTTCAAAGAATTCAAGAAACAGAAAAAAGCGCCTCAGAAAACACTGCTTATTCAAGAATATGCAAAGGCACTCAAAAAAGAACTTCTTACAAAGGAAGACTACTCTACTCTCCTTACTCGCGGACAAAAGGTATTAGATGAGTATTATAAGAATAATATGAATAGTTTTAAGGAGCCTCTTTACAATGAGTACTCATTTGGGTTTAGAAAGGTTTACTTAAATAATATACCTCTTTCGGGTAAAGTAGATAAGATAGAGTGGGTGGATAAAGACAGAAAGCATGTAAAAGTCATTGATTATAAAACAGGATCACCGAAATCCAAAGGAGAAATCGAAGGGAAGACAAAAACATCGGATGGTGATCTTTTCAGACAGATACTTTTTTACAAGCTTCTCTCTAGTCTGGACAGGAATTTCAACTATGAAGTTGTTACAGGAGAATTTGACTTTGTTGAATCAAAGGGCGGTAGAAAAGCAAAGAAGGAGACTTATAATTATTCCATCGATGAAATTGAGGATTTAAAGGATATCGTACGAAGTAATATGGAAAAAATCAGGAACCTAGAATTTGAGAGAACAAAAGAATACCGTCATTGCCAGAATTGTGATTTTAGGAATCACTGCTGGCCTGATGGCATACCAACAAGAGGTGTTTCGTGATTCTTACTTCGTTTTTTCTATTCCTCATTCAAGTCTAGGGTATAAACTGGATGATCCAAAATACGGACTAATGAATTCTGGTTTCGTTTACTCCCCTTTACATAGTCCCTTTTATCTAGTATCTTATAAGTAATCAATTATAAATTTCCACCTATGAAACCTCAAAAGAAAAAAGATAAAATGCCCCAAACTAAAAAAAAGTCTATAGAAGGACTTCTCGCCAAAATTGAAAAGATCGAGAAAAAACTCGACCTTTTAAACGTACTCGGCAGAACAATGCCGGTAGTAATTATAAGTGTTTGCGCACTTGTTGGCTCACTTATTTACATTTCCTCAGTTGCAACCTGGCCTACAGTTGACTTTTCTCTTCCCCAAACCGGAGAAGATATCACGATTACGAATGAATTTTTTATGATTTATCCTGAGAATTATTCTTCCATTGCACTTCCCGATGAAATCATAGGACTGTCAACGAAAGGCTTTTACACAAATGGCGAGATAGTGGTATTTCTTGCACAAAAAAGTGGCGGAGAGATCCTAGAAATCGGAGAGGGCTACAGAGGACTTGAAAAAGGTGAATACAAAACTTCCTGGGCGAAAGTACCGCAAGGACGATATTCTGTTTGGGCTGAGGTTGTAAATACAGATGGAACAAGAACCAAGTCTGCATCTGTAACGATAGATATTCAATAGGCAAAGAATATTTTATATCTTTGCGCTTGGTTTCCGATAACCCTTAAATTTTATATGATAAAGCTGATCCATTTGGAGACAGTATCGTAATTTCATATGAATAATCTTTTCTTCAGATTAAAAGTAAACGCAAAACTCACCTATGCATTGATCATCACTAATATCATAATTTGGTTGGCAACAGAAATTGCTGGAGGGTCAACGAATAGTCTTGTATTACTAAGATTTGGGGCACTTTTCAAAGAGCTTGTTTTAGAAGGTGAAATTTGGCGACTTATAAGCTGTGCCTTTTTGCACATTGGTCCTATACATCTTCTTGTGAATTCCTATACCCTGTATCAGCTCGGTACATTTATTGAAAAATTTTTCGGACAGAAAAAGTTGCTTTCAACGTATGTTATAACCGCCATAACATCAAGTATTCTTAGTTTAATATTTACAAACGGGATATCAGCCGGGGCGTCGGGAGCCCTATTTGGCCTTGCAGGACTTCTACTTGGAAACGGATGGGCAAAAAAGACTTATGTTTTTGACTTACCAATAGATGAAAGGCAATTAGTTCCCTTTATAGCTTATAACTTGATATACGGGATGATCAACCCAGCTATCAACAATTGGGCACACATAGGAGGCCTCCTTGGAGGAATTGTGCTCGGTTTTATATTTGATCCTGCAATTTCCTTTGATCCTTCCAGACTTAAAAGAACCGTTTCGAGAATTCTTGCTGTATTGTCAATAATTATTCTTGTCGTCTCATCCGTATTTTGGTTATTATCCGTATGGGGAATGAACCCGGCACTGTAAAAATATTGACGTTACAGATGTAGAGATTGTTAGGCGGAGAATAATACGAAGTAAATAGCCGGACGGCTGGATGGTTAGATGGCCGAACTTCCTCCTTATTATTAATTATTAATTATTAATTACTCAATGAACATCCTAATGATTGGTGTACAGGGTTCCGGTAAAGGGACACAGGCCAAATTGCTATCTAAAAAACTTAAGATACCGCATGTGTCAAGCGGCGATATATTTAGAAGTCTCGATCCAACGACAGAAGTTGGAAGCAAAATAAAGGATTTAATTGACAAAGGTATCTTTGTCCCAGATGATCTGACCGTCAAGCTCGTAAGCAAAAGATTAAAAAAAGATGATACTAAAAAGGGCGTAATTTTAGATGGATTCCCCAGAAACCTAAACCAAGCTAGATTATTAGATGAATTTCTTAAGTTAGATAAAGTGGTGCTATTAGAAATATCCGACAAAGAAGCGATAAACCGCCTTACAGGAAGAAGAACGTGCTCGAACAAAACCTGTCAGACAATATACAACATATACACAGCTCCAAAACCAAAAGTCGACAACATCTGTGACAAGTGCGGCTCAAAGCTAGAACAGCGAGAAGACGAGACAGAAGAAGCTGTAAAAAAGAGAATTGCAACGTATCATAAAGAAACAGAGCCTTTAACTAAATATTACAAAGACAAGGGAATCCTTATCAAAATAAATGGAGAACAATCCATTGAGAAGGTACAAGATGACATAGAAGGTCAAGTAGATAAATAGTTAATAGACGCATAGTTTTATCGTTTGATTTCAAATTATTAATTGAATATCTGTATCATCGAATAATTGAAGATTGCCGGCAGGAAGACTCCTGTAATTGCTCATTTTTAATTCTTAATTTCTCACAAGTGTCCCCTTTTCACCTAAAAGTTTATGATCTAGTTTCAAAAATCCCTAAAGGAAAGGTAACCTCCTATGGTTTTATCGCCATTTTACTCGGTAAACCACGGGCTGCAAGGCAGGTCGGATGGGCACTTTTCAACATGCCTGAGGGACTCGATATTCCCTGGTGGCGCGTAATAAACTCAAAAGGTTTCATTAGTATCAAAAATCCAAACGCTCCTAAACAGCTTCAAAAAGAACTCCTAGAAAAAGAAGGCATTGCTGTTTCAGATAAATACATGGTAGACTTAAAAAGGTATAATTGGAAACCAAAGTCTAGTTCTTTACATCTCTGTCCATGAAAAAAGCACTTTTATATCAAAAGGTGAAAAATAAATTCGTTAAATGCACAGCCTGTAAGCAATTTTGTTTAATTGGCGACGGAAACACCGGCATATGCGGAGTACGACAGAATATAAGCGGAGATCTCTACCTTTTGGTCTATGGTAAAGCAGTTGCTGCAAATATTGATCCAATAGAAAAAAAACCATTATTCCACTTTCTTCCCGGTACCAAGGTCTTTTCTATAGGTACAATCGGATGCAATTTTGGGTGCAGCTTTTGTCAGAATTGGGATATATCTCAAGCAGCAAAAGAATTTAAGAAGAAACTATCCAAAGAAAAAAGGCTAAAAGACCTGAAACTTGAGGTTACTAGGTACGGATACGATCTACCCCCTGAAGCAATTGTAAGCTTTTGCGAAGAAAAAAAGATTCCTTCAATAGCCTATACATACAATGAGCCTGCAATATTTTTCGAATATACCTACGATACTGCAATACTTGCAAGTAAAGCCGGGATCAGAAATGTCTATGTATCAAATGGATATGCATCGCACGATGCAATTGACAAAATTACCCCCTACCTCGATGCCATTAATATTGATCTTAAATCCTTTTCTGATGACTTTTATAAAAAAACATGTAAAGCCCGACTCCAACCTGTTTTGGATAATATAAAATACTATCACAAAAAAGGTGTATGGGTAGAGGTCACAACCCTTGTGATACCGGGTGAAAACGACTCGAAGAAAGAACTTACACAAATCGCTGAATTTATTTTATCAGTTTCTCCCTCAATACCCTGGCATGTTTCAAGTTTTTCTCCAGCTTATAAAATGAAGGATAAGATGACTACATCTGAAAAGAAGATTAGAGAGGCCTATAAAATCGGTAAAGAGGTGGGTCTGAAATATGTTTATGGCGGGAATATTTGGGGAGAGGATCTTCAGAGCACCTACTGTCCAGCATGCAATAATACTTTAATCAAACGGGACTGGGGATTTTCCAAGCTTCAAACCTTAAAAAGAGGTGTATGTGACAGGTGTGCCGGAAGAATAGATGGTGTATGGGCATAAGCTTCTAATCTCCCACTATTCTTTTTTATTAGATTAGTCCCATTTGTTCGTTTTTCCCCTTTAAAACTATATCTTGCTGAGGCTCCTCAATAACCTCCCCTATCAATTTCTTCCCATCTATTGCAAAAAGCTCTGAATTATTTTCGAAAATTACTACTCTGCCTCTTACGGTTTTAACTCTTCCCCCTACTTCCGTGTATTTTTTTAATAACTCAACATTTGAGAGGTCTACTCCTGTTCCAATAGCATCAAGCTCTCCCAGCTCAACCTCATCTAAAAGCCACGCTTCAAATTCGGTTCCTTTAAGCTTTTTCTTCACCAGTTCAGAAACCACTTTAATGTTATTGAAAGCTTTATCTTTCATCGTTTCCAAACCCAAGTATTTTAATTTATGCCTGAGTGACACACTCTCTCGAAGGTTTAGTTCCCTGGAAATAAATCGTTCGATCGATTGGATATCAAACCCAGTTGCTCTTGCTATAAAAGCAAAAATTCTAGCATCTTGCTCATATAAGCGATCGTACTTTCTTAGAACAGATGTAGTTCCTACCTTAATTATGTCAGGAGGGAATTGCGCAAGATATACTAAATGCTCCTGCCCAAGATATTCCCTTAGATCTTTATTCGTAATATTCCCGTTAAATAGAAATGCATTCTTAAAACCAATTTTATCCTCACATACCTTACATCTGCGATAGCCAGTTCCAGTAAGATCTTTACCTTCTGAACATTCTTGATACCGCCATTTAAGTAAAGAGTAGGTCCCTGGGCATAACCTTTTTTTCTTTAATTTGATATTGAATTTAAACCCCACAAGAGGTTCTTTCTGATAGTGAGAAGAATTTAATTCTTTCGTCACCAAATACGGTTTTCCTTTGTGCCAGAAGAAATCTATAATGTGTTTGTTCATAGAAATAGAAAAGGCTACATAGAATTATACATCCATGTAGCCTTTTTATAAAACTTCTCTGAATCACACTACTCTTATACTTCCTGCTATTTGCCGCAATATATCATCTCGAAGGATATCGTTACCATAGCTAATATTATAGACTATCCCAAAATACTCATCATCGAGACTTACACCATAGGCGATGACGTTCGTTTTAAGAGGCGATATAGGATCATCCCCCTCTGATGGCAGAAAACACTCTTCCGTTTCTTCTATCCTCACAACTTCATTTCCATCTAAGATTATGTGTTCGTATGGGCCGTTTGCTATAAAACACTGATTTGCAGTATATGTCATCAGAAAACCTTCTTCTTCCGTCAATTCTCCCGGAAACCCACTCACATTTTCTCTTGCCTCACTCTTTTTTACTATCAAAACATTTGCAACTGTTTCAGTATCTGAGGATTCATACGAAGGCGTTTCTTCCGTTGTCCTTACATTTATCTCTACTGGAAAGTATTCAGATCCCTCGAATGGAAACTCAGAAGCATAATAATAGTCGAAATATTCAAATTCAAAAGTTGCTTCCTCTTTAGTAATTGAAAATGTCTTTGATTTCTGTACATCTCCCTGTCCTACGATAGTATCCTCATTAACCTCCTCTTTATGATCTCCATTCCTTTCCGAGTTCTTTTTGTCTTCTGTGATATTATTCTTTCCAACACTATCCTTCTCCTTACTATTCGAAGTATTTATATAACCATAAGCAAAGACAGCTCCGCCTAACACTACTGAAATTATCAGAAATGCTACTAAGAAAGCCACTTGTCTTTTACCAGATTGTTTAACAAGGCAGAAAAAGCTATCAGAATCTCCTCCTTGGTTAGATTTATCTGCCGCTTCTTGGTTACAGATTTTGTTTTCACTATTCATGATGTCATTTACTAATAATTTAATTAAACTCTTTAACGGCTTTCATAATAATAAGTAACATCGAAACATAAATTCGCCTTCAAAATGCCAAAGAAATATTATAAAATATATTAATGGATGACCTTCAGCAGATTGAAACAATCGAAAAAGAAACATTTAGGAATGGAGGGGTAAATCTCAATACACTCAGGTCTTTAGAGAATACATTTAAAGATGGGCTGATCATTATAAAAGAGCAGAAAGACGTACTCGCCTATCTCGGGTGGGAGATACATAAAAAGCAAACTTTCCCTCCCTATAATCATGACATCTCAAAGACGCATGATGAATCTGGAAACCTCGGCTATATCTCAATAATTACAGTCAGAAAAGAATATAGAAACAAAGGACTCGGAAGTAAGTTATTAAATATACTTATAGCAGTCTCAAAAAGGTACAGCTGTAAAAATCTATACTGCCCGGTAAATAAAAAACACCCCTACCTTAAAAAGGGAGTGCTACACTTCTGGGAAAAGAATGGTTTTAAAATCAGTGGTGAAACTAACTGGGAAATCGAAAAAGGTAAGCTTCTACCTAGTTTTATCTTCTCAAAACAGTTATAATAATTCATCCTTTGTAACTAACATCTAAGGCAAACACCAATGACTACTATCCGCCCTCCTGCTTTTTCCGGTAGTTTTTATCCCGAGGATGAACAGGGACTAAAAAACTCGGTAAATAAATACTTACTAGATGCCAAACCTTCTGACCCAGTAAAAGAAATCAAAGCAGTAATTTCCCCTCATGCCGGGTATGCTTACTCTGGACCAATTGCAGCTTATGGATACAAGATAATTCAAGCTAGGGGACAAAAAGCTAAAAATATAATTATTATAGGCACCTCTCATAGAATGATGTTTCAAGGCGTAGCCTTATCAAATTTTGACCTCTGGCAAACTCCTCTGGGCAGTATTCCCTCCTCTACTCTATACAAAGAACTGAACGACGGGAGCACATTTAAATTATTGAATGAAGCCCATGCTTTTGAACACAGTATAGAGGTACAATTACCTTTTTTACAAACGATTCTTTGCGACTTCGAGATTACTCCTTTAAATACAGGAAGGATCACGAGCCACAAAGAAATAGCTTTGGCTCTTAACAACTATATAAAAGAAGACACTTTGCTTGTAGTCAGCTCGGATTTTTCTCATTACCTATCTTACAAGGAGGCAAAGAAGTGTGATGAAAAAACAATTAAAAAGATATTAGCCCTTGAATCAACAATTAATCAGGAGGAGGCATGTGGAGCCGCTGGGATAATGATACTTATAGAACTTGCAAAATTAAACCACTGGAAACCCAAACTTCTTGATTATAGGACGTCTGGGGATACTTCGGGGGAGAAAACCAAGGTAGTTGGCTATGCATCAATAATATTTCACAAGTAAAGCTTTAAATAACACTCCTATTATGGATCTACCAAAAAAGGAACAAGAATACCTTCTTAACCTTTCAAGAAAGGCCCTAGAGAAAATTTTTGAAACTGGTAAGGGATTGGTTGTAAAAGATTCGGACATCCCTGAAAACTTAAGGCAAAACAGAGCAACATTTGTAACTCTTACAATAAACGGAAAACTCCGGGGTTGTATAGGTAAAATATATCCTGTTCAAGAAATTTACAAGGATGTAGTTGAAAACACTTACTCCGCTGCGTTTGATGACCCTCGCTTCGCCCAGCTCACAAAGGAAGAGTTCAAAAAGGTAAAAATTGAAATTTCAATTCTGGATAAACCTAAGTTGCTTAAATACAAAAATCCAGATAACCTGATAACAAAACTCAGAAAAGAAAAACCAGGAGTCATTCTACGACAGAATCTATATTCTGCAACTTTCCTGCCACAAGTATGGGATGAGCTTAAGACACCTCAAGAATTCCTGTCTCATCTATGTTTAAAGGCAGGTCTGGGAATAAATGATTGGCAAAAGGGAAATCTAGAAATTGAAACTTATAATGTTCTAAAATTCAGTGAGTAGTAAATTTATTTTAGTTATAGTCGAAAGTTGAACTTTTGACTAGTATAGTCCCGCACTGGTCAAAGGTTTAACCTTTGACCATAAAAGCCGGACAGGTAATGACTCATGGCCGAACAGTGTACTCAAGAAGAAAACCTGAAAAACTGTACCTGCACATATCCCTCCTGCTCAAGAAAAGGCTTATGCTGTGAGTGCATCAAATACCATAGACAGAGGGGCGAAATCCCCGGCTGTCTTTTCCCGAAAGAAGCTGAAAAAACGTGCGATAGATCAGTAGAAACATTTATAAGAGCACAGCGGGATAAATAAAAAGCGCTATGCCTTTTTTATCACCTAAGATAGCTATCCAGCCATCTAGCTATCAGCTTACAGTTACCAGCTATCTGACTATCTAACTATCCGACTGTTTGACTGTTAGCTATTTTTTGCTTACTAACCTTCGCAAACCTCCACATGCCAAAGCAATCTTTGTGAAAATCAGCTTTCCATTCAGGAAAATTCTCCTCAAGATAATACTTTATCTCATTCGGATGCTTTTCATGCATTTCAAATATAAGCACGCTGCCTTCTTTTAGCCTATCAATCGACTGGAATATTAACTTTTTTATAATTTCTATTCCTCCCACTCCCCCATCAAGCGCTACCTTTGGTTCAAAATCTCTGACATTTGGTTCAAGATATTCTATCTGCCTTTTGGGGATATAAGGGGGATTGGAAACTATAATGTCAAAGCAGCATCCCATACCAGAAAGAAGATCGCTCTTAACAAAATTCACCTTAAAGCTATCTTTATCCTTTATTATTTTTTTATAATTCTTTCGAGCAATTTCCAGCGCTTTACCTGAGATATCTGACAGGTAAATTGTAAATACGACCTTTTTATTCAATCGTTGTTCAATGATCTTGTGGATTAACGCTATTGCAATGTTGCCACACCCTGTCCCGACATCAATTATTCTGATCTCTTTTTGTCCTTTTTTAAATAGAGAAACAATAACATCGTAGGCCATATCAACAAGCTGTTCTGTCTCGGGCCTTGGAATCAAAACATCGCGATCCACATAAAAATCTAAACCGTAGAATTCCTTTTTATTCGCAAGATAAGCGATAGGTTCACGCTTTAATCTTTTAGAAATAAGTTTGAGAAACTTTTTGGTTTTGGCCGGAGAAACGGATTGTTCTCCGTGGGAAAGTAAGTAAGATTTGCTCTTAGCAAGGGCAAAAGCTAATAATACTTCAGAGTCAAGCTCAGGGGTATGGGACTTTTTACTCAAAATTTTACTACCTCTTTGTAGTAGTTGAGAGATTGTCATCACTAGGAGTGATTCTACAGCAAATAGCAACAAAAAACTATACCCACAGTTATATATGCAACTATCTTAAGATACGATTATTCAATTAAGAATTTAAAATTAGCAATTAACAATACAAATATCAGGTCATCCGACGATCTGACAATATACCAACCTACAATTATCAATCTTCAATCCAATATCTTATATATGTCAGCCGTATCCTGCTCGCAATTTGCTACTAGCTTCCCCACTTGACCTCTCCCCCCTTTTCCTCTATTCTATAGGAAGCATTTTAAAAACTGCCATGAAACAATCAATTGCATTAAAAATCGGTGGTGCTGCTGGACAGGGAGTAAAAACCGCAGGCTACATACTTACAAAAGCTCTAAAGAGCCTTGGCTGGTGGACGTTCTCCTATAGCGAATACCCTTCACTAATCCGAGGGGGACATTCTACATTCCAGATTGATATTTCAGATGAAAAGATCCATTCTTCAAATCAAATCGTTGATATACTTGTTGCACTAAACGAGGAAACAATAAATCTTCATTACGAAGAAATTGCCGTAAAAGGGCTATTGTTATACGGAAAAACATTTGAAATAAGACCAAGAGTTCAAAAAGCACTTGAAGATAGGAAAATCCAGCTTGTGCAACTCCCACTTGAAGAAATTGTAAAAAAGAATAAAGGTCTTCCGGTAATGGAAAATTCCGTTATGATAGGTGGAATGTGGGCTATACTTACCTCTGAATATAAATTCCTAGAAAACCAGGTGAAAAGTATATTCGGTAAAAAAGCGAAGAACATAGAAACAAATCTTGCTTGTACAAAAGGGGGTTTTGATCATGTTAGAGCAGCTGTAAAGATACACGAGATATCTTCTTTTGATCTTGATCATAAAGAAAGTGAGGATCGAATAATAGGTACTGGTAATGAGGTTGCCGGTCTTTCCGTATATGCTTCGGGATGTAGAGTATATTGTGCCTACCCAATGACCCCTTCAACAGGAATTCTTCAGTATCTTGCTCAAAGAACGGATAAGACAGGGATAATTGTGAAACAGGCCGAGGACGAAATAACTGCCATACAAATGACAATTGGCGCAAGTTTTGCCGGAACAAGATCAGCATGCGGAACAAGCGGAGGCGGACTTGCACTTATGACTGAAAGTTTAGCACTTGCAGGGATCACTGAAACGCCATTAGTTGTTTTTAATTCTCAACGGCCGGGTCCTGCAACAGGCGTTCCTACTTGGACTGAACAGGGAGATCTATCCTTTGTCTCAAGAATCGGGCATGGAGAATTTCCGAGGATCATACTAGCACCAGGAGATATTGATGAGGTATTCTCGCTTGTACCCGAAGCCTTTAACTTAGCTGAAAAATACCAAACTTTAGTAATAATTTTGCTTGACAAGTACCTATCTGAAAGCTGGTATCAAACGAAGAAGTTTAAAGATACAAAGATAAAAGTTCAAAGAGGACAGATATTAAGCAGGCAGGAACTTGCAAGCCAAATAGATTTCAAGCGGTACAAATTTACAGTTTCGGGAATATCTCCGCGATCACTACCAGGATCAAAAAGGGGAGTTTTCCTTGCAAATAGTGATGAACACGATGAAAAGGGATACTCTACCGAAGATCTTCTCACAAGAAAACAAATGATGGAAAAAAGAATGAGAAAGGTTCAGGGCATCATGTCTGAACTTCCTGAACCAAAGCTTCTTGGACCTAAAAATGCAAGGACAACAATTGTATGCTGGGGCTCTCAGAAGGGCCCGATTCTTGACGCTCTTAAAGACATAAATGCCGGGAAATCAAAGGTAAATATGCTTCACTACACATATGTATATCCTGTAAAGCATGAAACTATAAAAAGGCTTGCTGGTAAGAATAAATTGATTGCAGTTGAAAATAATTATTCTGCTCAACTAGCACAGCTTATAAGGGCCGAGACCGGAATTGAGATAAAATCAAAGATGACAAAATACGTAGGAACACCATTCTTTAGAGATGAACTTGTGGAAGCCTTGAAGCATAAGGTGTAAGAAATACATAGTTAAATAGTTGCATAGTTATTTGGGAACTTAAATATTAGAATTTAGAGTTTTATACTATGGCTCAAGTATCAGATTACAATACAACCATTGAACCTAACTGGTGCCCGGGATGCGGCAACTTTGCACTGTGGAACAGCCTGAAACAAGCCCTTGCTGAGATGGGTAAAGAACCAAATGAAGTCGTCATAACCTATGACATTGGCTGCGCAGGCAATATGGCAGATAAGTTGAATTCTTACGGATTCAAATCTCTGCACGGCAGGACTGTTCCGGTTGCAACTGCCATAAAAATAGCAAATCCAGATCTTACAGTGATTTCTACAGGAGGCGACGGAGGAATCATGGAAGAAGGAGTAACCCACCTGATGTGGGCCGCAAGAAGCAATTATAACATTACGGTGATCATGCATAATAACCAAAGGTTCGGGCTGACCACAGGGCAACAAACTGTAACTACAAAGAAGGGTGAACCAGGTAAAACTGCTCCAGGAGGAATAGTTGAAGAGTCAATCACTCCTGCTCACGTAGCGCTTATATCAAAAGCTACATTTGTAGCACGTGGTTTTGCTGGAGATCCGGTTCAACTAGTTAAGCTCATGAAAGCAGCTGTGAAACACAAGGGTTTCTCATTCCTTGAAATTCTTCAGCCTTGTGTTACTTTTAATAAGGTAAATACATTCCAGTGGTTCCAAGAGAGAGTATATAAACTCGAGGATAAAAAGAATTATAATCCTTCGGATTGGGATAAGGCTTTCGATATAGCAAAGGATGTGGAGGAAAGAATTGCTACAGGAATTCTATATCAAGACAAAAAAAGTGTACCCTACTCTGAAAAATTGACATACAGAAAAAATAGAAAAACTACTCCAATCCAGGAAGTTAAACAATATTCTATAAAGGGATTTATCGAGGAATTTGAGTAAGAATAAACCTTTCTGACTATGCAAAGCCTCATTCCACTAAGGATCTTCTTCTTCCTCCATAAGCACCTAGAAATTCATCTGTAAGTTCTATCCCTTTATCAATCATATATCTCGTCACATCTCGTTCTGGATCCTTATCTCCCATTAGAGGACCTCCATTCATACCTTGAGCAGCGTGTAAGCTTTCTTCAATGAAAAGTTCAACAAAAAGCCTATATAAAAGAGGATTCTGCTTAACAAGTTTATATACTTCTTCATCTCCTGCTTCGGCTCTAGATATAAAGTCGACGTCATTGTCTCTTAAAAGGCGAAGAATTCTCCAATCTAAAACCAATGGAAACATCAACCGACCTTCCCAGTAACCAGCCCTTGTATATAGCTTCGTTGCAACATCTTCAGTAACAATATATTTCCAACGTTCAATAACCTGTTCATCGGTCAACTCTTCATAAACAAAGTGAGTTGTACCTTCAGGCACATGCAGTCCCTCAATAGCTTCCAGTTTTTCTATTGCTCCGGAGATTTGCCAGTACGCTGCTTGGTACCTACCTTGACCGCAGAGCTCAACCACTGGTTTTATTGCTGCCAAGCACTGTTCACACCTCTCAGTGTAACCTTTCTCCTTCCCCTCTCTTTCAGTGTCAGTCATCAGATAAAAATCTTTAAAAAATATATTATATAAATACTAGCATTTTTTCCCCGCCTGTTCAATCTTCCCTGTTTGCCTGGCTACGCCTGTCTGAACAGGTAGACAGGAAGCCGCAGGCCACGTTTTACATGACAAATACCGTCCAACTGTGCAAAACTTACTTGCTCCTACAGAGACCTATCTCCTGGAAGATAACCTTTCCCAGATCACTAACATTTGAACCCACTTCAAAAATTTGAGAAAATACAGCCACCTTGAAAAAAACTATTTTTTCCACAATTATATTTTTCTTCACTCTCCTACTTTTCTTTCCTACCAGTATATTAGCCCAAGAAGAAAATTCTAATGAAACTGAAGCTGAAGAGACGGAAAGTACAGAAGCTCCTATAGAAGAACCATCAAATGGAACTGAAGATCGGGAAATTAAGTATAAAGCCAAGATAACGGAACTTCTCATTGAAAGCTGTCCTGATAATATCGGCGAAGGAGACTGTTACTTTTTTAAACTTGAAATTCAAACCGGCGATAAAAAGGGTGAACAGGTCGAAAGCATAGCCTCTATTGCAGACGATCCAAAACTTCCCAGTTTGAACTATAAAGTAGGGAAAAAAGTCTACCTTGTAGAGACAAAAGTGGGCGGTGAAACGCAATATTATATAAAGGAACCTATTCGCGGAACCTCTCTTTTGACTCTTGTCATTATATTTATTGTATTTGTTGTTGCTGTAGGTGGTCTTCAGGGCTTAAGTTCTCTTGCTGGCCTTGGCATCAGCTTCGTAGTTCTATTACTACTGGTCCTTCCTCTCATGCTCTCGGGCACAAGTCCAATTCTGGCTAGTGTACTTGGAGGTTCTCTCATAATGACAGTGTCAATATATCTTTCACATGGATTTAATAGAAAAACTTCTATCGCTCTTATCGGAACAGTAATTTCATTAATCATCACTGCAATTTTAGCCGGAATATACACACAAGCATCACGCCTAACTGGATACTCAACAGAGGAAGCTACTTTCCTTATCCAGCTCATTGATAAACCAATTAACATGCAGGGAGTTCTGCTAGCAAGTTTAATCATTGGAGGAATTGGAATTTTAGATGACATTACTGTAAGCCAAGTCTCAACAATAGTTGAACTATTTAATGCAAACCCCTCTTTTTCCTGGAAAGAACTTTTTGCAAGATCCATGAAAGTTGGAAAAGATCATATCGCCTCTATGGTAAATACCCTTGTTCTCGCCTACACTGGTTCTGCTCTCCCCCTTGTGATGCTCTTTATGGCATCAGGTGCTAGTTCACAAGAGATAATAAATACAGAAATGGTTGCCGAAGAAATTGTACGAACCCTTGTTGGAAGTATCGGGCTTATTCTTGCTGTTCCTATAACCTCACTTATCGCGAGTATGATAATCGCAGGAGGTGAAACTCGGACTGTTCCCAGACGTTATAATAGATAAGAACCTTTGTCGCATGGCTGGATGGTCATATGGCCAGATCCTGAAGCCGGTTCCAATCTCCGGTTGGAGCCACCGTGACAATATGGATTTAGGTTATCAGCGATTTGCAATAGAACTTCAACCATGGGAAAATGTCCAAATATAATATTACTTTTTATTTCCTCTTAATGGCAAAAATTAATTTTGCTTTTAATGTATCCAAAGCCAGAAAACGACTCGATAGCTTTGGTATTCTCATACTCGACGAAAAACACGCAAAATTCTTGAGTATCAAAGATGACGGTGTGAATGAAGGAGATCTTGTTACAACTCTGCCTATTTATGAAGATCAAGCTGGTTATTTCAAAGGTTCATCAGGAGGCGGAATATCCGATGAACAGAATGTCAGAAAGGAATTTCAAAAGAGATTCTATAAAGAAGCTCTTAAATCAATTGAAGAGAATTTCCAAAATAACACTCTAAACAAACTTGTAATTATGTGTCCAGAAGAGGACATCTCTCTCCTAAACAAACTGATAAAAAACGATATTGGCAAGAGTTTTGCCTTTTTTATTGCAGGAAACTACGTCAAAATCGGAAAGAACGACATCCTGAAAAAAGTATTTGAAACTGTATAGGTGCAAAATCGCAAATTAGAAAGAATCTTTAGCTATTAGAATTCACCAAACAATCATCTTTACGTCAACTACCCACACTCCCCTGCCTTTAGCAAAAAGCGGGTTTATATCAATTTCGGCAAACTGCGGGAAATCCGTCACAAGCTGACTTAAGCTTGCGATAACTTCAATTACTTTATCCTTATTGTATTTCTTTCCCCTTGCGCCTTCGAGTATCTGGCTCACCTTAGTTTTACTTATCAAATCATTTATTTGCGAAATTGAAAGCGGCGCAATGCCTAGTGCTATGTCTTTATAAACCTCGGTATATATTCCTCCCATTCCAAAAACTATACAATGTCCAAAACCCATCTTTCTGATAAGTTGCTCCCCCTTTATATCGACATACTGATCCTTGTCGCGTCTGACTCCAACAATAAGTTCAAGAGCGCCCTTTACGAAATGCTGCATTTGAATTCTGGCACCAGCAAGTTCAAGCTTGATACCTAGATTCTTCAGCTCATTAAAGGCTGCATCAAGCTGCTTGTCATCTTCAATATTTAACCTAACGGCATTCACATCTGTCTTGTGCAAAAGCTCAGGATGAATTAGTTTCATAACAACCGGATATTCAAGTTTGGAAGCATATCTTCTGGCCGCAGCTATATCCTGCGGGAAATGTGACTCAAGTAAAGGTATCTTGTAGAGCTTTAAAATCCTCTCGGCTAACTGTGTATCCATTGGCCCGCCAATTCCCTTCATGAGTCTTTTCGCCTTTGCCTCACTTACTTTGACCTTAAATCTTTTTCCAACGAGTTTCCTTCTTGCTTTATAAAGATAACTTAAAGCCCTTACTGCATCTTCGGGATAATTGAAATATGTAACTAAATTTTTGTCAAAGATCTTCCTGCCTCCTATTACCTCCTCTCCCCCCATGAATACCGGGATCACAAACTTTCTGCTTTTTTTTGCTATTGCTGTAATAATTTCTGCAGTTTTACCTATTTCGGTCATAACCTGGGGAGTCAGAATGACAATTACACCATCAACACTCTCATCCTTTTCTACAAGTTCAAGCGCAACTCTGAATCTATCAGCAAGAGCGTCGCCCAAAACGTCAACAGGATTTTTGACATTGGCAGCTGCAGGAAGTTTAAGTGCGAGCCTTTTTTGGACAGAATTTGAAAGAGTGGCAAGGTTCAAGTCTGCCCCTTCAATTGCATCAGTTGTAAACACTCCCGGTCCGCCGGCATTTGTCACTATGGCAATATTATTGCCTTTCAACTTCTTCTCAGCTGAAAGTAGACGAATAACATTAAATAGCTCTTCAATAGATCTAACCCTAAGTACCCTAGCTTGAGTTAATGCCGAGGAAACAATCATGTCATCCTGAGCAAGTGACCCTGTATGTGAGCCGAGAGCTTTTTGTGCAGCCTCAGACTTTCCGGGCTTCAAAACCACAATTGGTTTACCGGCTTTTGCTGCAAGCTGCATAAAGCGTCTTCCATCAGAAAAATCTTCTAAATAGTAAGCCAGGGCTTTAACATCTTTATCCCTTGAAAAGTACTCTAAAAAGTCATTTTCAGAAAGGTTCGCTTTATTGCCAAGAGAAACGAAATGAGAGAATCCTACCCCTGTTCCTTCTGCCCAGTCCAAAGCTGCTGTTCCTAAAGCTCCGGATTGAGATAGAAAAGCAATACTCCCTTTGTTCATTTTATTCTTTGCAAACGTAGCGTTTAAATTTACCTCTGACGAGATTATTCCAAGGCAATTTGGCCCAAGAAGATTCACTCCATACTTTTCAACAAGTTCCTTGATCTTATACTCTTCCACCAACCCCTCATGTCCTGTTTCAGAAAATCCTGCAGAGATAATGGCGATACTACACACCTTCTTTTCACAACACTCTCTCACTACCGGAAGAACAAACTGAGCTGGGATAGCAATAATAGCAAGATCAACCTTACCCGGAATCGCTTTTATACTCTTATAACATCTCAAGCTTCCTACTACATTTGCTTTAGGATTCACAGGGAAAATTTTTCCTCGATATTTTTGATTTACAATATTATCGAGAACTAATCTCCCCAGTTTGCTTCTATCTCTTGACGCTCCTATAACTGCTACTGATTTTGGTTTTATTAAAGAGTCTAAACTTGGCACAACACAATTGTAAAATATAATTTCTTGATTCTTAAATTCCTAAATTTTTGTTTTTAAATATCATATCCTTCTTTGCCTTTATAACTTCCATCCAATATCCTAGCATACTTTCAGAAGAATTACTCGCCATTAGAAAAGCGTCTAGTTTATCAAGGCCAACAAAGTGTACCCTTTCAATTTCATTTTCTTCCAAACAAAAAGGTCCATCGCTATAACCAACATAGAGATGAGCAAGTTCACTCTGTTCTGGGAATTTAAAAACTTTCTTCTCAATAAATTTTAATTCTACTTCAATTCCCAATTCTTCTTTCAATTCCTTTTTGGCAGTCTCATCAGGCGTACTTCCACTTTCCACATGGCCTCCAGCTGAAATTTCCCAGATTCCAGGTCCAAATTTCTTATTTTTTGATCTTTGTTGAACAAGAATCTCTCCTTTAGAATTCACAATCAAAATATTTACTGTCATATGAATTTTATCAGGGCTTTTGTGTAAATTTGCCCTTGTATCTTTGCCTACAATATTCCCATTTGTATCTACAATGTCTAGGTATTCAGCCATTAAAATACTTTATTTTATCTATAATTTCTGTAGAAGAGTATCCAGGTTTTTTCTTGTCTGGAAATTCAACAAGCTTCCAAAACGGACTGGTATAATCTCGTGTTTTTTCCGGATTAACCGAAGTAACCGCAACTATAGTCGGTTTTAGATACTCCAAGAGTTTTATATATTCTTCTCTAGAATTCGATTTATCTGCAAATGTATAATCTACTCCTTTCAAACCATCAACAACTTCCACCCTTTGTTTCTGGCTATTAATTGGGCGATCATTACCTTTCTTCTTTCTAGTAAATTCATCAGATTGGGTTAAAATTATTACAACATTTGCTACCTCTTTAAACATATTGATAGCATAAATATGTCCAGGATGGATGATATCAAAAACTCCTTTTTTGATAAGAACGGACTTTCCCGACCTTTTGGCTGATTCGATAATTGTCTTCAATTTTGATCTATCTCTAACTATCACTATATTCTTCGTGATGATAAAAATATAAATGCTTTTATTTAAATCTCATCTTTCATTATGCATTTTGTTAGAATCGTAAATTTCTTATATTTTCAAATACCTCCTTGTTATCCCATCCATGCTCCTTCATATATATCTCGACAACCGATGTGATGATTCTATCCTTCCAATCAAACCCTAACTCCCGTGCTACTTGTTTTAGCTTATCTTCTGAATAAGTTTCGATCTCGATAAGTGGCTTGAGCATGGGCCATGTATCAATTGAAACTTCTGTTTCTCCTCTATCATCTTTTTCAATCCACGTTTCCCTCAAAGTTTCTTGATCAGCCGAAATCTCAAGTCCACAAGCTTTGAGAATTTTTACGGTATTCTCAAAATCACTAACTTTCACAACTTCCTCCTCTTGGTCCAAGACTCTCCCATTTTCTCCTGCATGAATTTTCGCACTCATCGTAATCCCAGCCTCGCCTTCATCTCTTACCCGTATATAATGAGCTTTCACTTGGGAATTTTCACGATGATCAAATATAACCCTTCTCATCTTTCGCTCTGGAAATTTACATTCATACCTGTGCTTTTTTAGATGATCTCGAATAACATCCTTATCTATATCATAGAATTTCGCTTCTATTTCAGGGTTTAGTTTTGATTTAAATTTAGCCATTTTAATATAAATTCATTTTAAACGGATGCTGCCATATAAGGGGATTAATATATTAGTCCCCTACGGGTTGTTTATTTGCTTCATGCCACTCGGCAATCTTTTCATGATCACCGCTAAGCAATACTTCGGGAACTTTCAATTCTTTCTCGTCTTTTGTTTTGAAAACTGCTGGACGCGTGTACTGGGGATATTCTAAATAGCTGTCAGCTGTCAGCTGCTGGCTTTCAGCCTTGCTTCCAGCTGAAAAAGACTCCTCAGACAAAGACTCTACATTCCCCAATACCCCTGGTAATAATCTAACAACTGCATCGGTTAGTGCCATTGCTGGTATCTCGCCGCCAGTTAAAACAAAGTCTCCAATAGAAATACATTCATCAACTAAGTACTCATGCACTCGGTGATCAACACCCTCATAATGGCCGCAAATCAGTACTAAATGCTCCTTTTTATATAATTCCCGCACTTTTTCCTGCATAATTCTCGCACCTTTTGCGGTAAATAATATCCTATGGGCTTTATGATTAGGATCCAATTCTTCAAGAGCCTTATAAATTGGCTCAATCATCATGATCATCCCAGCACCACCTCCAAAGGGCTTATCGTCAACAGTTTTGTGCTTGTCGGTTGTCCACTTACGAAGATCATAAATATGTATCTCAGCTTTTCCCGCATCTTTTGCCCGTTTAACAATGGACTGGTCAAATGGCGACTCAAACATCTCAGGAAAAATTGTAAGGATATCGATTTTCATGAAAAAGGTATAAAGTACAAGGTATATGGTAAAAGGTCAGTACTTACAATTGAATAGACTTACTTATTTTAACATATAGTGGATGAAAGGTTTAAAATGTATTGTCGTATGGCTGAATGGTTTAATAGCCGTAAACTTAGGGCTGTAAGCTATATTCCTAATTATTAATTTTTTAATTCTTAATTGAATATTTGTATCTTTGAATAGTTGGATAATAGTACATGAATTATTTCCCGCACTTTAAACGCATAATTCCCGCACTTCGACAGACTCAGTGCTCAGGGTCGCTCAGTGCAAACATTAACAGATCTTTTCTACCTCTCCAATAAGTTTTAGTTTCTTACCTTCAACGATAATTCCACTCCCATCACAACAAGTGTATATGTCTCGTCCTCTTCTCTTTAAATAATTTTCAGCAAAGTTCCTTTTTGGTTTAAGATTGAAATGCGGTAAAAACTCAAAGTCTACTAAACTCAACCCCTTATAACTTTTAATTTCATCAACATTAAGCTCATCGAAATCACCTAGATGATTATGATAATCAACTGAAACTCTAATTGTTGGCGTCATAATCATACTTCCAGCACTTAAGCCTATCAGTACTTTGCCACAAGATACAAAATCTCTAAGAACCCTGCTAAATTTTCTTTTTCTTATTAAATGAATAAAATGAAATGTATTACCCCCAGAAAGATAGACTGCCTCGGATTTTTCAACTTCCGAAATCATTCTTTTGTCAAATTCTTTATCAAGATCAAAATACAGAAAATTCTTATAACCATAAAACCCAAACCATTCTCTAAATTTATCGAAATTTTTTCTCTTAATATCCGATGAAGAAGGTATGTATGTTATTCTTGAACTTAGAGATAGTAATTTTATAAGTTCAAGGTTTAGATTGTGATTTAACTTTCTTGTTCCTCCAGAATAAAAAAACAGTTTCATAATTAATTTTTAATTTTTAATTGTCTCCTCTTCTTCTCCCAAAAACTCCCTCTCCTACACAAAATATCTTCTACTTTTGCCTTATCCTTCATCAGCCCCTCAACAATAATTTCAAGAAACAAAGTATTTTGTGAGCCCTTTATAAGGATCGCTTCTCCTCCTTTTATTACTTTTTCTTGTATAAACCGCAGTGCCTTCCAAGTATTATCAAAGTGCCAGATACTGCTTACATCGAATCCTTGCTTTATCACTTCCGGTAGAAAATATTTTTTCATTGCAGGTCCAATCACAATCAGTTTATCTGTTCTATTCGCTGCATGTCTTGCTACCTCCTCATGCTCTCTCTTTTCTGCTCTACCAAGCTCTCTCATATCCCCAAGTATTGCAATCTTTTCTCGTTTTTTAAATAACGCAAGATTATTCAGAGCTTCTATTACAGCTTGCGTTGATGCATTATATGAGCTATCAATAATAACTGTGTCTTTTATTCCCTCTATCTTTGTCATCCTTCCGGGAGGAAAATTCATTCCTTCTATTGCGCTGATACATTTTTTCAAAGGAATTTCATAAGTTATACCAACTGCAATTGCAGCAAGCAGCGTCCTAAGTACATTCTCGTTTATAAAATATTTTGTAATTTCAATTTTCTCACTTTTTCCTTTATATGAAACTTCTGCCTCGAAAACACTTGGTGTATTCTTTGTAATAACACCTGAAATGTCAGCATCTTTTGATAACCCGAATGTAATAGTCTTTGCCTTTGTAACTTTTTCTAGATTACGAATAATCGGTTCGTCATAATTTAAAACTGCCCACCCGTCAGAATCCAATTTTCTGATAAGCTTCGCTTTTTCTTCAAATATTAACTCCATCAAAACGTCGTCAACCTTTTCTTTCAGTTCAGCCAGCTCTTTATCTTTGAATTTGGATTCCAGCAACTTCTCAAAATTTGCAGCATGAACCTTTCCTATTGTTAAGAATATACCTAGATCTACCTTCGTCATCGAAAGGATGAAGTCCATGTCACCCGGTTTATCTACACCCATCTCAATAACATACTTTTCATAAGGACACTTTTTGAAGAAGAAGTTCCAGGTAAATTCAAAAAAGTATCGCACCCAATCAGCTATAGAGTATCCATCAACTTTTACTCCAAGCATTGCAAAAGGAATTCCGGTTTCACTATTCAGACCTTTGCCTTGAGTATATGTCATGCCGGACTTATACTTCTTTGAAAGCACTTCATATAATGCAATTGTCAAAGTCGTCTTGCCTGCTGTTCCGGTTAATCCGAACACATCAATATTCTGCCTCTTTACATAGCTTCTTGTGAGAATTTGCAAATACTTAAGAAACAATTTAGATGCAAAAGCTTTTAATTTATTCATTCTTCTCCATTTAATCAATAATTTGAAAATGTTTTAAGTGTGAGAATTTAACAAATCAAATTTCCACCTACAACATTTCTTCTACTTATTACCTTCTACCTTCCTCAATTCTTCATTCATAATTCCTCCTTATTAATTGAAGATTGATTATTGATAATTGGATATTATTTAATATCCTCTTCTCCACTTCTCAATTTTCTCAAAGAACCTTGTTACAAAGTACTTTTTATTTATGGGCAAATCTTTTGCATGAACAAATTGCCTCACCTCTCCTCCAAAACCAAGTTTAAAAAAAGTAAGTCCTGTCCAAGGATGACCTGCCTGAGCTTTGTATTCCCCATCTTCCATAACAAGAGGAGAGATGCCCCAAAAGTTGTACCAGCTTAAATTCCGCCTTTTTGCTTCTTTTATGGCCTCCCATTGAATCAGGTAACTTGCGGGGATCTTTAAGTATTGCTCTATAGTGCCACTATGATGATAAATAGCCTGGTTTTGGTAATAGAGAATTAATGAAGCTGCAATAAACTCACCCTTGTATTTGGCAAGATATAGATCTATCTCATCATCTGAAACAAATGCATTAAATTCTTTTTCTATGTAATCTCTTGAATAAGCAGTCCACTTCTGTCTCTTTACTGTGTCGGAGTAGATATTCCAGAACTCCTCTAGATACTTTGGATTTTTTGTTTTCAGAATCTCAACTCCATCTTTTATAGCTTTTCGGATATAATACCTTGTATTCTTCCTCATGTTCTGCATAATTTCTTCTTCACTTTGAGAAAGGTTTAATACCCAGGTAATTTCAGCATCCACGTCATGCATAGGACTTTCCTTAAGACGCGACAAAACTTCACCATACTTAAGCTCGAGATCTTGAGGAATAAGAGGACTTAACCGAACAAACCAGAATTTTTCATCCCTCGCCTTTCTTATTATAAATTTGAAGAATTCTGCCCAAATTTCCTCCTTGTTAAAATTAAAAATTGGCCCATGACGAAGGTGTAAGTACTTCCCTCTTTTTGCATCAACATACTTTATAGGAATAAGCCCAATTAGATTTTTTCCCTCAAACAAACCGTAATTCTCAAACTTATTGCCTAAGCTCCTCTCAAACTCCGCCCAGTTCCACGAGAGAAAAGGAGACGAATAATTCTGCTTCAGGATAAATTTCTCCCATAAACTTTTATCTTCTATTTGTTTAATTTCCATAAATTCTATTAATTAGAAATATATCGTATATACAGTTGTACTCACAACTGTATGCTCTACTGTATGAACCGCTTCTTATAGATAAAAGTCCCTTATAACTGCAATCACCTTTAGAGCATCCTCTTCTGTTAAGTCAGAATGAAGTGGCAGATTTAAAATACTTTCGCAAACTTTCTCGGCGTAAACACAACTCCCTTGTTTGTATCCTGTCTTCACTTGATCAACCTGTTTTGGAGCAATTGGTACGTCATACCAGTCGCCCAGCAGCATTCCCCTCTCTTGGGCAAATTTTAACAGCTCATCTCTTCTTTTTACAAGCAAAGGAAATCGCAAGGGATAGAAATGTTCACCGATTTTCCACTCAGGCAGTTTCACTTCTTCAAGACCTATCTTTGAGAGTCTCTTTACATATAAGTGAGAAAGGTCTCTTCTCTTCTTATTCAGAATTCCAATTTTTCTAAGCTGGTTAAATGCCAGTCTTGCAAAGGCATTTGGGAGTTTGGAACGCGCATTATCCGGCATTTCACCTTCTTTTTTCTCTTCCTCAGTAGTTGCCTTTTCAACCAAATTCCACCGTGTTGCAATATAGTGTACAAGCTTCCCGATAAATAACACTTCATAGAGAGTCCTTGTTAAAAATGCTACTATCGTATACAAAATCTGTTTTTTTACCCACTTTTTTTGTGGAAAACTTAAGAACTTCTCTTTCTCTTCTAAATTCTTGCCAAACTTTCTATTTGTGATAACAACTCCTCCAAAACTTGCTGAAACAGCTTTATCTCTCCCAAGACTAAAAACTCCGGCATCGCCCCATAGACCTAATTTCTTTCCCATGTATTCTGTTCCGATTGTGTGAGCACAATCCTCGATGATATAGATTCCCTTGCGACCAACAATTTCCTTTATTTCATTTACTTTTGCAGGGTAGCCGAAAGTGTGCTGAACTATTATGGCTTTTGTTTTTTCATTCACCTTATTCTCCAAGTCATCTATATCCATGTTAAAATCTTTTGGATTTATGTCAACGAACACCGGCCTTGCACCGGTCCACTTCACAGGATTAACCGCCGCAACACATGTAAATGCCTGCAACAAAACTTCATCGCCCTCTTTTATCCCAAGCTCCTTCAATACAAAGTACAGACCACTCCGAGCGCTCTCATATACTGAAACATGAAAGACCCCGAAAAAGTCTTTAAACCATTTTTTCACTTTACCTATATACTCGCCTTCGAAGTATTCACCCGGCTTTAGAATCGTCTTTAGTGCTAATAAAAAATCATCTCTTTGCGTATTTGGGCTAAGGGAGGTGAAGATCACAGGTTCAAATGGATAATAACTAATTTAACAAACGAGCTATACTCCAAACAACCAACAATTATCAATCTACAATCAATGATATTCCATAATCAATATCCGATTACCAAGAAAGCTATTCAACCATTTTGTTATCTAACTGTTTAGCTACTTGACTATCTCCTCAATCAACCTCAAATTTGGCCCCTCAAATAATACAACGTCACTCTTGCCAACTTCGTTTCGCAAAAAAGCTAGCTGTTTATCTATACCCTTATCAAATATTATTTGAATCTTTTTTCTCTGCTCCTTTACAGCTCGGACCAGTTTTTCGTCAGTTGTAACTACGGCATCACAAGTACTTACGATCTTCTTGGACAATTCCTCGTATATGCTTTTCCTTATACCGCCAAGTTCAAGTATACCTATAGTTACTAAAACCTTCTTATTTGCTTTTTGCTTATCTAATAAATCTAGACTTGCTGCAAATCCGGCTGGATTTGAATTGTAACTATCATCTATTACTCGAAAACCGTATTTACTCTTCCTCACTGACAAACGCCCTATTTGTTTAGTTTCCGACCCCTTTTTTAAGGCTTTCGCCACCTCAGAAAGCTCCATATCCAACTGTAAGGCAACCGAAACTGCCGCCAGTACATTTGAGATGTTATGCTCTCCCAGCATTCTTATCTCTACACGTTGCACCTTTCCCTTATAATGAACATTAAACTCAACTCTATCACTTCTTGACTTGATATCACTCGCCCAAACATCAAGCTCTTTTCTTGTCGAATATAAAACTTCACGTTTATCTGATTTGCCAGCTACTCTAAGTACCAAGTCACTGTCTCCATTAAGAACGATAACTGCTTCGGGTTTAGAGTGTTCCACTATCTCATACTTTGCTTTCAATGTATTCTCAATAGTTCCAAACAAAGCTAGGTGCTGCTCAGCTATAGCTGTAATGACAGCAACGTCAGGCTGTACAATGTCGCAGATAGCTTTGATCTCACCTATTTTGTAAGCACCCATCTCAACGATAAAGACATCTGCAAGCACCCCAACATTCTCAAGTATTGTTATTGCAACTCCGACATCAGAATTAACGTTTTCAGGTGTTGCATAGGTTTTATATTTTGAAGCCAAGATCATGTGCAGAATTTCTTTCGTTGTAGTCTTTCCATAACTACCAGTTATTCCTATGATTTTCAAATTTTCTATTTTCTTAATTTTTTCCTTTGCCAGCCGTATTTTCCTTTTTCTTGAAAAATGAACAAAAATTGAAGTAAATGCCACCATCGCACCGATAGAAACCGGAAGGGCAAGATCAAATATAAATAAACATTTAAAATATAAAACAGCAGTAGCTGTTTCTAAGGGAATGATAAAAATTCCTTCTTCTGTTTCTTTCGGAAATATCTCAATGACTTCTGCTGATTCTATCTCTTTTCCCTCACGCTCGGGTAAGTTGAAATGCAGATGAAAATATTTAATAGGAACAATCATGGGTATAAGAGAAAGAAGAGCAACAGTTCCGACAATCAGCATATTCCGAATGCTTATTTTCGGACGAATCAACTTGCCGTCTAAAATACTTGTAAAAGTAACTAAAGTCAGATGAACGTAATAACCAAATCCAACTACTATTACCAGATACAGCCATTTTACACGCAAAAATTCGCAAAGAAGAATACCAAAAAAAGATAATACCGCTGCTATTACCGAAGGAATAACGGTCCCTAATGATAGACCTGACTCCCTTAGAAAAACCCTAAACCTGTCCCAACGATATTCTTTTATCTGCCAAAGATAAGTATGTTCAAAAGCCCTTTTAATTATGTGTGTAAAGAAGAAGAAAAAGACAAAGAGGAGAAAAAATAAAATTCTAAACATGGAATTTTTGTTTATAACTAATTACTACTATCTTAGCACAAAAAGAATTTTTTTCGCACTTTGATTTAATTGAAAAAAGAATAAAACTTGAGGAAAACTTTTAGCTCTTCAAGAATTCAACAATGTCATCGACTAATAAGTCCGATCTAAATTTGGGCAAACCATGACCAATACCCTTGAAAATCTTCAATCTCACTTTTCCTTCGACAAGCTCAGGACTGTCTTCAATTTTTAATTTCATTATCTTAGCGTGACTAACTGGCGTATCTTTATCCTCTTCTCCCCAAAGAAGCAACGTTGGTACCTTAACTTCCTTTAATATTGGTGTTAGATCCTCAGCAATAACTTTCCTGAATGTCCCTGCTATTTCCTGGTAGTCAATATAATCCCGGTTATGAAGAATGTAGTAGTAGAAGAATTTTCGAAAAAAGAAATACACACCCTTTACTACAGGAATCTTGGATAACCTTTTGCCAATCTTAGGTAGAGCTGATAGCTGATGGCTGATTGCTGCTGGCTTTCTAATCCCAGAAGCATTGCAAAGAATCAGTTTCTTAAGTTGAATATTCCTTCTCACAGCAAGCTTAATAGCCACCGCGCCTCCAAAAGAATGACCAAAGATGTACACTTCTTTTATCCCCTGCTTCTTCAGGAATTCTTCTAAAACTTCCGCATAATCGTCAAGACAAAAATCTTTCTGTGGAGATTCCGACTTACCAAAACCAGGAAGGTCAAGTAGAATTACTTTTAGGCAACTTGCTAGGCGATTAGCGAGAGGCGATAAGCTAGCTATACTCCCCCCCCATCCATGTAGAAGAAGTATAGGCTCCCCCTTCCCAATAACTTCAAAGTTAAGCTTTAAGCCATTAATAGATGTATACATACGTAGATATTATCTCATACGGGAAAGTTTATTCACAACAGGTGGAATAAAATGTTTACTAGCGAAGTGTAGCGCCTAAAAGATCCTCGGCACATACCCTTAATGCCGCCTGGACTTCCATACCTCTGGCAGCCTGTAAAGCCATTGCGTAAAACTTTCTTTCTGAAGGTTCAAAGAATACTCTGAAAGGCCCTTCATCCGTCTGTTCTGTTGTCATATTCAATGTTACTGAAGTTTTTACCAGGCAAGCAGTTAAATCTAACTCTCCTACCTTTCCAACCATAACAAAATGATTAGTTGACCCTGAACCTGCCACCTCCAATCTGATGATTTTAACTTCATCCATATCTTGCACCGGTCCTAATTCAACGCGTAAGACTGTTTGAGAAGGTTGCCCCCTTTCTATTATTAGAATTCCACCTTGAGCATAATCTGGCTCATTATATATATCCGTTCCATTTGCCCTTGGGTCTGTTTCCATCTAATTTCTCTAACAAATATAGGCTATTATATCAACTAGATATATGAATTTACAACTTTCTCTTACATCATTATGCAAGATCTTGTGTAATGACAGAGAGTTAATTCTTCCCTAATGCTTTACCTAATATTGCCCCCTTTAGTATAATTACCCTATAAGCTTAACACTTCAAACATGGTAGCAGGTCCTGATACAGCACAAGCTCATCAAAACGAAGCCCTAGTACATTTGGTTGTCCAACATGGGGATGTTGTTACGTTTCAAGGACATGATGAAGACGGAACATTCAATGAAACTGTAGCTATATTACACGAACACGAAACCCCTCTTCTAGGAGTTGATTCTATCAGTCCAGATTCACCCGTAGCAAAAGCCATTATTGGACAACAAAAAGGAGCAACAGTCACAGTTAGAGCCCCAGTACCTTATGAAATAAAAATTCTTGATATCACTTCTAATTAAGCTACCTACCCTCTTCTCACTACCACTTGCTTCAAATCAAACTTCACAATTTTTAAATAGTCCTTCACAGTTTCTATCCCAAAACCAGTTCTTGATTTTGTATCCAGTATTGTATGTATATACACAACTCTATCAACCTTGAAACTTGTTCCACCATCACTCTTTAGAACCTCAACAAGGTACCCTTGAGTTGGATATCCATACTTCAATACCTGCCCATTAGGACCTCTTACTTCGTTTAGAGTAATACTGCCACGAAACCTTAGAGCCACAACACCCGCTAGACTTGTTCTATCCAATATTGCATATCTTCTTCCCCGGTCATCTTCCTCTGCCAAACTCGCCTCCTGTCCCACTAATTCAGATTCATCTGGAACAAACAATAAACACACCTGCCCTACCATTAGATCACTAAAGGGTGCATAGCTTAAGCTTTCTACTGCAAATAATTTTGCTGCAGTTGTATTATCAATAGTTTCTTCTGCCATTTTGTCTTCTATTTTGCATTTTATCAGAAACTACCCCTTTCGTTCCACTTTATTCCTCAAATATACTTTAATCTCTAGTCTACTAATCTCAATACTTAATTATCCACTTTTTTGACAAGTTATCCACAATCATCTAAATTATATTCATCATCCACACATAAAAACTGCTATCCACTGCCAGAAATTTAAGCCTATTTTTAGGCCTAGTGTTAAATTTGATCTTGTTTATAGAAACTAAATTTTTTGCTTGACTAAAACAACAATATGGACATCAACCAAATATGGAAAAAAACACTAGCCCAAATAGAGATAAAACTTGACTCCCCTGCTCATTTTAAAACATGGTTCAAAGATACAAGGCTAAAAGATATAAACGGCAAAAACGCAGTTATCGGAGTCAAAAATAGCTACGCAGGTGACTGGCTTTCCCAAAAACATCGAGCTCTTATAGAAAAAACTCTCTCGTTCGTATATGGAAAAGAGTTGACAGTAGAATTCGTATATGACAAGGAGCTGGCTGAAAACTTGCAGGTCACTAAAAGCATGGACACCCCTCAGGAACCAATTCTTCAAGTAAAGAATGGAATAGATGAGGCTTCATTTCAACGGATAAAAGACTCAAATCTAAATGAGCGATACTCTTTTAACAATTTTGTAGTTGGAGCTTCTAACCGGCTTGCACATGCTGCTGCTATTTCAGTTTCTGAAAACCCAGGCAAAAGCTACAATCCCTTCTTTATATACGGTCCTACGGGTGTTGGAAAAACCCATCTGATTCATGCGATAGGAAGATCTATAATGGATGGCAACACTGAAAAAAGAGTTCTTTACTGTACATCAGAAAACTTTCTAAATGATATGGTTGAAAACATTAAAGCTAACACTATGGAAAAATTCCGAAACAAGTATAGGAAATTGGATGCATTGCTTATAGATGATATACAGCTGCTTTCAAATCGCAGAGAAACCCAAAGTATATTCTTCAATACATTTAATGCACTTTTCCACGAATCTAAGCAAATTATTATAACTTCAGACAGAGCACCTGAGGAAATACCCAATGTTGAAAAAAGACTTATATCCAGATTTCAAGGCGGCATGGTCGCAGACATATCAAGGCCCGATTATGAAGAGCGAGTTGCAATTCTCGAACAAAAAAGAAAGGAATACGGGATAGATCTCTCAGACAGCATTCTTAAAGCCATTGCTGAAATATCAACTGACAACATACGCGAACTTGAAGGCTCGCTTCAAAAGATCAGCTTGTACAATTCAATGAAAAAAGAAGGAGAACTTACACCTGCAGAAATCGCAAAGATTCTTGGAAAAGATCCTAATTCAAAAAGAAAGACTATAAAAATTTCCACCATATTTAAAAATGTTGCAAAAGAATTTGGAGTAAATGCAAAAGATCTCAAAGGCCCACGCAGAACAAAAGACATAGCATTTGCACGTCAGGTTTGCATGTACATTCTGAGAAAGGAGCTTGGTTATAAATTTAAGGAAGTCTCAGAGATTCTAAAAAGAAATGACCACACAACTGCTATTCATGCTATTGACAAAATTGAAAGTAAAATGCAGGCCAATCTAACTTTTTCAGAACAAATAAACAATCTTATAGCAGAAATTTACAAACCGGTCACAGAATAATTTTTTAAAAGGTAAAAACAGAACAAAAGATAATCTGCATTCCCACTTTTCACTTTTAGTTCTATTTGTGTATAAGTTGATAATTCTTTAGAAACTCTTATCGTTCTTTAAAAATTCTGTTGACTGCAAAAGTGGATAAATCTCATGAATCTTTAAAACTTTGTGAATAAGTAATTGACTGATAGACAAGGCTTTTTCCTTAGACTGTCTAATTTTTTTATTTTATGTGAATTTTTAGCTTAAAGGAGAATGATAGAACTTGTAAAAACGGTTCACACATTATCCACAATTCTTTACTAATTATTCACTCTCACAAATGCCTTGACAAGAGCTTTTTAAAATAAGATACTCGTTGTATATATCTAAATACAAGCAAAATTTAAAATCCACAAAGAAAGACTAGGAGTTTCTTTTCTTGGTAAAGAGATTCTCAATATTATAAACAAATCCACCAAGGTTATTACTATTACTTTATATATATAATAAATAATATTAGTCATAGAAACATGAGAGCAACTGTAACACAAGAAAACTTTGCTAAAGCTTTAAATTATGTTTCAAAAGCAATAAGTTCAAATCCTTCTATCCCCGTCTTGTCAAATGTATTGATGGAGATAACAAAAGATACACTTATACTTTCGACAACTGATCTTGAAATAGGTATATCTACTCAGATAGGGGCTGATACAAAAGCTCCAGGTAAAATTACAGTTGATGCGAAGACCTTGTCGGAATTTGTGAATTCGCTATCTTCTAGCGGGAAATTGAATGTCGAACTTGAGGGAAAACTTCTTTCTGTGCATAACAAAATGAACAGTGCTGAGTTTAATGTTGTGGATGCAGAAGAATTTCCTCCCCTACCAGAGACAACAGGAAAAGCCGATTTCAAAGTTAAAGCTTGTGCTTTTGCAAAATCCTTGCAAAAGGTAACTTTCTCTTCAGCATCTGATGACTCAAGACCTGTGCTAACAGGAGTACTATTTGAGGCTACTAAAAAGCGTATTTCCATGGTAGGTGTGGATGGATTTCGCCTTTCCAAAAAGGTGATTGATATAGAGAGAAAAAAGACAGATGAGTTTAAACATATTGTTCCAGCAAGGGCTTTGAATGAAGTTGCTAGAATTGCTCTTGATACATGTGAAGAGGATGATGACCTTGAGGTTTTTATCCTTGGCGATAAGAATCAGATGTTATTTAAAGTAAAAGATGTTGAGATATCTACAAGGCTGATCGAGGGAGAATTCCCAGAATACGAGCAAATAATGCCTAAAGAAGCAAAGTATAAGTTCAGTGCAGATAAGGAATCTCTTGCAAAAACAGTGAAAGTGGTAAGCATATTTGCAAGAGCTGCAGTTGGGAATAAAGCTATATTCGAATTTATGCCTGAGAAAAACGCTCTTAAGCTGTCAGCACAAGTTGCAGATGTAGGAGAAAATGAAAGCATAGTAGAAGTCCACGACGTTGAAGGAGATAGTTTAAAGACAGGTTACAACGTTGGCTTCTTAAGTGAAATGATAAATGCTATAGAAGGAGAGGAAGTTCTATTTGAAACAAATGGAGTTACAGCACCTGGAGTATTCAAGGATAGCGAAGATAAAGACTTTCTGCATATAATTATGCCTATGAGACTTGATTAAGATGACTTATAAGGGTAGTGCGGAATATATTCTGTACTGCCCTATTTTTTACTATGCAACAAGAAGATTATAGAAAACTTTATAAGAGTATAAATAAGTCTTGGGCTGATTCCGTTTCGATATACAAGAATTTGGTTGCAGAAAATATAAATAAAGATACAGTTGTTCTCGAGGCAGGCTGCGGATTCTCAAATCTTTTTAAGAATGAATACCAGAGGGCTAAAAAGGTTATTGGAGTAGATGTAAATAAAGAATTTCTAGAACTTAATCCGCTTCTTAAGGAAAAAATAGTAGCGAATCTCGAAAGCATGCCTCAAGTGAAAGATAAATCTATAGATTTAATTATATCTTCCTGGGTTTTGGAACACTTAAAAAATCCAAAGGAAATTTTTAAAGAATTCTCTCGGGTTTTGAAAGAAGGCGGAAAAGTAATTTTCTTGACTCCTAATGCTCTGAACTATGTTGTGATTTTAAATAGACTTATTCCGGCAAGTTTGAGAAATCTCATAGCAAAAAGGATGAATAAAGATCTGGTAACTGACCCCATGCCTGCTTTTTATAAAGCAAATTCTTGGTCTAGAATTAAAAGTCTTGCTTCAGATAATGGTTTTCAAATTGAAGAATTTATACTAAACGGTGATCCAACGTACATTGCAATAAGTAAGCTTTTTTTCTTTTTTGGAGTTGCTCTTGAAGCTATCTTAAGTTTGCCTTTTTTAAAAAACTTCAGAGTACATATTATATGTGTATTAAAAAGTGTCTAAGAAACTATGTTGCGAGTGCAGATTAGTAAAGCCAAAGTTAGTGATCTAAAAAGAATTCAGACCCTAAATCAAAAGCTATTTAGAAAAGAATTTAAGGAGTACGATAGGACTTTAAACATTAACTGGCCTTTTGAAAAAGACGGAGAAAAGTATTTCAAAAAAAGGCTGAGAAACGGCTGTGTTTTGGTGGCTGTCCAAAGAGATGAGGTAATAGGATATTTATGCGGAGGTCTAAAAGAAATGGGTTCTTTTAAGAAGAATGTGAAAGTCGCTGAACTAGAAAATATGTTTATTTTGAAGGATTTTAGGAGTAAGGGAATCGGTAGTCTTTTATGCAAATACTTTTTAGAATGGTGCAGGAACAGAAATGTCGAAAGAATTAGAGTGGAAGCATATGCAAAGAACGAGAAGGGAATAAAATTCTATGAAGAAATGGGTTTAAAGAAATTATTAGTTACTCTCGAAACAAAAATATTCCACAAATCATAGTATTACCTCTGTCTTTTTGAAGTTCCCTTTCGAATTTACGTTTTCCCTAAATTTCTGCTATAGTGACTTAAAGCATTAATTAATATTTAATGGACAAATTATGGCTAAAAAGAAAAAGCCCCAAAAGCCAAAAAAAGTCGAAGCTCAAAAGGTTCAGGTTGAAGTAAAAGAGAAACCAGAGAGGATTAAGAAGATTATAAGCTACGTTATAGCTGTATTGTTGTTCATTTTACTTGTTTATATTGCTATAACTATCAAGAATGGACTTGATGATACTGTTAGTGTTGAACTAGAAAATGCTGAGGAACTGTGTGATAACGAGGCATGTATCATTTTTGACGGGAAATATGAGGATGGTTTTGTAGACTGGAACATCAGAGAATATTGGCCGTTTTTTGCAATAACCATTGAAACAAATTTAGACTTCGAGAATGGCCAGGAAGTTGATATTATATGTCCGGTTGACAAAAAAGAAGACACATTTCAATATCTATGGACTAAAATCCTATTTCTATACAAGAAAGATAATATAAAGAAATGCGAAATGTATACTGCCGAGTGATATAGTTTAAAAGAGGTTATTGTGGTTCCAAGCTCGACTTCGGCATGCTCAGTCCAGGGAGCATAGAACCAGTTTGGATGAATTCCTACTTAAACTTCCTATACCTCTCACTATCATAAGTTCTCTTCCCTTCTGAAAAGGTTAATCCTTTATATTCTATAACCTTATACTTTTTACCTTCTACCTTCAGCCCTAATATTGCTCCGTCTTTAATTTTTTCTCTACTTAATCCGAGAAATTCTTCCATGATGGTTGTTATAAGGTAACCGTGTGTCACGCAGAGAATGGATTTATATTTCATTTGTAATAGTTTTGTGAGAAGTGTGTCTACCCTATTTTTGAAGTCTTCATACCTTTCTGCACCGGGGATAAATTCTTGAGCGTTGTAGGCCTTAACTAGTTCCGGATAATTCTTTCTGGCTTTTCTTTTTGATAAGCCGCAGAGTAAGCCGTAGGTATTGCGTTCCTTAAGATAGACAAATTCTTCTACTGGAGTGTGCGTAAACATGCTGATAAGTTCTGCGCTCTGTTTTGCTCTCTCAAGAGGTGATGTTAGGATAATATCAAAGTGTTTTTTCTTTTTATTAAAATCTCCAGCGACTTTTTCGGCAAGTTTTTTCCCTTTTGGTGCTAACTCCGGATCCGACCAGCCACCAAATTCGTGTCGCAAGTCGTCCATTCCCTCTCCGTGTCTGAAAAAGTAAATTGTTTTAAAACTCTGTTTCATCGATGTCTTTTAAAGCTGAAATAAACTTTTTCAATGTATCTTTGTCCCTAAACCTTATCGCGAAATCTTCATTTACAAGAAAGGTAAAATCTTCATTAGTATATATACTTTTATAATTTTTAGAGTAAATCCTTTCGATATCCTTGTTGTCTAGACGTTCATCAATAGATCGTTTAAGGTCTTTTATGGAGCCTTCCTTATCGTAATAGTGGATCTGCATATCAGACTTTAAGTCTTTCAGCCTTCTGAGCTTTGAAAGATTGGGAAGTATGATCTTTCTTCTTTCCTTTTGAAGTTCAATATCTTCATCTATTTTTTTTATGATATTTTCTGGATCAGTTGATTCAAAAACATATGTCTTTCGCTCTTTCCTCTTAGTTACGAGTCCTTCCCTTTCTAATTCATAAAGTATATAGAGAACAGTACTCTTTGGGATGTTTAATTCTTTTGATATAGTTGAGGCAACACTTTTCCCGCGCTCATAAAGATAGGTAAGAATTTGAGCATCTTTGTCTCCAAAACCAATTTTGCTTAGTAATTCCGATATATACACTGTCAGATATAATTGATGATGATGACATTATATACGAGATGTGTGTTGTATATCAAGTAATATATCCTGTCGATTATGATTGATTTGGGAACTGTTGTTTTATATAATTCTTTTGATATTTAATTCTTTATTACTCTCAAATTATGAAAGTATTTTTTATGCGTCATGGCGAGGGAGTAGATGATGTTGAAAAGAGATATGGTGGTTGGGGAGACTTGCCTTTGTCAGAAAAAGGTAGAAAGCAGGCAAAGGACTCAGTTGAAAAGGTTGAGAAATTGGATATTGATTTGGTTCTCTCCTCCCCCCTTAAACGGGCGATGGAAACAGCAGAGATATTAGCAAAAGGCAAGAATCTAAAAGCAAAAAGATGGCTTTATCTCAAAGAAAGAAACACATATGGTTTGATGTGCGGGGAGAAAGAGGAAGATATGAAAAAAGAGTACCCAGAGTTGTATGATGCTTATGAAGACGGAGGTTGGGTAGCTGGTAGTGAGAGGTATGAAGATTTAGTTAAAAGATTGAAAGAGATGATGAAAAAGATACAGGCTTTTAAAGCAGAGAGAATTCTTGCTGTGACCCACGGCAAGGTTCTAGCTGCTATTGTAAAGGAATTCTTAGGGAAAGAATTAGATAAGAAGGAAGATTGCTGCATACTTGGACTTGAGGTAGATGGTGATAAAGTAGAACTTATAAGTGCTTATGGACTTAGCTTTAAATAGATAAGAGATGTATGCAAACAGATAACAGCTGACAGACAGCAGACTTTGGTTTACTTCTCCTTTATTCTTCCGTTAAATAAATGTAGAATTAGAAATGATCAAATCGGTTGAGATGACTGAACGACCGTTTTAATCGTCTCGATTAGGTTAATCATTAATAAAAATGCAGATAAAAGAATTAGGAAAAGACGAATATTTAAAATTCTCAGAGGAGTTAAACGTTCATCCGCTCCAGTCCTACTCTTGGGGGGAATTAAAGCGTCCTGTATGGGAACCTTTGAGGTTAGGAGTATTTGAAGCTGGTGAATGCTTGTCGATTTTTACAATTCTTACTCGAAGAATTCCTTTAGTAGGCAAGAAATTTGGGTACATTCCGCGCGGGTTTTCACTGAAAAATCAGGAATATTTATCAAAAATATTGCAAAAGCTCATAGGGACCGAATATATTCGGTCCTTGTCTTTCGTGTTAATCGACCCAGAAGTCTTTCAAATCCAAAATTCGAAATTCGAGAAAATATTTGAAATATATAGGAGTGTTGGATTTAAAGAGAGTGGAAGGCAGGAACAGCCTATTCGAACGGTAATATTAGATTTAACAAAAAGTGAAGAAGGGTTGCTTGCAGATATGAGATCGAAGCACAGGCAATATATTCGGAAAGCAGAAAGGAAAGGGGTGAGAATTGAAAAGGAGGCAGATATCGAGGAATTCTGTAAAATTCTTTCTGAGATTATCGAGGAGCGCGGATATAAGATGCATGAGATAGATTACTATCGTAAAGTGTGGGAGCTTTTTCGTGAGGAAGGAAAAGCCGAGATGTTTATAGCAAAGGCAGAAAGTGAGGCAATTGGTGCATACATGCTGATATTCACACGCGACGGATGTTATGAAATGTATGGTGGAGCTCCTGAAAGAGGTAAGGAGTATTATGGTAATTATGCCCTGAAGTGGGAATCTGTCAAATATGCAAAAAGTATTGGAAAGAAATACTACGATCAGTGGGGAGCAGAATTTATCCATCCTGGATTGAAACAGTTCAAAGAGGGATTTGGCGGGCAAGTGGTAGAATATCCAAGTCAATGTGTTTATGTGAATGATGGTTTGGAGTATTTGATGTATAAGGTGATGAGGAAGATAGATAGAATTCGTAGGGGCTGAATATATTCAGTCTCTTGTAGGAATTTAATTTATTAAATTCTCCATGAATTGTACGGAATATATTCCGTACGTACAAATAGAAAATGATCAAACCAATTTCAGAACAACAATATAAAAAAGCATGGAAAGAATGGGAAGGCTCTCCTCTGCAGTCCTGGTCATGGGGAGAATTGAAAAGCAAGTATGATTGGAAAGTCGAAAGGTTAGGAGTTTTTGAAAACGAGAATCTTGTTGCAGTCGTATTTGTACTTATCCATACTTTCCCCTACTCTGCTATCACGAAGCTTTTGGGTTTTGAAAAATTTGCATATATACCTCGAGGTCCTGTGATAAATGATGTAAAACGAATTGGAAACATATTAAGCAAATTAAGTGAATATTATAAAGAGAAGGTGGCGTTTATCCTGATTGATCCTGAGAACAAGCTTGGAGTTTCGGATTGGAATAAGGAGTTCAAAGAGGCTTTGTTGTCGGATGGCTGGATGGTTAGGGGTACTACTATACAGCCTAATCAGACGGATATTATTGATATTTCAAAGTCCGAGGAGGAGATGATGGCTGTTATGAGGCCGAAATGGAGGAGGAATATCAGGAAGGCAGTAAGACAGGGGGTTAGCGTGTCAGAAGTAACTGGCAGTGAGGGTATTGAGAAATTCTACAAGGTTTTAACTTCGGTAGAAAAACATACGAAGTTTGTGGCTCATGATTTGGACTATTTCAAAAATATGCGGGAGGAATTATCAAAAGAAGAATTAGTAAAGATATTTGTTGCTGAATACAAGTGTGAGGTTGTTGCAGCCGATTTAGTTTTAGTAAATGAGGTTATGGGCTATGAGATTTACGGTGGTGCAACGCTTAAAGGGCGTGACTGTGAAGCCTCGTATCTTTTAAAGTGGGAAATAATGAAGCGACTAGCAGGTGGCGGCAAACGCTTCTATGATCAATGGGGAGTCGCTCCAAAAGGAGATGAGTCTCATCCTCTTACTGGCATCTCATACTTCAAAAGCGGTTTTGGAGGAAAGTACACAGAATTTTTGTCTCAGTACGTGAAGGTTTTCAATAGTATAGGATACCGGATTTATAAGTTTAGAAAAAGCTAAGAAGACAGATGTTTATTTATTTGCAACGTAGTTCTTAAAATTCAATCCAGCTGCTTCAACATCATTCCTCAGCCAGAAGATTTTGTAAAGAGTTTTGAGCCTATCTCTACTTAATTGTGTTCCGAAGTCGTAATCGATGTGAAGGGTAATTTGGTCCTCGTTTAGCAAATAATGATCTATGCCATTCCAGCTCACAACTTCATTATTATAAACTGGAAAGAGACTTGAAAGTGTTGACATTGACACGTCATTGTTAAAACGAAGCAGAAGTTGATATTCGCTATATTCTAGATTGTCAATATTATGATTTGCATGAGCGACAACTGATTTTATCTCAGAGAAGTTAGAATCTTTATAGTTGCTAGCGCTTGCCGATAAAGATGGGAGAATGGCATAAAAAGCATCACCTGGACAAGCTGTGTTTTGGAAATATCTGTGTCCAAAAACAGTTGAATTCCAGGAAGGTGTGAAGTCATGTAATGCAGCTTTTTCTGCTATCAACTTAACTAGTGCATCTTGAGCAGCTGGTGATGGAGTTACTGTTGAATATGTGCCAATGATTGATATTCCAATACTATTATAATTCCCACTAGATGCGTGATAGCCCTTTGCTTCGTCTCCACCGAGTTTACCTTCATAAATATTTCCATAGTGATCAATCAAGTAGTTATAACCAATGTCCCCCCAGCCATTTCTCCACTCGACGCAAACGCTGTTTTCATATCTTGCACACCAAGGAACACTATAAGCATGATAATTATAAATACCTCTAACTTGTGAAGCGGGATCTGGGTGGCTGTTGTTTGAGTCAGCTGTATGATGAACTACAACTTTATTCACACTGTAGTAATAAGGTTCCCATATTAGTCTTCCTCCGCATGGACTGCCGCCGCATTCGTCACAATAGATAGGACGATCCGGATCTCCTGGAAGAAGGATGTCACAAAGCCCAGGTACCCTTGGATCGTTTATGTTCGGATCTCCTGACCACACTTCCCGAGGGATTATATTTAGAGTCGAGTATTTCGGTCCTGAACTATAATTAGACGGAGCTGAGCTTACGTGAGAACCTCGAGTTTCTTCTGATGGATTTATTAGATGAATTCTAAAATTGGTAATAGGCTCAGTAGGTTTTATAAATAGATATGACTTTGAGTCAAATGATAAAAGATCAGATATAAGTTCCTCTTGATTTGGATCTATCTCGTCACTGACTTCCGCAGGTACAAGATCTGGAATTTCATCTGATGAATTTAAGCCCCACTCAAACTCTCCCCCGCTCCATTTTATGGCAAAAGAGTCAAGTTCATATGCCGAAAGGTCAACTGAAAATAATTGTCCACTTGCTAAATCTCCAAATGACAGCTCTTTAACTGAACCGACTTTGTTTGAGGCAATAGTAGTTTCTGAGGTAGTTTTTATTTTATGTGTACCATTTTCTACCCTTTTATCTTGGAGAATGGATTCTTTTATAGCAAAAGATTCACTTGAATAGATATTACTTTTACTATCAGATGGTTTGTTGTCTATATAAATATTGCTTTGAGCGAGTGGTAGTTTGCTATAACTGTTATATATATAGTATAATCCGAATATAGAAAAGACAGCAACAACAGAGAGCATAATAATTAGAGGTCCTTTTTTAATTTTTTTGTAACTTTCTTGTTTCAATGTCGTTAAGAGTGTAGTAGAATGATATAATTAACCTGAATTACAAGTTAGCTTATTAATTAATTTCATTGAATAATTTGAATTCAGGTTCGGGCAGTTTAAAAAAATAAATACTATTAAACCAACCTTTATACAGATTTAATTCACAATTCAAACTAATTATCTAATTTTATCATATTTCAACTAATAATTTACTTTTTTATAAAACGTTAATGTATAAGAAAAAATTACTCTCACTTGTTTGTCTTGCTTTATCATCTGTTCTTCTTTTAGGAAATTTACCACCCAATAGTGTATATGCAGAAAAACTTGAGAAAGCTCAAGAGATCTCAGAAATGGTCTCTTCAGAAAAAGAATTCCTATTAAATAGATTTATCGTTAAGTATAAAGAATCTGCAAGTGAACAGGCCATTGATGGCTCATTAAAAAAGAATGGCGGATACGCAGTTAATTCTCTAAAGGCTAAAGAGAGATGGAATTACCGTACTGTTATGGTTGAGGGAGTAGGCCAAGAAGTTATCAGTCTAAGCAATAAAGATGAGAGTTTAAGTGACGCTGAAAGAGAACAAAAAGTTAGTGAACTGGAAAGTAAATTATATGAATACAGTTTAGATCCAAATGTTGAGTACGCTCAGCCCGTTTATGTTTATCATCCAACTGCATGGGGCAGGGCTAGTGATCAAGATACCCCGGCAGATTATAATGGAACAAATCATTGGTATTATGATAAAGCAAATGTAAGAGAGATGTGGCAGGATCAGGATTGTTATAATTCAGGAGCTAGCTGTGGAGGAGATAGTACTGTCGTTGTAGCAGTGATAGATACCGGTGTTGCCGTTGAGGATAGAAACAGTAACCTCTATGATGAATCAACTCAATTTGATTTTGATATAGCTCCGGAATTCAACATTTCAGGAAGTTTCAACCTTTATAACAACTCAGATGAGACAAGCTGTACAGATGGTGATGATGATGATTCGAACGGTTACATAGATGACTGCAGAGGGTATAATCCATATGAAGAGTGGATTTGTGCAATATACGCACCCTATATGAATTATCTTTGGGGTGATCCTTTATGTACTGCAAGTGAGTGGTCAGAGGCGGGTCATCCAAATGACGACTTTGGACATGGTACTTTTGTTTCGGGTTCAGTAGCTTCAAATATTGACAACACTTCAGCAAATCCTCCGGGCAGTAGTGTATCACCTGCTCACAATATCACGCTTATGCCTATCAAGGGTTCTGAAAGAATAACTCACGCTGCATATCCTGATATTTATGGACCAAGCTTTTATAACGATGACCTTTGTAATGCGATTGATTATGCAAGGCTTAATGGGGCCGATGTTATAAACATGAGTTTAGGTGGTGGAGGTTATGATTCATTTCTAGAAGGATGCATAAATGATGCTTATAATGCAGGAATTGTCTTGGTAGCAGCTTCGGGGAATGACTCTACTGACGTTACGATGTATTCAGTAAGTTATCCTGCTGCTTATACTAATGTTATTGCTGTTGGCGCATCAGATAGTAGTGATGATAGAGCTTCTTATTCGAATGGAGGTAGTAATCTAGATCTGGTTGCTGCTGTAGGTGATTCTTCTGATCCAGGAAATAGCGCATGGCAACAAAGTTTCGCTTGTTTTGTTAACTACCCGTTTGATTGTCACGATGATCCTGTAAACAACTATAAGAGCTTCTCGGCTCAGTATGGTGCAGGGACTTCTTATGCAAGTCCACAGGTGGCAGCGGCGGCTGCGATTGTGAAGAGCAAAAATCCGACAGCTACACCATATAATGTTAAAGCTTTCCTAACTGGAACAGCTACAGATATAGGTGCAACGGGAAAGGACAATTCAACTGGATATGGAATCGTTAACTTTGAAGAGCTTTGGTACAATGTCTGGACCAATTGGGGACAAAATGGAAGTTCATCCAGCAATATAGAGATGGTTTCATTTAATCCTGGTGGTGGAGAAAGGTTATATCAGGCTGTTAAAGGTTTAGATGGTGTGAGCATCCTGACACGTTACACTACAGATGGTTCAAGCTGGAGCTCCTGGACGATAAAAGGCAGCACATACGGAGATATCGCAATGACTGTATTTAACCCTGGATCTGGCGATAGGCTATATCAGGCAGTAAGAGGATTAGACGGTACGAGCATATTGACACGTTACACAACTGATGGAGAAAATTGGAGTACATGGACAATCAATGGTAGTACCTACGGCAATATAACAATGTTAACATTCAATCCTGGTGCAGGAGATAGATTATATCAGGCAGTTAGAGGGCTGGATGGTACAAGTATATTGACGCGTTATACAACAGACGGATCAAATTGGAGCACTTGGACGATTAAAGGTAGCACCACTGGAGATATCTCAATGGGTGTGTTTGATCCTGGATCTGGAGATAGATTATATCAGGCAGTAAGAGGCTTAAACGGTGTGAGCATATTAACGCGCTACACAACCGATGGGGAAAATTGGAGTACTTGGACACTTAATGGCAGTACCTATGGTAATATCACAATGACAGTGTTTAATCCTGGCTCGAACAGATTGTATCAGGCAGTTAGAGGGCTGGATGGCAGAAGTATACTGACACGTTATACAACAGACGGATCAAATTGGAGTAGCTGGGTTATAAACGGTAGTACATATGGAAACATTACAATGACAGCTTTTTCTGGGAGATTATACCAAGCAGTAAGAGGAATGGATAACACAACTGTTTATACTCGTAGTTCGACGGATGGAAACACTTGGGGTTATTGGATGGAAGGAGGAAGTAGCTCTACAGATGTGACTATGACTGTATTTAACAGTACCCTGTATCAAGCTATGAGAGGAACAGATGGCAGAATTAATACTAGAAACAAGTACAACTGATAGTGAGTTGGATTAAAAATTTATTCTAATCATAACTACCAAATAAAGGGAAGAGATAGAAATCTGTCTCTTCCTTTTTTTTATAGAGTTTTACTTTTGACATATATTACAGTAGAATTCTACGCGTACTTATTATTAGGAGAGTTATGAAAATCAAAAAGATTTCTGTAATTGGTCTGGGCTATGTTGGGCTTCCCTTACTTTGTGCAATTGCAAGGAGTAGGAAGTATGAGGCAGTTGGATTTGATATTAACAAAGAGAAGATCAAAAAGATCAGGGAGCGAAAGTGCCCTATTGACGATGAGGTCTGTGCGGAAGATATTAAAGAACTAGACCTTAAAGTTTCAAGTGAGGAACGGATGATAAAGAACTCAGATGTTTTTATAATTTGTGTACCTACGCCTGTTCTTGATGACTATACACCCGACTATACTCCTGTGAAAGAAGCTAGTAAGACAGCTGCAAAGTATTTGAGACCGAGTAATATTGTTGTCGTAGAGTCTACTATAAATCCAGGTACATGCGAGGAAATAGTAGCTCCAGTCATAGAGGAGGTTTCAAAGCTTAAAGTAGGGAAAGATATTACACTAGCCCATTGTCCAGAAAGAATAAATCCAGGGGATCCGAAATGGAATGTATATAATATCGCACGCAATATAGGTGTATATCCAGGAAAAGATACTAAAAAAGTAGCTGATTTTTATAGAGACTTCATAAAAGCGGATATAAATGAAGTTTCCAGTCTAAAAGTAGCTGAGGCTACTAAGATAGTTGAAAATACATTCAGAGACATAAATATCGCCTATGTGAATGAGCTTGCTATGTCCTTTGACGCTATGGGTATAGATTTAATTGAGACTCTTCAGGGTGCTTCAAATAAACCCTTTGCATTCATGATTCACTGGCCGGGAAGAGGTGTAGGGGGGCACTGTATAGCAGTTGATCCATACTATTTGATAAATAGGGCTGCAAAAAGCGGTTTTAATCATAGCTTTCTTAAAATGGCTCGGGATGTCAATAATAATATGCCCAAATATGCAGTAAGTAGATTGCAGGAAGCTTTAAATATGGCTAAAATGCCTATCAATGGTACTAAGGTTGCACTCCTTGGCCTGAGCTATAAAGCGAATGTTGGGGACTTACGAGAAAGTCCTTGCCTTGAAATTCAAAAAAGACTTACGTCCCTAGGTGCGAAGCTTGTAGTGTATGATCCATATTTCGCGGAATTATCTACCGTGAAAAGTCTTAAAGAGGCTCTGAGAAAATCGGAAGCAGTATTTCTCTGTACACCACACAATGAATTTCTTGTTTTAGATGAAGTTCTTGGTGAATATAAAAAAATAAAGGTTTTGGTTGATGGTATGAATGGACTTAACAAACGAAAGGTGGAGAAACTTGGTATAATCTACAGAGGGATTGGGAGATAATTTCTTAACTGGGACGTTATGAAACTGGTGATATTTATGCCTGCATATAATGAAGAAGAAAGTATTGGGCAAGTACTTTCTTCCATACCGAAAGTAAAGGGGTTTTCTGAACAAGAGATACTAGTAGTTGATGACGGATCAAAGGATAGGACGGCTGAGATTGCGAAAAAGAAAGGTGCGGTGGTTGTTAAACATGTACAAAATCGTGGTGTCGGTGGAGCATTTCAAACTGGAGTTTTGAAAGCTCTGGAACTGGGAGGAGATATAATGGTTACGATTGATGCAGATGGGCAATTCCCCTCAGAAAAAATTCCTCAACTTATTAAGCCGATAATGGATAAGGAAGCGGACTTTGTAACCGCCTCTCGCTTTTCAAGGGAAGTAGATATGCCAAAGAATATAAGCTCGGTACGTTTATGGGGGAACAGACAAGTAGCGAAAATTATCAGCTTTTTATTAGGTAGAAAATTTTCTGATGTTGCTTGTGGATTTAGAGCTTATTCAAAAGAAGCCCTTTTAAATCTAAATGTATTTGGTCAATTCACATATACTCAGGAAGTTTTTATAGATCTTTCTATGAAGAACGTGGCTATTAAAGAAGTCCCGATTACAGGAGTAAAATATTTCGAGGGGAGAAATAAAAAGTCACGTGTTTTTAAAGGTGCTTTAGATTATGCTCGAAAGGCTCTAGCAATCATTTTAAGAACAATTAGAGATTACCAGCCTCTAAAGTTTTTTGGATTACTTGGGCTAGGGTTATTTTGCTTAGGATTACTTCTTGATGGGTTTTTGTTCATTCACTACGTTCGAACAGGTTCTTTTTCACCGTATATATCAGTTGGTTTTATAGGGGGATTCCTAAATATTCTAGGTATCATTCTTTTCATAGTAGGGTTATTAGCTGATATGATAGGTTCAGTTAGAGGAAATCAGGAGCGAATTCTTTATTATTTAAAATCTCTCAGATACAACGACCAGAAAAAGTAAAATTGAGAATGGAAATTTATTCAGACTTCTCTGTTTAACTGAAAATAATTATGTGTGGCATATTTGGAGTCATTCCCTCAAAAAAAGGTTATTATTCTTCGAAAAAGTTAACTTCCATTATTGATACCTTATTAAGATTATCAGAATCTAGAGGGAAAGATGCCTCGGGCGTAGCTTTGGCATCCGCGAAGGACATACTTGTGTATAAAAGGCCGATTTCAGCTTCATCGCTAATAAAATCAAAAGGCTACAAAGATTTAATCAATTCAAATATTGATGAAATAGAAGCAGTAATAGGACATGCACGGATGGAAACAAATGGTTCATTTAGTGTAAGTTATAATAACCAGCCTGTTGTAAACCAAGGCTGTATTACTATCCACAATGGCATTGTTGTTAATGTCGATCAATTATGGGAAGAATTCCATTCTCTAGAAAGACAATATACTGTTGATACTGAGATTATTAATGCATTATTGAGAAAGTTTATAAAGGAGGATAAGGATATTTTAAATGCTGTCAGAAAAACTTTTAGCTTTATTGAGGGATCGTTTGCAACTGGAACATTATTTGATGATTTAGATCATCTATTGCTCGCAACAAATACTGGCTCCTTGTTTCTTATACAGCATAAGGCGAGTGGTATACATATTTTTACATCTGAGGAGTTTTTTGCAAGGGCTCTTATAAAGAAGGAATTCGGTGATAGTTCTTATGATTTTTCAATTACAAAAATTCAACCAGGCAGTGGTTTGATTATAAACTTGTCAGATAATTCTCATTTGCCTTTTTCATTGGATGGTGGTGTGAAAAACAATAAAGAGTTTGTGGTCGTGAGGAAGAAAAGAAGAATTCGGGTACTCGATCCAAAGGGGGCAAACATTCTTCATCTTAGTAGTATTATTAATAAAAATGAGAAAGATAAAGAAGAGGTTGAGAAGATAATCACTGAAGAGTTTACGAGGAACCAGCCTAGGATAGAGGAACTTACGCGTTGTGTGAGGTGTTTGTTACCGGAGACCATGCCTTTTATTCATTTTGATGATGATGGAGTGTGCAATTATTGCCATAATTATCAAAAGAGGGACGTGAGAGGGCAGAAAGCTTTACATGAAGAAATCACTAAGTTTAAAAATAAAGGAGATGATGTGCCAAATTGTATTGTCTCATTCAGCGGGGGAAGGGATAGTAGTTATGCACTTCACTATGCAAAAAATGAATTGGGATTGAATCCACTCGCGTTTTCCTATGATTGGGGGATGCTTACAGATCTTGGCAGAAGGAATCAAGCTAGAATGACTGGCAAGCTAGGTGTTGAGCATATTCTTGTGTCCGCAGATATTCAGAAAAAGAGGGAGTATATTCGAAAGAATGTTTCCGCTTGGTTGAAAAAACCGCACATAGGTATGGTCCCGCTTTTTATGGCAGGGGATAAACAATACTTTTACTATCTAAATAAAGTTCGTGGAGAAACAGGTATTGATTTAGTGATATATGCCGACAACTCACTTGAAAAGACAGATTTTAAGTACGGATTTGCAAATGTTTATTTAACTCCTGAAGTACAAAAGGCATATGCAATTGGCATTACAAACACATTTAGACTTTTATGGTTTTATGCTTCTCATTACTTATCGAACCCGTCCTATTTAAATGCTTCTTTAATTGATACCTTTACTGCTTATATATCATCATATTTTGTTCCCAAAGAGTATGTTTATCTGTATCGCTTTATACCATGGAACGAAAAGGTAATAGAAAAGACTTTGCTGGAAGAGTATAACTGGGAACTTTCTCCGGATACTAAAACTTCGTGGCGTATAGGTGATGGAACAGCGTCCTTCTATAATTACATCTACTATACAGTAACTGGATTCACAGAAAATGATACCTTTAGAAGTAATCAGATACGAGAGGGACTTATCACAAGGGAAGATGGATATCGTTTGTCGAAACTTGAGAATAAGCCTAGATTGGATTCTATCCTGTGGTATTGCAATACCATAGAGATAGATATGAAATCTGCAATACAAAAGATCAACAGCATAAAGAAATTGTTTTAAATAGAATTATTTCTTAAACTTGTAATTTGGTGTATAAATCCCCGAAAGATCTTAGAAAAAATATTAAACTCTATGAAAGTGATGCTTATATAAGCAGTTATCACAGGTCTCCCGGGGAGAGGATCTCTAGAGTCTTGAAGTATATTAAGCTTTACCCTTCAGATATAGTTGTTGACTATGCATGTGGAAATGGATTACTAATGGATGTAATTCATAATAAAGTGAAAAAGTATATAGGAGTGGACTTCTCAAAAAAATTTATCCAGAAAGCAAATGAGAGAAGAAAAAAATTAAAAATTGGGAATGCAAGATTTTATTGCATGGATATTATTCAATTCAGCAAGTTAAATGAGAGGAAATTCGACAAGGCATTTTCAATGGACTTCGTTGAACACTTGAACGATAAAGATCTCAAAGAAATCTTTGCTGAAATAAGAAGAACTATAAGATCTAGAGGAAAGTTGATTATACATACGCCAAACAGCGATTATTTTTTAGAAAAATTTAAAAAGTTAGGTATCTTAAAGCAAACATCGGGGCACATAGGTGTAAGGAATGGAAAGGAGTATGCAGATATCTTGAAGTCGCTAGGATATAAGAGTATAAATGTACACTTTCTGAATCATTATCTTAAATTCTTCAAAATATTTAATGTCCTCTCCCCTCTCCCTTTTCTGGGGAAGTACTTTAAAGCACGACTTCTAATAATCTGCTCTGTTTAGTCTATATTTTTTTAGGTAATTAATGACTGTTTGAGATGGCGATATTTTAGTTGTCTTAAAAGGTCTTTTGTATTTTTTATAGTTTTCTACAAAATTGTTGATAATTCCTGGCTTTAATTCCGATAAAACAATGTTTTCCCCTAGCCCTTCTTTCCTTTCTGTTTCGGTTCTGAAAAGAATTGTTGGAACACCCAGATAACTAAGCTCTTCCTGGTTACTTCCGCCGTCAGTTATTACGAATTCTGATTCATTGCACACTCTGATCCAGTCGAGGAAATCAAATCTTTCATGCAGCTCTATATTCTTGTCTTTCTCGAGTTTCTTGTACAAATTCAGACTTTTTAACCTTTCCCTAGTCGTTGGGTGTAATGTGAAAACTAGGTGTATGCTTCGGGAAATTTCTTTAAGCTGGGGTAGAATTTCCTCTGTAAATCTAGAGGAAAAGATGTTTTCATATCTATGAATTGAAACTATGGCATATTTCTTTTTTTGAAAAGGAAATGTCTTTTTTGAGGGATTTTTGATTGCATATACAACCCCGTCATACATTGGATTTTCTTTCATATTAATCTTTTCTCCCTTGAATTTCTTAAGGTTGTTTACTGCCCAAGCGTTAGGGCAGAAATAGACATCAGATAAAGTGAACGTTATCAATCTCGAAATTTCTTCTGGAAAGGGCTTAAAGATGTTATAGGATCTGAGCCCTGATTCAAGGTGACAAACCTTACATCCTGCAAGCTTTCCCATAAGTGCAGCTAACCAGGCAGTAAATGTATCGCCATGAGTCAATACATAACCTTTTTCGGGAAGATACTTTTTAGATTGAAAGATAACTTTAAAGAAAATGTTCAGGAACCATCTTGCAAAGCGGAACCTTGTATTTGCTTCCGTATATTTGTAGAGTACTTTATCAGGTTTTGGTAACCTATAAACCTTTAGTATTTCGTCAATTGTTTCTTGGTGTTGGGCTGTAAATATAAGCTCATATTTCATATTCTGATCCAGCATCATCCTAAGCATTGGAGCCACCTTTATGAACTGAGCTCTTGTACCGATTACTACATAAATTTTTTTCATCATTATTAAAACTCCAGTTACAATTTTAGTTAGAGGTGTTGATCCTAAAAACTTAACCAAGTATAATTTAAAAATCTTGTTGAAACAACAACTAATTTTATTATTTTATAGGAGATATGTCTATTTATAAGGGAATAATAAGAAAGGTAATGAATTTGAGGAAGAATGCCTATGAACAAAACTTGAAGAATATCGAGAATCTACTAATTAGATCTAAAACAGCTAAATTTCTGGATTTAGGTTGTTATGATGGTGAGTTAACAGAGAGGTTGGCAAAAAGGATAGGAACGAGTTACGTATATGGGGTCGATATAGAAAGTGGAAAGCTTGCAGAAGCAAAAAAGCGCGGAGTACAAGTCAAAAGAGGTGATTTGAATAAGTCATTACCATACAGAGAGGATTCATTTGATGTCATACATGCTAATCAAGTAATAGAGCATATTTTCGATACAGATTTTTTTGTTTCCGAGATTTATCGTTTATTAAAGCCGGATGGATATGCGGTCATTTCTACTGAAAACCTAGCGAGTTGGCATAATATATTCGCATTAATACTAGGTTTTACACCTTTCTCGTTAACTAATGTATCAATAAAGACATCTTCTCTTGGTAATCCCCTTGATGTTCATCACGAAGATGAAGAATTTACTGTAAATAGATCAATGCAGCATCAGAGAGTTTTTACTACTCTCGGGTTGAAGCATTTATTTGCAGTACACAGCTTTGATGTCGAGAAGATATTTGGATCGGGATACTACCCCTTACCGAATCTTTTGTCCAGGTTGGATATTTACCACTCAGCATTTATTGCACTCAAAGTAAAGAAGAAATCTAATTTTTCTTTCTCCGCTTAGTGAGTATATACGAGAAATAAAGACCGAGAATAAAAGAAAGGGCAAATGTTACAGCTCTGTCAATAATACTTACAGTTATTACTTCAGCTGGAAGCAGTCCAACGACATTACCAGAGTAAGCAGAAAAGGCTTCCCTGATACCAATGTTACCCGGGGTAATACTAATAAATAGCGAGAAGGAAGAGAAAACTGATAAGAGGACTAGTTTGATAAAGGAGACTTCTTTACCAAGGATTTGAAACTCAAGATAAGTATTAAAAGTCGTAAGTAAAATGTTAACAAAGGTAATCGAGGCTACTATTAGGAGAGTCCTTTTGTGAGAGGAGATGCCTTTCCAGTCATTTATTATTTTAATAAATGTATTTAATGTTTTATAAGGAGTCTCTTTGATAGTTGGAGAGAAGGCAATAATTACAGTAAGGAAAATAAAAGAAAATATAAACACTACGGTTAGGGGGATTGAGAATACATTATACATAAATTTGATGATGAGGAGGGAAATGGTTCCTACAATAGAAATGACCCAGAAGACTAAAATATATGTAGCCGATAGAATACTAATGAAAGAAGAATATGGAAATTGGTGTTTTCCTTTCAGATAGACTGCGTTTGAAATAGTTCCACCTCTGAAAGGAAATAAATAATTTCCCATTGTATTTATCACAGAAAGTCCAAACCACTCTTTAAAGGCCAATTTGACATTAAAGATTTTCAATAAATAATAATTAACTAGCCCATTGATGGCTAAGAAAAGAATGATTGAGCAAGATAGCGGGATTAGTAGGATGGGATTTTTTATTGTTAGTTTTGAAAACTCGCTGTAATTTATATATATATAGAAGACAAGGCCGAGTAGAATGATTATGAATAGTACTAATGTAATTTTCTTAGATCTTATCTTCTCCATCTTTTATTGAAGTTCTAATCATCCTTTCTAAAATCTTATTTCTTTTTATTATCGAAAATTTACCTCCGGGTTCAAACTCTTTAGGGGCTTCAATTTTTAGTGAGCGCAAAACATTGGGATTTTCGATGATTAGATTGAGTTTTCTGGTTAAGTCAATCACCAGTTTCTTTTCTATACCTCTATATCCAATCCCGGAGTACTTACCTGTTGGTATGAGCTTTTTATGTAGAAATAAATTATCTGATTCTACGAAAAAACCATTTTCCCCGTCTTTTAGAAACTCAGGTATAGCAAATTGCTTTGTTGCAATAATTGGCATACCACATGACAATGCTTCTAGATAAACCATTCCAAATGTGTCCACTCTTGTTGGCATAACAAAAAGATCACACGTCATAAAGAACTTTTTTATGACTTCATCATGTGGGAAATTAAATGGGTAGAAGTGAAAATTGTTCGACTGGAATTGATTCTTGAGTTTCTCGGTATCTCCAGATACACAGTAGAACTCTATCTTTTTTGAGAATTTTTTATTTATCTCCTTTAGAGCTATGAGTGCTTCCATAAGTCCTTTACGATAAATATCTCTGCCAACAAATAAAATCTTGATTTTTTTATCATCTTTTCTGACTATTGAGTGATCTGCCTTACCTTTATATACTTTTTTGTATAAAGGCAAAGCAGGATAAAGCACCTCCACCTTATTCATTATTCTCGTATATTCATCTTTGTACATTTTTTTAAGTGTATTCTCTGCAGCTATACTCCATGGAAGTATCCTTTTGCAATTTTTGCTTTCAAGAATTTTGAAAACATCTTTTTTTCTACTAGCAGTTACGTTTACAAAGTTGAACAGTTGATATACATGCTCAAGGTCAAGTATAAAGGGTTTACCAAAATTCTTGTCGGGCATAATCCCGGCGAAAAAGTAAAGGTCAATATCTTCTTTGTCTTTTCTCTCATTAAATAGCAGATTCTGTCCAAGATTTAATAAACCTTTAACTAGGGGGATTTTTTTGCATAATAAGTACCATTTGTAAAATTTCTTTAGATGGGTTTTAACCTCAGGGATGATGACCTCAACTCCCGGTATATCATCAAGCCAAAACGAACAATATCCGCTATAAAGAGGAATGTAATTTCTATATATAATTTTTACTTTTATTTCGGCCATAATATGATCAATTTATAGATCAACACGATATAGATATAGCTCTATACTTCCGGTATTGTGAGAAGTTGGGATAAGGTCATTACAGAAAGGATATTTTGTTTCTTGGCTTGATTTGCCAGCCACAAGGAAGGTATATAAGTGCTTCTCATTGCATCTACTGAAAAAGCTTTGCTCGTATTGCAATGACTTAACATACTCTACTCCCCTATATGAGTCTATTCTTTGTGAAACTAACAAATAAACGTCGCTATAATCCTCATACATATTAATAAGCTCAGTTTTGTATATGTAATCAGTTTTCTTCAATCGCATTGTAGGGAAATTAAAGTAGAATTTTAATGGAGTCATGAGTTCATTTGAAGGCCAGGAGTAGTCTTCGTTTATGCTTATAAGTACAAGATCAGTTGTATTTACATACTCATCGAAATCTTTGTAAAACTGGATGTGTGCTCCCTCTTCGCCTTTTAGTTGTGGCAAAGAGAAGAAAAGCGAGTATAGGATTGAAAAAGCCACAAGGAAATACATAAGCATACGTAGAATTTTGTTTTTAAATCTTGAGCCCATTATTTGTGCTGTTGCTAAAAGCATAAACGGGACAATTTCAGTAAGAAGATATCTTGCATAATAAAAATGGTACGAAACAAACGGCATCAAGTAAGATGTGAATAGGAAGAAGTAGCTTATAAAAATGAATAACAGGATTTGAGTGAGACTCTTTTGTTTTATCCTAAATAGTTGGTAAACATATAGTAGAAACCCAAACGGAGATATGTAGAGTATAGTGTTGTACAGTGCGGTATATTTGAATGCTCTCCACTCAGTATTCGTCATTTGCCACCACGTATCAAATGGTATCCCCACATATGTATCTGTGAAACCTAATTTATATGTATTGTATAAGTTGAAAATGACAATTAGAACCATAGATAATATGGTCCAAATAGAGATGAGCTTTTTAGTAATCTGTAAGAGTTTTTCTCCATCAAGGCGCTTCCGCAGTTCATTTGCGACCATTAAAAAGAAACACAAGGCAAAGATGATTGTTCCGAAAATTAACAGCTTGGGAGTTCCAAGTCTTGAGGAGATGCCTAGGTAATAGCTCATGAATAGAAGAGTTAGGTACTTATAATAATATATAGCCGAGATGATGAGTAAAGCTAGTAGGAAGAGGAGATAGGTAAATATACTCTTCCTAGTAAATCTTTTCCTTTCAAATAGTAAAGTGGTCCAAGCTAAGAGATAGAAGAACGGAAGATATATAAGTCCGCTCGTTCTTGTATAAAAAAAACAATTAAACATTGCCAGGGATAACAGGAAATAAAGTAAGTTAAACTTTCCCTCACCTTTTAGAAACTTGTAATATTTTATAAGGTAGTAGAATCCGAAAGCAGTAAAGGCCAAGGCTGTTATTTCTGTAACTGGGAACTTAGAGAAAAATACATGAAGGGGATTTACTGATAATAGAAGGGCTGATAGATACCCCACAAATCTTTTCTTGTTCGATATTTCATATCCAAGTAAATAGAATGCAAAGATAGAAAGCAGGGAGAAAAATGTTAATGAATAGACGCTATTTTCAGCTCCGAGGATTGATTTAAAGACATTCAGCCATACCGAATGTAAAGGGTAAAATGGCATGAGAAATTTCGAGGATTCTGCATCAATAAATGCGACTCCAGGAACCAGTGATCCCTCTGTCAACATGCCTTCATCGTAAATTTGTTTTTGTTTATCGTCGAGGTTCTCTCTTACAGTATCTATAGTATAAATGCCTCTCTGCTCCTCAAACTGTGTTGCCATACTGATGTAAAGCCCTTGATCTTGTCCTCCGGAAAGATATATATATGGTTTGAAACGCAGAAAAAGTGCGATAAATATAATTAGTAATATCACTATCGAAAATCTACTATCCCTGAATACAATTTTGAAATGAAATAGTTTTAGAATAATAAGAGATATTATGATTCCAATAAAAAGCGACCAATATGGGTCGTATAATTCCAATGCCAGGAGGATTAGTGCAACAGCACTTATACTGGATACCAAAAGTAGAAGAATCTCAAGCATATGTATATTCTTCGGGCTACTTTTCCTTATAAAATCAATAAGCATCTTTATTTGTGTGTTAATTTTTTCAATCATACGCATATATTTAATAACCCTTAGGTTTTCTGAAGGAATTCTTTAATGCTAAACATAGTAAAAAGCACGAGTGGAGGAAACCACATCTTCACATAATGCAGGCATCCAAATTGAAGTGATCCTCCATTGAATCCTCCGAAAGAAGCATAAAAAATAAAAGATAGAACCATGCAAAAGACTATCATAAGTAGATCAAGTCTTTTTCTTTTTAGCAAATATACTAAAGAAAGCGGGCATAATATAAAAATCGGAGCCTCGCGAAACAAAGGACGGAATTTCCAAATATCATAATTTCTATCTCCGAAGAAGACTGTGCGCAAACTATCTGGAACGATTTCAAGACTGTATCGGCTGAGATCTTGATCTGAAACATTGTCTTCAGTTGTGTGATAAATATAGGGGGTTTTAAATATGCTTCCAAAGCATCTGTGATGCACAAACAGTATCGGAGCGATAAATATTATAAAGCTGAAGCAAAATAGTAGTGATTTCAAAACAAAGGACTTGAAATTTGCAGACTGCTTAATGAGTAGAAATAAAAGCATTGGTGCGATGAATACAATGTCTACATATCTTGCCGAGAAAATCCACGCGAAACAAAACGCAATGATTATCCATGCAAGATAATTCAACTTTGGCTTAAAATAAAAGTAGAGAATTATTGCAAAAGAAATAACATTTACTGTTGAGTTCCACGGAACTATCATAGAGTCAAGTAATGGAGTTGCAAATATCAGCAGGAGTGCTCCTAAAAAGGCGTATTTCCCAGATTTTAGATATTTGCGCATTACACAAAAGATGAGCGAGATACTAATAACAAAGATAGATAAGTTTGGAATTAGAAAGGGATCTTTTGGGTAAAGACGTATAAAGGGAGCTGCCAGTACTGGATACCCCAAACCATATAAGAAGCGCCTATTTAGTGTGAAATTCGAAAGATCTGTCGCTATCTGTAGGTAGTTTCGTTGGTCGCACCATGCAAACCAACCTCCTCTTGTAATTCCATCATAGGATGGTTTTGCAGGATGCATCTTATAATTTATAAGAAACATTAGGATACATATAAGTATGAGCAGGAGCAAAGATCTGTCATTTAACAGTTTCTTTAAAAGAAAAGTAAAGTCCTTCAATTTAAATCTCAGATTGAATTTTATAATTGCAAGAAAAGCTTTCACACCATCTTGAAGTGCCTTAAGATGTTTTCCTTCTGCGCTTGTACGCGGATAGTAATAGATATCAACAATACCAACCCGTAGCTTTCTATCATTCACTCGATACTGAGACAATTTTGCAGTTACCTCTGGTTCAATACTGAAGTTGTCCTTGGATTCAATGGTTTTGCTGATATTTCTAGATACATCTCCCCTAATCATCTTATAGCAGGTTTCCATATCTGGAACCGTAAACCCTCTTAAACTAGTAAAAATGTTTGAGAAGAATGTTACGAATTTATTTCCCAGATAGTTGGGACCCTTATTCTTCAGTTTAGAACCAAATCTATTCCCATAAACGACATCAAGATCGTCCTTTATAAATTTATCCAGCATTACTCTAAGATCTTCTGGCTCATATTCGAGGTCAGCATCTTGGGTGACTACTACATCACCGGTGGAAAGCAAAACGCCTCTTTTGACAGTTCTTGTTTTTCCGAGATTCTTTGAATTCCTGAGAACCTTAAATCCTTTTTGCTCCGAATAATTCTTCAGGATATTTGGAGTTGAGTCTTTTGAGGCATCATCAATGACTATTATCTCTTTTCTGATCTCTCCAAAAGATAATTTATCAATCTTTTTTAGTATTTCTGCAAGAGTTTTTTCCTCGTTATAAACTGGTATGATTATTGAAATCTTTTTAATTGGTTCCCTTAAAGCCATATGCAAATGCTATAAAACGTAAAATTGAACTTTAACGATTTTAAGCTCTTTTTTCCTACTAAAAAGAGACATAACAAGACCAATTAGTACAGCATGAATTAACCTTTTATTAATGCAAGGAACCTCCCTTTCATCACATCCCAGCTGTAATTCCTTTTCACATATCTGTACCCATTTTCCCCCATAATGTTTGATAGGGATTGATTTGTTTCTAATTTTTGTAAGTACCGGAAAAATTCATTTTGTCCATCGAAAGCATACCCTCCACCAGATCTCTCACAATGTCCTTTCATGACCAGAGATTTTGCATTTGCTAGTACTGGTCTTTTACACAAAAAAGATTCAAGAATTATCAGGGATAAACTTTCAAAGGGAGAATTATTTATTAGTGCTAAACTTCCTGACATAACATTGAATTTTTCTTCCTCACTTACAAATCCCAGATATTTTATAGACTTGTCTTTTGGGATATCTATTAGAGCATTTCCCATTAGTGCAAGTTCGAGATCCGACTTATATTTTTTCTTGTATTCATGAAAATATTCAAATAGCTCGCCGCATCCTTTTTCATTACAGATTCTTCCTGCAAAAACAATGTAAGGTCGTTTTAGATTGAATTTCTTTACTACCTTCTTATAATCTAGTTTCTGGTTGATTTCTACGCCAGCTCCTATTAATGAATGTCGTATGTGCCTGTTGCTGAATATACGATGAACAAGATCACGTTCTTCTGGGGCGAGGAATGCTATTGTGTAAGGTTTTATAAAAACTTGTCTGAATATACGGTAGTATATTGGCGGTTCGTCGTGAGCTGTTGGAATTAGTATACTTTTTTCTGGAGCTATGTTTATCCCAAAAACAGTTGTTGCATAAAGATAAGTAATGAAGATTAGACGATCGTATGCTGTGTGGTTCTCTTTTAAATACTCGAACAATTGGGAGGAATATGGACCTTGATTTTTTTCCCAGGTTATGGCAAGTTCAATGTTCGACCTGTCGTTTTTTAACTGTTCCTCTATTTCAAGAAAAAGTTCAAGATTCCTTTCAAAATCAACCTTAAATCGTCTAACCTTTACCCCATTAATTGTTTCTTCACCGGGGGAGTATTCGTTTTTCCAGGTTAGGTAATCCTTTGCGCATGTGGTGATAATTTCTATCTCAACATTATCTTTTAGGTGTTCAGCTATTTCCCGTGTGAGATATTCTGCTCCGCCTGTGATCTCATCAGCTGGGCCGTATCGATGGATGACTATTCCGATTTTTTTCTTTTGTGTTTTCATTTATTTATAAATTTGTTTATTTCACTTAAGAAGAATTTTGAGATCTTATCTTTCTGGAAATTCTTTAATCTTTTTTTGGAGTTCTCAAAAAGTCTTGTCTTCACATCTTTTTTCAACACAAGATCCATCATTTCAGCCACAACCTCAAAATTCTTCTTGTCAAAATATACAGCAGTATTACTCGCCGTATCTGGAACTGCTGTACTTTTGTATAGAAGCATGGGTATTTTAAGGTGCATACATTCTAGTGCTGGTACGAAAAATCCCTCATGTTCGCTCATAGATACAAACAGATCTGCGTTTTTGTAATATGTTATCCATTCGCGGTCAGTTATATGGCCTGTAATTGTAACTAAAGAATCTAGTTCTAGTATTTTTATTAAGTTTTTAATTTCATTCACATACCTAGGGACAATGAAATCTGCACCAACAAGGAATAAACGTGAGAAAGCATTCACATATTTATTGTACAAATAAAATGTCTTAATCAGGTCATCCTGTTTTTTATTGGGAGCTATTCTTCCTATAAAAACGATGTTTGTGATATATTCGTTTTTAAGTTTCGCTGATAAAACTCTGTCTTCTTGTAGATTGTCCAATCTTTCAAAGTCGTAAATAATTGGCAGTGTGCGGACATTTTTAAAGTTCATACTCCTCAATTCTTGTGCATTAAATTTTGAGTCTCCAAAAGCAAGGTCAAACATTTTGCTAGACTTTTGCAAACATTCCCTACCTTCCGTAAGATCTCGGACGAATTTATTGCTGTAACCTGAAAAAAAATGTGAGGGAGTTATATTGTGATAAATCAGAATTTTTCTGTTCAGAAATTTTTTTAAAAAGGGGAGTACAAGGTCGTCCTTTCCAGTTAAATGGTATATTAAAATATCATTTTTGTTTGGTTTATATTTCTTGTAATAGTAAATGTTTTTTATCCTGCTATCGATTTTCCAGGCGAAAATGTCGCTTCTATACCCGTTCCTTTTAAGGATACTCTGGATAAAACGCATCTCATTTGAAGTTGCATCTCCAATTGTAATCTCCCGAACGAATTGGTGTATTGTTATTCTATTGTTTTTCTGCAATAACAGCATAGCTTTGAGCGCCAAATATTATCTTATTCAGTTTCTTGATATTCCTATTATAAATATCAAGGTTTACACCAGAGCTCCCTTTTTCTTTTTTCATCTGCTCCAGCCGGTCCTTTTTATCAGGATAATCCATGAATAGTACCTTCTTTGCGATAAATCCACTCTTTTCTAGTAAATATAATATTGTTTGGGGGTGTACAGGTCTTGTATGTCCAGGATCAAGATAAAATGGTCTTACCATGGTAAAAACGGAAAGGGGATTTGGGGTTTCAAATATGAAGAGACCTTTATCTACTAGTTTCTTATTCAACAAGTGCAACATCTTTGCAATATAATTATGAGAGACATGTTCTACAACGTGAAAGGCTGTAACTGCGTCAAGAGAGTTATCGTTCAGGCTCTCTAGGTAATCTATTGCATCGGATTGAGTAACATCTAATCCCTCTGCCTGGCAGTATTTAACAAATGGTCCATAGATATCGATACCCTTGCCTGGGATCTTATGATTTTTAAGTAACTGGATAAATTCTCCTCTTCCGCACCCGATATCTAGGACCTTTCTCCTTCCCTTTAGATAGTTTAGGTATCTAGTTTGTGTTTTAAAAATATTTTTTTTAGGACCCCTGAACCTATCTTCAAAGTCAAAATAGTCGAAATCATCAATATTTCCCGTAATATCACTTTTTTGTTTATTGATATAGTCCTGAGTATCAAGTACTTTTTCCAGGATTTTCTTTACAGCATAATAAATCTTTGCTAGAAAAAATTGTGAGATTTTTGCTATATATTTATTTTTCTGTTGACTCTTTGGAAAGATAAGTAATTCCGATAATGGTTTTTCTGTATCTAAACTTCGCATCATGCTGTAGATAGACTTCCCCTTAAGAATATTGATATCTCTCTGATACTCGACATTAATCTTCTTTTTTTTACTGCGCACTTTAGCTTCTTTTTCGAGATTTATCGCTTTTTCAGTTGGAGTCATGATAAAAAATATAAAATATAAGGTTGAGTGTTGCTCTTTATGAGAACTACTGGTTTAATTCATTTTGCATCATGACTTTTACCAGTTTATTAAATGTTATCCTTGGTTTCCAGCCTAGTTGTTTCTTTGCTTTTGAGTAATTGCCTTTCAAGACTTCAACATCTGCTGGCCTGAAGAACTCTGGATTTACTTTTACAAGTACTTTTTTTGTTTTCTTATCGAATCCCTTCTCATTAAGCTCTTTTCCTTCCCACCCGATATCGATGCCGACTTCTTTAAAAGCCCGTTCAACAAAATCTCTTACACTGTGGTTCTCTCCAGTTGCTAAAACAAAATCATCGGGTTTCTTGTATTGCAGCATAAGCCACATACCATAAACATAGTCAGCTGCGTGTCCCCAATCCCTTCTTGAGTCCATATTGCCTAATTCTAAATATTCTTGTTTTTTCTTTGAAATATTTGCGACAGCCATGCAGATCTTTCTTGTAACAAATTCTGGCCCTCGTACTTCGCTTTCATGATTAAAGAGAATTCCATTGCTCATAAATAGCCCATAACTTTCTCGGTAATTTTTCATGGTCCAGAAACCAGCTAACTTAGAAACTCCGTAAGGACTCCTTGGATAGAAAGGGGTTTTTTCATTTTGGGGAGTTTCTTGTACCTTCCCAAACATCTCGGATGTCGCTGCAAAATATACCCTTGTCTTAGGTGAGAATTCTCTAACTGCATTTGCAACATTCAGTGTGCCGTCAATATTCACATTATATGTATGTCGCGGATTTTCGAAGCTTAATCCTACAAAACTTTGGGCTGCCAGATGGTACATTTCTTTTGGTTTTATATCCTTAATAATCTTTTCGACAATACAATGATCTGTTATATCACCCCAATGTATGATTATCTTTTTCTGGATTTTCTCATCGAGCTTGGATAAATTGCCTATCGATAATTGACTGTTTCTTCTAACTAGCCCATGGACCTCGTATCCCTTTTCTAAAAGGAGTTGTGATAAATAGTACCCATCCTGACCGGAAATACCTGTTATTAATGCTTTTTTCATTAAGACCTATATAAAAAATAAACTCTTAAGTATTTTTTTTGTAAAATTGTTTAATTATATCTAACTTTTGAGAGAGTTGGTAATTTTTCTTCACTTTATTAAAGCCATTTAAACCCATAGATCTAGCCTTTCTAGGGTTTTTGGCAAGAGATTCTATCTGTCTTGCCAGCTCTTCCTCATTGTCAAATTCGCACAAAATACCATCAGTATTTTCATCGATTATTTCACGAAATACTTTTGTGTCACATGCTATAACTGGTTTCTTGTAGTACCAACTTTCAAGGTAAACAATTCCGAAAGAATCAGTTTTTGAGACCATGCAAAAAATATCTCCGCTTGAAAATAATTGGTGTTTTATTTTACCAGTAATTTCCCCTAATTCAATAACTTTATGTTTGTAGGGATATGTTTTAATGAATTTCTCGAATTTCTGTACCTTTTTGCCTGCTAAAACAAGGTGAATATCTATCTCTTTGTCCCATAAAAGCTGCATTGCTTTTAGAAGAGTAACGGTCCCTTTCTCGAATGTATTTGTTCCAATATAGAAGACAATCGGATATTCGAGTCTGTACTTCTTTCTAAATATACTAGGATCATAGATCTTGTAATCTCGCATATCAATACCTAAGCCGATCTTGATAACCTTTTTCCTGCTAAAGGATGTTTTAGAAAAGCTTTCAACGAACCCTATTAAAGCTTCTTTTTCTGCATTAGTTTGAACAAAAATCCGGTCTGCTTCTTGGTAAAGTTTTAAATGATATTTTCGTAAATATTCTTTTCTGATCTCGTCGTGCTCGTTTATACCAAGATGAATAAACGGTGTAATAAAAAATCTAGCTTTGTCTTTTTGGGCAATCTTATATCCGACATAAAATAAATGACTATAAGGCATCGCTGTAACATGAACAACATCAAAAGTATCCCTGCCCTCTTGGTTGATTAAGTCAAGCATCTCAATTGAGGTGGGCACATCAAATTTATTCCTTATAAATGGGTTAAAGTTTATAGAATTAAATAGTTTCCTTATAATCTTTGATAATATTGGTGGTTTTATGAGTGAAAGGGTAGTATCACACCTGATAACCTTAACATTGTTTATATTTTCGACCTTTTTCAATTGCTTGGGTTGTGATGCTTCTGGCTTCCAGAAATCTTCTGGGTCTACAACATTTGTTGTTAGTACCGTTACTTTGTTATTTTTCTCTTTTGCCAAGTGTTCGGATAATTTTTGCATATATAGCTCAGAGCCACCTATTGCTGGATGATAACGTTGTACAATATGGAGAATGTTCATATTAACATCTTTTAAAAGTTTTAACGGATATCTATATCAACATCTGTGTCAACAAGACCTTCATCTTTTTTGTTATTAGTTATCCAGAATTCATAACGTTTGTCATGCCAGTCGTAATTCTCTCCTGATGCTTTGTGGATTGCTACTGTGACCAAAAAATGACCTTGTAAAAGCGGCAGGTGCTTAAATTGGAACAGGACCTGTCCCCTTGCTTTAAGCAGAATCTGCTTCTGCTTGGCATGTGTGTTTGTTCCATATATATATGTTCCATCCTCTCTATACAATGCTATTCCGAAAATAGCGTCTTTAGTGTCCTTACTTTTAGCCCTATAATCGACACAAATAGTTACCTGATCACTGCTTATGAAATTCTTGCTTATTTTCCCTTGCTTATCAAGAATCTTAACCGATTCGATAGATATTAATCTCCGACTTTTTATTACTGGCTTGCCGTTCTCTTCTATTTCCTCAGTACTATCTTGATATATATATTGATCAACAGTACTATCAGGATCTCCGATCTTTTTTATCTTGTGATCCTTTAAATAGATAACCCTACTGCAAAATTCTCTTATACTTGGTAGATCATGTGAAACGAAGAATACAGTTTTTTTATTTTGTTTAAGTTTCTCGAAGACTTTTATACTTTTCTGTTGAAATGCCCTATCACCAACAGCAAGAACTTCATCAAGTAAGTAAATATCAGCATTTGATTGAATGGCAATTGAAAAGGCAAGTCTTACTTGCATGCCGCTTGAGTAGTTTTTAAGGGGCATATCTATGAATTTTCTAATCTCAGCAAAGTTTACTATTTCGTTAAACTTGCTTTCAAGATATTCTCTGTGCATTCCTAGAATCGTTCCATTCAGGAAGATATTTTCACGACCAGACAGATCCGGGTTGAACCCTACTCCAAGTTCAAGAAAGGGGACAATTTTTCCATGTGTTTCTATTTTCCCCTTGTCGGGTAAGTATATACTTGCAAGCAGCTTAAGCAGTGTACTTTTCCCGCTTCCATTCTCACCTATTATACCTATAAACTCACCTTTTTTTACTGAAAAGTTGATGTTATCTAATGCAGTAAATTTCTTCTTGGGAATTTTACGAAAAGGATTAAGAAAGTAACTCTTGAAAGTGGTCTGAATTTCTGTTGGTACTAGGAATTCCTTTGATACATTATCAACTTTTACAGCTACTGTCGTGTCTGTCATGATCTCATTTTATCACAAATATATCATTATGTTGTTCGCGTTGTGGAGAGTATATTTACCTTAAAACAATACTTCCTTGAAAACGTATGGTCTTATTTATTATCACAATTTAATGCTTCAAAAAGTGCTTTTACGTAACAGGAGAAATACATCGGAGCCCTTTTATTAAAAGGAATCTTTATTCCCCAAATAAAGGTTCTCAGGAGAGTTCTCAGATAAAAGTACAAAAATTGACCAAGACCAAAATATCTCTTTATGAACCACAGCCTGTTTCGGGTACCATAAAACGTCTGTGTTTTTGTGACTTTACCACCACTGCTTCCCCAGAACCAATGGTAGCAAACAGCATTGCCTACAAACTTTGTCAGAAACCCCTGCTGCTTGAATCTGTAACTCAACTCTGTGTCCTCAAGATACATGAAGTATCTTTCATTAAAGGCCCCAAAACTTTTAAGTAGATCACATCGGATTGCCATTGCCGCACCACATCCTGCCGCCACAACGTCTGAAGGGAGTTCTCTATCAAATTCAAAAATATATCTATCTTCAAAGAGGATTTTCTTCTCATAGAAGTCACTTCCTGCATTGTTTAATACATACTCTCCTTCGAGATTTACCTTAAATTCTCCGCTTCCTTTAAGCTCTTTTCTTAAGCTGCCTGAAAAAAGTTTCATCCCATTCCCACTGTATTTTATCCCCAACCTGCCGCTTCTTGCGTGGTTTGGTTTATAGGGAAGTGCAAGGTTGTATATTTGTCCGGGAAATAATTGTTTTGGAAGTTTTAGAAGCTCTCCTTTTTTATCGATGCCGTCCTTAAACTCCAGGGCGTGATAATCCAGACCGTTTATTTTTATGGAGGAAAGTAAAGATTCTTTGCTTGGAATGAGTACGATATGTTGGAATGGATAGTAAAGTAGAATTTTCGAGGTACATATTCCGATTTGCGGATTGGTAAAGCCTGATATGAGATTACTCAACCAAGTCTCTTCTACCTTTATATCATTATTCAAAATCACAACATATTTACTCCGATTTTCTTTTAGTACCTTCTTTATGCCTGCATTATTTCCTCCTACGTATCCTAAATTCTCTCCTGTTTTTAGAAGCTTTAGTTTTCTTGTATATCTTTTACATTTCTTCTGGATGAATTCTATAGATCCATCGGAAGAACCGTTATCTACGATTAGAATCTCGTAGTTGGGATAATCCTGTTTAAGGACAGAAGAAAGATTCGCTTTGAGGAAATGTTTGCCGTTCCAATTTAAGATGATGACTGTGACGTGCTCTTTTCTCTTCATGGTAGAGTTTAGAATTTTTCAGCTATTCTCTTTACATTGTTTTTAAAATATAAACTTCCAAGAAAGAAAAGGAGGATTGATACAAAAAGGAGCAATCCGACTTCATTCAAGTATTTGATGTTTCCATAAATGAGCGCTTCCCGTGCCGCCTGAATCAGAACTGTAAGGGGGTTTAATTTTACAATTTTTTGTATATATTCCGGCAGGGATTCTATGGGGTAAAAAATTGGTGTCGCATAGAATAATAGCTGCATAATAAGTTCAGCAATATGCTGAAGATCTCTCAAGTTGACAAGTATGAGAGAAGTGAAAAAAGAGATCCCGTATATCAGTGCAAATATAACTCCAATGATAAGAATAAAGTATCCAAGTGTTACTAGCGTTGGGGAAACTGGGTTGAATAATCCAAAGAGTGCAAGTATAAATAAGTTGATAGTGAGGTTGATAACTGCCATGATAAGTGAAGATGCCAAAGCAATTTCTCTTGGGAAGTTAACTTTTAGGATTATGTGTGCTATTTGGAGGATTCCATTCATCCCGAAGATAATTCCTTCGTTCACAAATGTATAAAGGATTATGCCAAGCAGAAGATACATTTGGTAATTCTCTACCCAGCCGCCTTTGAACTTTGAGAATACGATATACAGAACCATAAATGTCATCAGTGGTTTGAGTAAAACCCAGATAAACCCCAAAAAAGAATTATTGTATCTTAATTTGAAGTTGGTTCTTACGAGTTCTACAAGAAGATCTTTTCTGTTGTCTAGTTTACTTTTCAATAAATTATCCTGATATCTGAAGTCGTTCGAATTATATCATGATTTGGCCTTGTGTACACTTGGGAAGCTAGAGATTAAAGCGATCGAGGCGGCTAATCAATTTAATTGTTTTCAACGCAATGAAGGGTTTTGAATTTCAACAATTATTGCATATAATTGATCGGTCTTAAATTTAAATTAAAAACAATGATTAAGTTACTTTTTTTAGGTTCTGAGACATATCCGACACCTATATTTAGGAAACTCTTAAAATCGAAGCAAATACAAGTTGTGGGACTTGTTACTGCGTTTTCTGCAAACGAAGACTTGATAGAAGAAGATATCTTTAAGGAGGCGAAAGCAGAAGGAGTTCTTACTTATCAGCCAAAGGACATTAATCTAGAAGCAAAAGAGATACTGAGAGAAACAAATCCGGATATTATCCTTGTATGTAATTACGGCCAATTTCTTGGAGAGTACATTCTGAACTTTCCAGAGTACAGATGCTTAAATATCCATTTTTCGTTACTACCTGTTCTGCGAGGAGCTTGTCCCATTGAGATGGCTATTCTTCAAGGGCTTTCTAAGACAGGTATAACAATTCAGCTAATGGAGAAGAAACTTGATACTGGAGATATCCTATTTCAAGAAGAAGTTTTAATTAGTAAAAATGATACAGGGGGCTCTCTTGCAGAACGATTACAAGGGATATCTGCAGAAAAAATTGAAAAAGTAATGGCCGATTGGGTTAGCGGTAGGATAAAACCTAAAAAACAGGATGACTCAAACGCAACTTATTGTATCAGAGATGATATTTCAAAAGAAAAAGCAAAAATCGACTGGGGAAATGAGGGAATTGTGATAGAGAGAAAAGTGAGAGCTTTTAATCCGCGATCAGTTGCATGGACAGAGTTAGAAACCAGTGGGGGTTTCAAAAGAGTTAAAGTATTCAAATCAAGTTTCAAAAATACCACAATTAGCAGAAAGGTGGGTCAGACTGAAGTGAGAGATGGTCAGTTACTTGTACAAACTGGAAGCGGTGTAATACTTCCAGAAGTTGTGCAGCTTGAAGGTAAGAAAAAGATGACTGTCAGGGAATTTTTGCAAGGATATAGAGCGAAGATAGGGTTTGTTTAATGTAATCAACATTGGGGAACACATGAATTTTTTTAAATTCTCGGAATTCATAATCAGCCATCAAAGATCAGGAGTGCTGCCAAATGCTTCATCTTACCCTTCTTCTATTGTACTTGATTCTTCGATATTGCAAGGCATAAAAAAGCTGAAAGAATTTACGGATCAGTTTGGATATGAGCACTCGATTACTATTTTCGATGCAGGAGGGACAGTTGTTTCTACACCACCTATAAAAGGGTCCAAGACTGATGTGATAACAAGGCATAAATTTCAATTATCTTTTAACCCCTTAAGGAAAGGATGGTTTGAGAAGCAAGTTTTAATAGGTGGTAAAGCTGTCTTCAAAACACAGATCAAACAGCAGGACATTTCCAAAGATCCAAAGATTACTCCCCTATTCAACATACATTCTCATCCGGCAGCTGGATCTGGGGAAAAGAAGGCATACACATTTTTCTCAGATCTAGACTTAAAGACTTTTTTGTCCTCAAGGGCTTTCTGTATGGGACTCGTGACTTGCGAGTTTTTACTGCTATGTAAACACAGGAATTCTTTGGCTTTGGGCGAGAAGCAAAGGGGTATTTTAAAAAAAATCAACGAGGAGTATTCCAATACCCGCTGTATATCAGAAGAGATATCTCAGGAATTAGGCTTTGTTATTTATAGAGGTAGGATCTCTGATAAGCTGGAAAGAATTGTTTAGAAGTGAGATTAAAAATGCTTAAGCTATGCTGCTTGAACTATTGCTTTTAGTTGTAGACCAACATCTCCATCCATCGGAAATGAAGTGGGGTTAGCTACATACTGAGGGTAGCAAGCGTCAGTCCAATATCCAAAGTAACCATTAACATCACTTCTAAATAAATGTCTAGAAGGAAAGTTACCCTCTGCCTGAGTCGCCCCCAATACCTCTTCGACATCTATAAATGCAATTTGCAGCTGGTTTTCAACATCTACAAAAAAGGTATGCCCATGCATTGGGTGATCGTCGGGAAGACATCCATTGGTTGAGACTACTCCATGGATGTTTACAGGTAATCGGCTTTCCCCATAAGGTACATCTATGTATCCTTGTTCAAGAGCAGTTTGGACGAGTGTTTCAACAGTGATTTCTCCTGAAGGTTCCATATGCTGTAAGTATATAATAAGTTATATAAAAATTATATACAATTGATATAGGATAGGCAAGTCATGTAAAAGGAAGTGTTTGTGCTATTATTTTTCCATGATGAAGAAAGGTACGTAACTCCTTACAAAGCTTTCAATTTCTTTATGGTTCTTGATGATGATCTCATATCCTTTTACTTTGTCATCTTCAAATCCTCTTACTGGTTTCAGATTAGGTTTTGTGAATTTTACCTGTCTTTTTAAATGTGGTGGAAGTTCATTTAGTACCAGATTTAAGATTTTTCTTACCTTCCCGCGCTTTGAGTTGTTTTTAAAAGTATGAAGATCATTCTCTGTTATTTTGAGGAGGTCGTAAGGTGAGTACATTATATTTAATTAAAAATTAAGAACAAATGAAAGGTTAATTATTCAATTATCCGTGTATTCAATTGTTCGATTTATAATATTTATTTCAGTATAGGAACTCTTCGTTTGGAAGCCGTTCGTAGCTTTAGGAATGATTGTACAGGAAGATTTTCGGCAAGTAAGTGACAAAAGGGTGACAAAAAGGTGCAATCGCATGAATAAAATGCTCTTCTTGTTACTAAATTTGTATCACTGAAGTATATCAGTATTGTTGAGGCAGTTTCTTTATGCAAAACTGATTTTAGAGTTAAATAAAGAGACAGAAGAAATGTGTTAATCTTATAGTATGGACTGCAGTGACAGGAAGGTGATATAATCAGCTTTAACATAAGTTATATTAATATCTTTGTTACCACAGCCTAAATCTTTAGGGATTTGTATCTGGTAAATAATAAAAAGTATTTTGTGATTAAGGTTGATACAAATAGATATTTATGAGAAGCTGAAGTAGTAATGATAGAAAAGAAGAATTTTAAATAAACACAGATTTAAATCTTATGCCTAGTTTAGCATTTCTGATTACTCTTTTACTGTTCCTCATCTTTCTGTTTACTTCGATCTTTATCATTCTTCAAAACATACAAAAAAGAACCATAGTGTATTTTGGGGGGGCGATGGCGTTTGGAGCGATATACATCTTCTTATTATTTTTGAGAAGTTATGTTAATAATATAAATGAACTTGTCTTTATCACAAGAATAATCTTTATACCCGCGGAAATTGGAACCTTTCTGTGGTTTTTAGCTTCGGTATCTATTCAAAATGATTTCGGTATCTCACCGAAGTGGCACGATAAATTTGTAAAAGTTGTTATAGTTGTTAACATTGTTTTGTGTTTCTTGCTCACCTGCACTGATTACATCACGGACTATACCGCAGTTATAAGAAACGAGACGCTTGATACAGTTAACGGAGGAGAGTACGTATCATTTTTTTATTTTGCCAGAATAATTCTAAATATTATCAAAACCTTTGTCCCCATTGTTTCCTTTTATAAGGTTTATAAAGCCTGTGATTCGTCAAATCGTCATTACGAAAGAGAATCAATGTGGTATCTATTCATAGCTTCAATTTTATTCTTTATTGGAGCAATGGTTGGAATTATTCTATATCAATTTAATATTGGTAACATTGATGTATTAAATAGGGTTGTTCTTATTCAGAATTTTTTTATTCTTCCTAGCATGTTAATAGGTGCTTATGTTTTGATCTTTTACGATACCATTCTTGAACAAAAACTAGAAATACAAAGGGAGTTTGTTATTAAATTCATTTTAAATTTCTCTTTTGGTCTTATAAATCTGTCTGTTTTTCTGGTGGCAGTCTATATACTAGATGGTAAGTTATTCTGGCCATTTATAACAATCTCAATTTTGGGAATAAGTATATTGACGTATGAGTTTAGGGAATTATTAATACAGACTTTTCTTGACTCAATAAAAACACGAAGGATTAAAATTTCAACTATCTTGGATTGTGATGTAAATTTTGCATTAAAGAACTTTTCTTCCCCCCATCGACTTGCAAGAAGTAAACTTATTGGATTAGAAAGAGTAAAAAAACTTTCACGACGGAAATCCTGTTCGCGTATAGGTGCACTAAGGTATCTTTTAAAGGACTGCATAGGAAGTTTTAAACCCGAAACAGAAACTAAAAAGAGAACTAGTAATAACTTAAAATACGAGATACTCCAGATGATGGCTTTTGAGGGGGCAACTGAATCTCAGATAATGTGGGATTTGGGGTTTGAAATATATACAAGAGGCATAGAGGAAAAAATGAAACGTCAACGGGAGCCCAGATTTATGTTTAAAGATCCAAGTGAATATAGTGCAACAAGTATGAGATCATTTAGAAGGTTAAAGAAAGAGGCGATTGAGATGTTAAGATGGAAATTGGAGGAGTTGGACACATGAACAGAATGTTATACTCATCGATTATGCACACATGTGGATTCGGTAAAATATACAGATATAATTCAGGTTAAAAGTTGAAGCGGGAAAACAAGATACGAGATCTTTTACTGTTTTGGTTTTATAGCGCATGCAATTGAGGAAGAGAGTATAGGGGAAAGAGTGGGAAAATGTTAAATGGCTAAGAGTCTGACTGATAAATATTATACAAGTGTGACAAGTTAACATTTAATTTATACAGCATAAATATGAAAATATTATTTACTCCGCTCACTGGAAGTTCGGTTACACATGTTATTAGATGCTTTGCTATAGCAGAAGTTTTGAAGAAAAGAGGTCATAAGATTTACTTCACTTCTGGTCGTAGTGCAAAGGGGATGATAGAAAGACAAGGGTATCCTGTTGTAAAGTCCTACGACGATATAAACCTAAATGATCCAAAAGACCAGTCAATTAATTACTTAAAAGCTCATAAAGATAAATTCCTGAATTGGTTTAGGGCTGAGATAGAGGCAACAGAAGAGATACAACCAAATATAGTAGTTACTGCATCCGGATTATTAGGGCCACATACTTACCATGCTACTAAGATACCTGTCGTAGCAATTATCAATACTCAATATTTACCGGAATCAAAAGGGTTAATGGGGGTATGTTTGGCAAAAGATATACTGACTCATAAGATTCTAAGATTAGTTTTAAGACCAATTTTTGAAAGGAAATTTATTCAACTTTATTTGAGTGAGGTACTAGATATATATAAGAAACTAGGATTAAGTACTGATATAAAATCTAGAGCCGAACTGTATAAACCTATGTCAGTACTTATTCCAGGTGATGAAAGCTTTGAGCCACTTAGAAAAGAGCGAAAGGACACACACTTTATTGGGCCTTTGTTCTGGCAAGGATTTGAGAGAATGAAAACGGATCTGACAGATGAAAAGCTTAGAAAATTTAAAGGAAACAATAAAATGATATACTTGTGCTTTGGTACAAGTATTTTTGAGAGAAATATTTACAAACGAGTACTAGAACTTTTCTTAAAGACTCACTATAAAAAGGTTGTAGCCTTAGGAGGTAATTTCAAAAGGGAAGAATTCCCACATGATAATAGGGATATGATTATCAGAAATTTTGTTCCAGGGCTAAAAGTATGCAAATACGCTGATGTCATTGTAAATAGTGGAGCGCAAGGTACCATGATGCAAGGGCTAATTTTTGGTAAACCACAAGTTACATTTCCGATAACAATAGATCAGGCCTATTTTGCGAATAGGCTTGAAGAAATGCATATGGGAATAAATGCGAATAAAGTCAGCATACTTGGTTTTTCCAGGAGAGAAAATTTTAATATTATGCAAGCTGACACCCCCCAAAATATAATCGCAAGTATTGAAGAAATCCTAAATAAATCTTATTATACAAAAAAGGCAAAAGCAATTGCTAAAAAATTAAAAAGTTATAAAGATCCTGCAGGAAATGCAGCGGATCTTGTTGAGAGTTACGCACAGTAATATGACTTTAGAAGTTATAATACTTACAATTATTCTTTTCTCAAATATCTTTATAATCTTGCAACTTCTGAGAGCTGGAGGGAAGAGAGAGAGAAAGAAGCGGGTCCTATTTGTTTTAACAAATATAGGTGTAGTTATATGGGTATTATCTATTCTGATAACCGACATCTTCTTCAGAAATATCTTTATAAGCTTATGGGCATCTAGGATTTCTTTTTTTGCTTCGGCATTAATTGCTTTATTCTTTGAGGATTTTGTAAGATCATTTAGAAAAACGACAACGAGAATAGGCAGATTTATCTCATATATATGGAAAACTTTCTTTTGTCTCCTTTCATTGGGAACTCTTTCTCCTCTAGTAGTAAGGGAAGTAGTTGTTATTGATGATTCCTCGCTAAGATCAGAAAATGGAGTTTTATATCAACCGTTTGCTCTTTTTATTTTTATTTATTTTGTCTATTCTTTATATCTTTTTTATAACACTTATACTAAAGAAGAAAATCGTGTTATAAAGACACAAATTCGATTTATCTTAATAGGATCATTAATATCAATTGTAGCATCTCTAGCGACGAATTTATTTTTGCCTATTTTAGAATTTCCAGAGATTAGGTATTTAGGGCCATTAAGTCTGATTGCATTTTTATTTTTTACCTATTACTCCATACTTCGCTATAGGTTTCTAAGAGTGCGAATGATTATAGGTCGTACTGTTTACATTACTTTTATTGCCCTTATTCCCTTTATTGCTTTTTATGCAATTTTCTTTATTCAAACTAGCGTTTGGGGCAGCATTTTCTCAACAGGAGCCATAATAACAGGCTTTTTTATAGCCATGCTCTTTATTTATTTCCTGCTTTTTGCAAATACAGAGCTGAGTAAATTTATAAATGCCAAAATAATCAATCCCGGCTTTGATCCTTCCGAAGAAAAAGAAAAGCTCATTCACAAACTGAGTTCAGAACTTGATACAAGCAAAGTTGTTACAAATATACTGAGCATCTTTCATTCAACCATTCGGCCGGAAGGTTCGGGTATCATAATTATTGACCTAAATAATCGCAAAGTTCTTTTTAGAAGAATCAGAGACCTTAAATTGGGGAGAGGCATCCGAGATCTTCTGGAAATTATCTACTATTGGGACGACTTTGGGGCTAGCTATCCTATCATCAGAGAAGAAATAGAGGTTTTGGAAATTAACCTAACAGGGAAGTTAAAAGAGAGATTAAAACGCATTATGAAATTTATGAAAAAAAATAAGGTTGCAGCTATTTTTCCTTTAAATCGCAAGGTTCATCTGAATGGAATACTTTTACTTGGCGAAAAGCAAGATGAATCGGCATTTACTGTTCAGGATGTAAATTTCATCGAATCCATTGTTGCAAATGCATCAGTTGCTATTGGTCGTTCTCTGCTCTATGAGCAAGTTGAGGATTTTGCCAAGAATCTTGAGAGAAAAGTTGATAAAGCTACAAAGGAACTTGAAAGAAAGGCGAAGCTTCTTGAAAGAAAAAACAAAGCTTTGAAAATGGCTTCACAGCGGGAGAGAGATATGATGGATATTGTCGGACATGAGCTCAGAACTCCGTCAAGCATTGTGAAAAATGCACTTGGTTATATGAAGATGCTGATTAGAATGCGCAAACTTACAAAACAGAAAACTGTAAAATATATTGATACGGCAGATGAGGCAATCGATAGGGAAATTAAATTGATAAATACGTTTTTAGGAGCAACTAAAATAGAAGGGGGCCAAATGCAGCTTGATCCTTCAAAGTTCTCCATGGTTGAACTTGTAAAACAAGTTGTAAAAGAAAATAGGGAAAGGGCAGAAGAGAAGAAGCTGAAGTTGCTTTATAGACAGACAAGGAAACTAATTCCTCCGATAGAGGCTGATAGAACGAGAATCGCTGAAGTGGTTGATAATCTTATTTCAAATGCTATAAAGTACACACACGAAGGGAATATAGAGCTCTGGTGCGGGACTGATGCGAAGAAAGAAACTGTAACGGTTTATGTGAAAGATACCGGTGTGGGTATTCCCGTAGGAGATAAGAAGAAATTATTTACAAAATTTGGAAGAATTCGGAATTACACGACTCAGAAAAAGCGTATGGCTCAGATAGTTCGTCCGGGTGGTACCGGACTTGGACTTTATCTTGTGAAAGGTATTGTTAAACTGCACGGAGGCGAGATTAACGTGAAAAGCAATGTGGGCAAGGGAAGCACATTCTTTTTTACATTACCTATTAAACATAAAATAACAAAGGAAAACCTTCTAAATCCAATTTTTTCAAAAAGAGGTGAAAAAGAGGTTTTTTCAAAATTGGGTCTCAGCAAAGAGGATTCTATAAATGAATCTTCATCTAGCTGAATAAACCCGAAAATATTCCTCCCTTAGAATTCTTTGTTTTGCCCAGATCCTCCCAAAGTTTCCGTTGCTCTTTTGTAAGTCTCTTTGGTACTACAATCTTCAGTTGGATATATTCATTCCCGTTCCCACTTCCTCTAAGTTTTGGGGCGCCCTTTCCGGAGAGACGGAGTATTGTTCCAGGTTGAGTTCCGGCCTTTACTTTTATATTGACGTCTCCGTGTAAAGTTGGAACCTTAATTTCTCCTCCGAGTACAGCCGTTACAACGTCTATCTCTCGTTCGAGGTATATATCATCTCCTCGTCGTTCAAAGAACTTGTGGGGTTTCACTTCGATTTGAACATAAAGGTCTCCATAATCGCCGCCGTTTATCCCTGCGTTCCCCTTTTGTCTAAAACGCAGAATCAAGCCATCAGGTGTTCCTTGAGGGATTTTGAGTTTTACGGTTTCCTCTTTCGTAATGTGACCATGCCCATCGCACGACTGACACTTTTCTTTAATTACTTGCCCCTTCCCTTGACACGCTGGACATACACTCGTGGTTTGGATAGTTCCGATGAAACTCCTTTGAACTCTCGTTACCCTGCCCTGTCCATTGCACTGCTTGCAAGTTTCCATGCTGGTTCCACCTTTAGCGCCCGATCCGTTACAGTCTTTGCATTGTGCTTGTCTTCTGTATTTTACTTTTTCTTCTTTACCGAAAACTGCTTCTTCAAAATCAAGAATCAGCTTAACTTGTATATCTGAGCCCCTTGTTGAACGCTGTGTTCTCCTCTCTCTTCCAAAAGCTCCTCCGAAAAATGAGTCAAATATGCTTCCAATGTCGGCAAAATCTCCAAATCCGGAAAAGTCTGCTCCAGAAAAGTCTGAGGATCCTTGAAAGCCCTCAAATCCTGTGCCGAAACCGCTTGTGCCTGCATGTCCATACTGATCATAAGCAGCTCTTTTCTGATCATCATTGAGTACGTCATAAGCTTCTTGCACTTCCTTAAACTTCTCCTCTGCATCTGAAGCTTTGTTTACATCAGGATGATATTTTTTTGCAAGCTGTCTATATGCTTTTTTTATCTCTTGTTTTGAAGCGTCTTTACTTACACCCAAAACTTCGTAGTAATCTCTTTTGTCTGACATTCTTTGTTGGCAATTAACTAAGTAAACTGCCAGTTATTATAACATAGAGGGGGGGAAGGACAAGCTAAGATGCTATATCGCTACATGGTAGATGGTTGGATGATCAAGTGGTCTAATGAAGACGAGCGAATGGCAAAAGGCGAATAGCAACGAATGAATGGAAAGCTACTTACTTTTATGTTTCCAATATTTCCTTAACAAGCGGTACAAGGAATTTAGGTGTCATTTCATTTAGTTCGAATACTTCAAACACATCCCTTTCTTCAAGATCAAGAACGATTGCTTTGACTGGAGTTTTTCGAATGAAAGCTTCCATTGCAAAGATTTCTCCATAGATGATGATATTTCTCACCCCTCCTTTTAATACAACAACAGGTGGTAGACTTTTTTTGGGGTACTTAAGATCAATGTATTTTTCAATTCCTCCTACTAGGATTTGGGAGACTTTGTCTTCAGATGTCACTTCTAGTCCTTCGATGGGTAGTGTAGAAGCATATATCACTATATCATTGGGAATCTTATTGTTATTTTCGAAGTCTTTCAGAAAGAACAATATATCCCTGAGCTCTTCTGGTTGAAGATCTGAGAAAGCAGTAGTAAGCTTTATGAGTAAATCATGGTAGTTTTGGAAGTAGGTTGTCTGGTTGTCCATATTTATATGATATTAAATTATTTAAAAAAGTTAAAGGATAAATTTTCAAAGCAATGCTTCTTTTATAACAGATCAATATTGTGTTATATTAAATTAATTTCAAATTGTTAAACAGACCTAAATGGAAGAACGAGAGATTGTTGATCCAGCCGAAATCAGAGAACATATGACGGGAATAGATGAAGCTGTTCGAGAGAGAGTTGCAGGAGCTCAGGAGGCGTACATAACAACAATGCAGGAGGGGGAGAGTCCAATCCCACTTGCACATAGATACGTCATAAGGCTTATGATGGACAAGGAGGTATCTGCAATTGATCTTTATGATTTTGCTAAGCATTTATGGATGTATCCTACACTTACTTTCGAGCCAGTAAGAAATATTGGTACTGAGAGCATGAGATTATTTGTTGCAAGACCCTTAGATATGCTACTAGGAAACTTTAAAGAGGTAGTCGCTCTTGCTTTGTCTAAAGAGCCGGACTTAGAGAGACTTGCTAAAGATGCAAGAGAAAAGGTTGCAAAGGCGGTTCTCACTATCCTAAGATCTGATGAACAGGAGCTCCATGACAGAATATTTGAAAGACTTCAAGCTTCAGTTATTTTAACAGATACTCTTCGAGTCCCGGCCGAGGTCATAACAAATGTGCTGGCGAATACAATACTTGCAAAAATGCTAGAAGCTGAGGCTCGTAGGAGAGAACCTTCCTTGAACAGAAAACTTGAGGAAGAACCAATTCATTAAAAGGATAATCAGTTTTTGCTTATTTACTACCCTTCTCTCATATACTATAATCAAACAACTAAGTTTGTACAAATTTTAATGGAAGCATTGTCTATTGCTATAACAGTTATTATTGGTCTTGTTTTACTAACTGGATTCTTCCTCATAGTACGAAAACTTGATACATTCAAAAGGGACGAATCGCAGGATCAGAGTATAGTTCTTCTTCAAAAACAGATCACTGAACTGACAAGGGAACTTAACGATCGAATGAGCGAGCAGAACAAGACACTTAGGGAGCAGATGAGCGAGTCAAATAAGACTCTTCAGGAGCAATTTGCGCAATCGAGTAGGAATCTACAGGATATAAACAAGACTACAGCTGGGATAGTGAAAGAAGTTACAGAAAAACTTACTAAGCTTGACGAGACAAATAAACAGGTTGTAGGTTTTGCTGATCAGTTGCAGAGCCTAGAGAATATTCTGAAAAATCCAAAACAAAGGGGAATTCTTGGAGAGTATTTTCTGGAAACTTTACTTGGGAATTTACTTCCTCCTTCCCAGTACAAAATGCAGTTTAAATTTAATGACGGAGAAATTGTTGATGCCGCTATTTTTGTAAAGGATAAGATAATCCCTATTGATGCTAAGTTTTCACTTGAAAACTACAATAAAATTCAGAAGGAAAAAGACAAAGAGAAAAGAGGTAAACTGATAAGACAATTTAAAAAGGATCTGAAGGAAAGAATTGACGAGACAAGTAAATACATCCGTCCAGACGAGAAAACTGTTGACTTCGCCTTCATGTTCATACCGGCTGAGGGGATATACTATAACCTGCTAGTTTATAAAGTTGGAAACGAAGTAAATTCTAAAGATCTGATTGAGTATGCTTTCTCAAAAAGGGTAATCATAGTTTCGCCGAATTCCTTTTTTGCATATCTGCAAACTGTTCTTCAGGCACTGAACACCTTAAAGGTTCAGGAAAAAGTTCAGGAAATTATTAAGAATGTTGTTAAACTGCAAGGTCACATAAAAACATACGACGAGAATATGCTAAAGCTTGGTAAACATCTTGGAACTACAGTAAGTTCATACAACAGTTCCTATAAAGAGTTTAAAAAGATAGATAAAGATATAACGAAGATTTCAGGAGAAAAAAGTGATATTGAACCGATGCTTCTTGATAAACCTCAAGAACAATAAAACCAATTAATAATTAAAAATTAAGAATTAAAAATGAATGAAGGAGAATTCCAATTCTTAATTATTCATTCTCAATTTTAAATTGGTCATGGCATGCAGATCGAGTTTACTTTCCCGTTGTCTATATACTTAAAGCAGCCTTTTGGCTTAAAGTTGTCGCTGCAATATCCATTCATTTGAGCACCAAGTGTTGCATCTTCGCCAATTAGACACCATCCCTCGCAATCTTCATTTTTCGAACATGCATCTCCTCTATCATCAGTTGTCATGATGCAACTTTGAGTATCCTCATCATACCTTCCTCCCTTATCCATACATTTTTGATTTTCGGATTCTTCCTCTTTTGTATCATTCTCTTCTAAATCGAGGCGTGAAATGATATCTACTCCCGAAGTCACTAAAACACCAGCAGCAAAACCAACAAGCAAGAGTCCGCTCTGGAACCATGGAAACATTTTTTTGGACCCATCAGTTCGAAAAGATTTTTTAACAGTATCCCAGAAAGATAATTTAGCTGTACTATTTGGCTTCTTATTATTATTTTGGGGCATTTGCTTATAAACTAAAAAATAATTTTTACTACTAAACTATTATTGCGTATTTCAGCATTAAAATCAAAGCCTAAATAACTTGCTAACAGATTCGCATTTGAAAATTCAAGTCCGGTTCCTGCATATTTGGGAAAAGTAACTAATTCTCCGGCAAAAAATGGTTCAAGTATATTTACTCCTTTTGGGATTTTTGCCATTGAAGAAACAGTAATAATTATTCTTGGTCTTTTCAAGTTTTCATCTTCATCAAATGCAAGGTTAACAGTAGCATCGGCCGAGAAGTACAATGCTCCTTTGATTGAGTACTTCAAAAGTTTTTTGCATAACATGATATCTGAAGTAATTTGTATAGGTTTTGTTTTGTACAGAGGACTTATGTTCCAAACTGCAACTTTTCTGATTGGGTCAAGTTCCTCAAGTACACACTGAGTGACAGTCTTAAGGTCACACTTTGTTACCTTGACTTCAACGTTTCCATCAGCGATGTCATTTTTTGTTGTAGTGTCATTCAGGAGTTGAACTATAAAATTTAGGTGCTTTTCTACCTGCGGATAAATAGGATCACTTTTTATGTTCTTTGAAATAGAAAGTAAATTTTTTACCATTGCAATACTTGAACTCAAACGGAAACTCAGTACCTGGTTAAAAGAAGAAACCAAGTCCTGCACAGTCTTGGGAGGCTCTTTTACAAGAAGCAAAAAACCAATGGGCTTATTATTATTTACAAGAAGCGGAGTTTGTTTTATGACAAATTTGATGAATTTACCATACTGATTCTTATAAAGAATTCGCCAGTTAAGTTCATTCGGAGTCGTGGTTAGGAGATTTTTATAGAAATTGTCTGATGGAAGAAGTCTCCTGTTTGAAACCGGATCAAAGAAAGTCAGTTCGGTAATTTTTTTATCCAGAATTAGTTTCGCAGTAAGGTTAAACTTATTTTCTATCCAGCGGGAAATCTTTACAATGGTCAGCTCTTGGTCAAGTACTATGATACCTTGATTTATCTCTTCAAGCAGAACCTCATCTTCTATGTCTCTTATCATAAGGAGTTTCCGTGACAGGAGTAGCAGTTCCTGCTTCCTCTGCAGGCTTCGGGTAAAGCTTGAAATCACTATTGCCAAGGGCAGGGAGGCGACAATAGAAAGAAGATTTGAAAGTTCCTGCGAACTTATACTTTGCAGGAGGATGGTAATTGAATCATATTTGAACGTTTCGGAAACTAAAATGGAAAGGAAAATGATCAAACATTCAAAAAGCAGCATTTCAACAGATGTAAATATCGAGACTGTAAAGATTAGGAAGTAAAGGATGAAGAAGTACGGACTTGTAATATTCCCTGTAAAGTTTATAAAAGAAATAATTAGTGTATTTATGACAGTAAGTGACAAGAATTTTTTTCCAATTTTCCCCGTTGTTTTATCCTCAAAAAAGAATTGGCCGACAAGCGTATAGATAGCAACAAAAACAGCGAGCAAAGAGTAAAAGTAGATTCTGTATTGAGATATAAAGTCAGTAGCGAAAAGGCCAAGCGGAATCAATAAGAAAATAATAAAGCCGATGATATCGCTTATTGTGAAACTTTTAAAGAATTTTAGTGTTTGATCAAAACCTGTTTTCATGGCAGTGTTTAGACAACAGTATATTGAAAAAGGAAGCAAAAGACAAAAAAAGCCATAGGTTTTTTTTGCATAATTGTACAGCTAAATAGTTTTATAGCTATCGGCTTTAAGCTATAGAAGAATAGCGACTAGCGAACAGCAAGAAGAGACCAAAAATTGTCATATTGCTAATCCCAATTGCTTCCGGTTTTCGAGTTGCTCTCTTTCTAGAGTATCGAAAATGGAAATCTCGCCATATAATCCATCGTAGCCAGGTTGTATATCTATACTACCTGCTCTCATCCTACTGATAGCCTGAGCGAGGATATCGGAATGTTTAGATAGTTTTGTTGCAGGAATTTCTTGTAGCACTCCAAGCTCACTGCCGAATCTTGCAAGAATTTTAAAATACTCATCATTTACAGTTTTTGTAGCCGGCCCCTTCCCCATTATTTCTGAAAGAATTTCCTTTAGAGGAATTATATTGAAGTAGTGTTTTGCGTTAGGACTTTTTTCACCCCGTTTCCTTTGTGCAAGCTGGAAGACGCGATTCAGTACTCCTACAGTTAGTCTTTTTTTACATTTTGGGCAAATCGCTTGAGTTTTAATCGTTTCTTTTGGATCTTGTCTTACATTGCAGGATCGGTGTCCATCATAATGATATTTACCTTCTTCCGGATAAAATTCCAAGGTGCCCTTGAAACGTTTATCATTCTTTTTGATCGCATCTATTATTTCTGTAAACGATAATTTACAGTCGAATATATTTGCTTCCCGTGCAATTTTTTCAGGGGAATGGGCATCGCTATTTGAAATAATAGTAATATTGTCTAGCTCTTTAATCATCCAATTCATCGCGGGATCTGAGGAAAGACCAGTTTCAATTGCGTAAATATGATCCGAAAGGTCCTCAAAACATTCTTTAATTGAATCAAATCCTGATTTATCTCCGAAGATTGAAAACCAGGGTGTCCAGATATGAGCCGGGATGAGTATGCATTCTTCACTTGTTTCAAGCACGATTTCCAGAAGATCCCTTGCGTCAAGACCCAGGATTGGTCGACCGTCAGCTTGAAGATTGCCGATCTTGGCAAGTTTTTTATTCAATTTTTCAACGACTTCAATTCTTGGTGCTAATATTACATTATGCACTTTTCTCACTCGATCTTTCTTTTTGTAGATCAAACTGATTTCAGTGCTCAGTAAAAATCTAACCGGTCCTTTGCAAGACTCAGGAATTAAGCTATCGATCTCTTTTGCTAGATTCTTATCAAGTTCATATAACCCATTATTATTCTCCGATAGTTGTTCCTTAATTTCCGCTAGCCATTCAGGGTGCGTATAATCACCTGTAGCGATAACGGAAACTCCTTTTAATCGGCACCATTTGTAGATTTCGGACAAGGTCAGTTGTTTGCTGCACGCCCTCGAAAATCTCGAGTGTATATGAAGATCAGCATAAAATCTCATAAGGAAACAATAGTTTAATTAAATTGTTTATTTAATTACAGGTTTGTTATAATAGCATTATAATTAAATATTCTTAAATGAGCTAGTAAATTGAACTTCACTTTCAGAAAGCCTTTTTACTGTGATTAGGTAGTCAAGTTCTCTTGAATCCACTCAAGCTTGGTAATATTTACTACTAAGTGTAATTGATGAAAGTCAACGGGTAAGCCCGAGATAGCTGCTGTGCCCTGAGCGAATCCCGCTTAGCCAGCCTAGTCGGCAGACAGGCGGGAGGAGTCGAAGGGAAGAGCGATTAAACAATCAAGATAAAGGTGGCACCGTTCTGAGTAAATCGAAGAACCCTTGTTTAAATATCGGATATCGGTATTTTGACAAGGGTTTTTGTGTTATTATGGAAGGAGAAAGACAGTGCTTTAAATTATCATAAGGTATGTTGAAGATTGTTCTTCGGCAACATTCGACAAGCTCATGTCAAGAGCTCAGGAAAAATAGATTGAAAATTGAGTATTATTGATGGCTGAACGGTCGGATAGCTGGATAGTTAGATAGTCTTGTTATTCATTCTTAATTCTAAATTATTAATTAAATTAACATGCTGGATATAAAATTCATCCGTGAAAATAAAGAGAAAGTTCGTAATGCGATTCGAGATAAAAACATTGACCTGAATCTGGATTACCTTCTGGATCTAGATACAAAGAGAAGAACTTTGAAGACCGAGATTGACGAGCTTAGACAGAAAAGAAATGAGATAGCTCAGGTTATGAAAAAAGGGAAACGAGACGAGAAGCTAATTAAAAACGGACAAGAGATTAAAAAGTTACTAGCTGGTCTTGAAGAAAAGTTCTCGAAGGTAAAGAAAGAGTATGAAAATCTGATGTGGTATGTTCCGCAGATTCCTTCCGAAGATACTCCTGTTGGTAAAGACGAGAGTGGGAATGTTGAAGTTGAAAAGGTCGGGAATTTACCTAAATTCGAATTTAAACCAAGAGATCACATTGAGCTTGGAAAGATTTTGGATATTCTGGATTTAGATAGAGGAGTAAAGGTTTCAGGATTTAGAGGATACTTTCTGAAGAATGAAGGTGTGCTGCTTCATCTTGCAGTCTTGTGGTATGCTCTGGAGAAATTGCTTGGAAATGGCTTTACTCCAATGATCCCTCCTACCCTTGCAAAAGATTTTACCTTATTTGGTACAGGCTGGTTTCCCTTTGACAGAGATAATATTTACAGGGTTTTACCTGCAGGAAAATTGGAATTGGACGAGAAAAAAGAAGAGGGTACAAACCTTATCGGGACAGCCGAAGTTACACTTTGCGGATATCATGCAGATGAGATTCTAGATGAAGAAGAATTACCCATTAAACTGTGCGGATTTTCTCAGTGTTATAGAAGCGAGATCGGAAGCTATGGAAAAGATACGAAGGGTGTGTACAGAATTCACGAATTTGCAAAGGTTGAACAGGTGATTATCTGTAAGAATGATTATGTAACTTCGAACGAATGGTTTGAAAAACTTCGAGATATCTCTCAAGAGATCCTGAATGACCTTGAGTTACCACATAGGGTAATTCAGATGTGTACAGGTGACATGGGGGCTGGAAAATACAAGATGTATGACATTGAAACTTGGATGCCGAGCAGGAAAGCTTATGGAGAAACGCATTCGTGTTCTAACTTGGGTGATTGGCAGGCGCGGAGATTGAATATTAAGTACAAAAATAAAAAGGGGGATATCAAGTATGCGCATTGCTTAAATAATACAGCGATTGCTTCACCAAGAATTCTTATCGCAATACTTGAGAACTATCAGCAAGAAGATGGGAGCGTAAAGATCCCTAAAGTATTACAGAAATGGGTCAGCCAGGAAGTGATTAAGCCAAGAGGAAAGTAGAAGATCAAAAGGATCTATGTGATCTGGATGATTCGGGTCATTTAAATTATCTTAATCAATTAGATCACTCATTTAAGTCTTGAATAAAGTTTTTATCAGTGCTAATATCTTAGCACAAATAACATATCAGTGATGACACAAGTACTTTACTTGTGTGAAGTTAAAGAATTTGCTATATTGAATTATTGTCAGAACCTACTCCTATGAGTAAGAAGTCACGATTAGTATTAATTATCATTTTTGTTATTACTGCAGGACTTGCCGGTGCTGCTATTTATATCGGCTGGAGATTGAGCCAGGAGAAAGCAGTTACGCCGGAACTTAGTGCAGCTGGTGCTTGTCAAGATGCAGGCTATACCCATTTTAGATACACAGAAACATTCTGTAGTGATCCTAAACCGGATGGAAACTGCTGCGAAACGTGCGAAAGAGATGCGTGGCAGAATGATAATAATGATTGGTGTACCGATAATGTGCACAACTGTCAGCCTACAGGTGCAGGTGGTATGTGTGCTGAAGCAACGACTGCTGCGACTACTCAAGCAACGACAGCTGGAGGGGATTGCACTTGTGGCTGGAACGGTAGCCCTGGCAATAGATGTTGTCTTACAACAGCAAGTTGTACTGCTGGCAACTGTACTCACAGCATCATATGGGATGCAAATCCGACATCTGTATGTCCAAATGGAGGGATGCTTTTCTGTGGGAGTGGCGGCCCGACATGTAGAGGAAATTTGTGTAACTGCGACTATAGCTGTAATTCAGATGAATACAAATGTGATTGCAGTACAGCAGGAGCAAGAAGAGCAGTTGGAGGTTGTTCTGATTGCAACAATGCATATGTAGGGTGCTGCTGTCCTTTGCAGGTTACAACGACAACAACAACAACCAGCACAACAACTAGGCAAACAACTATACCGACAACACCGGGAACAACTATACCAACAACACCGGGAACAACTATACCAACAACGCCAGGAACAACTATACCAACAACACCAGGAACAACTATACCAACAACGCCAGGAACGACATCTTTAACAACTACCTTTACAACTTCTCTAACAACTGCTATTACTTCTCTTCCACCAACAGGTGTACTAGATGATGCAAGAGATAGTTCACTTGTTGCTGTCACACTTATTATGTTAGGAGTAGTCACTTATGTTTTTAATCTTGGAAGGACAGTTTTTGTTCCTATTGGAGAAAAAGTTGCAGTAGGTGGACTAAGGTTCTTATCATTATTTTCTAAGGGTAAGAAAAAAGAGTTGTTTGAAAAGAAACTGCTTAAAAAGATAAGAAGGAATTAGTACTTCATATATATCCTTCTGTCTGCCCTCAAATTTATTTCAATATTTTCTTGCGTTTTTATATAATACCATACAATTGTACTTATCCTTTATGAAGCGGAAAAATATAGAACAAAATATAACACTTGGGATATGGGATGGACATGATTCAGGAGCTGCTTTCTTACGAGGTAGTGAGATATTATTTGCAGCTAATGAAGAGAGATTTACGAGAAGGAAACTTGAGGTTGGGTTCCCGCTCAACTCCATTAAACGAGGCTTAAAGTATTTGGAGATAGATCCAGGTGAAATTCAAATAGCAGCATATTCTACTTCTGATCCTGCCAAAACACTTACAAGGCTAATTCCAGGACTTAAAGAAAAATATTATCTGATAAGAAGAAAAAAAATCTATCCAGGGTCTTTTACGAATTTTCAAAAAAGATTTAAGTACTTTTTTACTGAACTCTCGCCTAATTTGCTCTCTAGGGCTATTTCAGATTTCATTATTAAAAAGAACCTGAAGAACGTGGGAATAGATCCAGAAACACTAGTAAACGTTGATCACCATACTGCTCATGCATATGGTGCTTATATGTCTTCTAAATTTAAAAAGTGTCTCGTGATAACACTTGATGGTATTGGCGATGGTTTGTCCGGTTCTGTTTGGGAGGCGGACGGAAAAGAGCTTAATTTGGTGCATAAGCAGTCTGGTCGTCATTCGTTGGGAATATTTTTCGAGCATGTGACAAATCTGCTTAATATGAGAGAGCTTGAAGATGAGGGAAAGGCTATGGCCCTTGCAGATTATTCTATACCCATTAAAAAAGAAGAGAATCCGCTCATGAGCTTTTTTACTTTTCAGAAAGGAGAACTTAGAGCTAAATATAGTTCTAACTGTATGTATAAAGAGTTGAAAAGGATACTGTGGAAATACCCGTTTGAAAGATTCGCGTATTTGGCTCAAAAGACCTTGGAATATTATGCATTAAAATTTGTAAGATTTTGGCTTAAAAAGACGGGTTATAATAAAATTGTTTTTGCTGGTGGAGTTGCTGCAAATATAAAGTTGAATCATAAAATAATGTCACTAAATGAGGTTACAGATATGTTTATCTTCCCACATATGGGAGATGGAGGTCTAGCACTTGGTGCAGTAGCATTTTACGTTTATAAACATCAGGGAATAAGAAAGGTAAAATTTCGGGATTGCTTTCTGGGACCAGAATTTCCAGAGGATCAAATCCGAGAGGAAATAGAAAGATATAAAGTGAATCTACGGGAAGTTGATCCAGTAAAGACAGGAGCCTCTTTGGTAGCAAAGGGGAATATAGTTCTTTGGTATCAAGGTAACATGGAGTTTGGTCCAAGAGCGCTTGGGCATAGATCTATTTTGGCCCTTCCTGGTTCTGAGAGCATAAAGGACGACTTAAATCTAAAGATAAAAAAACGTGTTTGGTATCAACCATTTTGTCCCTCCATGTTACTTGCAGATGCAAAAAAGTTATTTACTGAGTTAAAGGGAACTCCAAACGAGTTCATGACAATGGGGTATTTTGTTAAATATAAAAAAAGAAAAGATCTTAATGGTGTAATAAATATTGACGGATCTTGTAGACCGCAAATTGTATTAAGCCATAACAAGGTTTACCATGAATTGATTAGGGAGGTAAAGAAGAGAACTGGCCTTGGTGTGATTCTAAATACGAGTTTTAATTTGCACGGGTATCCGATTGTGAATAGCCCTTCTGATGCCCTCGAGGTGCTTGTCGAATCAGATGTTGATTGCTTGATAATGAACAATTACTTAATAACAAAGAAGTAAATGCCTAGGTCATGCAAGTGGAAAAATAATATTGGGGTTGTCATTTGCACTCTTAATGAGGAAAAGACTATTGGGGATCTTGTGAATCGTGCTAAAAAATATGCTTCTGAGGTATGTATAGTGGACGGTCATTCAAAAGATAAGACTGTTCAGATAGCACGTAAGTCTGGGGCTAGCATTTTATATGATGAAGGTAAAGGAAAAGGGAATGCGATACGAATTGCAGTTAAAAAGAAGAATTATCCGGTGTTTGTTTTTATGGATGCAGATTGTTCGCATGATCCAGATGAAATTCCTAAACTGGTTAAACCTATTTTTGAATCCAAGGCGGATCATGTTACTGGTAGCAGATTGCTTGGCGGCTCTGATGAACTTCATGGAACTTTTGATGAATTCTTACGTCTTGCAGGATCGGCTTTTGTGACTTGGTGCATTAACGCGCGATTTAATGTTCGTCTAAGTGACAGCCAGAATGGATTTCGTGCTGTTAAGGGAAAGGTTCTGAAGGAATTAGACCTTAAGGAGGATTCTACGACAATTGAACAGGAAATGATTATGAAAACACTTAAAAAGGGGTATAGAATTGACGAAGTTCCTACTCACGAATATAAAAGGAAGTATGGAACTTCAAGAATCAGTGTATTAAAACAGGCACACAGGTATCTGTTTTCTCTTGTTAAGTATTTATTCTTTTGAACTCATTCTGAAAAATGAATTTCGAAAGCCTCGCTGTTAGAGATTTTTTGCAAAAGTATGAGCCTCTAATTTTCTACATCCTTATCACGCTTATTCTTATAATCTTCCTAAAGAATAGCCGATTGATTGTGAATTTTTTTACAAAGAATTTTACAAAGAGACAGTTGATATTTTTGTTACTAATAATTACGGGATTGGTCTTTTTTAATAGTTTTATTTCGCCGAAATCTGAGAGAATCTTATACGACGAGGATATATATATAAATACTGCACAAAATGTTATTGCGTTCGAACGTAATCAGTATTGTACTGATGGTAATTTTTTGAACGGTGAATATTTCTGTAATACATGGTTGTTAAATAAGCAACCTCCAGGATATGCTCTTTCTCTTTCTATGTTTTTTAGAATCTTTGATGTATCTCGTGCAAACGCATTTCTTTTTAACAATATAGTTTTTGCTGTTTCTATAATTTTGATATTTATTACTACATATATAGTAACAAAGGATTTTAAAGTTGGTATATTTTCTGTTTTCTTATACTCTCTCATTCCTATTGTTGCACATTGGCATAATTCTGCAGCTGCAGAGCCGATAAGTTCCTTGTACTTAACGGCCACTTTACTTGCATTCTTGGTATTTATAAAAACTCGAAAGGCAGACTTCTTAGGACTTGGAATTTTTCTATTCGTATTATCAGTTTACACAAGATACGAATTTGTGCTTCTTGTGTTTCCAATTATCTATCTACTTGTTAGTTATCATAAGATCTCACTCTCTATAATTAAGCAGAAATCCTTCGTCCCAATGTCATATTTGCTACTAGGTTTCTTGTTACTGATACCAATTCTAATTCACTATTTACATGTCAGAAACGATCCGTGGGGAGCCACGGATGGGGCTACCTTTAGCACTGCTTACTTTGTTCGAAATTTTAATGCAAATATAGGATTTTTTATTCAAAATAAAGAATTCCCTATATTAGCACTATTATTAATTTTAGGTATTTTCATCTCGAAAAGATCTAGGATTATAGAATTCTTTTCCTTGGCATTTATATTTAGTTTTGGTGTATACCTCTTCTTCTATGCAGGTTCCTATAGATATGGTGCGGACATACGTTACGCTCTTACCTCCATAACGCCGTTTATTGTCAGTCTCTCAATAGGATTATTTAACATTATGAAAAAGTTCGGAGATACAAGGACAATTTTATTTCTTGTTATCCCAATTTTAGTTAATGGAGTACTTTTGATTCCGAGAATGAAATATCGAGGTCAAGAAGGTTGGCAGGCACTTTGGGATATAGAGTTTATAGGTAACGATATAAAGAATCATATAGATGAAGATGACTACGTTTTTACAAATACTGGATTCAGTTATCATATTGATGAAATTAACACAAAATCAACGGATATTCTTTATGATAAGGCTTTAGTTCAAAGTTATTTAGATACCAATAAAGGCGAGAAATATTATTTTCACTTTGGCTTTTGGTGTTCTCTTTCACCAGAACAATCTAGTATTGCTGATTTTTGCCAAAATTATGTTCTACAGAATTTTGAGCTTGAAAGTGTCATCCAACAGAAAACGAGGGGAACAGAATATGTTTTATATGAGATTAAAGGAATTAAAAGTGAGTCAACTGATAATTTAGAGTAAACAGTGATAAGGTATGAAGAAGGAAGTGACTAAAAAAATTCTCATTAAATTAAAAAATATAGACTTTAAGCTAATAGTTATATTGGCTTTTGCACTTTTTTTACGTCTGTACTTCTTTGTTGGTATCGGGGGTAATGATGATTTTGTTTATTCTAATACAGCCTGGAATTTTGCTAATCATGGTTTTTCAGCCTACCCCTTTGAAATTATGGCTTCTTTAAGACTTATGGTAGTTGTGCCACTAAGCATTCTCTATAGAATTTTTGGAGCTTCTAATGTCAATGCTGGAACTTTCCCGCTTTTTTGTTCTCTACTTAGCATTATTCTTACTTATAAAATTGGAAAGCTTATCTTTGGTGAGAAGACGGCATTGTTGTCGGCTTTTTTGTATTCGATTTTTCCTCTTGAAGCTGTTTATGCAACTCAACTTGTTCCAAGTATACCCTTAACCTTATTCTGGCTTTTGAGTATATATTCATTTTTATGTGCTGAAAAGAAATCACCATTTTTGGGGCTCCGAATTTCCTCAAACATTATGCTATTACTATCTGGAGTATTTTGGGGCTGCAGTTATCTTGCGAATATTTCAGGTGTATTTTTAGCACCATTCTTTGTCATATATATAATACTCAATAGGAAGTTTAGGAAAGAGTATATTCTCATATTAGTAGGCTTCTTACCTATTTTTATGGCAGAAAATATTCTTTATTATTTTTATAGGCATGAATGGTTATGGCGGCTTAAAGTCGGGCATGAGGAGGAGATACGAGTAAATACGAATACAGCGCTAAATTATTATCCGCGAGTTTTATTCCGTGTTATTGATCCAAATTTCTTTTCACATGAGGGCCATTTTGGTTTATTTGCCTATCTATTTGTTTTGCTTTTACCATATTTGATTTACAGAAGAGATAAAAAATCTCTTGTATTTGCGGTTTTTGTTTTATCGATATTTGCTTATATGCAGTTCGGGATTATGACAACAACCGGAAGGCCTATGATTAAGTGGATGAGGTATCTGATTCGATTTGTTCCGTTCACTGTACTGTTGATATCTAGAGCAGTAGTGCTTCTTTTGAAGGATTTTAAATTCAAAGCTCATAAAGTTTATTATTGGTACGTTTCTTTATTCGCATTGACTGTAACGATATTTACTACTCCCTACTATTTAGTTAAGTCGTGGAAAGTCTACGAGATCTCTTTTTATGATTTTCACAGGACTTATGAGTATCTTGAAACTCAGCCCCGAAGGAAGATCTATACTGATTGGGGCACACTTGCCTATATAGACACCTATAGTGGATATAGATATGAGACATACAATATTGATTCGGTTAATTTGCCAGAGGACATTAAGGATGCTTACGTGATAGTTGATGGTTCGAGAGTATCATTTGAGCATTTAGAAACGATGGGCAGGTTTCCTCTCTTTATACAAAATCATGAAATCCCTGAAAATTGGGAGTTACTTTTAGAAATAGTTGGTCCTGGTGAAGATGCCTATGGATTCTACAATCCCAAGATTTATTGTGCTCCTTAATCGATTTCCAATCTGCAGATTAAATTGATATGATTTGTTTTGCCTGAGTTAGAGAATAAAAGAATGAACAAAACTTTTAGATTCTATAGGAAAGTTTTTAGATCGAATCTGCCTCTTTCAAGGCCCTATAAGTTAAACTTTGCCTTGACATATAGATGCAACCACCGATGTCTGAACTGCAATATCTGGAAGCTTAAACCCAGAGATGAACTAGTGTTGTATGAAATAGAGAGATTTTTTAAGAACTATCAATTTAACTGGATGACACTAACGGGAGGGGAGCTTTTCCTGAGAGAGGACATAGAAAAGGTTTTTGACATTATTACTGAATTTAATAAGGACCTGTATATGCTAACAATGACAACAAATGGGTTGTTAACGGAGAGGATAGTAGATATGGCCAGGAAACTCAGCAAAAAGCAAATTCCATTTCTTATGGTTACAGTAAGTTTGGATGGTGAACGTATTCTTCACGACAAACTTAGAGGCTTAAAAGGGGCGTATACAAAAGCCGTAACCTCTTACAAGGAATTAAGAAAGTTGCCTGGAGTGAAGGCACAGATCGGATATACTATTTATCCAGAGAGTGCCGGGAAGTTTGAAAGTTTTGTAAATAAGATGAGTGAGGAAATATCAGACTTTTCAGTCAACGATATTCATATAAATACATTTAATACTTCAAGCCATTATTATGGTGATAACACTGCTAAAAAAGTTCAGAATAAGTATACAAAACTAGCAACGCGGGACCTGAGATTTTTTTTGAAACATTACAACGCAATGGGTGGTGTAGCTGCAATGGCAGAGAGGATATTTCAAAATTTAGCCATTGAATACCTGGAAAGTGGCACTACTCCCCTACCCTGTAAATCATTAGCTTCTTCAGTATTTCTTGATCCTCAAGGCTTTTTATATCCTTGTATTATTTGGAATTCAAAATTGGGTAATATCCGAGACTTTGATTACGATTTAAGGAAGATTATAAGTAGCAAGAAGTACAAAAATTTACTTAAGACTATATATCTTAAGAAATGTCCTAACTGCTGGACTGCCTGTGAAGGAACACACTCAATGCTTGGTAATTTTTGTCACCCAGCGTTTCTTAGGGGGCTTGCCTAAGCCGATTTACATATTTCCCTTCATACAAAAAAAAGACCCTGCTTTTTTACAGGGTCAAAAAAAGTCTTTATTCTAAAGGCTTTTATTTAACTGCGTCTTTAAGAGCTTTTCCGGCTCTGAAAGCTGCTACTTTCCTTGCAGGAATTGTGATCTCAGCTCCTGTTTGAGGATTTCGACCAGTTCGTGCTTTCCTGCTTCGTACTTCAAAGGTTCCGAAACCAGTTATGGTTACCTTTTCACCTTTTCGAAGTGCATCAACTACTGCATTGAGAACTGTGTCTAATGCCTCAGCAGCACCTTTCTTTGTCATGCCGGTTTTATCAGCCAACATGTTTACAAGCGATTGCTTATTCATATGTGCTTATCCTCCTTTCTCTAGTATTCCATGCATTTGAAAATTAATTAAAATGCACGGTGCCCAAACGGACAGTAATTCTTTAAGGTCCTTATAAAGGACTTTGGGTTTATACTATAATATAGGCGTAAACTCGATTTATGTCAAGAATCCCTATAGTATCAATATCTTTCTCAATTGTAAATTAATAGTGCCTATATTATAAGGATAATTTTGATGGGATTATGATTGAACATCAGGGTTTCGTATACTTTACTACATTAAACAGCTAAATTTAAAGATAGTAAGATTTTAACTCAAGATACGCATAAAGGTGGGAAAGTTGCCATAAATAGGCGATTTATGGACGATTTAAAAGAATATGATTATTTGTGTTTTTGTAACAAGCTTATATTGTTAAGTATTTTCTAAAAAGTAAAAGCTTGGTTATACAAAGACATCTATCACTGGAGACATATTAACCAAACAAGGTACCGATGCAATGTATACTAATACTTCTACCCTATAGTTGAGATGGTGTGGAGAAAATGACTAAATTTTAATGTATTTTAGCGAAGTGCTAATGAATCTTTTTACGATTTGAAATAGTGTTTGATATATAGGAATTAGATTACCTCAGGAAAGTCACCATACTCTTCTAAGTATTTATCCAGGTCTCTGCTTTTCCAAAGATTTGTTAGCTTATCAATATACTTAACAAATAAGATTCCTTTCAAATGATCTAGTTCATGCAAGACTATATGTGCAAAGAAGTTCTTTGCAGTTAGTTCCTTTTCTTTTCCTGTGCGGTCCTTGTACCTGATTCTAACCATAGATGGCCTTTTCACCGGGCCAAATACTTCTCCATTTTTTACGCTTAAACATCCCTCCCAATAAGTACTTTTTTTCTTCCCTAGTTCCAATACTTCGGGGTTGATAATTACTTCCCATAAGTTTTCCCGAATTTCTTTAGGGACTTTTTTATCTTTGTCTAGATACTTGTCTTCAATATCAGCCCTTCTTGCAACAAAAATTTGGATGTTTTCACCAATTTGAGGTGCAGCCAATCCTCCGGTCTTTTTCTCCTCACTCTGACAGATGCTCAAAAGCTGATCTATCAGTTTTTGAGTATCTGTTGATCTTATGTCTTTAACCGGTTTTGATTTTTTCTCTAGGTTAGATTCTCCGATTTGCAATACTTTATCCATTTCAGCTTTTAATTATTGTAATCTATCCTTATTTTACCAGAAAATGTATTTTTTGGTGAGATTTATTTATAAAAAGACCAAGGGGCTTAAGCCCTTTGGCCTGTATTTAAGTTTTGAAGTTCAGCTAAAGTTCATCCATTCTAAAGCTTAGTGATTCGGCAATATGTTGTTCTTGTACGCTTCCCCACCCTTCTAGATCGGCAATAGTTCGTGCAACTTTAAGAAGACGGAAATAACTGCGGGCAGAAAAATTAAAAGAATTCATAGCCTTCTCAAGCAGGAGTAAACACTGTTTATCAAGATTTATATATTTTTTTATTTCTCTTTGGCTCATGTCGCTGTTTGATTTTAATTTTGTTCCCCTGAATCTTTTGAATTGAATTCTACTTGCATTGCTTACTCTTTTTTGTATTTGCTTTGATGTTTGCGTGATTTGATTTCTACTGAGTTTATCATACTCTACCCTCTCTACATTTATCTTTATATCTATCCTGTCAAGGATTGGACCGGATATTTTTTTCCGATATCTTGTCACATCATTTGGCGTACAAGTACATTCTCGTTTTGAGTCGCCAAGCCAGCCGCATTTGCATGGATTCATTGCTGCAACCATCATAAGATTTGCGGGAAAAGTTAATGTGCCTTTTGCTCTTGAAATTGTTATCAGACCATCTTCTAAGGGCTGACGGAGCGATTCTAGGGCTTTATTTGAGAATTCCGCGAATTCGTCAAGAAATAAAACTCCCCTATGTGCAAGGGAAATCTCTCCTGGTCTTGGTACAGTTCCGCCGCCAACAAGTGCGACGTGACTTATTGTATGATGCGGTTTTCTGAAAGGTCTTGTCATACATAACCCCTGGTCTTTTTCTAGCATTCCTGCTACTGAGTATATTCTTGTTACTTCAAGACTTTCATCAACGGTCATTTGAGGAAGAATTGTTGGTAAAGTTCGAGCAAGCATTGTTTTGCCTGATCCTGGCGAGCCGGACATCAGAAAGTTGTGTCTCCCAGCTGCTGCTATTTCAAGTGCCCTTTTTGCTTGTTCCTGACCACGGATGTATGACATATCATACTCACCCCATCCCTGTTCCGGTGGAACACTCCGGGGATATGACTTGGGTTTTTGAATAGTGTTTATTCCATTTAAATGTTTAACAGTCTCACTTAAATTCTTTACTGGAAGAACGTTTAGGCCAGGGATAAGCCTTGCTTCTTCCGCATTTATGCTGGGCACGAACAAGTCATTTATTCCTTTCTTTTTTGCAAGATCGGCTATTGGAAGTATTGCGTTGGTGTGTCTTGTGTTTCCATCCAAACTGAGCTCTCCAATGAAAAGTTTGTTCTGCGGCTTAAGGTTTATCTCACCAATGCAATTTAAAATCCCAACGGCAATTGGCAAATCGTAAACGGGTCCGGATTTTTGAATATCAGCGGGAGCCAGATTCACTGTAAACGTACCTGCGGGGAGTCTTCTTCCAAGAAAGTTTTGAATAATTGCACTGACACGCTCTTTTGATTCTGAGCATGCCTTATCAGGAAGTCCGACAATAAAGAACTTACTTTTTCCTTTAGAGAAGTGTATCTCAACATGCACAAGCTGAGCATCAAGTCCGATAACTGCAGCGGATAGAACTTTTGAAACCACTCTAATTAATTAAGAATTAAATAATTAAAAGTGAGACTATTTGGTTCTAATTAAAAAGAAAACAGCAAACAGATGACAGCATACCGAATAACCCTTTTCAAAATTGGACTATTCAGATAACCTAATCATGTTTTTTTCTGGGGAAAATACTTTGGGGTTACCAGATTATACAACTGGAAAGATAGTTCTGCAATTTAGGAAAATCGGTTTACCGACGAGGCTTAAAGACACTTGCTTACTTCCCGATGGGTGGCTTGTTGTATAAAGAGTATGTTTCCGCGACTTTGTTTTTTGGGAATAAACTAGTAGAATATTTGCATAAAACTTAGTTTATTCAAGTATTCAAATTAAACGCGGTATTATAAGTATCACGACAAGCGAAGCCCGAGAGGCTTTAAATCTTATTACTCAATCACAGCAAGGTACTCCGTTAGCCCAAAAGTTGCAGGCAGTCAAAGGGGATGAGGAGATTGTCAATTTGCAGGTAAGCGAAGAAGAACTTGAGGTACTTTTGGATAATGTTGGCATACCTGAGGACGGTGAACCTGAAGCACAATCGTCGCTGAGACAGAAACTACGGGAATTTCTTATGAAAATAAGACAGGGGTGCATTGATATGCAGAATGTCCCAGTATCGTGAAAACAGTATCTTTATAGGCTTATGAACTTCCTATTTTTTCTGTAACCTCAAGGAGTCTTTTTATGAGATTTCTTACTTCGGCCTTATCTTCTGTGATTTCTGCCTGTTCTATTTGTGCCTTCATTTTTTTTATTTCATTTTGCAGAAAACTTTTAGTAAGAATTTTAGTAATTCCCTCTATTTCGGCTAAAATTTCACTTTCAACTTCAAAATACTTATCCAGATTCTTAAGTAGTAAATTTTGAACAAAACTGACCTCATGTTCTTCAAGGCCAGATGTGAAGTTTTTTAGAGAAAAACGTTTTTTTTCGGCACAGTACCTTTTAAGTTTTGAAAATACTTCTCTGGCTAGAGGAGAAGAGAAACAGGTTTGATTTATGTTCTTTAATGAAGCTTCAAGAAATTGTAAATGCTGCAGTATGAGTGCGAGTAAATATTCTTCCTTTACGCTGACAGGAGACTTCAGTACTGCCTTTATCTTTTCTGTATTTACCTTGGGTACTATATCAGAACTTCTTTGTATAGACTCTAGTTCCTCAGCAAGTATATTGTCATCAACGTTTAATATCAGTGAGACTCTATGCAGGTAATGTGCCTGTTCTATTTTTTGAGGTATTGTTGCAATCAGCGGGAGGATAATTTTCGAGAATTCCTCTTTATCTTCGAGTTTTGAAAGATCGAGCCGCCGATATAACCTCCTCATCATATGGTCGACTATTGGCTCTGCTTTTTTGACCGTTCTTATCCACTCGGCTTTGTTTGTATTAATGAGTTCATCAGCATCTTTTCCCTCAGGGATATTTACAGCCTTAACATTGAAATCTAATTTATGAGCCATGTTCGCAGCACGGATTAAAGCGGATTCGCCTGCTGAGTCGTTGTCAAAACAGAAGTAGATGTTTTTCGTGTATCTTTTGGCTAGTGTTAGCTGGTCATCTGTCAATGATGTCCCAAGAGAAGCAACTATATTTTTGACGTCAGTCTTGTGAGAGGAGATAACATCAAGCTGTCCCTCGCAAAACACAACGAAATTACTTTTTCTTATTGCAGATTTTGATTGTTCTAAACCAAACAAAAACTTTCCCTTGTCAAATGCTAATGTTTGAGGACTGTGAAGATACTTTGGAGCCTTCGTGTTTTTAAGAATTGTCCTTCCGGAAAATCCGGCAATGTCTCCCCTATGATTTATCAGGGGAAAAATAAGTCTGCTTCTAAATTTATCATACACTCTACCACTACCAGACACTACTAAGCCCCATTTTATGAGATTCTGCTGTGTATAACCTTTTGTTTTTAGAAACTTTAATAAATTGGTATAGGCTCGCGGCGCATACCCAATCTTAAATTCATCAATTAGCTTTTTTGTAATTTTTCTTTCTCGAGCATACTTTCTACCCTTCTTTCCTTGGCCGTGTTTGCATAAGATATAATTGTAATATTCTGCAGCAAGGGCATTTATCTTAAGTATTTCCTGTCGTTCTTCGTGAATATGTTTGTCTTTCTCGGAATAATTGCGTTCTAGCTTGACTCCAGCTCTTTTAGCAGCTATCTCTAAGGCATCGGAAAACTCTACTCCCTCCATCTTTTCAATAAGTGTGAAGACATCTCCGGACTCGCCACAGCCAAAGCATTTATATATCCCAAGTTCAGGGTTTATGGAAAAGGAAGGAGTCTTTTCCTGATGAAATGGACAAAGCGCAAAATAGTTTGTTCCGCTTCTTTTGAAGTTTGTAATGTAAGATCTGGCGACTTCAAGTATGTCTAGTCGGTCTTTTATTTCTTCAATTTGATTCCTGGACATGATATTTGTTCAGAACTAAAAGGCATAGGTTTCGGGCCTAATACTGGCAGAATTTAGCGAATTTTTATTTTCATGGTAGCTTTATTCCTGTACTATTTTACCATTCACAAGTTTAAAAATAGCGGCAGTTTGTGAGCCAAAAGTATACTCTTCTCCATTAATCTTAAGTTTTACCATCTGTGGCCTTGGAGAATATATTGTGAATACTTCTTTAGCTTCAAATGAAAAAGTAGTATCTGGTTGAACTACGTCGGATATCTTTGTTACTTCATCAACAGTGGCAACAATCCACGCGTTTTCGGGTCCAACCTCAATTTCTATTTGCATCTTATCGTGCTGTGTTACGTCTGTCGGCTCATTACCATCTCCTCCACTTTCTGTTGTCTCTTCGGTAGTTGTGTCGGGTTCGGATTCTGTTTCGTCCTGTTCACTTGTTGTGTATTTTGCAAGGACAGTAAGCTTTATTTCGCTTCTTTTAGAAAAATAATAACTCTCTGCAACGATATAAATTTCATTACTTCCCGGGTTAAGTTTAAAATTATCAACTCGAAATTCCTGTAGGTTGTTCGTATTGACCTCACTTCCGTTTATAAGCAATTTGCTACCTACCTCGACCTTGCCAGATAAAGTGATACTGTTCTTTGTAACTTCAGCATAAAGTTCAGACGGTGCCGTGCCACTTATGGGTTCTCTTAGTTCTAAGTTTGGGGGCTGTGCTATCTTGTTGATTTGTATCACAATAAAAGAAATAACAGATACGATGATCAGAACTGTTAAGGTGAGTACTAATCGTCCGGGAGTGATAATGGGTTTCTGTTCTTGAATGGGTTTCTGCGCGTCGTCAAGTGATTCCTCATTGAGAGTTTTCCGTTCTCTTCTATAAATTGCAAGTGCTTTGTTTATGCTAACTCCTAGAAATTTGGCATAATTTTTTAAAAATCCTTGGAGATAAACTTCGGATGAAAATTGATCGTAGTCACCATTTTCCAGAGCTTTTATGAGTCTTTGAGGTATCTTTGTACTTTCGCTTACTTGAGAGAGACTCAAGCCTTTTTGTTTTCTTTCACTTTTAAACAAATCGCCTAGTTTGAGCATATTGGAAATTCGAAGTAATTATTTTGCAGTAATGTTTACGATTATTATAGCAGATGCCGTTACCAGATGGTATATTCAATATGAGTAATGTGAGTGAAATTCACAATTAAATTACCATTACTATTTTAAAAAAAGGGAAACTTTGCGGCTTATACACATGACTTAGACTTATTGACTTCCCAGAAGATTGCCGATGGAAATAAAAAATGTTTTGATTTAGTAATTATCTTATCCCGATGGACCTAGTTTTAATTTCGCTATCTGCAACCAGATAAGCGGATTTCCAAAGTAGTTTCTTCTTGTTTTTTTGAGGTTTTGACTGAATGATCTTTACTGAAATTTACTCCAATTGTTTATATTATTCTTGACTATTCTCAGAGTAATAATCTGAAAAAGTCAAAACAGTTGCTATAACTGGATCGTTTCCCCCCATTATGCCGCCTGCAACCATCCCGATGCAAGAATTCTTAACTGGGAAATAACTGCCATCAATTTCTACGACTCTGTAAACTGCTGCTCCTGAAGCACGCCCAAGAACGTACGCTTCCCAAGCAGATTCCGCAGATAATCCCTCCATTTCAATCTTACCATGTTGAACAGATATCACTCTGGAAATCTCCATAGCCGTTTTCCGGTTCCACGAATAAGTAAAAGCAACTAGGTCGCCTTCACTAACCGAGGTTCCCGGAAATTGGGGGTATATACCGTGTTCTAATAACGATAAGACTTCTTCATCTGTCAAGGTGATATATTTAATTACGTCGCTAGTGCCGCTTGGTAGAGTTGCGTATTCTCCCCCTTGCTCAAATTTGTCTATACTAACTCCAAATACGGTTTCAGAAGCCCTTGTGCAGAATTCACCGACTGTTGTAGGTTCGCAGATTCCATACGTTTCCCTTCAAATTGTTCAAAACATGTTCAAGTGAAGCTATCACGAACTTTCCATTGAGAAAAAGAAAAGTTCCTGCGCCGTGTACTATTTTCGTTTCTGAATCTGTAAGATGAACTTTTGATCCAATAAGCGCAGATATCGTTTCCTCTGTGCTCATTTCCTCCATGATTGATATAATTTCATCGGAAAAAGAGGGTGTTTTGGTTGGTTCTAATGTTGCAGTTGGTTGTGGAGTTGAAGTAGGTGCTATAGCAGTTGGTTGTGGAGTTGAAGTGGGCACTATAACAGTTGTTGGAATCAATACCGGTTGAATCTGTATGGTAGGTGTGGGAAGGATAAGTGGAGTAGTAGGTTTTTGAACTGGAGGTCTCAATGTCGGTGTAATCTTACTTGGTTGTATGTCAATTGGAGTACAAGATATTATTATACTTGCAGTGATAGCAAGAAGTGCTATACCAAATGCACGTTGCAGTTCAGTATATACTCCCTTTTCAGGTTTCCTTGTGTAGTTATGCTGTTGATCTCTATCTAGTGTTTCTTTCAAGGCACGGAAATAATTAACAGTCAATATTACTATAGTTATACTAAAACCAAATTTGCTTTTCAAACCGAAGACTTAACAAAGTCTTAATGAAAAACTTACACTACAAAATTACAGGCGTGTTTTTGCATTAAAATATGTGTATGGTGTTTAGTTTATCCATTGAATTTCTTTGTCTTGGGGGACAACGGCGATCCATATCTTTCCTGGTTTAAGAGGTATTTCTATATTTATAGAATTGCCAGAGGGGTGTTTCACGTGAAAAAATCTGGTTCTACATTTATGACATTTTTTCTCCCAGACGCCTTCGATACGCTTGCCATCTCTTATGATATAGGCTTCCCCGGAACCGACAGTTTCATATTCAACTCTTTGTTCTTCATCGTATGTATATGTTCTCTTTGTTTTTTGAATTATTACTGTTGATGCTGTGATAACCTCGTTGTCTTGCATATCGATGTGTGCCTCATCTGGATCGTGTTTTTCATACAGATTCTTTTGCTGGTTATAGGTCCAGCGGGAGCTCCATTCATTGGGCCATGTGAAATCATACGAGAATTCGGTTGTATCTATATACTCTGCGTTGCCGGGTAGATTTTTGTCAAAACTCCATTCGCTTTTATTTACAAAACCTTCCCAACTTTCAAAAGACCAGCCATACTTGTCAAATACTTGGTAAAGAAGCTCAGGGGCGGTTCTCTTACAGTGCATTCTGGGATGTTGAGAAATACAAGCGTCATCCCATAAAAATGGCCAGTCAAAGTAGGTGACTCTAATTTTCTGTTCTATATAAAATCCCCAAGCATCTGTGTTGTAATTATCAGTATCTGCAAAACCGGTAAAAGTAACTGGAATGTTTCCGTATTCAATAGCCCAGTCAAAAAAGTACTTTCGTACACTCCTTATTGGCTTGATGATATATCCTTCCTGGTTACTCCAGTAAATAGCCATAAACCGTGTTATCCCTCCTTCGGTTTCGGCTTCATACACAATATCTGCGCTATTTAGGCCGTACTGCTCGACTCGTGCAGACTGGTTGTTTGAAATCATGACAGCATGAGGTATGTGCTGGCTTATTTTTTCGTATTTTGCATCTGTAAGTTCTATCCCATTTAAAGGTGAGCGGATGGGACCATCGTCTAAATTTATAAGTTCTTGTTCCTCTTCGTCTTCTGCAAGTATCTGTTCTATGCTGTGTTGTATACCTTTAACTTTTTCCTTATCCTTTAGAACAACGTATTTCCAATATAGAGAATTTGCAAGAAATCCAGTGCCTATGCCGAGAATCCCAATGCAGAAGTATGAGGCGATCCTAAAGATATGACGTTTCTTGTCTACATCTTTATTAGAATTTGATACGTCTTGAGTGTCTACTTCTTTTTTCTTATAACTGTATTTTTGCATATAAACATATTAACATCTGATGTAAATAAGGGGAAGGTTAGAAGAAGGGGTTAACTTATAGAAGCCAGCTTGAGAATGTAAATAGGTATATTGTAAGTCGGCTGGATGGCTATAGAGCTGTAATTCCTTGTGGATTGTTACTTAGGGGTGTGTTTTCTCGTTAAAAATATAATAGCAATAGACCGAATTTTCGGATATAATAACAGCATTATCACTATTGATATCAGTGCAAAACGACCAAGTTAACGAAAAACAATTGATTGAGGCCGCACGTGCGGATATAAGCAATTTTAAGTTTCTCTACGAGAAATACGTTAAGGCCGTCTATAGATACTCATACCACAGATTAGGTAAAAACAAGGAGCTGGCAGAAGATGTGGCAAGTGAAACTTTTGTAAAAGCGATTGAAAACTTTGAGAAATTCAAATATCAAAATAAGCCATTTGTTGTTTGGCTTTACACGATTGCCCATAACTTAATTATTGATTACTATAGGAAAAATAAAAGGGGAGATGTTTCTTTAGATTCTTTGCCTTTTCCTCCTGCTCAAGAGGAAGAAGATGTGCTTTCGAAAGTAACAAAAGAAGATCTTATAGAGAGGATAAATAAGAAAACTGGAGATTTGCCTGAAGAACTGAACAATATTTTTACCTTGCGACATACCGAGGATTTAACCTTTTCAGAGATTGCAAAATTACTTGGAAGGACGGAGGGCGCGGTGAAAATGCAGTATTACCGTGGACTTGAGATTTTGAAGGGACTGGTGTGTATATAGCAAAAGTTGTGCAACACTGATTCATTTACTTGTTACTTAGCAAATTATATTAAGTTAAATATTTAGAAGATTTAATGAATAATGCAAAAGAAGACAACAACTTAAAAAGACTCGAGGAAGCTTTAAGAGAATCTTTTAGACAGGAAGCAACCATGGATCACACCTTTAAGAAGAACCTGGACAAGCTAGTTGAGAATACTATTAAAGCTAAAGAACTTGATCAAAAGCAAGCTATTCTTGAGCGTACGGGACAGAAGAAGAAAGGCTTTTTGGAAATGGTTTTTACAGGAGCAAAGTGGCAGGTTGCACTTCTGACTTCGTTTCTTGGGGTGTTGTTATTTGGCGGTTTGGCCTTTGCTGCAGTCCCACAGCTTAGGGAGATAGTAGCTCCGACTAAAGGAATTCTATATGTTAGCTCTGATCCGGAGGGAGCCAAGATCGAATTAAGGGGGGGAGAGTACGTGGACTTTACTCTTTTAGGTGAGGTGCCTATTAAGAGGGAGATTAAGGCTGGTAAGTATGAGATGAGAGTTACTTTGGAAAAGTACGAGGAGTATATAACAACCTTTGAACTTGAAGCCGGGAAATCAGTAAACCTTGATATTAATCTTAAAAAGAAACAAACGGCTCTTGAGAAAATAAAGGAATGGAAGACTTATACAGATCTTGAGCGGGGTTTTGAGTTTACTTATCCATTGAACTGGAAATTTGAAAGTGTCAGTGATCTTGACAGTGAGGATCCTTTGCATAGAGCAGTGAGAATATACAATGAAAATTCTGAAATGTTCATCTACTTTGGTACTTTGGAGATCGAAGAGAAAGCAGAGGTATTTTCAGTTGAGAGTGTACAATATAGAGGGCTTGAAGATACCGATGGGTACAAGTATGTGGTTTTGGATGAGTTTAAGGATGAAGATGAAACTAACTTCGTGAAATCGGTTTTTTATACGCAGGATCTGGAGGGACTAGAAATCTATGATTTTATAAAGTCCACTGTGAAGGTACATAAAAGGAGTGAAGATGATAGCCAAACTACCTCGTGGATTAAATTCACGAGGGATGATTTTGGATTTAGTCTTAGGTATCCGAAAGAAGATTGGATTGTAGTGGAAAGGAGCGTTTCAGAATATTATGCAGAATATGGGGTTAAGAAGGTCAACAGTACAGATGACCCGCTTAGAGTAATTTATTCTTACGGATACTTTGATGAGCAGAATGAATTTTCATTTGAGGCAACTGAAGTTATTGGTGGAGTGAGTGTTGACAAGTATAATTCTCCAGCTTGTGACGGTAAGTATCTTTATGCCTATCCGAATAGACTTTTCATAATTTATCAGCTTACCAGTGATGCAGATGTGAATGAAGTCTTTGGGGAGATTATTAATAGTTTTCAAATTACGAAAGAGAATTCATTCCAAGAAATTTATGACTATACCTGGATGTATTCACTTAAGGCTCCGAAGGTATGGACGTATTCAACAGAGATAAATGAAGTAGAATTTTATGGAGTTTATTATGCCGGGCTTTCCGGTGAGTATGGTATTGTAAAAATATTTAAGTGGAAAGATGTTGAGGGTAGCTGGACAGATTTTGCTTCAACATATGACTCTCAGAATTTAGAGTATAGAACTTCGACTATAAAAATTGATGGACTCGAATATAAGAGAATTGAAGCCTGGATTAACTGGGGAGGTAATTATTCACTTAGTAGAATCTTTTATATCAATGGTGATTTTGGAGGTGATCTTACAGTAGTGGATCCAAAGGTATCAATTGGTGGTGAGTATTTTGTGATAATGTTTGTAGGAGATGTTGGAAATATTGAAGAATTGACTAATGTTCCTGATGAAACAGAAAGTAAAATCAGGCTCATAGATGCAGTTGTTTCCAGCATGAAGAGAGTAGAGTATTAATTTATTTTATATCTAAATAATTACCGATATGACAGAAGAAGTAAGACAAGATCCTGCACGTGAATCTGCCGTTGCTGCGTTGGAAGGAATGGGTGTTCCTGTTACAGAACAAAATATAGATAGGGTTATAGATGCTGCTCGAGAGGGAGAAGGGCTAATGTCAGATGAGGCAGCTAGAATTGCACAAGAGAATGCAACTATTACCTAAAACGGATACATTTAAAGATAAGATCCTCTTCGAGTAATTTTGTACACAGCTAGTGGCTTTAGATTTTTTATGCTTTTTTCTACTTCGTCTTTCTTGTCTTTACCTTAACGGCCTGAGGTTTTGCTTCCTCCGCTTTTGGAAGAGTTAGAACCAAAACGCCATTGTCGTAGTCTGCTTCTGCCTGATCGGCCTTTACTCTTACAGGAAGATCTACTCGTCTTGTGAAAGATTGAGAGCGGAATTCTTTTCTGTAATATTTCCTTTTTTTGTCCTTTTCTTCTTCTTCCTCTTCAATCTTTCCTGTTATGACAGCTGTTCCATCCTCAATTGTGATGTCAATATTCTCTTCTTTAAACCCCGGAGCCTTTATCTTCACTACGACATTATCTCCCTCTTCATACATATCAATTTCATTTTCCGGAAATTCTACTATATCCCAGTCTTCGTCCATTAGGTCTCTCATTCTTGGAAGATGTCTCCAAGGATTCCATACGGATAATCTGTTCATGGAATTAAGGATAAAATTTTATATAAATATGCTAATAGTTGATACTACCAGCATTTTTAGTTTAATAAATTTTAGCACTCGTGTCAAGTGAGTGCTAAACATTTTAATTTAAGAATGAAAAATTAATAATTAAAAGTGGGACTATTCAACTATCTAGCTATTCTTTCTTCTTCTTGTAATGTTTCTTTACCTGTGCTACAAATTATTAACTCTACTTCTTATAAATTCTTACATGAAAGCGAAAAAGCTTGTTTCCATTCTTCTTGCAGCAGGGGTTCTTTTTCTAGGACTTAGAATTCCTGTACGAGCCGACGGCATGATTCTTCCTCCTGATTATTATCCTGTTTATGAAACTGAACAGAAGGCACTTATTATTTACAAAGACGGCACAGAAGACTTGGTTATTTCCATTAGCTTTTCAGGGAAAGCCTCGGATTTTGGATGGGTAGTACCTTTACCTGAAAGGCCTGAAATATCAAAGGTAGATTCATCTGTATTTAAGGACCTTTCTGAGCTGACAAGACCGAAAGAGAATTTACTTGATAAGATTCGAGGTGATGGATACATTGGTCCCATGTATGGTGTCGCAGAATTTGCTGCACCTTTGGATGCTGGTAGAGAGGAAACGACGGTTGAAGTTATAGAAGAGGAGAGTATAGGAATTTATGACTATGCAGTTTTGAAAGCCGGGGATCCTGAGGATTTGAGGGACTGGATGGAAGATAATAATTATAACCTTCCAAGTGGAGAGAAAACTGATGGCGATTATTATCCATTCAGTTCTACAAAATCTCAGTCTGAATTGTGGGATGATGCTTTACCAATCTTTCAAGATTATATCGACGATGACTGGTACTTTGTTACAGTTAAGGTAAACAATAAATTTTCTGACTCGGGCGGTGTTGAAAAGCAACTTGAGGAGGGAGCCGTGGATCCTTTGCGATTTACATTCGAGACGACGGATATGATTTACCCTATGAAGATGACAGGCCTCGCTTCGCGCGATATATCTGTTGTGCTCTATGTGCTTGATGATCATAAAGTTTATGTTGATAATTATGATAGGGACTATTGCAACGGAGAAAATGATGAGGAATGCTCTTATTTTGATACATCTTATGCCGCAAAGATTAAAAAGAGTGAGATTGAAGAATTAACAAAAGAGGTGGGGAAGGGGAGTTGGTATACTCCAGAAAAAGATATGTACATTTCAAAACTATATGCCGGGTACTTATCATATGAGGTGATGGATGATGATGTACTATTTGCAGACGCGAAGGATAATCAAGGAGTAAATGATGGCAGCATGAGTTTTGCTGAGTGGGTTGAGCTTCCTTTTGTTTTGCTTGTGTATCTTCCCTATTTAGTTCTTGGGGGATTTTTGGACCTTGTTGATTATGGTGGATATGGTGGATACGAGTTTGGAATGGTTTGGTTTATAGGCGTAGGGTTATTCTTGTTCTTGGGAAGTGCAATATGGATAGCTGTTTCAACAATACTTCTTAAAAAGGCAAGGAGAAAATCTGTCCGTGTGATTCTTTACATGCTTCAGATACCTTCGGTATGGCTAGTTTCGCTTACACTTTCATTATTCTTAGCTGTACCTTTTGGGATACTTGTTGCATTCTTATCTCAGGATGAAGCGGTTGTTTTTATTGATGGGTTTTGCTGTATGTCTCTTATGACTGTCGTGTTTCCTGTATTCTTTTATTGGAGACTATGGCGAAAGAGAAATGAAGATAAGCGAAAAGTGAAGTGATTAGTTGGTATGTCAGGGTGGTGAGACAAGTGGGTCCTACTTACTCCCTTTGTATATAGATTGGACCTTTCTTACCTTCCCCTTGAGAAGGCTCTGGAGGAGGCTGAGGTTCCGAGGGCAGGGGAATGGCTTTATACAGCATTTCGTCTCCAACACCCCGCCAAACACTTATTCTACATCCCGGGTTTAATTTCTGTAAGTAAGCTACCATACTAGGGACAGCTCCTTCTGGTAGAGTAGGTTGTTCATTGTCAGGCCCTTCTTCAGTCATAGTTAATCCCATATTTTTAATAGTTGCCTGTTTAACGCTCTTAAGCACGAAAGATTACAGCATGGAAAGATCAGAATATTAATATATGGACTATAGGAAGGAAGTTTCTGATGAGTTTATTCCTGTGGAGGGTTTTGTTCAGGAGGGATGATTTGAATCATTCCTCCACTGAATACTATTTCACATCCTGGATTTTCAGCTTGTAACTGTGCGATTAGGAGTTCACGAGCTTTCTCCATTTGTGCTTGTTTGGCGGCAGCTGCTTCTTCTCGCGTGGGTTGACGCCTTGGATAATATCCTTCAGTCATAAAAGAATTATTAACTAAATTAAAGGATGCTGAGTTTGGGATATTTAACTTTATAAAATTTATAACGCAGTTATTGAGTAAAAATTACTTCATCCCAAGGGGCTTTTTTGAGTGTCGTCTCCCTTTTTGCTGGTTCCTTTTTTCTCGAATGGGCTAGTCGTTTCTGGCTCTGAATCAGATATGATCTTTTCATCGATCGATTTTTTTATTTCCTTAAGTTTCTCAAGGAAAGGTATTTCTTTTTTCTTTTTAGGTTCAGGTTCTTCGACAAATTTTACTTTTGTCTCCTGTAAGGGTGCTTCAGAAGATATCTGAGGTTCTTGTGGGATTTGTGTCGGATCAAGAATAAGCGGTTTCTCGGGTTCTATATCTTCAATTTCCTGTACTTCCTCAACCTCTTGTGGAGCTTCTGGAACTTGAGTAGGTTGTATTTCTTTTTGTGGTTCCCATTTTTCTGGAGCGGGCTTTTCGGGTTCAACTATGGCTGGAGTACTTATCTCCCGTCCTCTATACACAACTTTCCTTTGCTGGGGTTTCTCTTCTTTAAGCCGTTCTGCTGCCTGAACTGCGCCTTCAACTAACTTGTAGACTGTGAACCACACAAGTCCCAAAAGTAACATGGAGAGCGCAAGTTGCAGTTCGATTACAAGTTCTCCTGTTATTGAGGCTAATAACGAGATGGGTGTTGTAAAGATAGTGGATATTGCTGTGAGGAAACTAAGATAAGAACTTGTTTGAGCATTTAGAAGTTCTAGTACAGTTCTCTGGAGCAATAGAACTTCAAGAGAAATGAATATTAAATTCACAAGCTTGGAAGTTTTTTTGGTGAGGTCCTCATTGAAGATTATTCTGATAATAGAGAGACAAAAAACAGTGACGAAAATGAAGGCAACTATAGACAAAGCGGCAGCATAATTTAGGATACTTCCATCGACTTCAGTTGCCGTAAAAGATCCTTCAAAGGGTTTTATCAATATGCTAGAGACGTTGTAGATTGGTAATAGTAGGGGATGATTATAATCAGTTCCTAAAAAGTCGATTGCAAATCTCGTAATAAGTAGAACGTGGCAAATTCCTAAAGCGACAATAATATATGTTTGTAGGATACTGCGGATTTTGTTCATTCACTTTGTGTAATTAGTATCAGTGGAATTGTAGATGAGAATGAGAATGATAGCAAATGGGAGAGAGCAAACCCCTTGGTAGACTCAGGGAAGCAGAAAAAGAGTGGAACAGACTAGTATTGAATAGTGAAGTCGTAAAGTAGTGAATAATTAAATGGTTGGATGGTTACTTTTTACCTTATACCTTTTGCCTATTACTTTTGTTATTTTGTTTTTTTCTTTTTCTGTGACTTTGCTGTGGCCTTTCTGACGCCTTTTCCCTTACCGTCTTTTTTGCCTAGCTCTATTCCCCCTTCAGTTTTAACTTGCCATTTCCCGAGCGAGAAATATACGCCTCCCCATATCGTAAAACCGAAAATTGCAAACAAAGCAATCATTACTAAAGTAAGTAAGGCTATGAGTCCTGTTGCAAGTGCAATCTGTTCTTCTGTGCCTGTTTGTGGAAGGACAGCAAGGTCCTCTGATACGTTGAAGAGTACCGGCTCAGCACTTCCAAGAACGTTTACAGACCTATCCGTGTCTAAAACAGCAACATCCTGAGTGAACTCGAGTTGTGCTGTGCCAGGCCCAAGTATTTCAAAGGTTACCCTTGCTACTACGCCTGTTCTTGATATGCCATTAAAGGAAACACATGAGATATAAACAGTTCCGGATTGTGAATAATCTTTTTCTATAAACTGAGAAAATAGAGAATTCTCAATATCGATATTTTTCACTTTTAGTACTTCAGCAGGGTAAGTGAAATCGGCGGTAACTGCGTTGATATTTATACTGCCAGTATCTAGATAGATATCGACTGCTAAAGTGGAGTTATTTGTTTCAACTCGTTTAAACTCGAGCTTTGCTTCAGAAGCAAAAGTATTTATCGGCATGAGGCCTAAAAATACTATGGCGGTGAGTATGACTATAACTGCTCTAATTTTGTTTAGCATTTTTATTTGTTAATGAATAATATATTTCTCTAACCGGTTGATGTCAGCTCAAGTTGATGATTTTTTTCTTTTTTATACTGTAATATAGCTATGACTCCGATACAGATAAGTATCAAAGCAAAGGCACCAATAATAATTGTTACCGGTCTATCAAAAACTCCGGCTGCCGGTAAAGATCCAGAGGCGATTGTGGCAGAAGAAGTGCTTCCCAGAACATTATTTGCCCCAGTATCAGTTACAGTAGCATCAGAAGTAAATTCTAAAGTAGCTGTTCCCGATCCAGTTGCCCTGAAATTAACAGTTGCAACATTTCCGGTTCCATTAAAACTTTCACCTCCAGGAGTACCTCGAGAGATATAGACTGTTCCGCCACTAAAAGTTGACTCGAGTTCCTGTGTAAATTCACTGTCTGCATCATCAATACTTACAACCTGCAGGCGATCAGTTGGAAAGGTAAAATCTGCTGTAACGCCATTAACATTAACTCCGCTAGTATTTATCATAACTTGCACTGAAAATTCTTGGTTTAAACTAACGGATTGTGATGAGGGTGAAAAGTAAAGTGAGGCACTTTGCCCCCAGACATCAGTAGCAAGCGAGAGCAAGAACAGAGAGACAATGATAAAGGGTGTTGTAGTGAGCAGAATCTTTTTCATTATTATTTCATTATAAAGTATAGATCAAAAAGTGTAAATTAATCTCAAATCAGGTTGTTATATACTTGCCTTCCAGCAGCCAGAAACTTTAGAAATATCATAGATATTAACTTTTCCATCGGCTTTCTGTTCGGGTCCCCAGATATCTGCTTTTGTGTCAGCTGTTTTCCATTTTCCCTGTATGTAAGAAAAGTCATAGATATTAATCTTCCCATCGGGCTTTTTGTCTGGTCCCCATACATCAGCCATACGACAGTTACTTGCTCCAGCTTCACATTGCCAGGAAGTAGTATTGCAGGTCTGACCCGAAGGACAGCCTGTACATTTACCTCCACAGCTATCATCCTGGCCGCATTGTTTACCCGTGCAGCTTGGAGTACAGCTACAGCCGGAAAGATTTGGATCGAGTTTACAAGCGTCTTGTCCCCCATATGCGCCCATATCATTCCTACTTCCATCAGGATCATTGTACTGAGGGTCAGGATCTCCAGTGTCAATAGCTGGGGAATCTGATTGTAAGTGAAAGTCACTAGCTGAAACAAATTTGGGATCTTTTGATATATCTCCAGTACCAGCTGAAACAGTTGTCGAGGAATTACCCCCTGTACAATAGTTCACATCTTTGTTATTCCAAACGTCGTTATAGGAAATATCTATCGAACCACTAAAATCCCATCCACAAATTCCTCCATATTCTTGACCGTTCACAATGATATTATTTTTTACCTGAGTTACAGAGTTGTCCCAGACTAATATACCTGAATCGCCATTAGCATAGATTGTATTGTTAATAATCTTTACGTTTGATTCGTTACTTATATTAACACCGGAATCGTTATTATTTAGAATTAGGTTGTGCTTTACCTCAACTTGAGAACGGCCATTTATTGTAATTCCGCTTTTATTTTTGGCATTTGAAATACGATTTCCCATTATTTCTACAACACAACTATCAGTAATGCTGCCGTATGAACCCCTGCCAATCTTTATATTATAGCCAAGATTATTATTTAAATTATTGTTTTTGATTGATCCTTTTGAGTTCTCATAGAATTGAATTGCTCCAGATGTAAAAGTGTTATTATCTGCGTCTTTTTCATCATACTTTTTATTGTTTCCAGTGAACTCACAGTTTGAAATGTCAGCATTGGCACTATCCTTCACATCAACACCCTGGTGCTCGTGTTTCTCAAACGTACTATCGGTAATAGTCACCCTGGCTTGTCCATGAATAGAAACACCAGGCCATTCATTTGAAGCAAAGTAAGAACTCGAGACTGTTCCAGTATTTTTTCCATCGTAGTAGATGCCTGCAGCTTTACTTCCTGTAACTGCAACACTGGAGAAGTTAAAAGTACAGTTAGCATTGTCCCCATAGATATGAACACTTGAGTTTGAATGTTTGTTCTCTTTAAACGTAATGTCCTGAATATTTACCGTTACTCCGTTTAACTTTTCGATGTGTAAAAGATGACCATTGCCTCCTGCATCAAAGGATAGTTTCCATGTAGTTGAATCTCTGCCTTTCCCCTTGATGGTTAAATTCGTTACTGAATCGGGAAGCTTAAGTGAGGCACTACTTGAGAGTACTCCCATGCCATCGTATGTGTTTGTATCTAGAAATATGGTGTCATTATCTTGTGCAGCTGCAAAGGCTTGGTTTATATCACCAAAATCACAGCCTGTTGAGCATACTCTGATAATTCTTCCCCCAGCAGCCTCTTCTCTGATATCTAAACTTTCAGGACTTAGTACTATATAGATAGCTGTCCCAAGTCCTAATACTCCAATTACTATTAGAAGAAGTGGGAAGACAGTTCTTTTTTTCATAAGTTTAGGATTCATAAAGAAGAAATTATGTAATGATATTTACGCAACTAACTTACTTTATGCGACTATAATAATCAATTCATCTTTTTTTTACAAATAGACTCATTTGTTTATCCTTTCTCGACTAGACAAAAATTATCACTTGGCCTATGATTCAAATGCCAGCAGTAGTTCTTGTGATTAGTTTGCCCTGACTGTTATAATGAAGGTAAACAGCGAACAGATAGTGGATAAATAGTTAGGCAGGTAATTTGTTGGATAGCTAGATTGTAGTATTATTTCATTGTTCCATTGTAGTATTGTTATGCTGTTCATTTATAATTCTTAATTTTTAATTAGTTCTGAGTGGCACGACGGGGAAGACCAAGAAAACGCGAGATAACAATTCAAAGTGATGAAACAAAGAATGTGATAGGCATCCTAAGTCTTATTGCAGCTGCGCTTCTGGCGCTCAGCTACTTCATTGATTCTCCAGGACTTGATCTGATTCGCAGGTATTTGGGTCAGGCCACACTTGTTGCATTCGTATTCTTTGGGAATCTTGCATTAAAAATGTTTAGGGTTGAATATCAATTAACCAAAACAAGTTCGCTCGTTGGACAACTACTTCTTTTTTTGACTGCTGCTGGTTTTTTCCACTTTTTTATTGATAGTGATGTTGCTATAGCTGAAGCTCAAGTGGGTAGTGGCGGAGGGATACTCGGGTATTATATTACCCATGTCTATTTAATAGATATATTTGCCAGGGAAGGAGGATTTCTAATCCTTATCCTTTTATCAGTTATATCTGTTTCCCTTACTCTTGGTATATCAATCGGTCAGATGGTTACATTTATCGGTAAAGGTGTCTCAAAGATTAGGGAGGCCTTTCAAAACATGGATCAAAAGATTAAAGATAAACAAAAGGAGCAGTTGGAACTTGAAGAGAAGAGGACGGATAGTGAAGATAGGATGATTGGTGACTTGCGACAAGAACAGGAAAAGGAAGTAAAAGAGGAAGACACAGGGAAGGGTATCCCGGAAGAAGAAACAATGGGGGAAGACGATGAAGGTGAAGATATCAAAACAAAAACTGAGGTGAAGGAAGAAATAATAGAGGGGGCTCTTGTAAATAAATCCTTGAACTATCCGAACTGGAAACTGCCGCCTGTAAGTCTGCTTTCGCCACCAGTTAAAACCAAAAAGGATACTGAGGATGTTAAAAAGAACGCGGATATTATTGAACAGACGTTGCAAAGCTTTGGTGTAAAGGCAAAGGTTGTAGATGTAATGGTCGGTCCCACGGTAACACAGTATGCATTAAACATTGCACTAGGTACAAAAGTAGCAAGAATTTCAAATCTTAAAACCGACCTTGCACTGGCTCTTGCAGCTCCTACAGGAGCGGTGAGAATTGAAGCTCCAATTCCCGGAACAAGTTATGTAGGTATTGAAATCCCGAATGTCGAAAAAGAAACGGTTTACATCCGGGAACTTGTAGAATCCTCGGAGATGAAATCAAACAATATGAAACTCCCGGTTTCAGTAGGAAAAAGAATAGACGGCAGAGTTGTCATTACGGATTTACAGAAAATGCCGCATCTTCTCGTTGCTGGGGCAACCGGTTCGGGTAAATCAGTGCTTACAAACAGTTTTATCATCAGTCTTCTTATGCAGAGATCTCCGGATGAAGTGCGCATGATTATGGTTGATCCAAAACAAGTGGAGCTTTCTGATTATGATGGGATACCGCATCTTCTGACTCCGGTAATAACCGATATGCAGAAAGTTTTAAATTCTCTTAAATGGGCCATAGTAGAAATGGAAAAAAGGTATACGATATTTAGATATTCGCATGTAAGAAATATAAGCGACTACAATGACAAGATGGGATTTGCAGCTATGCCGTATATCATGATTGTTATTGATGAGATGGCAGACCTTATGCTTTCCTCGGGTGCCGAGACTGAGACTGCTGTTGTAAAGCTTGCCCAGAAGGCTCGAGCAACTGGTATTCATCTTGTTCTTGCAACACAGAGGCCATCCGTAGATGTCATCACGGGACTCATAAAAGCAAATATTCCTGGAAGAGTCGGGATGAGTGTTGCTACCCAGATTGACTCAAGAGTGATTCTTGATCAGGTTGGAGCTGAGACTCTTCTTGGACGGGGAGACATGTTATTTAAGGAACCGGATAAGGCGAAACCATATAGGGTTCAGGGTGTATGGGTATCACAGGATGAGGTGAGAAGAGTTGTGAAATTTGCGCGATCCCAGGCAAAAGAAGTTCATTATGCATCCGAAGTAACTCAAAGACAAGCTGATCCGAATGCTTCTCCTTCGGCTTTTGAATCGGTTGCGTTTTCAGATGATGAGCATTTTGCAGATGCAGTAAGGATTGTTTGTAATGCTAAAAAAGGTTCAGCATCACTTCTGCAAAGGAAATTAAGTATCGGCTACAATAGAGCAGCGAGGCTTCTTGATGAGCTTCAAAAGCACGGTGTGGTAGGGGAGCAGGAAGGAAGCAAACCTCGCAAAGTTCTAGTTGGTGATCCTGAAGAATTTCTGGCTAGATCAAAGAAGGAGGAGGAATAAGTATATAGGTCATATCTAGTAACTTATGGCCTGTAGCTTTTTAGGTTGGGTGTCTATTCGTCTAGTGTTTCACTGACTTTGTCAATGATTTGTTCGATCCTTGCATGAACGTTTGCGACCTCATCTATACCTCCGACTACTGCTGCGATCCGTTCTTCTGCTTCTTGAATTGTTGGACCGTAGCCTTGTGCGCCACTATAAAGGTAGAGAGTTTGCAAGTCAGTAAATTCAACACCAAGCTCTTGAGCTAATGCATGTAATCCAGATGTAACTTGAGCATAATGTCCATCTATTTCGGCTTCTTGTTCTGCCATCTAATATTTTCTAGCTTAAATTAACTCTGCTGATTATATCAGACTAGGGGCTTTGTTTGTCAAATGGACTGGGTGCTTCAATAGATTTAGATAGCTATATAGCTTGCACTATGTCAATTTAGTTCCATACAGAGCCTGGAACCAGAGTACACCGTTTCACATCATCTGAACCGGTGGCAAAGGTTGCGTTGGATAAATTGGACTTATAGGAGGTTGTGGAAGAGGTGAGGGCTGGGACATAGGGCTGATTTGTGGCGTAAACTCAACGGGTGGAGCCTCAACTGGTTCCGGAAACTCTATTGCCTCAGGAAGTGGGTCTTTATAAGTTTCAGTTTTTTCTTTATCTTTTTCTATCTTATTAATTTCTTTTCTTGTGTTATTTTCCTTTTTGACTTCCTTATCGTTTGGTCCTTGTGAAACTTGCCTACTATCATCGTCTTCACCTGTGCTTGCACCTCTTAATCTTTCGAGCAACTTTTCTTCAATAGAGTCTAATTCTCCCTTTACAGTAAAAGTAATATTTCTAGAATTCCCGAACGGAGTATAGTCCGAGAATAATTTAAAGACATCCTTTTGTTCATCCCTTGCATAAACACGTACAAGTACCTTATTTCGTTCGTATTCTGTAAGTACAAAAACCACAGTGTAGTCACTGAGTCTTGATAATATATTGACTTCGGGATAAATAATTCTATCTAGACTGACACCTTGAAGATCTGAGTTTTGGATCTTTGTATGTATGATGCCTTCTGTTTCTACTTCCATATTAGAGATCATTTTTGCTATATAGCGAAGCTCCGCAACAGTCAGAGTGTCAGACATCTGGGTAACTATTGAGGTTAGACTTCCTTCTGAAGCTGCCAATTTTTCAACAGCTTTTTCAAGTGAGGAATCTTTTCTAAACCCTTCATTTGACCAGAATATACCTTTAAACAGAGTTTCTATAGTTCTTTGGTCAACTGTCAAATCTTCTTCACCTGCAAGTTTCAAAACCCATGCTGACAAAGATGACTCTGAACCAACCTTATTTGTACTGCCGAAGTTTGCATTAGCTGGGTTTATGTCGATGTTTAGAATTTTTGTATCAAAAAAAGGAGAAGGATTTGAAGAGTAAATGCTTCCGGCAGTGCTTAGTTTTTCACATCCGATAGTAATGATGAGATCAAAAGCTCCTCCGACACTTTCAAGGTCAACATCATTGAACTCAAATTCTCCCATTTCAGGCGTAATGATGAATTGGATCTGATCATCGATTTCTCTCCATCTTACGGCTTTTACTTCACCCTTCTTTTTATTTATACTCAGAACAACTTCTCGTTTCTGTAAACTATTTATACTCTCATAAGGGGTAAAATCCAGAATTTTTTCAAATTCCTGCGGAATAGGAAAAGTTGAGCCGATTTTTAATTCTTTGCCTTCGCTGGAGACAATATGTGCAAGACTTAGTGCTGCTGCTGCTGTATCTAGGCAAACTTTTTCAGGCAACAATATGAGGATATGTTTTGATGATTTTATTAGATCTTTCACTGTTGAAAAAGGTTCCGGGGCAGAGAATTTAGATTTCTTGTGGGTATTATGGCATGGGGTAAGGGGTAAGTCAAGAGAGGATACAATTCACACCTAGTTTCAGAAGATATTATGTGTGTCAGAGGTATTATTCCCTTTCAATCTTAAAGCAGATAACCTCATCGTCCTTTTGTATATCTACCTGGGGTGAGAGAAGAATTCCGCACTCGGTTCCTTTCCCGGCCTCTCGGATTTCTTCCTTTTGATACTTTAGTGAAGTAATTTTACCCTCACCAATTCTTTTGTCCTTTTTGAGAGACGGTCGTTCCACATAACACTGATAACCCTTAAGTACTATTCCTTTTGTTACTTTACAACCTGCAACTATCTCACCGTTTGATAATTTAAAGACTTTTTTTACTTGCGCTCTTGCGACTTCCACTTCTTTTTCCACCGGCTCGCGCATACTTTCAATAACCTCAGCTACTTCATCCAAAAGTTCATAGATGATTTCATAGTTCCTTACAAGTACTTTTTCAATTCTTGCTATCCTCTCGTCTTTCTTTGATAGTTTTGATCTAAAGCCAATAACTATCCCCTTTGATGTTTTAGCTTTTATAATGTCATCTTCATTTATATCTCCGGTTCCTTGGTCAATGATGTTTATTCTTGTTTCATCTGTAGAAAGCTTCTCTAATTCTTTTGAAGCTACTTCTAAAGTTCCACAACTTTCGGATTTTAGGATTATATTCAGTTCAGCTTTGCCTTCTTCCTCCCTTGCTGTAAGTAAATTTGCGAGGATTTCCTCATCCAATTCTTCATCTTCTTCTTTCTCTGCTTCCTTTTTTTTGATTTTTTTGGTTTCTACCTTGATATCAGAAATACTTGGATAAAGATAAAGAGTTTGTCCTATAGGTATCTCTTTGTCTATTCCAGTTAACCAGACAGGATCTGAAGTTTTGGCTCCGGTTTGGTTGCAGAGATTTTCATCTAGTATAGAGCGGATCTTTGAGCACTCGTCACCTGACGCAACAAAATCGCCAACTTTTATCTCACCTGCTTTAACAAGACAAAAAGAAATAGTTCCTAGTGATTTATCGGTTGTTGACTCAAGTACGACTACCTCAGCCTTACCCTGTTTTGGCTTTATCGTCTTTAGATTTGCCAATTCTGCAGTAAGCAGGACTGCCTCAAGTAGGTTTTCAAGACCTGTTCGCTTTTTAGCTGATGTCTCAATAAACATTACATCCCCGCCAAGTTCTTCTGCCTGAACGCCCAAATTTGCAAGATCCCTTTTAATTTTATTCTTATCTGTTCCCTTAATATCTACCTTATTGAGAGCGACAACAAACGGAACGTTGGCTTCTTTTGCAAATTTAACGGCTTCCTTTGTTTGAGGCTTAACTCCATCATCAACGGCTACGACAAGGACTGCTATATCTGTAACATGTGCACCTCGGGACCGCATTTCAGTAAAGGCTTTATGTCCAGGTGTATCGATAAATGTCATCTGATATTCATTTCCTTTTTCGGTTTTATACTTTATCTTATGAGCCCGTACGCTTTGAGTTATACCTCCAGCTTCACAGGCTTGAACCTTTGTCCCTCTTATAGCGTCGAGTATGGAAGTCTTACCGTGATCAACGTGTCCAAGCATAGTGACTACCGGCGGTCTTGCAATCTCATATTCACTTTTGGTTTTTACAGCTTTTGGCTGTTTTTTTGTTTTTCTTGGCATGGTTGTAATTCCGATTTAAGATTTTACCACAAAATATAGAGTAGAGCGAATTCGCTTATGGTGGGGCATAGTCGGATAATCTTGTTTTTAATTGACGATTGATAAGTGGCTAGACAGACCGATAGCCAGATCCTTCGACTATGTTCAGGACAAGTAGAGGATAGCAAGCAGGTTGAAGAGTGTAGATTGAAAATTGAGGATTGTAGATTGCTATATTATGGTATAGTTCACTTTATGCTCCTATTCATGTAATATTGTCTCAACATTAATTGTCACTTCTGAAATATGGTCAAAGGTATAATTTGTGATCTTGATGGGGCTTATTTTATAAATGGTAAGGAGAACTTTATAAAGAATATCGTCGCAAGATATGATGTCCCGGAAAGAGATCTTCGAACTGTATTCTTTTCGTCAGATGCAATGATGGATTATAAAAGAGGAAAGATAAGTGATCGCGACTATTGGAATGAATTTAGAAAGAGATTGAGTATTGAGGCATCAATAGATGAGCTAATTCAAGTTCTCTTGAACGGCTATTCTCAAGATGAGAATATAGTAAATCTTATGCGAGGCTTTTTTGATAGAGGGCTTGTTACAGCTCTTTGTTCCAATAATTTTCATGCAAGAGTTAATGGTCTTGATAAGAAATATAATTTTCTGCAAGACTTTAGTGTTAAAATTTTCTCCTATGAGGTGGGTAGGTTGAAGCTTGAAGGTTTTGATATGTTCCAAGAAGTGCTAAAAAGATCAAGTTTGAAGGCAGAGGAGATTCTCCTTTTTGATAATGGAATTGAGAATGTAGCCCATGCAAGGTCCTTTGGTCTTATTGCCGTATTGTATAAGGACTACTCGGATCTAGTACAAAAGTTCAGTGAGCTGGGGATTAAGGTATAAAAGAGTATTCAAAGTATCTATTGAGGTTTGTAGTTACATAGTTAAAGAAATATTAATTAAAAGAGAGTAGTTTGTTCCTTCTTCTTTCTCCTTTTTATAAATTCTTTCTTATGCACATATTCTTGGTTAATCTCTTTCAAAAATCTTGAGGGTTTCTGTTTCTGTCTTTTACCCCAAATTAAACGGTTTTGTGTGTATGATAAGTATAGACGGCTCTTTGCTCTTGTCATGCCGACATAAAACAAGCGTCTCTCTTCTTCTATATTTGCGTCATGTTTAAGAAGCGGTGTATTACCTTCTTCGCAACCAGCTATAAAAACATTTGCAAATTCTAGTCCTTTTGCCTGGTGAAATGTCAAAAGCTTTACACAATTTGCACGTTCATCTATATAAGTTTCCCGTGATTGCAATGCAATTCTAGAGGACAATTCCTCGAGATTCTTGCATTTGTATTCTTCTAAAAGATCTATAAGTGTACTTAAGTTTTCTAGTGCTTCTTTGTCATCCCGATAATGTGTCTTTAACCCGCTTGCCTCGACAAATTCTTCTACATCAATCTGACCACCATCAGTTATGTTTTTTATTTGGTCTAAATCAATATTTGGAGGATTTAGAAATTTTGAAACAAAGTTATTTTTGTGAACGAGATACTTAATAACTGAAATAACATCGCGAATTTCAGGAAGATTCCAAAAGCTGTTTATTCCAATGATCTGGTAAGGAATTCCTTTATGGAGAAATTCCTGCTCCAAATATTTTGCAAATGAATTCTTCCTATAAAGAACTGCAAAGTCGTTGAACTGGTATTCGTTGTTTTCGTTTTGTTCTGCAACGTCACTATCCATGTGGAGTAGGGTAGTCCCTCCAATTATTTTTTCAATTTCATCAGAAACTAATTTTGCTTCGTCTTTTTCATTTCCGCATTTGCATACGAAGACAGGAAAATCTATTTCGGTGAAACACCTATAGTTATTGCTTAGCCTATCTTTATTGTGAAGAATTAAACTTAAAGATGCATTAGCAATAGATGGGGTGGATCTGTAGTTTGTTCTTAATTTTATAGTTTTGGCATCTTTAAATTCTTGATTAAATTCTAAAAATAGCTTGAAGTTAGCGCCTCGGAAACTATAGATTGACTGATCAGCATCACCTATTACAAAGGTATTATTTTGTGGCAAAGCAAGAAGCTTGATTAATTTATTTTGGACCTCATTTATATCCTGATACTCATCGACGAGAATATACTTGTACATTTCCTGGTATTTTTTTCTTATCAATTCTTTGTTCTCAAGTAACTCTAGTGTTTTGATCAATATGTCATCATAGTCGTATAGGTTATTTTTATTCAAATACTTTTGATACTCTTTATAGAGTGTTTTAGATTCTTGAGGAAGTTGGGTGAAACTTTGATTCTTGTAATTACTAATTAAGCTTAGGATTTTCTGCTTGAAGCCTTTTGCTTTCAACTTTTTCTTTAAGAATTGAATGACATTTAGTTGATCATGTTCATCAAGAATTAGAAATGGTTTATCTACTTCTTTTTTCAGAATTTTCAAACAAAGAGAATGAATGGTGTAAGGAGTAACCTGAATTGTAAGAGAGAGTTCCGATTGTACTTTTTGCTCTAGTCTGTCTTTTATTTCCTTTGCCGCTTTGTTTGTAAATGCAAGTATAAGTATATTTGAGGGCTTTACGCCTTTTCTTAGAAGGTGTAGGACACGCTCAACCAACGTTCGAGTTTTACCGCTTCCAGGGCCTGCACAAACAAGAACTGGCCCATGAATTGTTTCCACTGCAATTCTTTGCTGACGATCTAGCACTTTTTCTTTCTATTTAAAACTTAACACTTTGGCTAAACTTTGGTATCTTAAATATAACAAATTGCTAAAAAGTTTGTCACTTGCTATATGAAAAAGTTACTTAAAAAGATAATTGTAGGGTTGCTTCTAGGAATTTCAGTATTCCCCTATGTTTACGTCTCTCCAGTAAGTGCTGCGCACTTTGAGACCTCAATCAGTTTTACATATTCGGTAGATCAAAGTGGTTTGATGCATATAAAAGAAGTCAGAAAGATCCGGAATAATGCATTTAGATACTATATTCCAGCATCATCTGAGGAGACTTTTATCATTTCAAGTTTTAAGGTGAGGTCAGAGACAAAGAAAGAGGATCTCGAAAAAGTGGCAGAAACTATAGTGTTGACTGATGGACAAGGAAACAGTCTCGAACCTGAAATGCAAATTAACGATGAAAGAATTGAGTTGAAAGTTCCATACAGAGAGGATATCACTAGAGGGATGGAGAAGACCTTTGTTTTGGAATATGATAATTTTGAACTTGCTGAAAAAGTCGGCAATATTTGGAACATATACATACCCGGTATGCCAGAGAATTTTGATCAGATTATTACTTCTGAGTCAGGTGCACAGACGAAAACAAGCTATAGTGTCGTGCTTGAAATTGAAGATAAGCTGGGCGAAGCCAATTTTGTTTTACCGGAACCTTCATCATTTGTAAGACAGAACGGAAATCTTGTTTATACCTTTGACTCATCCTCACTTGTGGAACAATCGGCATGGATACAGATTGGTGACAGGCAGTATTATTCCTTTCAAATTACTCAGAAAGTTCAACAATCAGAAGGATTAAGCTCAAAGATGTTTAATATTTTCTATGATCTCGCATTACCGCGAGAGAACGATCTTGAGAGTCAAAATGTTTACTTTGAATCTATAACTCCAGAACCGGACTATGTACGTGAAGATAGTGAGGGTAATGTCATTGCTCGTTTTTCTTTTCCGAAAGATGAGGGTACTGAAATAGCGGTGAAGGGTTACATTGTGACAAATGTTCCAAACAAGATAAACAGCAGTGAAGTCGGTAATATTGAAGATATCGACCTTGAAAAGGATTATGGTGAGATAGAAAACATGAAGGTTCTATTCAAGGATCTTTTAAGTCAGGCTGAGTACTGGGAGGTGAATGATGTGAATATAAGCAAAAAAGCAAGTGAACTAAAAGGGAAGGAAGAGAATGTATACGAAATTATTTTATCTGATTATAATTTTGTCATAGAAAGTGTTGATTACGACAATCTGAAGACAGATGTTTTTAATGAACGTCAGGGTGCTTTAAAAACTCTTGAAGGAGGAAGTAGCGTGTGTATGGAGTATTCTGACTTACTGATTACCCTTTTGCGTGCCCAAGGAATTCCTGCACGTGCAGCATTTGGCTATGGTTTTGATCCTAAGTCAGAAGGTCAAAATCAGGAAGGGCATCAATGGGTTGAAGCATATGTACCAAATGTTGGTTGGGTGCCGATTGATCCAACTTGGGGCGATACTGGACGCAAAAATTATATTGGCGGAGATATTGACCATGTGCTCTGGCGTGTTGCAAGTCTCAACGTTGACACTCCAAGTTCGGTTACTAAGTACTCAATTCTTGACGAGGAAGATTTAGAACCCCCGAAATTTGAGATCGAAGCTGTTGAAGAAGTGAATCTAGAAAATTTAACTCCTTTAAAAGAATTATTAGCCCAATACAATTATACTCCAAGAGATAGCCTTACTGAGAAAGTAGACCAGTTAAACATCTATGGAAAGATTTTATTCTTGGGTGTACCCACATTACTTGTACTTCTTATTCTTTTCTCAATTTTCACGTCACTCGTAAAGTTTGTGAAAAAGCTTTTCTCAAAGAATTTTGTACACGCAAAACCGGCAAGTCATGATGTTCCAGATAATCCGTATTACTAAGGGATCTAAACGATCTAATCGATAAAACGATTTAATTGGTCCAATGATATATATGTTAAGCGGCTAAACTATCTAGCTAGATAACTATGCAATTATTTAACTATTTGCTATTCAGCTGTTTGCAATTAGAACTCTTAAAATAGCTGTATCTGCCTCTGACTTTCTCCCCCAAGACTTACCCAGCCTGACAGATCCTTCTTCCTTACAGTTATTGGAATTCTAAATTTAGTGGGACGTTTAATTTCAATCAAAGTCAGATATTTAGAATGTCTTTTAGTAATCCAGAAAGAGTTAGATAAAGAAAGTTCATCCCAATACCTTTTTACAATTTTTCTTAGCTTTTCGGGGGTAAGATCGTGAAAGAATTCTACTTTACCAGCAACAAAATAGCCTACTATTTTCCCTCCGGATTTTTTCATAAGTACCAGGTCTCCTGTTTCGATAGAACCGAACGGCATACATTTAATTTTAGAGAAACGGCCGTCGATAGTCTTTTGTCCAGTGAAAATCTTGTCTATAAAGCCAGGAGTAAAGATGGCAAGGTGTAGCATAGGCTGGTCGCTTGATGTTAATTTGGGCTAGTGGTTAATTTTAGCATTTATTTTTATTAGATGGAAATTGGGGCCATAGCTTTATAGGTCTATGACATTTTCTAGATCTTTCAAACTCGAGATCTTCTTCCAGTACTTAATCCCGAGTATCAGCTGTTTTAGTTTTGGAGTTTTATGAAAGTCACACCAAATTGTTTTCATTCCAAGTTTTTCGCCTGTGAATATTTCCCGAGGATATGGGCTCCATGCGGGTCCAAACTTATAACCATCACCAATTACATAAACTTTCTCGGGTTTGCAATTAAAACGTTTACAAATGTCCAAGAAGAGCCCCTCGGTCTTTAGGCTTATTTCGACGATATTAAAGTATTTCCAAATACCCAAGTTTTTCATAAGTTGTATACGGCCCTCAGGGTCCGACAACTTAGTAGTCACAATTGCCTGTTTATATTTCTTTGAGCATTTTACAAGAATCTCTTTTGCTCCTTCAAATAGTTTATCTTCTTTTTTGTTGTAAAGGGTTCCGGAGAAGTCCCAGATGATAGCTTTCATTGCAATAAAGTTGGTTCAATGCCCCTTGCACTGAGCTTGTCAAAGTGAGCGTTGAACTATAGTAAATCTATTAAAATCCTAATTTCTAAATCCTAATTTCCAAACAAATCTTAAATTCAAAATCAGAAACCAGAGACAGAAGTATTATAAGAGTAATTTAGTTGGTTGGCAAAGGAAGAGAATTATTTTGGGATTCACCGCTAGATATTACGACATTAGTTAGAATACTGGATACAAAAGATGAGTATATTCATTTAATTGAGAATAGATAAAAGGATTCTTCATTTCAACCTAATTACCAACTCCTCCTCCATAGCCGAGGCGATGCTGATGAGGGTATCGATAGTTGTATTCTTTTGACCCGATTCTATACGAACTATGGTACGTCGTGGAAGACCCGCAAGTTTAGCAAGCTTTTCCTGTGAAAAGCCCTTTTGCTTACGCAATTTCTTAATAGAAGATAATGTTTCAAAGTACCTCTTCTTTGCTCTTACAAGTCTTCTGAACTGCGCCTTCTTCATGTCCTGGACAAAAGCTTTCTCGTAGGGTATTGCGTATTTTCTTAGTTTTGTTTTAAGTTTAGAGTTCATTCTTTTACTTGTAATATCTTAACCTTTTTCTTGCTGTATTTATTTTCTTTCTAGGTGTTTTTTGCGACTTCTTACGAAAGAAATGTAAAATTATTACTGTATCTTTTTGAATATAAGAGTAAAATCCTCTCCAAGCTCCCTCGATTCTTACTCTCATTTCAAATAGCTCTTTATCAATTTTCTTGGCAAAAGGTATTTTCAGATGTCCTTCCTTTGCTAATTTATCGATGAGAGCTTTAAATTCAGCTCTTAATTCTGTATTGAACCTTCTAAGCTCTCTTTCGGCTTTGTTATCAATGTAAACTTTTTCTTCAAAGAGATAGTAACTAATGCTATTGTGACATGTATGTCTCATTTTTTCAAGACTAAATATCACATAAGTGGTGGGTAATTATCTGGGGATTTACAACTGTAATAGTCTACATTTTCTCAAGTGCTTCTATCCCGAGCAAACCAAGGCCATTCTTTATCACCTGTGCTGTAGCTGCAGTAATTGCGAGTCTTGCTTTTCGCTCTTCGTTTTTAGCTTTTAATACTTTGTGTTTCTTGTAAAACAGATTGAACTTCTGAGCTAGGTCGAATAGATAGGAGCAGAGTAGGTTAGGGGCAAGATTCATGCCCGATTCGAAGACGACTTCAGGGAACTTGTATAATGTTCTTAGAATTAGAAGTTCTTCAGTGTTAAAATCTTTCGAAGATTGCCCGCCTGCCGGCGAGGAAGGTAGATTGTAGATTGTAGATTGTTCGATTTCCTTGAGAATTGATTTTGCCCTGGCATAAGTATATTGAAGGTATGGGCCAGAGTTCCCTTCAAAGTTTATGCTCTCTTCAAAATCAAAAACTGAGTCTTGAAAAGGATTATTTTTTAAGAAAGAGTATTTTATTGCTGCTATAGCAACTTTTTCAGCTATTTTTTCTTTCTCCTTTTCTGATAAATCGTTTTTATCTTTGATTAATTTTTTTACAGCTTCTATCGCTTGTTCAACAAGACCTATTCCTGTAATAATATTGCCAGTTCTTGAAGACATTTTTCCACTTTTTAGATTTACCATTCCAAAACCGTAGTGTCTTATTCTATCTTGAAATACTGGGTTAAGCTCTTCAAGAGCTTTGATAACCACTTTAAAATATTCACTTTGTTCATGGGCTGTAAATATCATCATATAATCAAAAGGCCACTCCTTATACTTTATAGTTTGAAGCCCCATGTCCTTTGCTTCGTATGTTGGCGTACCTCTTTTGGTGATAAATACCCTATCATGAAGACCAAATTTGCTTCCTTCAAATATAACCGCTCCTTTGCTCTCTTTGAAAACTTTGCCGATATTGTCCTTAACGATTTTTTCCCCAAGTTCTGCGACTTCCGATTCAAAATAGTATCTATCGTAGTGTACACCGATGCTTTTTTCGAATTCTTCATAAAAGTCTACGCTCCACTGTCTTGTCTCTTTGTATATAGCATCGATCTTTTTGTCCTTTAGATAAATCATTTTATTAATTCTATCTATGTCCTCTTTAGCTTTTTCATCTTCTTTATAAGCGGTGGCACCTTCCTGATACATCTTTTGTAATAGCCCTGCTTTTTCTCTTAGAGTTTTTGGAATACCTGGTTTGTTCTTCATAAAAGCCCAGATACATTTTGCAACATGAGGACCTACATCTCCTTGATAGTTAGCTCTAAAAATCTCAAGGCCCATTGCTTTTGTTAATCTCGCTATACTTTCTCCATACATATATGAAAATAAGTGACCTATATGAGGCATCTTATGAGTGTTTGGCTGTCCAAATTCAACAATTAGCTTAAATTCTCTTGATTTCAATGAGTCCCCGTATGTGTCTTTTTCTTTAAGTATTTTGTTTATCTCATTTGCAAGCCACTTTGGATTTAGATGGAAGTTTATAAAAGCTTCTTTGAGCGAGACATGCTGAATAACGTTTCTTGATGGTATGTGTTCTTGAATCACGTCGGCAACGAAGTTTGGCTTTTTCTTTAATTTACCCGCTAGAACCATTGCCACGTTTGTTGAAAAATCACCGAATTCTTCATTCTGCGGATGTTCGACTTTTATATCTTCTTTCTTTAAGTACTTGCCATACTTAGCTTTTTTTATTGCTTCCCAGACAAGGTCTCTTACTTTGTACTTTACTAGACTTTCATCAACCATATCTTCAAGCGGATTCTTTTTGTAGAAATCTTTTGTTGACTTATTTATCTTTTGAGTTTTTATCATTTCTTTTCTTAGGTTGGTAGCTGGCAGCTGAGAGCTTTCAGCTACTTTGGTTTTTATGTTAACTTCAACCTCCGGATTTTTCCTATCCAGCCAGTATATTTCTCCACGAGCATTTAAATATTTCTTAGCCAGCTTGATGAAATCTTCAGCTGCTTCATTGATATCTTCTTTCTTGGCGGGGGGAATTCCATCAATAATGAAGTACCCTTCTTTTGTTTTTTCTGTAACTTTTGTTCTATCACACTGTCTCCAGTTCCACTTTCTACAAGTTACCCCTTGATCATCCAGCCAGGAGACCTCACCTTTATCTGGAGGTTCGTTCTCTTTTGACATGATAGGAATAAACTCCTCGTCACCAGCGCAATGTTTGAGCTCCATATTTCCATAAACTCCTGAGAAATCCTCGCCTCCGAAAGGTAGGATGTGCTTAACAGAGCAGTAGTTGTAGAGATTTACAAGGGGGTTTATATCTGGCAATTCGTTCCCCTTAACTACCCTCTTTAACAATGCTTCAACTGATGAGGAGAATTTGTTCGGTTTAGAGCCGAAAGATTTGAATGCGTCTCGCCATGGTTGGATAGCCGGATGGCTAGACAGCTGAATTGTTGATAATGTATTCTTCTTTTTTTCTTCTTCGTTCCTTAATATTTCAATTATCTCTTTGCCGTCCACAGTATTATCAATGTTTTTAAGAATGACGATAGCCTCTATGAGATTCGGGTACTTTTCAAATATTTCCGGTGAAACTTTAAATTTCATTTTTTTTAGTTTTATAATATTAACTATTTTACAGTATTCCTTCCAAAACAAAAAACTCTCGTCTCTTAACAATTGTTTGTCAGCCTTTGGCTGGATTGTTATGAGACGAGAGCTTTTTAGGGTGGACCGATCTTTGATCTGGTTTACCCTCGTGGTACCACTCATTTGTGAATAATTATTACTAATTATTCCTTGTGGACACAATAAATTGTGTCCCTACAAGTACTGTCCCGAAGGGAGTTCTCTGTAGTGTTTCACTGAAGCGCGTTTGGTTTTTTGCACATCTGCCTTCTTTCAGCTGCAAGGTTTGCTTAAGACCTGAAAAAACCTACTATTCCTCAGAATAAATATTTAATTATATCCGTTTTTACCACAAAAAAGGGAGAAAAAGCAATTTCTGTTACCTTATTTAGAGTGTAGCGTTAAATTTATAGGAATTTAATTCTGAGCTCTCTAGAAATGCTGAAAAGACTTTATAGATTTATAAAAAGGAAACTGCTATGGTTTTACTATAGCAAAAGATTCAGTTACTTTTTATAGTAATCCTGTACCTCATCTGACAAAAGACTCATGAGCAAAAATATACAAGGAACTAAGGTAAGTAAAGAACTCGTGCCGATTGCAACAAGTACGATCTGAAGTACCCATACGGATTTCTTTTGTGTGTAAACCTTCAATGCTCCTATGATGTAAGTGATAGCCACAGCTATCATGGGAAGAAGCATTACAGTCACGCATATTGTATAAATAATCGGTGGTTTATCTTCTCCTCCCAAAGCAGACTGCGTAATTACAAATATTGACCATCCGCAATAAAGCAGTAACAAAACAGTTTATAAAGATGCCAGACAAACGTTGTAGATGCGGAGCCACTTAAGAGTAGTTAGTACCTTTTGAGTCATAATCCAGAGCTTCAGAAATAATTTGATTTAATTCACTGTATATTATACCTTACTTATTTATGCTTATACTTACCTTGTGGTCATTTACTTTTGCCTCTTTTTGACCTTGTCCTAAAGCAACTTTTAAGCTATTTGTCTGTTGGAGAATGTCTTTATTCCATTTCTTGATGACTTCTCGTATTTCTTCACTATCTGTTGAAATAGAGACCTCTACTCTGTCCTCTTGCTTAAAGCCCGATTTCTTTCGTGTGTCTTGAATCGCTCTTACAAGCTCCCTAACCAGTCCTTCTTGTCGAAGCTCATCCGTAATAGTGGTGTCAAGAGCAACCTTTAACCCCTTGCTTTCTTGTACACTCCAGCCCTTTGTTTTCCTCAAGCTTCTTGCGTTTTCAACTTTTTTTACATTTAATTCCTCCTTTAAGATATCAACCATCCAAACCTTTAACCTTTTTCCTTTTACCCTTAGACTTTCCAGCGGCTGACGAACCTTTATCCTCGCATCAACTCGAGTTGCTTGACCAAGTGAGGCAAGATCTCTAGCAAGTTGCATCTCATCCAGAAGATTCTTTTCTGAGACTGTCAGCTTTTTGATCTCCGGATAGTCACACAGATGTACTGATTCTTTAGCTTTTAAATTTAGGTCTGCGATGAGTCTTCCATAAACCTCTTCGGAAACAAAAGGTATAATCGGCGCAGTTATCTTTGCTGTTTGCACGAGTACGTAATAGAGTGTTTGCAGTGCATCTTTGTCTCCTTCTACAAATCTGTTTCTGCTTCGTCTTATATACCAAGTTGAAAGGTCGTTGATAAATGGTGCAACAGTTCTTGTGGCAGGAGGCATTTCGTACTTTTCAAGATAGCCTGCAATTTCTTGGTGAAATTTCTTTAAACGGACAAGAATCCATTTATCTAAGAAGCTTTTAGGTTTTGAGTTACTGAGTCCTGCTACTAGTCCACTATTTGGCTTAAACTTGTGAAGATTTGCGTAGGTAACAAAGTATTTAAAGCTGTTGTAGAAAGGGAAAATTACTGTCGAGACTTGATTTCTCAGGTCCTGCTCATTGAAATTCATGTCGTCTCCGAGCATGATTGGACTTGACATGAAGTAAAGTCTCATGGCGTCCCCTCCGTACTTTTCTAGTGTTGCTTTTGGATCCGGATAGTTCCCAAAGCTTTTACTCATTTTTCTCCCATCTGTTCCCCATAAAACCCCCGTTACAACGACGTTTTTAAAGCTATTTGCCCCTAAAAGTGCATTTGACAGTACGTGCATTACGTAAAACCAAGCGCGTATTTGAGCAACATACTCGATAATGTAGTCGGCAGGGAATGTTTTTTTAAACAAGTCTTCATTCTCAAATGGATAGTGGATCTGACCATATGGCATGGATCCTGCATCCATCCAGGAGTCTAAGACTTCAGGAATTCTTTTCATGATCCCTGTACATTTCTTACAAGGAAATGCGATCGGATCAACCCCATCCCTATGCAGGTTTTTCACTTTTTGTCTTGAGCGGTTTTCAATTTCTTTTATTGATCCAAAGACTTCTATTTCCTTACACTTGTCGCACTTCCATACAGGCATTGCAGTTGCCCAGTAACGTGTTCTTGAGATACACCAGTCGGGTGCATCTTTTATATTATTCTCAAATCGCTTGGCAAATTTAGCTGGTACCCAATTTATCTTTTTAGCTTGTCTAAGAAGCAACGGCTTCAGAGTTTGAACATTTATAAACCATGACTTCTGGGCTCTTTGAATGAGTGGTGTCTGGCATCTCCAGCAATAAGGGTAGCTGTGCACGATTTTTTCCACTTTAAAAAGCCTATCTTCCTTTTCGAGATCTCCGATGATTTTCTTATCTGCATCCTTGACATACATTCCTTTATAATCTCTGACTTTATCAATAAACTTACCCTCATCATCAACAGAGAACATCGTAGTGAGTTTATAGTGCTTTCCCATCTCTGTATCAATTTCTCCAAATCCAGGAGCAGAATGAACCACTCCGGTTCCCTCTTCCATTGTTACCATGCCTTTGTATGCATATACTTTAAAGTCATTTTTATTCGGAGGGAAATAATCAAAAGGTGCTTCGTATTCTAATCCCAATAATTCCTTCCCCTTGAATTCTCTGATCACTTTATATTTATCCTTCCTCATAATTTTCTTTAATCTTTTTTTAGCGACAATATATGTATTTCCAGGGACGTTCCCTGAAAATTGGACATAGGTTTCTTTTGGATCAATGACGAGAGCTCTGTTTGAAGGTAAAGTCCATGGGGTCGTGGTCCATGCAAGTATTTGTGCACCTTTAAAATTTCCTGATGTTGTTATGGGAAATTCTACCGTTACGGCAGGATCCTCCATGTCAGCATAGCTATTGTCCATAGCTATTTCAAATTTGGATACGGGTGTGCCACATCTTGTGCAGTAAAGCAGTGTTTTAACTCCTTCATAAATGAGGCCCTTGTCGTAAAGAGTTTTGAATACCCAAAGCACAGATTCCATGTAGTCTGTATCCATTGTACGATAGGCATCTTTCAGATTTACCCATTCGGCTATCTTATCAACATACCATCCCCATTCACTGGATGTTTCCTCAACGTATTTTCTGCATGCTTCAATAAACTTGTTAATGCCATACGTCTCAATTTCCCTTCTATTCTTCAGGCCTACTTTTTTTTCGGTTTTTTCTTCTATTGGTAAACCGTGACAATCCCATCCCCAGACATGTCTTACCTTGTATCCTTGCATTGTTTTAAATCTTGGGATAACATCTTTTGCCATTCTTGGAAGAAGAGATGCATAGTGCGGTATTCCAGTTACAAATGGAGGGCCATCGAGGAATGAGTATCTATTATTTTCTGGTCGAGCATCAATTGATCTCTCAAACATTTTTTCACGTTTCCACCATATAGTTGTTTTGTCTTCTCGTTCTGAAACTGATTTATAATTTTGTATCTTGAACATTTTTAAGAATTTTATAATTTAATTAAGTTTCACTTATTTACTCTAACATCTTTGAGATTGGTTTAAACTTTTTATACTTTTTAATTTTCGCCATCAATTTCAACGAATATTTGACCTTTTTTATCTAATGGTTTGTATAGCATTTATTGTGTTTCGGAAATTTAGTCATACAGTAAAAAAAGTCCTTGTACTAATACCAATATTGATATTAATACAAGGACCTTTTTACCTAATTAATAATCATTAGTTGAATTCAGGTGGTACCACCTTAAATTCGATTATATTGATTAATCTTATCGGATCGATAGTTTAATCATATTAATCGCTCTTCCCTTTGACTCCTCCCGCCTGTCTGCCGACTAGGCTGGCTAAGCGGGATTCGCTTCCTTCTCCTTCATTAAATTCAGGATCAGGACAAGCAGGGCACGGCAGCCTTAACGGGCTTACCCGGCAGGTTCTACTTCGACTCGTCCTTCGATAAACTCAGGACTCACTCAGTACAAGTACTGAACAATGAATCGGTTCTTCCTGCAGCTTTCCCCAATGATTTTGAGGTCGGATGCTTTTAATATTAATCTTGCTGTATTATAGCATAAATCTATATTTATCAAAGTGAAGAGATACCTAAACAAGCATTGAACTGAATCTTTGAGGGTTTTGTGTAAATTGTGTGTAGATGGGTTTTGATGAGGTAAGTCTGTATTTTCTTGAATAATAGTCTGCTTTCTTCCTCTTTAAAGTTGGAACTTCCTTGTAGTGTGGATTTCTTACTATTTCCTGTCTGGCATTTTTTCTGATAAAGTAGTAGGACATTCCTCGTTCCCGTCTCATGCTTCTATAATCAATCTTGCCGTCATCTTCAAATAATCTTCCGATTACAAGCGTAGAACCACTAGAGTTTATAAAGGTATACATGTATTTCTGTGGAATTGGAACGCGATCACCTTTTTTTACTTTAAATTGTGTAGCTAAACTGACTTCAGTATCAAAGTCTAATTCCCCTTTTTCCTTTACTTTCTGAATAAGGATCATTCCGCGTCCTTGCAATATGTCGACGATAGCAGTTATGTCATTTTGGTCCTTGTCTGGAGCAAAAATATGTGTTTTATTATATTCAATGCCAAGTAAGCCAGGAGGCAAGAGAATAACGTTATAGTGTAACTTGTGCTTTTCAAATAGTTTTGTATGTTTTTTTAGGCATATATCGTAGTACTCAGAGTAAACGTCTAGAGGATAACGCAAAGTCTTATTCAGGAGTACAGGACGTATGTTGTCCAATTTCACTCTTTCCAGTGAATTAAAATCGATTTCTCCTGCTGGTTGTAATGTATTGTCTTGGGTGTTTAAAAGAAGGGGCAAACCCGAAGTATCTTGTAAATTAATCATTCAGCATCCTTCTTTAATCTCTAAATAGTGCTCACATTATACTTTTTATTCTCCTTTTTTGTCAATCAAATCTATGCATATCGGGTCGAGTAACCCTTGTAATATGGCCTTTTCAACAGTTCGGATTCGTGGGGTAGTGGGAGTGTTAAAAAATGGTAGACGCTTATTTACAGTTGAGGAACCAAAATTTATTTATTACTAAATAAATTCCAGGCTAAAGCATCCTTCCTCACACTTTAGTCTTTCAACAAGCATCTACCACGCTAAAAATATCATTTAAATATATAAAAGTCAAGGCAGTTTACTTAAGATTCTTCAATAAGCTTAAGGATTTCCTGCTTTATGTCGTCGTTAAATCCTGAAAATGCCCTATCCTTTATGAAAATGATAGGGTAATATTCGTAAGAATCTGAAACTCCAGAACTCGAACCATAAATTGACTTAAGTGACCTGAGACCATCTTCAAAATCGTCTTCAGTATTAAGATGTTGTTCCATTGGGTAATTAACCGTGTCTAAGAATTCAAGGGCTTCCAGACACATAGTTCCTTTCCCGTTATGATACATTACAAATTTTTCTCCGACATAACTGTCTATAGTTTCGGTGCTACTTGCTTCGGGTAAATCTTCAACAGCACAGGGATTTAGAACATTCTCCTCCTCCTCATAGGGTATGAGAGGTCTAATCTTTTCTGGCGTATATGGAGCGTTTTTATTTATCGGTATCTGCCACATGGGAAGCGTTTTATCGATTGCCATGAATTCTTCCAATGTTTGCCAGTCTATCTCGTGGTTGTCAAAGAATTCAGTCCACATCTCAAACCATTGTTTTTTATAGCCACCGATATTCGTGTGGGATGTTGGAGTAAATTTTACCTCTTTGATAGCTTCACTAAGCTCTTGATACATGTCATCTGGCGTTCCTGCTCTTTGATAAAAGCTGTAATCGCACAAAGTCCCATATTTAAATTCGATTCTCGGAATATTTGAAACTGAAAGAATGCGAACATTATATTCTTCAGGTTTATAAACAGTTGCTGCAAGATCTGTAGTTCCTCTTGCAGTTACATATGGTATCCCCAAAGCTTCTGCAGCTTTAACTGTATTTTCATCAGATGCAAAGTATCTTGAGCCTATAAATTTTAAAGGTTTCTCTGTGCATCCTTCTATTTGCTCTTTCATAGTCTTGATTCTTTCATACTGCTGTTCATACGGTATGTCCCAAAAAGGTTCATCAATATTTGACCCGATTATCTCCATATTATAATCAGTTAACTTCTTTATTGTGTAGCAGTTTTCTGTTATGAATTCGGGGCTTGCCAGAAGTAGAGAATGAATATCTCTTTTGTACAGTTCGTTCACAAAGTTTACAAGACCTTCGGTGTCTTTATATTCAATAAGAATCATAATTCCCTTTGATTTTACTGTCAGCTCTTCTTCGGAGATGATGGTTTCAGACTCAGGACAGTAAGAAATGCCAAGAAAGTATCCGATTGCTAGTACAACAAGCATATAAAAAAAGGTTTTAATTAGAGACTTTTTCTTTTTATCCTTTGGAGGAGTTTGAGAAGCTGTATTTGTATCGGGCATAATTTAATTTGTTAAAGGATTAATACTATATTTTATTATTACTAGTCAGTAAGTCAAGGGTTATAACCCGAGAAAAAATGACAGGCATAAAAGCTGATAGCTAAAGGTTAAGCGTCATGGGCTATATTATTATACTGCCATATTGTTAATTTTAATGCTGTGATTATTAATTGATTTCAGTATTTTCTGAGTAATTGGATAATCGAGAATTGACGATTGTAGATTGAATATTATACATCTAGAGCAGTTTTTGCTGTTTTGTACCTTGCATCTGTGTGACTTGCTTCTTGATCTTGTGAAAAGCATTCCACCGTCCCATTAGTGAAAACATCTTAAGTTCTGTCTCTATTCTGGTAACTGGGACAAGCTGTCCCTTCGTTTGAATAAAGGTAATTGTATCTTTGGAGGCGTTAAATGGGTCAGACCAATTTCCCTTTGAATCTCTAATTTGCCATTCTCCCATTACCTCAACTTGTATACCGTTGATCTTAAACTTTCCATAGTATGATTTAAATTTATCGGACTCTTTATAGCTAACTTTCACTACACAGTAGTCATGAAGTAATTTATTGGCTTGTGAAGCCGCTTTTTTATTGCAAAGAATGTCAATGTCATCTACATTCATATCAATTCCCTGAATAACAAGACTGGTAGTTCCCCGGAATGCAAAAGTGGTATTTTTTAGCCTTTTTGATAAAAAGATAATACTTTCAATAAACTTGGAGGGTGTTTTGGACATTGATCAAATCTAAAAAGTGATATAGTCGATTAGTGCTATTAAGATTTTACTTAGGAGTATGTTTTTTCGGACTAAATTCATTAGTAAGGCACTTTAAATAACCGGATGTTACGGTTTGGCGACAATTAGCCGGAATACGTAACATTTTGAGTCACTTCGGATAAATCCATTGTTGTTCTACATACATTTTTCCGAGTCTTTTCCCTTTGAGATGTAAAGGCATAATAGGTACTAATATTCTAAATGTTTGTATGGAAATTGCAATGCTGAATTTTAACAGGACTAGGAGCATTGAGGGATTTATCGGAAGGGCATGATAGAATGAGAGTGTATTAGTATTCCGATCTTTATTTATGTTATAAATTCTTTTTCTTGGACTATATAGATGTAATGTTCCTCTGCGATTAGATTCTCAAATACTCATTAGTTTTTGGGATGGAAATTTCTAGCGGGAGGGATTTAGACAATAAATCTAGGAAGGACACCTATGGATCGCATGGATTACCGCATGTTTGGCGAGTACTTCTCTGTGTTAGTGGGTGAAGTAATTTATGATATTAATGTTGACCAAAGGAGCAGTAGATACGGCTTTGGACATTTAATCACAAATTGTTGGGGGTAGTTTTATTTTTCCTGTTCTGTTCTTTTGCTGAAAAATGAGTGGAGAATTCTTTCTACAACCAATAGTCCAACATCATCAAATAATCCTGGAATGAGATCGGGTGCGATAAAGTATAGAAGTACTATTATTAGGGTCCAATTTTTCTTTAGAAATTCTTTCATGTTTTTTGCTTATGATATAGCATAACAATTCTATAATTATTCTTTGAAAATGTATGCTGTCTTCATTTTGTTAGGCAGTATTCCAAAGTCATATAAATCTAATCAGAGAGCAAAATATCCTTTTATATATTATTGCTGATTTTTTTCTTTTATGTATGTTTCAAAGGCGGTTGCAGCTTGTGGGTTCATCGGACGTAGTAACTCTAGTACCTTTTCCCGAATGCTACTTGTTTTAATTACACTGTCAACGGCTGTTTCGTAGGCCCATGTTTCAATTTGAGAAGCTATGCTTTCACTCTGTTCGTTACTGGCTCCAGCTTTAGTGGCGCTGCTTACTACTTTGTTCCTATCAAAACTCTCGAGTCTGCCGTCTTTTTTTTCGACTTTAAGGTCAGTCATAGGATAAACTCCTTTCTTTTATAGATTATAATAATTACATAAAATATAGCATAAGAAACATCAGTCAACAAGGGTATATATACTAGTTTTTGACTAGCAACTAGTATATAAGCTTTTATATATTAAACGTTGCTTCTCAAGAAAAAAACTTACAAACGGAAATATATAATGTTATAATTAGCTAACTTGTTGAGTATTTCATTATTAATTCAAGCCTTTTTGTAAATCAATGAAATATTTGGGAATAGATTATGGAGAAAAAAGAATAGGTTTAGCAATATCTGATGAAACCGGCATAATAGCTATGGCTATTTCAGCTCTAAAAGTGAAATCGCTTGCAGATGCAGTCTCAAAGATACATAGGATTGTGAGAACACAAAATATTGATATTGTGGTTGTTGGTCTGCCTCTCGGCTCGAAAAATGAAGAAACTCAGCAATCAATTCAAACAAGATACTTTGCAAGAACTCTTGAGTCAACAAATGGAGCAGAAGTTGAGTTCTGGAACGAAGCTTTCTCAACAGTACAGGCTAGGCAATATGAAAGGAGGAAAAGAAATAACCCCAAAAATATTGATAGTGAATCAGCTAGAATAATATTACAGGAGTATTTGGATTCTAGAGAAATAAGGAAAGAGGATGCAAGGGTAAGTACATCTTTTTTGCCACAATATAGCGCGTTCCTAAAATGAGGGTTCTATTGACTAAGACTTCAGTTAATAATAAAATCGGCCTATAAAATTTAAATTCGACGAACAAAAAAGCATGAAAAAGATATTTATAATAATAGTAGTTTTAATTGTAATTGCTGCAATTCTTGCTGGGGGGGCCTATGTTTGGTACAACAAACAGATAAACACTCAGACAAGTGATTCTTCTAGTATTGTAGAAGTTGAGATCGAACAGGGAGAGGCTGTTAAAGATATAGCCGTTAAACTACAAACAGCAGGTGTCATAAAGAGTTCTGATGTATTCTATTTTTATATAAAAATTAATCAACTTGCTCCTAAGATACAGGCTGGTAAATTTAAGATACCTCAAAACCTTACGGTAATCGAAGTTGCAGAATTTATCCAGAGAGCAGCGGGAAATGATGTTTGGATTACTATACAGGAAGGTTTGAGATACGATGAAATAGCAGAAATATTGGACGAGTATTTCTTAAAAGAAGATAATACCAAGTTTGATAAGGAGACCTTTTTGGACATTTGTCGGAATCCTGACGATTATGATCTTGATGTCGAAATACTGGATTATAAGTCAGAAGGAAAGAGTATAGAAGGCTTTCTATTTCCAGATACATACAATGTGAAAAAAGATATAACGGCTGAAGAGCTAGTTAAATTCTTGCTTATAACATTTGAAAATAAAATAAAGTCGGAGAAAATAAATTTAGAGTCTCATAAAAATCTTAGTGCCTATGAGGTTATAATACTTGCATCAATCATAGAAAGGGAGGCACGAACGAGCGAGGAGAGATATATGATATCGGATATATTGCAGAGAAGATTGAATGGTGATATGGATGGTGTGAGACTCTTGCAAGCAGATGCGACGTTGCTTTACGAGCTCAAAGACTGGGAGGCTGTTGTAACGAAGGAGTTGAAAGAGAAAGAGTCTCCTTACAATACATACAAAAATGTTGGGCTTATTCCAACACCTATATGCAATCCAAGGCTGGATTCGATAAAGGCAGTATTAAATCCCAAGGCAAATGATTACTTTTATTACCTTCATGATGAGGAAGGCAACGTACACTATGCGAAGACTCTCGAAGAACAGACAAACAATCAGAGATGTTATATAAATAAGAATCAGGACTACTGTCTATAAGGGAGAGATGGAAAGAAATAGATAAAACTATTCTTAATAAGTACTAAACAAAAATAGCTAGATAGCTGGATAGTCGGATGGTTATTTCATACCTTCTATCTTTATATCATTGAACCTTTGTATCTTTGAATAATTGGATAATTGAAGGTTGATCATTGTTAATTGATTATTGATTTACATGCCCGATAAAGATAAAAAACCTTCCAAGAAAAAAGTTTCTTTTCGTCCGTCTATCCAGGTGAATTGCAAACAACTTTTTGTAATTGCTTGTATACTGGGGTTGTTTATCTTGATTCCCTCTACCATTAGTTACCTTCTCAATCCAGACAGAAAGCCTGTTGATGAGACATTTTCTCTGGTTCTCAAGAGCCTGAAAATTGAAACTTACGACACAGATTCGCCTTTAATGCTTACAATACCATTAGTAAATAAAGAGGTTAATCTGACGGTATTTAAGCAGAATCCTCAGCTAATAATAGCAGTAGGAGCAGTTCTTGCTGTATTCGCCCTAATAATTGCAATAACGTTGGTAAGGAATTTGAGGAGGAAGTGATTGTATAGAGGATTGATTTTTATAGTCCTGCGATTTATAATCCCAAAGATCTTTGATATAATAGCTAAACTTCGAGTTACGAATGCAGAAATCAAACATACTTGGATTATTTCGTAATTCGTCATTCGTTTATTACGATGGGGGCGTAGCTCAATGGTAGAGCAGTGGCCTTTTAAGCCATTGGTTGGAGGTTCGAGTCCTCTCGCCCTCACTTCTTAAAATGTCACTACAAAAGAAGGATTTACTAATCTAAATTATGATTAAGCCATTGGTTCGAGGTTTCCACCCGAGGCGGACAAACGAGTCCTCTTGCCTTCACTGAGATATATCAACAATACTGTTCTTGATTCTCTCGGTATGAGTACTAAATAATCCTTTTAGACATTATTCCTCCAACATAATAAAATCACTTATTATGAATATTGATAATAAGTACTCACATCTTTCAGTAGATGAACTTTGGAATAGGGTAGGAGAGATCTCTCTAGAGCACTTAAAGAAGTACATAGAGAAGATCTGCTGGCTTATTCATGAGAAGAAGTATAAATTCGATTTAATCATCGCAGCTGGAGATTCAGGTATTGGGATGGTTGAGATTACAAAACTTATTTATAAGAGGTTGGGAAAACCCTTTCCTCAAGTTCTAAAGTTCCCCATTTATAGGTATTATCCTGGAAGCGAGGAATTGGAGAAAAATGAATTTGATAATGACCATCTAATACCGGAATTGAAAAGGCAACTTAATAGAATTTCTAGAGTTGAAGAAATTTTATTTGTGGATGATGAGATTGGACAAGGGAATACTGCACGAATATCCATAGAATTAATTTTAAGTGTACTTAAGTGTCTAGAATTAAGAAAAGAAAAACTATTGTATGTGATTGTGGCGGAAGATCAGGGCTTTGAGGTGGATAGCATTAAACTGGGTGTTAGAGTAGAATTCTATCCATTTGCATCGGAGATAAAGGGTTTAAATAATATAGTCTCATATAATATTCCATATAAAATATACTCTCCAATTAGGAAGATATATGAAGATACAGAACTGGAATCAAAGGCAATGATGAACGTATTACTGGATCAACCGGTTAAGGAATTTAATAATGGCAAACCGCGATTTACCTATAAGTATAATAAGATACTAAAAAGAAAGATTGGAAATTTCGAGAAATTACAGAAAGAATATCGGGAATTTTTAAGAGATTTTATTGAGAATGCATTAGATAAATAAAATTAGTAATGTCTTTTAAAAAATCGCAAGGTAAAGTTCTTTTGATTAAATATTAAAATAGTTTGTTTTTTACTCTTGCACTTATATATAATACCCTATTATGAATTCTCAAAAGGATAGGATAAAAATTGTCGATGCTCATGTTGATATACCAGACATGTATGCTTGTTTTAACTATAAATATACAGACTTTCTGGACGAGAAGAGTGATGCGCCCGTAACACTTAAGAAACTGCAAGATGCAGATATTGATATAGTTGGTTTTAGCCTCTACTTTGATAAAAGCCTTTTGAAGACTACCTTCTATGACGGTGTGAAGGGTTTTTATGATTTTTACCAGAAAATTCTCAGAAAGACAGATAAGTTACATAGGATAAGTTCAAAAGATGATTTGGAAAACAAATCAGAAGAATGCATCGGTTTCATTTACTCTATTGAGGGCTTTGAATGTTTCAGAACACTTGAGGATTTTGATGAATTTTATAATCTTGGAGTAAGAGTATTTGGTTTTACTTGGGATTATGTCAATGATTATGCTTACGCAAGAAAAGTAGAAGAAGATGAAGGGCTAACCGTTAAGGGAAAACTTTTGGTAAAGAAAATGAACGAGAGGCGATTGATCCTTGATATTGCTCATTTAAGTGAAAATTCTGTAAAAGACCTTGATAGATACTTCAAGGGAACGATTGTGTCAACACACAGTAATGTGAGAAAGGTTTGTGATAAGAATCACAATCTGACAGATGATGAAATCAATATTATTGTTGAAAGAGATGGAGTTGTATCCCTTTTTCCTATTGTTGCGGATACAGGTGGGAAAGGGACTTTTGAAGATCTCTACCGGCATGTTGAGTATATTGCAGGAAAGTGGGGAGATAACTATGTTGCTTTTAGTTCAGATATTTATCCATTGCCGGAGTATCCGTTTATTGGTGATCATAAAGATATTCTCATTATGAAGTCACTAAAAGATTTCCTGCTAACGAAATGCTCAAGAGAAGAGGTAAAGAAGATTATGTATGATAACTGGTTGAGGGTATTGCGGAATTCACTTTAACGATAAAAAAGCTAGGCTCTTCTTGTTACAACCCCAACAAGATCAATATACTTAAAATACTTTCTAACTTCATCCCAATACTTATCTGCAAGTTTTGAACTAAAAACTCTGTGTTCACTTTTTTCCATATGGCGGCAAAGTTCGTTCTCTCCTTCCTTTAGAAGATTTTGTACCTTCTTTCCCACCTCTTGAAACTCTTGCTCTAAATGTTGTCTATTCTTTGGGTCGATATACTCGCTGTTAAGGAGAAAAAATTTTTGAAAAAGTTTCTCGTTAGATTTCCATGTGTCTTCAAAGATTTTTTTGTACCGAACTTGTGACATGTTTAAAATTGATAAATTCAACTTGATGATAATACCAGCTTTTTGAAAGTTTTCAAATTTTCAAGGACGTATAAAGTTTTATTGAGTTTACGAGCCTTAGGGGTTAAGTTTGATTCGGTGAGCATTTCTGTTATAATAGAGTTTAACTTAATATATATTTAAATTTTTAAGAGGGCTGAGAAAAGGAGAATTTCCGCTTCGCGGTTGGTTAGATATTGAAATCAGAATATGAAAAAAAAGTTTTGGAAGTAATTATATTCTAATTCCAGTATCTTAACCCTCTCCTTTTTCCAAGCTCAGAAATTTTATGGAAAACAAAATAGTAAAGTCATGCAACTACGGGGATCGAAAGATTTCTTTCGAAATTGGCGAATTTGCTCCACGCGCTAAAGCTGCAATAGTGGCTTCAATGGGTGAAACTGTTGTCTTGACGACAGTTACAGTTTCTTCAGAAAGTACTGATAAAGATTACTTTCCACTTGGAGTGGAATTTATTGAAAAATTCTATGCTGGAGGGATTATTTCGGGTTCACGTTTTATAAAAAGAGAAAGATTTCCTTCAGAGGAAGCTATTCTGAAAGCAAGAATGATTGACCGTTCTCTTCGTCCCTTATTCCCGGAAGATTTTAGAAGGGAAGTTCAAGTGGTTGTCACCGTTCTTTCTTATGACGATGAGAACGATCCTGCTATACTAGGTATTAATGCGGCTTCCCTGGCCATGTGTATAAGTGGAGTACCTTTTAATGGTCCGATTGCAGGGATCCGGGTTGGCTTAAAGGATGGGAAGTTTCTACTTAATCCGGGGAATGGTGATCTAGAAAAAAGTGATCTTGATTTTGTAGTATCAGGTAAGGGCGAGGATATTATGATGATCGATGCCGGAGCAAATGAAGTTACTGAGGAAAAAATTGCAGAGGTATTTGACTTTGCAATTTCTAATTTCCCAGATCTTATAAAGTTCCAGAAGGAGGTAATAAAAGAAATCAAAATTGAAAAAGTTCCTTACGAGAAAAAAGAGGTAAATGAAGACTTGGTGAAGAAGCTTACAAGTAAATATGATAAGGATTTTGAGAATACAATTTATGAACTCAAAGGGAATATCCCAGGTGAGAGACGTAGTGAAGCGATAGCCAAGATTGTGGAAGAATTTACTCAAGAGAAAGAGGGTGAGTATTCAAAGGCCGAAGTTGCAGGTCTTGTAGAGAAGATAATTAAGGGAAAGGTAAGAGAAGGTGTGCTAGATAAGAATAAAAGACCTAGTGGTAGAGAATTTGACGAGATTCGTGAAATCGATTGTAGAGTAGGAATACTTCCCAGAACCCATGGTAGTGCTTTTTTTGCACGAGGTATAACTCAAGCTCTTTCAATTGTCACTCTTGCATCAACAAGGCTTGAGCAAACTCTAGAAAGTTTTGAAGGTGAAGAAACAAAGAGATTTATGCATCATTATAATGGCCAGAGCTTTTCCTTGGGTGAGGCTGGCAGGTACAACTACTATCCGGGAAGAAGAGAGATTGGACACGGAGCCTTGGCTGAAAAAGCTTTACGACCGATGATGCCTTCAGAGGAACAATTCCCTTATACTATTAGGGTAGTATCTGAAATCCTGTCACAGCAAGGATCTAGCTCTATGGCATCAACCTGCGGCGCTACACTTGCCCTTATGGACGCTGGAGTACCTATAAAAAGTCCAGTAGCTGGGATTGCAATTGGGCTTGTAACTAGCGACGATATGAAGAAATATGCCTTGCTTACAGACATGCAGGATCTAGAAGATTTTTATGGTGATATGGATTTCAAGGTAACAGGTACAAAGGAAGGTGTTACAGCAATACAGATGGACAACAAATTAAATGGAATAAAGGTAGGGATTTTAAAGGAAGCTCTTGAAAAGGCAAAAATCGGAAGACTTTTTGTTCTAGAAAAGATGTTGGCTGTTCTTCCTGAACCAAGAAAAGAACTATCCAAATATGCACCTAAGATTACAACCGTAAAGATTGATCCTGAAAAGATAGCAGATGTTATTGGTCCACAAGGTAAGGTAATTAAAGATATAATTGAAAAAACCGGTGTTGAAATTGATATTAAGGATGACGGTTTAGTGCATGTAGCAGCTGTTGATATGGAGGCAAAAGAGAAGGCTCTGGAGATGATAAATAGCATTGTAGAGGAAGCTGAAGTAGGAAAAGTCTATGAGGGGGAGGTTGCCACTTTGGCACCATATGGGGTTTTTGTAGATGTCACACCAGCCATATCCGGTCTGGTTCATATTAGCGAAATGGCTGACAAATTTGTTTCAGATCCTTCTCAGATTGTAAAAAAGGGAGAAAGGGTTAAAGTAAAAGTTATAGGGATTGATGACGAAGGAAAGATCAGTTTTTCTATGAAAAGAGTAAAAGAGCAGGATTCAAAGGAAGGGCGTGAAGACAAAAGACCTGATAAAGAGGGAAGTGCAAAGAGATAGTGGAAGTTGAATCGAGGTGATTGGTCTCATCTTTTGTATTTGCCCAGGGACTAAATTAAAATGCTAATAGATTATGTGGAATATCCTTCTTAAGAACGGAAAAAGTATTCTACTCAAGGAGCAGTCTGATATTCTTTCGGCATCAGCAATGATGATGGTTATTCTTATAATAACCAAGGTTGTGGGGATGCTGGTAAAGACAGTTGCTGTATCCCAACTAGGTGCCGAGAAGTATGGAATTTTTATCGCAGCAAATACGCTTCCTGAAACACTTTCTATGATTTTGCTTTTTGGCAGTATTACTTCAGTCATTATTCCTATTCTTGTAACTGAGATCCAAAAGAATGGGAAAGATTCATTCTCAAATCTTTTTAGTTCTCTTGTAAATGCCGGACTCCTTGCTTATACGATTATCACATTTGTAATAATCATCTTTGCAGATAATATGATTCCAGTGATCATTGAAAGGATCGCAAAGCCAGTAGAGCCATTTACGAACGAGCAAATTGTTCAAATTTCTTCAATGATGCAGATACTTATGATTCCTCAGTTAATTCTTGGCATAAGTACATTTCTTTCAAGTGCATTAAATGCATACAAAAGATTCATTGTCCCTCAGCTGGCACCATTGTTTTATAATCTTGGTATTTTGTTTGGAGCGATATTCTTGATTCCTCTTCTTGATGGAAGTGCATGGGGGTTGACATGGGGAGTTTTTATAGGGGCGGTTTTACACCTTTTAGTTCAAATCCCACTTATCACTCATCTTAAGATACGTTATAAATTGATTATTGATGTTGCGAATAAGAGATTAAATGAAGTCTTACTTATCGGTCTTCCCAGGATCATGACTCTGGCAGCCGACCAGATCGCAATTTTTATTGACAGAATAATAGCTATTGGTCTTGGCGCTGCTCCTCTAGGAGCGTATTATCTAGCGGTGAGTTTGGTGACTATTCCTTACTCACTTTTTTCCGGTACGTTTTCAGTTGCATCACTGCCTCATCTTTCTGTAGCCTATGAAGAGAAAAAATTGGATGTTTTTAAAAGTATCTTTTCCAAAGTCTTTAATCAGATCCTCTTTCTAACTGTACCTGTTACCATAATTTTACTTGTCTTAAGGCTTCCTCTTGTAAGATTGTTTTATGGTATTTTCGGAAAGGAATTCACATGGACGAATACACTTATGGTTTCATGGGTTGTATTTTTCTTTTCCCTTGGACTCATACCAGAGGTACTTCTGTCTTTTGTCAACAGAGCTTTTTATGCTGCCCGAGATACCATAAGGCCACTAGTTGTTGGAATTTTTGTTGTTCTTGCAGGGGTTGTCACAGGGATTCTATTTACAAATTATTTCAGTCACTTTGACTATTTCTCTCTAAGAGCTCTAACCTGGGATCCAAATTTCTTTTTATCTAAGGAGGGGGGAATATCAGCGATTGGAGGTCTTGCACTGAGTTCGAGCATTGTTTATTCACTAGGTTTCCTTATGCTTCTACTCTTGCTTTCACAAAGGATTGGTGGTTTAAAAATTAAATCATTTTACTTGCCTGCCATTCAGAAAATAGTCTTCGGAGTAATCATGGGCGTTTTCATGTACTTACTTTTTAAAATGTGGGATGGAGTTCTGGATACTGCGAGGACTGTAAATGTTTTGATTCTTACCGCATCAACGATTATTCCGGGTTTCTGTATTTATTTCTGGTTGATTTATATCTTTAAGGACCCGGAAGTAGAAGTGGTTTTAAAGCTTCTGAAAGCCATTAAAAAGATTGTGACCAGATAGCTGAACATCAAAAAGATTTCTCCTTTAACCGACACAGGAAGTATTTCCCAAGTGAGGATCATATATGTATAATTTGTAATACCGGATCTTTTTCTTCTATGCCGTTTGCAATGAATTTGCTACTTAAATGTCGTGAAATAATTTATATTTTAAAGCATCATCATGGCAAAACAGCTCGATAATTTACAAGATTCATTTAAAGATGCGAGGCCAGTTCCAAAAGAGCAACTGTCAGTGGGGCAAGTGGCTGATGTTTCTTCCACAAGTGTGGATCAGGGTGGTGTTCCTGTTCAAACTGGATCAAGGGTTCAGAATGAGCCTTCCCAAGTTGAGCCCACTGTTGGTCAGCCGATAATACAGCAGACTGTATCACCTACGGGAAAAGCTCAGGAGGCACAACCCCAAATGTCAACTGGACCAGCTACGAATATGGAAGCAGGGTCAGTTCAAGAAATAGGCTCGGATAAAAAAGGTGGAGGAATAAAGTGTAATAAAACAACATGTTGTATTGGCAGTTGTGTGATCGGCATTGTATTTATTATTAGCTTGGTATTACTCTCAATTTTTGCAGCTCCGTTCATTGCAGATGTTTTGAATAGTCTTATTAATCCTGATGTTGAAGTTCCTGAAGTCCAATCAGTTAGCCTTGAAGATCTTGAGAGTAGGATACAGAGTATCGTTCAAATGGGAGAAAGTGATAGATTAGAAGTTTCCGAGGATGAGTTTAATTCTTTACTTAGGAAAAACCTTGAGGAAGCTGGAACGCAGGAAAGTACTGATTTAAGAATAGATTTTAAAAAAGACAAAAGCTATTTATATTTAAAATTTATGGATTGGATGCCATGGGCGATTATCGAAACTGCAAGTGATGAGCGGGGTAGCTTACAAGTTAATAGGATAAAACTTGGGCCGATCGATGTTAGTGATATTGCTGAGCAACAGATGGAGACTCAAACTGATTCCAATGGTATTGATATGACGACGTTGCTTTCGTCATATATTTTTAAGGATGAAGATAACGTGGTAATAGAGGCAATTTACTTTGAGGATGATAAGATGATTATAGTCATTGAAGTAGATACGGAAATGGTTGAAGAATAGCAAACCCTTCGACTAAGCTCAGGGCGAACAGATAGTAGATGTTAGATTGGAAATTGGCAATTGATAATTGATTATTGTTGGTCAGATAGTTGCATTGTCGAATTGAAACCTTATACCTTTAGCCTTTTACTTGAATTGTTAATTCTTCATTCTTAATTATTAATTGATTAGTTGTTAAGTTGCTTGACTGTTATTTTGTTTGATATTGTCTATTTCAAAATGTTATATCTGATTGGTGGTGAAAATGTATATTTAAGTACAAAACGCCTAGACGAGTTAAAGGATGAATTCGTGGATCGTTTTGATGGAATAATTCAGATATACGATGCAGATGAAGTCGAAAACCATAATGAGATCTTTCGCGATGCTGAAACTTTAACGCTATTTTCAAAAGAGAGGCTGATTATCATCAAAAGGCTATTTTCAACTGGAATAAAGTTAGTAGATAAATTTTATCAGTACCTGGACTCAGCTAAAGATTCGAATATTGTTTTTTGGGAGGATGGGAAAGTAGACAAAAGACTTAAGTTATACAAGCTTTTAAAGAAAAAAGGTGTTGTAGAAGAATTTGATAAACTGAAGTATGTTCAACTAAAAAGCTGGCTGAGTAAATTGTTCTGCGGCAAATGTAAATGTGATCCTGGTTGTATTGAATCTTTAATACTAAAAGTAGGGGATGATCAAATGCAGTTAAGTCTCATTGCGAGTAACTTAATCACATTAGTTGAAGCTGAAGGAAAGGATAGGTTAACAATAGAGGATATTGACAAATTTGTTGAGAAGACTGCAGAAGAGAGTATATGGGAGTTCATTGATGCTTTGAGCGAACAGAATAGGGCAAAGGCTTTAAATATAATTGAAAGATTACTGCGGGAAAGTAGAGATTTCGTTATGCTTATAGGTATGATAGCCCGACAATTTAGGATACTTGCAATGATAAAGCAGTGTTTAAAAGTGGGGAAGAATCAAAGTGAAATTATACAAGCGCTACATCTGCATCCTTTTGTTGTTAGAAAGGCTGTTTTGCATTCAAGAAACTTTTCTCTTAATGAAATCCGCAAACTTTATCTGAAACTTGTGAAGACTGATTTAGTAGTTAAGGAGGGGCGATTTGATGAAAAACTCGCACTAGACCTTTTAATTGCAGCGTTGTAAGAAAATTAGAAGTATGGCTTTTGAAGTGAGGTGCAGATTAGTAGATGGTCAAATGACTGGATGTTTGGATAGTCTGAAGGTTTAACTTGAATTTTGCCTCACAGATGTTAGAATGTAACAGGGCTTTTACGAACCGCTCATTTTTTATGAAATCTGTCCGTGAGAAAAATAAATTTTTATACTATATTAATTACAGTAGGCTTTATCTTTATTTGTGCTCACTTCCTCCAGTTCGATACAAGAGCTCAAGAGAAGGAAGATGTGATAGATAGAGATAGTTGGGTAGCCGATGATCAAATTTATTCCTTTAAAGAAGATTACAATTTCCCAAATAATGTTATTGTTGTTTTTCTAAATAAGTCTGACAAATATCCAGATAGTGTTTTTGATATGCGCGAGCTTTACTACTATTTTTCTACCCGTTCTGGGTTTGGAGATCTCCCTTTTCACTATGTAGTTACTCAGGATGGTTCAATTTATAGGGCAAATAAGTTAGGAGATGAAGCAAAGATAGGTATAGAAGGAACTCAAGGGGCGGTACTTATTTCATACTTATTGGGTGAGGATAAACGATTTTCTATCTCTGCTATTGATCCTATCACCGATGGTATATTAGGCGTTATCAACAAGTACGCTATTTCTCCTGAGAATGTTTTGTTTAAGAAATTAGAATACTCTTTTGGAGATAGGGCAAAGATGGAGAATATCAGATTAGTAGACTGTTCAGAAGAACTAGCTGAAGATATTAGTCTTATCAAAGAGTCTCTTGCGAATAAGTATGCTCCGACTGAGATATCCTTTCAGGTCGAGATTGCAGAAGTTATTTTGCCTGAAGAAGAATTAGCTCCCGGCAGTAGTGCCGAAGTAAAGATAAAGATTAAAAATATTGGTGATTACAATCTATACTCGGATCTCTCAACGAATATATTTATCGCTCGGAATAACCCGCTTGACGAAAGGAGCTCATACTATATAACAGATAAGTGGGACAGTCTCTCAAGAGTATCTCTCTTAAAGGAGTCGGAAAGACTTGTTGTTGGAGAAGAGAAGGTGTTTACCTTTGAAGTCTATGTTCCACTTTATCCACCTGAAAAGAGCGAAGACTTCATTCTAGTTGATGGAAAAGGAAATGTAATAGCTGAAACTGAGTTCAAGATCACACTAAAGATAGGAGCCACAAGCGGAAAGATTATTGAGATTACTGAAACTCCGACTGGGTACCTGAATGTCAGGCAGACACCGGGCCTTGGGGAGGTTATTACAAAAGTTTCTCCAGGCGAAAGATTCTTGGTAAAAGATGAACAGGATGGATACTATAAGATTGAGGTAGGGGGAAAAGAAGGCTGGGTTGTAAATACTTATGTAAGGGTTGTTAGCGGCTAGTTAGTACTATGCATAATGGAGTTATCTAATCACCGTTAGTCATTGTTCTACTATTGACGTTTATCTTTCAAACTGCTATTCTTAAAGAGAGTACTTTGAGTAAAACTTTTATACTCCTTCAATTCTTAAATGAAGGTTAAAAAGTGGAATACTGCCCTCGCGAAAATATTTTCAGATAGTCATAATTTTTTTCAGAATGTATTTTATTTAAGCTAATTTTAAACATGTCAAAGAAGAGCGGGAAATCAGCCCCCACCAAAAGCTCTTTGAAGCAGAAGGCACTAGAGATTGCAAGAGCCCAGATAGAAAAAAGATTTGGTAAGGGATCGATTATGAAGCTAGGGGACGATGTGAGGCAAGATATAGAAGCAATTCCAACTGGAGCTTTATCTCTCGACATAGCTCTGGGCATTGGAGGAGTACCAAGGGGGAGGATAATCGAGATATATGGACCGGAAGCTTCGGGGAAGACTACTCTTGCTTTACATATTCTTGCTGAGGCTCAAAAGGCAGGCGGAACGGCTGCATTTATTGATGCCGAACATGCGCTAGATCCCAAATATGCTGCGAAGTTAGGAGTAGATGTTGAGAATCTTTATGTGTCACAACCAGACTTTGGAGAACAGGCACTTGAAATTCTCGAAACTTTGGTAAGATCTGGTGGAGTAGATATTATTGTGATTGATTCAGTGGCTGCATTAACGCCTAGAGCTGAAATTGAAGGAGAAATGGGAGATGCTCATATGGGACTTCAAGCTCGACTTATGAGTCAAGCTTTGAGAAAAATTACTGCGATTACTTCAAAAACTGGAACAACCATAATTTTCTTGAATCAGATAAGAATGAAAATTGGCGTCATGTTCGGGAATCCAGAGACAACGACTGGGGGAAATGCCCTAAAATTCTACTCATCGGTTCGTATGGATATCCGTACAAAGGAAAGGATAACTGAGGGAGAAGAGGTAATTGGCAGAGAAACAAGAGTAAAGATTGTAAAGAATAAAATAGCTCCTCCTTTTAAAGAGGCTTGGTTTGAAATTTATTTTGACAAGGGTATAGATAGAGAGACGAGTATTCTAGCAGCTGCAGTGCAAACAGGAGTTTTAGAAAGAGCGGGGGCGTGGTACAAGTTGGAAGGCAAGCAGATAGCTCAAGGTAGGGACGGAGTGAGGGAAGCTATAAAGGATGATGAAAAGCTTAGAGATAAGATAGTGACAATGGTGAAAGAGAGGGCGGGGATAAGTTGAGAACTATGTAGTCAGATGGCTGGCTGGGTGTATGGTTAGTTTTGTTCCTTAATGGTTGCATTACTTGAGAATGTTGGTCTATATTATTTGTTATTAACTTCGATTTAAAATGAAGGATCTTAAAAAAGTTGTCGAGTATTTATTCATCTCGAAAGTAAGAATAAAAATTATACGACTTTTTTTTCTTCATCCAGATGTACCATATCACATCAGAGGTGTAGTACGAGAAATAAGCGAGGAAATAAATGCTGTCAGAAGGGAGTTACTCAGGCTAGAGCAAATCAAACTTTTAAAATCTGAACGTAAAGGAAATCGTTTGTATTTTATTCTTCAGGATTCATTCCCTTTTTATAATGAACTCTTAAGTATGGTTTATAAGACTTTTGGTCTTGGGGGGGAGATTATCCGGTGTCAAAAGGAGCTTGGAGATATACAGTTTGCCTTACTGACGAAGGCATATACAAAGGGGATCAAAATGGCAATGAGTGATATTGATCTGGTTCTTGTTGGAAGAGTAAATATTCAGTCGCTAACTGCTGCAGTACAAAGGGCGGAAAGACAAACAGGACGTGAAATAAATTATACTGTTCTAAAGGAAAGTGAATTTGTCTTAAGAAAAAAGAGAAGAGACTCCTTTGTGCTCTCTATGTTGCAGGGAAGTAAGGTTATGTTGATTGGGAATGAGGATGAATTGATGATGTGAGATCACTTTTTTCTAGGTAGTCAGTCTTTTATCCTTCTTTGTTGTTGGCGTTTCTCAACTATTGTAGAATAGATCATTATTACTTAAAATAATGTTAAAGCGACTTAGAACACTAGGAACAGGAGAAAGATATAAAGTTTGGCTTAAGCAGGCAGAATTTGACTTTGAAGCTGCAAAATCGAGCAAGCTAAGTGGCTTTTTCGAATGGGCTTGCTTCCAATGCGAGCAGGCTGTTGAAAAAGCTTTAAAGGCGGTTTTGGTTAAAGCAGGCTGGCGGCCGCCAAAAATGCATAAACTTGCTGTGCTTATGTCTTATTGCAACAGGGCAAACGGTAAATTTCGACAGACGAAGTTTGAATTTCGGGATCTTGAATCTTTTACTTTTGTTTCGAGATATCCATTTCTTATACCAGGAGAAAATTTGTCTCCGCACGAATTTATTTCTTCAGATGATGCAGAGAGATGCATAATTCAGGCAAGAACATTCTTGGACAAAATCCACAGCTTGCTAGAAGAATAGAGTGCTGTGTAAATAATTTGGTTAAAGCTTTTAATCCAGAAAGGATTATACTTTTCGGCAGTTTTGCGCGTGGAGAGATTAAGGATGGAGGAACTATGGATTTTATAATCATTACCAAGACTAAGCTTAGATTTTTCGACAGGATAAAAAAAGCATTGGAAGTTTGTTCGGGAGGAGAACCGCCAATTGAACCTCTTATTTATACACCTGAAGAGTTTGATTTGTTACTTGGGCAAGGAGAAGGTTTCCTTGAGGATGCTTTAGAGGAAGGCATTGTTGTATATAAAAAGGTAAAAAATTAGATTTTTTATCGTTCAGAAATTCCAATGGAGAATCTTGAACAAATTATATTATATAGGAATTGAAATTCTTCAATTCGACAAGCTCATTGCATGCACAATACAACTTCGCAAAGGGTACTCTTAATGTGCATTTCAAATACTTCATCTATCTTTTCCAAGTTCTTATCCGCATATAAATAAAAGCTACTACTGTATATAAGAGTTGGAATGTTAATCCTTCCTTAAAAAGACCAAATAGGAAGAAGAACTGGGCAAAATTACATGGGGCAAATAGTGAGCTTCCCATTTTGGGTTCATCGAAGATGACATGTGTAAAGTGAGCTAAGGCTGTTATGGCAGGTAACCAAATACCACTTTCAGGGGTAGGAGCAAGAAAGATGAGTATTGAAAATGTAACATCACAGAATCTGTCAACATCAAGCTTAGTAAATATTTTTATTTTATTTAGTCTTGCGATAGGTCCGTCCAAGATATCCGCTATCCGTTTCCCAAGCCAAAAGATGAAAAATAATGATAGTGATTGTGTGAGGTAAAAAGCTGCTAGAATACCGCTTGCAAGTCCTGCGAAAGAAATGATATCTGCACTAATTTTTAATGATGCAAGAGGTGCAAGTGTCTGGTCAAGGAAACGATCTTTCCTTGTTATGATCATTTTATACCATCTTATTATGAATCTATCAAAAGAAGAGAGCATTTTTCACTTTCTTGAGTAAATTAATATTTAGCTCTACTATTTGAGCCTTTAATTTGTTAATTCATACTTTCCTAAAGAAGCTACCTAGTTATGTAACAAAAAACGTCAGTTTCCCTTTTTAAATACTGGCTTTGTTCTTATTTTTTGTGTAGTTTAGAAATTTTGTGAATATTGGAACCGTAAGAGAATAAATCGTCTGCAAGAATACACCTTCCTTAAATTTCCTTATGATAAAGAAAAAGTGTGTGAACCCCCCGTGTGGGCTCAAAAAACTATTGGCCCAATTTTTATTCTCAAGTTTTACATGCAAGAGTCTTGCAACTACGGATACTAATGCAAGTGTTAACCCAGTGTAGGGTACAGCTGCAAATGTAAGAAGAGTGTCGTAGGTTATATCGGCATATTTATCCAAATTGACACTTTTGGACCAAGTTTTATAATTGCTGCGGTGGAGTGTTCCATCAATAAGGTCAAAAAATCTTGCTACTGTCCAGAGTGATAGAAACAAAACATGCGAAGTCTGCAGGAACAAAAGCGATATTATTCCTGCTAGGAAACCGGCTGAAGTTATAAAGTCAGCTGAGATTTTTGTTCTGAATAGGGGAGGGAATAGTTTCTCAATAACAATATCCTTCTGTTTTCTTATCCTAAAATATGAGTCTGAACTTGATAGACTTTGAATAATTCTTGTAAGTTTGTTACCACCAAACATCCTTAAGCTTTAAGAGATAGGCTGTAATGTTAGAAAATAAGTGAACAACAGGAGTCATTATAAACAAAATAAATGTCATGGTCCATCCAGGGAAGTATAGAAGTGAGGAAAATAATAAACCTCCTATCAAGAAGTCCGTTTGGTCAAAGGGAGGCCAGGGACGTCCACGTTTTATACCTAAACGTCTTTTGATAAGACTCTTTACTAAATCCCCAACAAGTCCTCCGAATCCAAGGAGGAAACTGAGCTTAAGGAAAAAGACAAGTGTTGCATCTTTAAATTGACCTAGATGTTGGAAATCTATGTGTTTTGCTATAAAGAATTCGAGTATTCCGACTAAAATTCCACAAAAAGTTCCAAAAAGTATACCTCGAAATGTTTTTCCATCACCAAGAATTCTTTTTCCCTTCCATTCATGACCAAAATCTATAGGTGTGGACCAATTCTTGAGAATAGGGATAGAGGTTGATAAAGAGGCGCATCCATTTGCTACATAAGTAGGAAGGATAAAGAATAAGGACTCAAGTAGAATCATTTTAAAAGAATTAAGATATTAAATCTTTTTATGAACGAGCTTATCAGATCGATCTACTTGATCAATTTGAACAATTAGGCTCAACAATGCACCCTATTCTGCTTTCTCTTCAGCCCTGAACTCCCTTATCACTGTCACTTTCACAGTTCCCGGATATTGTTGCGTTTTTTCTATCTCTTTTGATATTTTATGAGCAATGAGCTGTGCATCTTTATCATTTGCTTCTTCAGGCATTAGTATGACTCGGATCTCCCTTCCGGCATGAATCGCATATGCTTCTTTTACCCCCTTAAATTTATGGGCGATATCTTCAAGAGCTCTTATCCTTTTGACATACTCGTCATAATTATCCCTCCGTGCACCTGGTCGAGATCCCGAGATTGCATCGGCAATAGCAACAATTACTGCTTCCAAAGACTTAGCTTCAATATCACCATGATGAGCCTCAGCGGCATTTGCCAATTTTTCATCTCTTAAATATTTTCGTATCACTTCTCCAGATATTATGTGGTGAGGCTTACCTTCAATTTCGTGTACCATAACCTTTCCTATATCATGTAATAGACAAGCCTTTTTTACAAGTTCAACATCTGCACCCACTTCTGCTGCAAGAGCAGCCCCGAGCTTGATCATCTCTAGTGTGTGTTTGATGAGATTTTGACCATAGCTGTAACGGTACTTAAAGCGTCCAAGAAGGCGTATGATCTCTATTGGAAGGTTCGGGAATCCTGCATCATACGCAAGCTTTTCACCGTTTTTTTTGATTTCTCGACCGATATCTTCTTTCACTTTCTGAATTGTATCCTCAATTGTACCTGGGTGAACCCTTCCGTCTTTAAGTAATTTTTGGAGAGCTATAGATGCTACCTCCCTGCGAACTGGATCAAAACAAGATAATGTTACGGCTTCGGGAGATTCATCCACGATCACATCAACGCCAGTAAGTTTTTCAAATGTTCGGATATTTCTGCCCTCTTTCCCAATAATTTTCCCCTTTATCTCTTCGCTATCAAGGTCAATTGTTGTTGTCGTTGTCTCGGCAACGTAATCGGTTGCAGACTTTTGCATTGTATCAATAAGAATCCATTTGGCTTTTTCATCGGACTCTCTCTGAGCTTCCATTTCTGCTTCTTTTATTCTTTTCGAAATTTCATCTTTTAGTTCCTCCTCGATCTGTTTTAAGAGTTTTTCCCTTGCCTGTTCTCTGTTCAGTGCTGCAATTTTTTCGAGTCTTAGCGTAAATTTATCTCTTAGCCTTTTAACGTCTTTTTTAGCCTGTTCAAGGGACTTTTCCTTAGTGTCCATCTCCTCAGTTTCTTTATCCAAAACCTGTTCTCTTTGAACAATCTTATTTTCTCGTGCTTCTAGTCTTTTTTCCTTATCTTCAAGTTCGTCATATATTTCCCGAACCTTTTTTTCTGTCTTAGCTTTAACCTCTATGGCTTCATTTTTTGCCTTAAGCAGTAATGATTTTGCCTTCTCACTAGAACGCGAAATAGCTTCCTCCTCAGATAGTTCTTGGAACTGCTTGTCCTTGATCTGTGACTGTAACTGCTTATTGGATTGCAGAAAATAGATTGCCGTTCCAATGCCAGCAGATCCCAGTAGCACAGATAGTACTACAAGTATTGTCATCTTATGCAAAGTAAAATATTAGTTTTGAGAATAAAGTAAAAGGGGATCTTTATTGTATGTAATGCTTTAGAGCTATTGTGGCATAGTATCTGCTACAAGCAGGAAGTATACCAAGATTAGTAGAAATCTGATTGAGCTCTCTTTCTTTTTGCTTGAACTTAACAAGTACACGAATAAGTTTTGTTATCTTTGAAAATAAAGCATACATTAATCTAAAACACAAAAGTCCTCTAATACTTTATTAGATTATACCACGCGGACAAAATAACTTGTCCACTTCTACTAATGATACTTTTTTACGGAAAAATTTTCAAGTAGTAATACATCTTTTATATACTTATTCGAGGGCGTTTTGTATAACAATTTTAAACAAACTTTAATTTGTTAATCAAATATATCATTTAACCTACGAAGAAGTTTGTCAAAAAAACTTTCCTTTTCTGTTTGGGTTTCTGGTGTATTTACGTCAGCCATCCCTAATGATTCTGGTGGACTCTCTGGGGGTGGAGATTCTTGTGTTATTTGCGGAGGCATCTGCAGCTGTTGAATTGTCCTGTTTTTCTGGACAATGAGTCCGTTTTGTTGCTTGATGATGTTATCTTTGTCTCTAACTTGAGTTTTAAGCTCTTTAACTTCGATTATTAATTTATCGTGTTTGGGTTTGAGTTCTTTGAACTCTTGCCCATTTTTTATAAGTTCAGCATGTTCTTGTGACTGCACAAGTCTTCGTATCATCTGATCTTCATTAAGTCCTAAATTTACAAAGTAGTTTAGATCCTGATCATTTACTTTTCGACCTAATATTTGTTGATATTTCATTCTAACCATTTCTTTGATCTCCTCACGGCTTTTTGGTTGACTAGTGCTTGTACCCAATGGGTTATAAGTTGGACCATAAGAGTATGGACTTCCATAGGATCTAGGCTGTGTTGCAATTGGCTGTGGATAGCTAGCTTGAGAGCCGGGAAATGTATTTCTTTGTGTAAACGGAGCTTGTGTCATAGGAGTACTCTTCTGGATTTGATCGCTTGAGTTAAGTGTATCATCAATGTCGAAGAATTTTATGACCCCATTTACTATTCCTGTTGCTAGAACTTCTAATTTTGAATCATCTTTTAGAAAGTTCTGGTCCTCGGGGTTATCGATATAAAGGCATTCTATAAGAGCACTTGTCGGATTTGTATTGTGAACGAATGCGAGAGTTTCAAGCGGATGATCATATTCACTTTTCGCACCCTGGTTTGTCAATTTTGCTTCTTTGCAGGCTAATTCGAGGATGTCATTGACCAGCTTTTCCGATTTATTCTTTCCTCTTTCTTTATACCAACCTTCCAGTCCACTCTTTCCGCCATCATTTATGTGAAATTCTATACAGATATCTTCGGTTTCTTCTAAATAACCTGTTTGATTTATCCAGTTTATTCTATCAGGCAGATCAAGTTCAGGAGGTACAGATAAAACAATTATACCTTTCTGACGAAGCTGAGCAGTGACTTTATTTGCGATTTTCCGAGTTAATTCTACTTCTTTCAGATTCTCATGTATTGCGCCGGGTTCTTTCTGGGTGTGTCCTGCGGATATTAAAACTCGTGCCATGTATTAGAAGGAATGAAATATATATTTAATTTTACTATAAGTTGGGCGATTTATCCAGCTGAGTTAGGTTTATCCTGCTCGGTAGTATTTCCCGCTAAGCATGATATGATAGATTTAAGGTGTACTGACCTGTAGTTCTTCCTCAATTTCAAGAAGTCGATTATATTTTGCTACGCGTTCTCCCCTTATTGGTGCTCCGTCCTTTATAAACTCAGCTCCACAAGCAACGGCAAGATCGGCGATAAATGTATCAGTGGTTTCCCCTGATCGGTGTGAGACTATTTTCTTTATGTTGTACGCGTTGCATATCTTTATGACTTCGAAGACCTCTGTAAGAGTCCCGATCTGATTAGGTTTAATAATTAAACCGTTAATGATTTTTTCTTTAGCTGCTCTTTCTACTCTTTGCGGATTTGTCACTGTAAGATCATCTCCTACAAGAATCTTTTCTTTGAAATCGAATTTCTTTGCAAGGTCTTTCCATCCTGCCCAATCGTCTTCGGCGAGGGGATCCTCTATAAGCCTTATAGGAAATCTATTGAGGAGGTCTATGTAAAAGTTGCTCACTTTCTGGGGTTTATCAACTAGAACTTTTTCCTCCGATATGTTGGGAATAGCATAAACCTTGTCATCTTCCTCCCAATATTGGCTCGCGGCAACATCAAGACCAAATACGATTTCACTTTCAAGTTTAAATGCGCTTGCTTCCACTGCCTCGGATAAGAACTCTAAAGCCGTTTCATCTGTTGGCAAGTTTGGTGCAAATCCTCCTTCATCTCCAACTGATGTTGTTGCTCCTCTTTCTTTTAATATCCTTTTCAGTTCATGGTCAATTTCTGTTCCTGCACGTAATTGTTCTGAAAATCTTTCTACACCAATAGGAATAGTCATAAATTCCTGTATACTTAAGGTATTATCGGCATGGGCTCCTCCGTTGAGAATATTAAAAAGTGGAGTTGGTAGAGATAAAGGTTGGTTTTCTATCCTATCCAGGAATGTCGATAGTAAACTATTTAGATAATTATATAGTTTACGGTTTTGGCTTGTCGCGGCAGCTCTGCACACAGCAAATGAAACACCTAGTATAGCATTTGCTCCCAACTTCGATTTATTCTTGGTTCCGTCAAGGGCTATCATAGTATTATCAATTTCGCTTTGCCTCAAAGCATCCATGCCAACGAGTTTATCTGCAATTCTATTTTTAACATTTTCGACGGCAGTTAGAACTCCTTTCCCATTGTATCTGGCGAGATCACCATCTCTAAGTTCTATAGCTTCATAGATTCCCGTTGAAGCACCGGATGGAACAGAAAATTCCCCTTTTGCTCCACTCTCTAGAGTTACCTCTGCTTTTAAAGTAGGGTTTCCCCGACTGTCGAGTATTTCTCTTGCTGTGACGTTTTGGATTGTTGTGTCCATGTAGCTGATATAGCTAATTTTATATTAAATCATTTTACCAGAATGAGAGGTACAGGGGAATTAGAAATATACCTATTCCTAAAGGATACCGGAAAGGGGATTCTTGTACAAACAAATAAAAGTATTTGTATTCTCTTTCAGTCAGAGATTCGGGTGTTCCAAAGCCTTATTTCCTGAGTAATTTTTTATACTGTTTCTCAAGTTCGATATCAGTAGTAAATGGGATGATGATTTTTCCGCCTCTTTTGGAGCGGAAGATCTTTAATCCTTTCCCGTATAAGTCCTGCAAGCCTTTCTCATAGGACACAATTTTTTTGTCCACAACGTTTTTTTCCTTTTTAGTAGGTGTGGTTTTCCGTCCCTCATTAAGTCTTCTGACTAATTCTTCAACAGCTCTAACGCTCAGGTTCTCCTTAACAATTTTTCTGTAAGCAGAAGTTATTGATTGTGAAGAAGCAAGTCCAAGTAAAGCTCTTGAATGTCCTTCACTGATCTTTTTTTCTAATAGTCCTTTCTTAACTTCCTCAGGTAGATTTAAAAGCCGAATTTTATTTGCAACAGCAGGTCTTGACAGCCCTACTTTTTTTGCTATATCTGTATGAGTTAGCTTGTGGTTATCAACAAGTTGCTTAAAAGCAAGTGCTTCTTCAAGAGGACTTAGGTCTGCCCTTTGTATATTCTCTACAATTGCCATCTCAAGCATTTGTTGAGGGCTTGCTTCTTTGATAACTGCAGGAACAGATTTTACTCCGGCCAGTTTTGCTGCTCTCCAGCGTCTTTCTCCAGCGACTAATTCATATTCATCAGTATCTTTTTGGGTCACAATTAGAGGTTCTATGATCCCATGCTCTCTTATAGAATCAGCAAGTTCAAGTAAAGTTTCCGGCTTGATCTCCATACGTGGCTGATAGGGATTAGGTTTTATTTGATCGATCGAAAGGTTGGGAATATAAGAGTGATCGTTATTGACGATAGAATCATCTGAAATAAGGGCAGACAAACCTTTTCCTAAAACTTCGCCTTTTGCCATGGTTTCCAATTAATAGATTAAATAATTCTGAATTTATGGCTTCGAAATTGCAAATAAACATAGGAATTTCCTTGCATCTACAAATTCGTCAATTATTTTAAAGTACTTAGATACAAAGCTTCTTATCTCTTCCTCAGTAAATATTAGATGTGTAACAGCAGGATTCCCAATCTGGGTCGGAAGTGTTATGAAAGCTAAACCGCCTTGTTTTAAAACTCTTTTTGATTCTTTAAGAGTGAATTCTAAAGAGTCGCGGGTGTCATAATGTATGGAGTCAATAGCTAGTATGCCATCAAAGGAGCCGTCTTTGTATTTAAGCTCCTTGTGGATGTTTCCTGTTTCAAACTTAATCTTTAATTTATAGTTTTTTGCCCACTTCTTTGCAAGAGATATTGCTTCCTTAGAGAAGTCGATACCAGTAACTTTAAAACCCTCTTGTGCAAGAAAGATAGCATGTCTTCCGCTTCCACATCCAAGATCTAATATATTCTGGGCTCGGTATGTTTTAAATTTTGAGATTACCGTACTAAATTCGGGATGCGGAAGAAGATAGAATCTCCCACTTTTTTTATACAAATTCTCCCAATCTTTTCGCATAACTTTTATTTAGTTTCGGCTTTTGATATAAGAAAATAAAATCAGTTGATAATTGTGTGTTTCATCCGTGAAACAGTATAACATGAGGGAGTAAAGATAGGAAGTACTCAAGCCTGGAATGATACATCTCGTTTAAGCGAGATATTGCGATTCTACCCGAATCTTTTGATAAACTCATTTGATAATTTTTTGTAAGCAAGCGAGCCTGAAGCTTTTTTGTCGTAGAGGACTATTGGCTTTCCGTAGGAAGGAGCCTCACTCAGCTTAACGTTTCTAGGAATCACGGTTTTAAACACCTTTCTGTCAAAAAATTTTCTTACTTCATCTTCGACTGCTTTGGAGAGTCTGGTCCTTGCGTCAAACATGGTAAGTACAGCCCCTCCAACCTGAAGGGTCCTATTTAAGCTGCTTCTTACTATTTCAATAGTTCTTGCAAGCTGCCCCAACCCTTCGAGTGCAAAATATTCACATTGGATAGGTATGATGATCTTCTGAGCTGCAACGAGAGCATTAATAGTAAGAAGTCCCAAAGAAGGTGGGCAGTCGATAAAGACATAGTCATAATAGTCCTTTATATCTTTTAACGCCTCTTTCAGTAGGGATTCTCTCGAGAGCTTATTCACGAGTTCAATTTCAGCACCAGCCAAGTCAAGGCTTGATGGTACAAGAAAAAGATTATTGATCTTTGAGGCTATAAACGCCTCGGGAATTTTATTTTTCCCGATAATTACTTCATAGATCGACGGCGTCTTTTTTTTCTTCAAAATGTTTCTCGGGTTTTTTTTAAGTGAGGTGGAGAAGCCGAGACCTGATGTCAGATTGGCCTGGGGATCTAGATCAAGTAATAGTATCTTCTTCCCTCGTTTTGCGAGAAATGCACCCAGGTTTAGAACAGTTGTAGTTTTCCCAACGCCACCTTTTTGATTTGTAAAGGAAAATATCAATTCTTCTGAAGTAACAATTTAACACTAAGGTATTATAAATGTTAACTTTTACATTTATCTTGTGACTAATTGTACATATTACAAGTCTCTTAGGCAATAAGAAGATCATTGATTCGGGGCAGAGTAGATGACTCGAGTTCTGTATATCTATGACCACGTATCACTCCAAATGTATTCAACGGCCAGTACCTAAAGAACACACGTCCTTTTAATTGATTCCGTTTAACAAAACCAACAAGATTGCTCCTGGAATCGGTACTATTTCCTCTATTATCTCCAAAAACTATATAAGATCCCTCCGGGACTTTGACTACTTGACCTTCCTGCAAGAAGTTCCCGGAATCGGTACGTCTGCCTTCAGGCAGATATGTCTCATTAAGTTTAATGTCATTTACGTAGACATGACCCTCTTTCACCATTATAGTATCTCCCTCGACTGCTATGATTCTTTTTATAAAATCATCCTGAGAGAGCGTGTGCTTGAAGATAACAATATCTCCTCTTTTATAATCTCCGACAATGCTTTTGAGGTTTGTGTTGCCAAGAAGCTGTACTGTTTTATTTGTGAGGAGCAATTCTCGATCATAAAAATTTGGCTCCATTGATTGACCATGAACTTCATTCGGTGTTGCTATAAAGAGGTATATTACAACACAAATTGAAAGTGCTATAACGACTGTTTGAAGAAGATCAATAAATATATTGGATTCTTTTTTAGGGCCGGTTTCCTGTAGGAAAGGGTTGTCTTCAAAGACCATAGTTTGCTTATTATCAATAATTTTATTTTTCTAACTCTCTAGTATACTATTGATTATCAATAAGGTAAAGAATTTATAGTGCATAGAGAATAAATATATAGACCTCAAAACGATTTTACTATTTGCGTTGAATACAAAAGACTTATATATGCCGATTGTACCATGTTACTATGCCATTCTGGAGGTATTCCGGTTCTATATCAATTTTGGTTTCTTCTTGATTAATGAGATTATGTATAAAAAATTCCTCAATTCTGAATTGGTTTTCGAATTCAAGTGTGTTGGGTATACTGCATTCGTTGGGCTTACACTCTCTTGTTTGAGCCAGTATGACTTCATCTTGCGAGAGCCATATTGGGAATGCTGTTCTTTCCTTTAGAAGTTCATCGGAATTCTTCTCACGATCGTAAATATGGCTTCTGCCGAAGTTACTCGCTTCCCAATAAATAAGATTACTATTGAAACTTTTTGGGTCATATGAGGCAAAAGCTGTATTCCTCATTTTAAATGATCTTTTAACGGAAATATCTCTGAAATACAATGCGCCGCTGTCAATGTTTGCATACCTTCGATATACTATTGTATCTTCGTCTGCCCAGGTTGGTGTTGTTGCGTCATCGATCCGGTCTATTTCAGTACCTGAGAGATCATACACATAAAGTGTGAAGTCGAAGCCCTGATTACCCAATGTGTTTAAATATAATATCCTTTTGTTTTCAGGGGAAAATTGTAGCTGTTGTGAATCTTCCACGAACGTTTTCCTATTGTTGCGTTCAGTATATATGCTGGCAATTTGATTTGTTACTTCATTATTTACAAGATTAATAAGCATTTGATTACTTGTGGTATCTTGTAAACTGTATGCATACACGTCTTTACTTGCCCATGAAAGCTGGCTTAACTGACGGGAGCCTTCGATTTTTTGGACTGAACTTACCTCTTTTGTTAGAAAGTTTAATCTTAATATTTCGCAATTGAAGTAGTCACCTCCAGTTGTCTGGCAGCGAAAGTATCCTAAGGTTTCACTATCTATGAGTTCCAGGTCTTTGATCTGAATATCTTCTCCATGCTTATAATCTGTAAGTTGTTCTTTGGTACTGCCATCCTTAGCTGTTTTAAAAATATTGTAATTATCTGTATATAAAAAGGTATCTTTGAGATTGTCTGGTATTTCTAAACTATTTTCATCTTCGACATGCACAAATTCTCCTTTAACTTCTCCAGTTTTTTTGACATCTTCACTTTTGGGTTTCAGCAGAAGAAACATTGAAAATCCAGCGGCTGCAGTAAAAATACCGGCTAGCATTGTAGCAAGGACTACTTTTGGGTTTAATTCCTTTTTCTCACCCGGTTTTGCTTGTTTCTTTTTATGAGGTTTGGGTGGGGGAGGGGTGGTAGGTATATTCGGCTGTGGAGATGGTTGTTCGGGTTCTTGAACTTTTGGTTTTTCCTGTACTTGGACTTGTTGGAGAACTTCAGCTACTTGGTCTTGGGCGTCTTGATTAGACGACTGAGTCTGAGGTTGCTTTGGATCTGAAGTTGAGAAAGTAAATTCTTGCATTCAAGGTGAACTAATAATTACTCAGTTCATTATACAAGATATTTTGAAGTTTGAGAAAGAGATTACTTATTCCCTTTAGAATGGACTTTAATTCACTGGAAGATTGAGAGTCTTTCCTGTTTATCAGTTGTTATTATCAGATTGTAATTACTATCGATAAAGAAATCTAATTCGAGTCTCATACCGAAATCGTCAAAGTCGAGTTCGGGTTCAAGAGTATATCCCAAGTTTATGTGAAGTTCCTTAGTACTTCCCTCATTTAAATTCCCATATTTGCCATGAGGAGAAGTAAAGCCGATAGAGTGTCCAGTGTAGTTATTTCTATTCTTTTCGAAACCTTTTTGTTTTATGTATCTTTGAATAGATTTATGTATGTCACTACCAATTGGTAGTGTTTTTCTATTTAAATGCTGTTGTATGAATTTAATGGCGTGATCTCTTACTTCTTTAACTAGCTTGAATGTATCTAGAATCTTTTTTGAAGGATTCTTCCCGAAATAGAACATCCATGTTATATCGGCGAATGGGCTATTTGAACTATCAAGACCGGCCCAAAGGTCGATCATTATAGGTGATTCCTGTCTGAGTTTCTTTGAGTTTTTTATTGGTGCAATATAATGAACTCTTTTTGTGTTTTCGCGAAAAGCAACCATAGGAGGTTCATCAGTCTGCATTTTCGACTCTTTGAACTTTTGTAGAATGAAATTGGTTACATTAAATTCTGTAGTACGGGGATTCTCTTGAATGTATTTTTTACATTCGTCTTTTATGTTGCAGATTAATTTTGCTGCTTTTTTGTGATTTTGAATAGCTTCTTGGTCCCACATTGCATTTGTTAGCTACAATACAAGAGTAAATTCCTTGTATTAATTTTCCCTTGTAAATTGATATAAGGCGATTCCGACAGAGACTCCTAAATTAAAAGAATCAATGTTTTGGGTTTGTTGGATTTTTACACTTTGGCCAAACCCTTTAAATTCTTTTGTAAGGCCGGAGCCCTCACTGCCAAAAACCAGTGAGCAAAGTTTGGAAAATTTTGTTCCGGCAAGATTATGATTACCATCTGTCATGAATGTATAAACATTATTCTTGTACTTATTGGTATATTCTTGGAAGTTGTCGAAATATTCAAAGTTGACCTTAAAGACTGAGCCCATGGATGACCTTATTACTTCTGGATGAAATATGTCTACGCCGGGTTGGATGATTCCCAGATTAGCGAAATCGAATCCGAGCATAGTTCGTATGATTGTTCCTAGATTTCCTGAGTCTGAGGGATTGACTAGAACGACATGGTTTTTATCTGTTTCAAGGGGTGAAGTATATTTTTTAAAGAAACCTACTGCATATACGTTTCCCTTTTTAGTGAGATTGTTGATAATCTTGTCGTTTTGTTCGATTTTAATATCATTTTTTTTACAAATTTCCTTTATCTTGTTTACTCCGGTATTCTGAAGTGATCTTGAACTTAGCGCAATTTCTAATACTCGATCGGGTTTTGACCTTAACAATTCGATGGTTGGAAAGACTCCAAGTGTATATGAGTAGTCAAATTGTTTTTGATACTTTCTGCCTAGTTTTGACATGGTTGCAATTATTATTTAGTTTTATCAGTGTTAGCAATTCGTAGTTTGGAGATTTACATTTTATTTATATTTTCTCGAATTACAAACTACTAACAACTAATTACTTCTGAGAACGGAGAGGGAGGCCTGCCTGTCGGCAGACAGGGATTCCCTTCGACACTTCGACTTCGCTCAGTGCTCAGGGCTAGTTATCCCTCTAATCATTTTAATTCACTAATCTCACCTTGTGGTGGGCTTGGACTTCAGCTCGGCTAAGCCAAAGACTCAAAGAACGGCTCACCGTGAGTGAGTCACGCCTTGCGTGACGAATCGAACGG
>JAFGDO010000031.1 GCA_016932045.1 Candidatus Dojkabacteria bacterium | reverse complement strand
TATTTTATTTTTTGCTTTTACTTTAACTTTTCTTAGGTATACTACAAGTGATTTTTTGAACCTGCTTAATCTGCCGGCCTATGAACTGGAAAAGGTTGTACCGGAATTTAGGATTCCGACCGGAATCAATTTAGCGTTTTTCTTTGGAACTTTGATTATCCTTCAAATCTACTTGATATTTAGGACAAAAACTAACTGAGGTTTGGGGTCAGGAAGAGAAAAACCATGAAAGGTAAATAAAGTATATGATTATATATTCATATAAGTTCGATCATAGAGGACATTCAATGTGTAATTAAACTGGTATAATTTTTTCAACCGATTAGGTAGGTATACCCGACACCAAAAACATTTTGACGGCAGACAAAGTACCTACAAAAATTTGACACAGACAAGGCAGTTCAAGAGTTTGACTTTATTTGTAAGTATCATTAAAATATAAGAATATAGCTCCGACCTGTATCTTTCCCTCCGGGAAGTGCAGGCGATAGGGTTTATCAGGTAACTGTTAAGCCTGCCGTTTGCAAAGGAGTTTTTCATTTAATTATGAAAAAAATTAAACAGGAGGTAAAGATATGTTGGGTGGTTATATGGGTAAGATTCTTAGAGTAAATTTGTCAACAGAAAAGATTAGTACAGAACCGATCGATGAACAGATTGCAAAGGAGTATATTGGAGCAAGAGGCTATGCTGCAAAGATTATCTATGATGAAGTTGATCCAAAAACAGACCCCCTTGGTCCCGATAACAAACTAATCTTTGCTACTGGTCCCTTAACGCTAACTCCCTCACCATCAGCCGCAAGATTTGATGTTGTAACAAAAAGTCCCTTAAATAATACTATTGCAGGTTCTAACTCAGGAGGTTTCTGGGGACCGGAGCTGAAGAAGGCAGGATACGATATAATTATTGTAGAGGGGAAGGCTCAAAAACCGGTTTACATTTGGGTTAATGAAGACAAGGTGGAGATTAAAGATGCAGAACATCTTATTGGGAAAGAAACCGATGAAACAACGGATAGGATTATTCAAGAACTTGGTGGTGATAAACATATTAATGTTGCATGTATTGGACCAGCTGGAGAAAATCTTGTAAAATTTGCGTGTATTATAAATGATAAGGGACGTGCTGCTGGAAGAACAGGGGTTGGTGCCGTTATGGGATCAAAGAATTTAAAAGCAATTGCAGTGCGAGGTCATAAGAGAGTACCAATTGCAAATGAAGATAAATTCAGAGAAGTTTTAAAAGTTATGATGGATAAGCTTAAGACTAATAGTGTTACTTCACAAGGACTGCCTAAGTACGGGACGATGATTTTAAACAATATCATTGATCAAAACGGTTTATATCCTACAAGAAACTTTCAAGAAAGTGTATTTGAAAATGTAGACAAGGTTTCAGGGGAAAAGCTTGTAGAAACTTATCTTATAAAGAATAAGCCATGTTTCGGTTGTCCAATTGGTTGCGGAAGAGTGACAAAACTTCCTGATGGTGAAGAGGGTGAAGGCCCAGAATATGAAACAAGCTGGGGATTTAGTGCAAATTGTGGTATTGACGATCTTGTTGCAGTGATCAAGGCAAACAATCTCTGTAATAAACTGGGACTTGATACAATCTCAACAGGAGCGACTCTTGCCTCGGCGATGGAGCTTTACCAGAAAGGGTATGTGAAGAAAGAGGAGTTTGAAGGTGAAACAGAGCTTAAGTTTGGTAATGCGGATGCGCTATCAGTATATATAAAGGCAATTGCCTTAAGAAAGGGATTAGGGGATAAACTTGCAGAAGGATCTTACGAGTTTGCCAAGGTGCATGGTCACCCTGAGATCTCTATCAGTGTAAAGAAGCAGGATCTCCCGGCATACGATCCAAGAGGTGCTCAAGGACATGCATTAGAGTATGCAACATCCAATAGAGGAGGATGTCATGTAAGGGGATATTTGATCTCACCCGAAATTCTTGGTGCTCCTGAAAAGATTGATCCTTTTATAACCGAAGGTAAAGCTCAGTGGGTAAAAACATTTCAGGATCTAACCGCAGTAATTGATGCTGAAGGAATTTGTTTATTCACCTCGTTTGCCTTAGGGGCGGATGACTATGCAAGTCTTCTTTCGACAGTAACAGGTTTTAACTACAGTGCTGAAGAGGCATTGAAGGCTGGAGAGAGGATTTGGAACCTCGAAAAGCTATGGAACCTTGAAGTTGGACTTACAAAAGATGACGATACGCTACCACCAAGATTTTTTGAAGAGCCAATATCAGCTGGAGCATCAAAAGGACAAATTGTACATCTTGATGTAACACTTCCTGAGTACTACGAGCTTAGGGGATGGAATGAAGACGGTGTTCCTACCGAAGCAAAATTGAGAGAACTCAATTTGAAATAGCAGAAATAATAAAAGTTTATTGAATTAGGGGGGATTCAAATTCCCCCTTTTTTTATTAAGGAGAAAGATGCAAGAGATTGATTTTGATTATGAAGATTATTCTTTGGTTATACCAAGAAAGAATGATATTAAAAAAGTTTACCTTGAAATAACCAATGAATGTAACCTCAACTGTAAAATGTGTTTTAGAAGGTTTTGGGATGACACTTTAGGGAAGATGAGTTTTCAGCAATTTCAAGTGATATTTGAACAATTTAGAGAATTTCCGTCGATTAAAACCGTTTTTCTTGGAGGGATTGGTGAACCAACTATACACCCAGATTTTGCCAATATCGTAAAAATTACCAAAGAAGCTGGATTTAGATTGGAATTCGAAACGAATGGTACCCAACTAGCTAAATATACTGATAGCTTAGTAAAATATGGGGTTGATAAAATCATGGTCTCGATCGATTCAGCCGACGTTACTACCTACAAAAGTATAAGGGGTACAGACCTTTCTGAGATCGAAGATAATATTATTGCGATTCAGGAAAAGAAAAAGGAGCTTAGGAAAAATTATCCGGAAATGGGCATAGAAGTCGTGATAATGAAAAGTAATATAAATCAGCTTTTTGATATTCTAAAACTTGCCAATAGGCTCAAGATAAACTATATTCTATTTTCAAATATAATACCCTTTGACGAATCTCTAAAGAATGAAATAGTATATGATGGTTCTATTGATTATGAAGAACTTGTTGATAACCTAAATAGTGCTATTGGAAAATATAATGTAAAGCTTGAATTTCCTAAGTTTAATCTCCAAACTGAACGTATCTGTCAATTTATTCAGAATAAGTCGACTGTGATAAGATGGGATGGAGAAGTTTCTTCTTGTTACCGCTTTTTACATAGCTACAGCGAATTTATTTTTGGAAGGAAAAAGAAGGTGATCGCTCATTCGTTTGGCAATGTTTTCAAGGAAAAATTATCGGATATATGGAATAGTAAGAGTTATGCATTGTTTAGATATAATGTAAAAAATGCTATTTATCCGTCTTGTACGGATTGTTCACTAAGATATGATTGTAGCTTTACAGATGATACGGAATATGATTGTTGGGGGAATAGTCCTTCATGTGCTGATTGTCTTTGGGCAAGAGGTATAACTAAATGCCCATAATTAAATCGTACTAGGTATTGAAAAATTGTGATTTTTGAAGTTCCTGATTGTATTGATTCAGAAAAAATCTATGAATTTTCTTGTAATAAGAAAACATTTTGAAGAAAACGCTAGATTTTTTATGGTCTGATAGTTAAAAAAATATTTTCATCTACCTTTATTTCATTTTAAGTAACTTGGAATTGATTAGTAATGTTAATGATTCGTATTATAAATTTACCGCTTTTTTGAAAGGTTATTTTAGAAGTCTTAGATTGAAGAAATTGACTCATTATTTAGTTTAAGATAGAGCAACGAAGAAAAGTTTATCTTGCAAGCACAAAAAGATGAGATAGGTCATCAAGTATTACTTGTGTTATTTTCTAAAAATGCCTTTGCTATGTTTAATAGAATTACTTATTTCTTTGTTAATGTAATCCTTATTCTTCCAAAATTACTATGTAGTTCATTGAATGAGAATCTGGGGTTGTGTTTAAATAAAAAGGACTATGTGGGAGAAGGAATGTCTATGCAAATAAAATATCAGGAGATTGGCATATGCGGTCTTTCCTGCCGGTTGTGTCCGCACTTTCATATGGATACCGAAAGCCGTTG
>JAFGDO010000030.1 GCA_016932045.1 Candidatus Dojkabacteria bacterium | reverse complement strand
CGGAGAGGGAGGGATTCGAACCCCCGGTCCCGCTCAGCGGGACGCTGCTTTTCGAAAGCAGTACGATCGACCACTCTGTCACCTCTCCAATTTTTACGATTTTATTTTAGCAATTAAACTTTTTAGTAAATAACCTCTTCTTTCCCTTCCTTTACCTGTTTTTAGGAACTTCTCTTCCCTTAAAGCATCGCTTCTTTCCAAGAAAGCCTCATAATAAACTAAAATCCAAGGGCAACCTCTTAAAGTGAAGGGGACTTCCTTGCTACTGTGTTGCTTGTTTCGTTCTTTTAGATCTTGTGTGTAACCTGTATAGAACTTATTTAATTTTTTACTGTAAAGAATGTATACAAAATGCATAAATTATTAATCATATATTTGCTTTTCCCCGCCCTAGGCGGGTGCGCCTTGGGCGCAGAAAGCAGTACGATCGACCACTCTGTCACCTCTCCAGCCATTTTTCTTTCACCTAGGCGGGTAAGCTTTGGATGAAGAAAAATTCATTCGACCACTTCCCACTTCTCCCGCCAGGGAGGATTTGTGGGACTAATTCGGGTAGATTCATACTTCGTTTCCCTTGTATTCATCTACCCCTTATTGAGCTGTCAGCTCTCTAATATATATTTCTTGAATGATTAATTATATCAGATCTGCAAGCTAAACTTTCTGGCATATTACTATCACTCCAGATGCGTTTTGAAGCCTTTGGATGAAATTGTCAGTATACCATTTCCGCCTTCTATTCTTTTGAATTCTCTCAGTAATCGGTAGAGTAACATTATGCTCAAGAAAAATTGCCAGTTGCGGTGCGACGGACAAGAACCATGCAGCAAAATTTTTGTAAAGTGAGGATTTTGTTGGGTTGTTTGTATAGTAATATTTTATTGAGAAACCTGTATCATTGATTTTTTTATATAATTCTTCGGGTTCGTATCTTCTTACGTGGTTAACTGCATCATCAAATCTTGTCCAATCTTTCATATGCAACGGGACTGAGAAAGAAAAATATGATTGAGGCTTAAGTATTCTATTTACTTCTCGAAAAACCTTCCCATCTGTTTCTATATGTTCGAGAAGCTCGGATGCATTCACAAGATCAAAAAAGTTGTTTTCGTATGGCATATCTGCTGCATCACCGCAATGGCAAATACCTCCTTTTTTGCCTATTAGATCTAATGCGGGTTGACTCAGATCAAGAAAGTAAGATCCTTCAGTGGGGATTCTTGGTCTGACACCGCAACCTATATCAAGAAGCCTGGGGTCTTTTTCAGGAATAATTTCTTCAAACTTCTTCCAAGTAACCCAGAACTTGTGACTCATTAGGTTTTTTATAGACCACAACTTTGTATACAGTTTCTTATTCTTGTGAATGCTATTCATAATCTCTTTGACTAAAACGAGGTCATTATAGTATAGGCCTGAAGTTTTTGGAAAGGGCTATGGCGTGATGTGTATATATAAATGAAATGGCCTATCATTAAAAATCCCGCTTAGCGGGATGGTGCCGATGGAGAGAATCGAACTCTCAACCTTTCGCTTACGGAGCGAATGCTCCCCGCCTGCCAAAGTGCATCTAACAGGATTCGAACCTGTAGCCTTCACTTCCGCAAAGTGATGCTCTATCCAGTTGAGCTATAGATGCTCTCCTGCACGGTGGGCAAGTATCCAATTAAGCTACATCGGCGTAACACTTCGGCTTTTACATTGTGTCTATGGTTCTAGAGTTTACATTCGATAGATTATAACAAAAGTTGTACAGTAAGTTCTATTCAAGAACTTATGTTGGGAACTTTTTGTTTTTGAAGTCATTTCTTTACAGGAGCTGTTTGGGGTTTATCCGTTGTGTCTCTACCTTCTTTTTTCTGTTTAAACAAGTGAGCATATTTTTCTGGTTGTATTATCATACCATCGGTTACTTTTGAAACCCATCCTTGCTTTTCCTCAGTTGTCTTGTAAGTTAATTTTTCTCCGATCATTCTTACGATATTTTCTTCGTCCTTATCATGGATCAAGATGACCAGGCGGCTTGGAAATGTCAGTTTTGTCGCTACATATAAAACCTTTCGATTCGTCTTCTCGGCAATGCAGAATTCTTTAAGATCATCCCATTTATACATGGTGTCAATGGAGTATATACCTTTGTTGGTTAGTCTATGTTCTACAGTTTGAGGAGGTATAGATGCGAGCAAGAATGCTACAAGGACTGTAATGCAAACGACCAGAATGACAAAAAAGTCCTGTAAAAAAGCGAAAAAGAGAATTATAAATAATGCGATTATTGCTATTTTTAAGAACCAAGGCTTATCTCTCTGTACAAATATTCTTGCAGGAGCCTTCCATGCTAGAAGGATCTTTAGAGGTTCAAATGAATCAGCAGGTTCTTTTTCTGGGCCTTTCTCTCCCTGTTCTTTTATTTGTTTTTCTAATTCTGATATTCTGTTTTTTAGTTCGTTAATTTTGGGATCCATGTTTTTTTCTTTTTATGCCTTTTAGGCTTAACTTATTTCTTTCTCGACTTTTTCCTCCTGGATTTTACTCTTTTTTTCTTCGGAGTCTTCTTGCTTGTACTACCAAAGATTAACATCAAAGGTAATGGAAGTGCAAGTAGAAGTCCAGCAAGTACCTTCAGATATATGAGCGCTTCACCTGTTTTTACAAGTCTTTCCCCTAGAACTTGAGCGGTTGTAATAATATCGTTAACCAGTGTCTCTGGTTCGGCTACACCTAGATCTGTTGTTTCTTGGAATGTTGATTCTTCGACTATTGATATAGTTGTACTTGCATTAAGTGGGCCAAATGGATTATCTACTTCATCTTCCCATGTAATTGTTCCTGTATTCGGATAATTGCCTGGCACACAATCATTATTCATTCTTACCCTAAAGACAAGTTCGATGGTTTGGTTTGTAGGTAAATTACCAAGATCCCAGATTAGATTCTGTGTACCTTCCGGATTTGAGAGTGTTACCCCGTTAAGCTTAGCAGATCCCGATACGTAGTTGAATTCTTTAGTGATAAGGTCGGCAAGGTTAAGGTTATATGCGTCAGCGCTGCTGTTGTTTGTAATCGCAAGAGTGTATTCTACCTCTTCGCCTAATCTATATGTAGTTTTATCGGAAGTTTTTGATATGTCCAGAACAGGGTTGAGTGTTGCAATCACCTCGTGAAGAGCAATATTATCTGATTCATCAATATCGGGTTCATGCAAAGTAACAATGGATTCATTTGGTATATGAATGGTGTTTTCTGGAAGAGTGGTATCAATAAGGGCTTCATAAGTTATGATTTTCGACTCTCCAACTGCTAGATCACCTACTATCCAAACTATGTAGCCGTTACTGACATATCCATCTTCAGGGTTAACAGATATATTCAATTCGTCAAAGTCGTCTGTCACTATTACATCGGTTGCATCAATATTGCCATTGTTTGTAATGGTTATAGTATATAAAACTGTACCGCCAGGATATGTATAGACAGGTGGCACGGATGATTTTGTGATTGATAAGTCAGGGGCGTAGGGGATATCTGTTTCATCAAAGGCTTCATCAGAAAATCCATTTGCTGTTTCAAGTTGAACTATATTTAAAAGAGTATACAGGCCAGGATCCATATCTGCCCCAACATTCCCAGAAAAACTCACTAGTAACGAATTTATCCATGGACTTCCAGTGGGTTCAAATGATCCATCTAAGGTATACCCATTCCCTCCGTTATCCCAGAGGATTTCGCCATTTGTTCTTTGCCCATTATCAGATATCGAGTTGATATCCAAGTTGAAGAAATTATCGGGAAGTATATCGGTGATTGTAACTCCGTAAGCATTTCCTGTTCCTTCGTTGGTAATGGAGATTTCATAATCTAAGACATCTCCAGGCATAGCGGTATCTCTATGGTCAGTCTTTGAAATGCTTAACCTTGGAGCATGCACTGTTGTAATTACATTTGAACTAACTATGCTAAGTCCCGAGCTATTTGAAACAGTGGCGATCAAGTCTAGTAAGTCTAAATCCTGAGCATTATTATTAATTCCAAGCGAAAATTCTAAGAATGCAGATTCTTGACACTGCAAAGTTCCTAGATTCCATATAAGCTCACCTTGTGTATATATCCCATCACTCGAAACATTAAGCAGATCAATGATGTTTTGGAAGGGGGTAAGGTCGATTGAAACCTGTGTATCAGGTGAATTGCCTTGTAAATCCTCTGATATTGCGGCATAGATGTTCACCATATCCTGCCCGGTCGGAGCGAAATAGTAATTGCCTGATCCGGGGGAAGCGATTTGTTGCATAAGGCTTGTATCGGAGTAGCTGCCATATGCTATAGAAATTATTCTAATTCCCGCCTCCTTCGCTAAAGTGGCTTGAGAAAGAGCGTATTGCGGTGCATATGTGGTGTCTTGAGGCCTATTTGCACGTCCATCTGTGAAGATTATCATAACTTGTGATGCTTGAGGGTTATGTCTCCCTGAAAGCAGCTCGTTCTTTGCAAGTAAAATCCCCTCACCAATATTTGTCAATCCTCCTGCAGATATCGAATTAATGCCATTTACAAGGTTTGTTTGTGAGGTTGTCAAAGTTTGGATAAGATATCCCGAGCTGTCATATGCTACTATGCCTGTTTGATCCTTGGAAAAGTCCTGATTATTTACAAAGGTTATTCCGGCCTGTTTAGCTCCGTCCATTAAAGATGACATACTTCCAGATTTGTCAAAAACAAGTATCGAGTCAATAGGTACTGGAGTGCACTCAGCATTATTTCTTATTGTGATAGTGTAATTTACTATTTGTGCATTATCTGAGGGGTCATCTCTTTGTACATCCTGTTTATCAACTGTAAGCTCTATTGTTACAGGTTCTGTTTCTCCAGTTGCCGGTAGCTCTTCAATTTTTTGTTGTGCCGGCCATATGAGAAGTATGATACCTATGACGAAACAGCCTGCGATTATCTTGGTTTTTAGGTCAGATTTCAAAAATTTATTCATAAATGGGGCATCAAATAGTTGTGACTTAAATATAGCATAAAATGTGTGACGGGGGAAGGGAGAAGGGCGTGAGCATTTTCTCTTGAGCAGTTATACTAATCTCGGGAACTGGTATAGAAATTCAAAAGATAGAGAATTGGTTTCTGGGAAGTCGAGTAAATGTGCAAGATGTAGCAATATTATTCCAGATGATACTTCTTGAGGGCACTCTTACCAAGCACTTGTTCAATTTCTGACTTGATAAATTCGATTGCAATTTCTAGTCTATCAGAGTAGGAGTAGCTAAAGTTTTTATTCTCCTCTTCCTTTTGTTTCGCAAGTGACCTTAAAAGATTGACAAGATCAATGACATCTTCAAGCTTTCCACTGCCTAGCTTTTCTTTTGAGACAATATCGAGAGTGATTAAAGTCTTTTTATTTATATGGGTTCTTTTATTTAGTTTTTTTAAGGCATCAGTTAGTACTCTTTTGGTCAGTGGACGACGTAATCCGAGTTCCTCAGCTTTCTCAATAGGTATGGATACATCAATGGAGGAATTTAAGAAACTAATTTTATAATACTTAAGCTTTTTGCCCCCGATATCCTGTTCTATTATGCCGATAATCTTACCTGCACCGTGTTTGGGGTAAATCACTTTTTCGCCTTTTTTAAACATGCGAATTTTACTTAAATTAATTCTTTATTGATCAAATTCGGAAAGACACCTAATTTGGGTTGAATCCTAAGTTCTGAGTTAAGTGGATATAATAAATTATTATTAATGTGCCATACTCAATTTAATACAGAATTCTTCCCAATAGATACATTATTATACCATATTTTTACACAAAACTTTAGCGTTGATATAGACTTTGCTCTGGATTTTGTGGTTTAGATAAATTGAGTTCAGGATTTCTCTGCGGTGAACATCTCTAAATTCTCTAAATCGATGAGGGGGGATACGACTTTTGTTTTTAAGTCTGTTCTGCTGAATCCTCCAAATTTCAAATTGAAGCGCGGACAAGTAGGACAATTTGGAAGGTGAAGTGTAACGAGTGTGCTACTATTGACCCAGACCGGATATGATTCTTGGTCACGAAGCCTTTTTATAGAATCAGATCCGATCTCATATATCCAGATAGTTGATACGCCACTTGGCCAATCAAAGGTCCAGTAAGTAATTGAAGCCTTGTCGGGAGAGGGTTGGAAATCAAAGGCTCCTATGATTCTATCTGTCAGTTGGGTTTCTCTATTCTCACTAAGTGATCTTACATAGAGGAACTCGCCTCTTTTGTAGTAAATGGTGTCATCACTTGTGAAAAAACCAAAAGATGGAAGAGCTCCGCCTTCTTCTTTTAGTACGAGTATCTCTTCTCCATTTGTTGTTAGCACGACAAGGGAAGGATCCTCAGGCTTAGAGAATGTATTTACAAGCATGATTTTTTCATCATTTGGAGAAAAACGGATGTACAATGCATCATTATAGTCGATTGCCTTTTCACCCATATAGGAGAATTTACCTAGGTTTCTAAATATGTCCCCATATTTAACTGTGAGATAAATAAAGTTTTCCCTTCTAAAAAGATATGCAAGTTTATCTCCTTTGTGAGCCCATCTAAGTGAGATTATCTCCTCATTATCTGTTTTAAAAACCTCATCAGTTTTTCCCTCGGAAATGTGATGGGTTTGAATATTACAAGAAACAGTTTGACACTTCGAGAAAGTCAGCTGCTCAGTATCTTTCCAAGCAATGCTTGTATACTTAGAGTCTATTCCACCGTCACTTGTAACTTGAATATTTTTTGATTCATCCAGGTCATAGACCCAGATGTCTCCTGAGGTTATATATGCAATCTTGTTTATAACATTAGAGTCTGATTCACTATCCTCCGCTTGAATTTCTTCCTCAATTGATATTTGAGTTGACCGACTGTTGCCTATTACCTGTTTTTTCAAGAATAAGAAGAATTTATGTCCCACAATAATTGACAAGAAGATACCAATAAAGGTAAGTGCGAGGATGACCTTTTTTTCATCTCTTTCTTCTTTTATCTCTTCATCTATAACACGATTGTTTACTTTGGGCAACTCTAGGGATAAACTCTCTTGTGAGTTTTTGTCTTCTTCCATAGGTGGGGACTTGAACAATATATCTAAGCGATTATAAATGAATGTCGACTAGAAAATCAATATTTCCTATAATTGCTTCAAAGCGTAACTTGTGGTTCAGGAAATTGAATAATTAGAGCAATGATTATCATTAGCTTGTAAGGTATTCAATTTCTTCACTACTTCGTTATGTAATAATGTAACAAGGCACGGTGCTTGCGAAGCAAGCTTAACTTGTGATATATGGTCTAAGTGATCTGTGAAGAAAGTTAAACAATGATTTTAGACGATTTAAATAGTCCTCAAAAACAGGCTGTGCAAGAGACTGAAGGGCCACTTCTTATACTTGCTGGAGCAGGGTCTGGTAAGACTCGTGTTATTACGTATAGAATCGCACATATTTTAGAAAAAAAACTCGCAAGACCGAATGAAATTTTGGCAGTTACATTTACAAATAAGGCTGCCGGCGAGATGAAGGAAAGAGTAAGGGAACTAACAGCAAGTAGCAAACAGAAGCTGGCTTATGTTCCTCCTTTCATAGGTACTTTTCATTCGATCTGTGTAAAAATTCTGCGTCGGGATGGCCAAAATATTGGAGTCAATCCGAATTTTACAATTTATGATGAAGATGACCAGATAGCCGCAGTAAAACAAGCAATGAAGAATTTAGGTTTAAATACAAAAGAGTTTAACCCAAAATCTGTTCTTACTTATATTTCTGGCGCTAAGAATGAGCTCATAACTCCTGATTTGTATAGAGATTATGCAAAGGGGTACTTTCAGTCAGCTGTGGCAGCGATTTACCCTGCATATCAAACAATTCTTAGAGATAACAGCGCGCTTGATTTTGATGATTTAATCGGTAAAACAGTTGATTTGTTTCAGAATACAACTGACGTTTTAGAGAAATATCAAAGATTGTTTAAGTATGTGCTTGTTGATGAGTACCAAGATACAAATCATGCGCAATACATCTTTGTAAATTCTATAGCTAAAACCCATCACAACATTTGTGTTGTCGGGGATGATGATCAGGCTATCTATAGCTGGCGTGGTGCAACAATAAAGAATATCTTGTCTTTCGAACAAGATTATCCAGAAACAAGAGTGATAAAACTCGAACAAAATTATCGCAGTACGAAAAAAATACTTGAAGCAGCATTTGATGTCATTCGGCATAATGAAAGCAGAAAGGCGAAGAAACTCTGGACAGAAAGGGAGAGCGGTTTCCCGATACAAGTTTATACAGCCATGGATGAAAAGGATGAAGCAAGATTTGTAACGGAAATTATCAAGGAATCATTACAAGACAATCTCAATGATGTTGCTATTCTGTACCGTACAAATGCTCAATCTAGGGTGGTAGAAGAAGCGATGCTCGTTTGTGGAATTCCATATAGAATTTTTAAAGGCCAGAGTTTTTATCAGAGAAAGGAAATTAAGGACGTTTTAGCCTATTTAAGAGTGATCTATAATTCTAGTGATAATGTGAGTTTGAAAAGAATCATAAATACTCCGCCAAGGAAAATTGGCGCTGTGACAATCAACAAAATAGAACGGGAAGCAAAAGAGCAGGGATTGTCTATGTGTGAGTATCTTATAGGAGGTGGGAGCCAAAGGAAAAAAGTGAGTACAAATAGTGAGGCTGTAAAAAATTTCATTCGGGTTTTGGGGAAGCTTATAAAAGCATCAGATGAGCTGAACATTACACAACTTATAGAATTTGTTCTTGACGAAACAGGCTATACTGAGTGGCTGGATGACGGGACCGAGGAGAATCAGGCAAGAATCGAGAACCTTAAGGAACTCCTAACAGTGGCGGAGAAATTCAAAGAATTGGAGCCGCAGACGTCTCTTGCTGAATTCTTAAATGAGGTATCACTCATTGAAGAGCAACAGATAAAGGCAGACATGGAACAAGATCATAATAGAGTTACGTTGATGACGCTCCATTCTGCAAAGGGGTTAGAATTCAAGGATGTATTTATAATTGGAATGGAAGAAGGCCTGTTTCCTCATTCTAGGAGTTACATTGATCCATCTGAGATGGAGGAGGAACGGAGATTAGCTTATGTTGGCATTACAAGGGCGAAGGACAGATTATTTCTCACCCATGCTGAAAGTAGAAGATATTTTGGATCAGTGCAGAATAACTTAGTTTCAAGGTTCGTTGGGGATATTCCCGAAGAACTTGTTGAGTATGCAAGCTGGGATGGGGAAGAACAAGAGGATCTAAGCGATCCGGATGACCAAAATGATCAAAGCGGGATAAATGAATATTCTGCTCGGTTAGATCATAAAGAGCAATTAGATCTTTCGGTTGGTGATAGAGTTGAGCATGCGGAATTTGAAAAGGGGACAGTAGTAGAAACAGATGGTGATTTGGTTAAAGTAGACTTCGGTCCGCTTGTTGGAGTTAAACAGCTCTCACTGCAGTATGCAAAACTGAAAAGAATAGAAAGGGAAGAAGACTTTTGAATAAACACTGTTTTTGGTATAAACTAATTTAGTTGAAAGAATAATTTAAGCCTCAAGCCTTTTGCTATGGATACAATTTTCGCAATCATAAAATCTCTTCGTCTAAAACACTGGGTCAAGAATATATTTGTTTTTCCGGCTCTAATTTTTGCTGAAAAGTTTACAGATATCAAATCTATAATTCTTGCTATATCTGCGTTTTTTTTATTTTCATTTGCAGCAAGCAGTGTGTATCTGATAAATGATGTGATGGATTATGATGCTGATAGGGCACATCCCATAAAGAAGAATCGTCCCATTGCTTCCGGAAGGTTAAGTAGGGGGGCGGCTGTATTATTAGCAATCCTTTTTATTTCAGGAACATTAGCTACCTCACTTATTGTGAGTCCTTATTTAACTCTTGTACTTCTATTTTATTTTCTAATCAACTTTTTGTATTCTTTCGGATTCAAGCACATTGTAATTATTGACATTTTAATGGTTGCTGCAGGTTTTGTACTTCGTGCAGTGGGAGGAGCATATGCAATTGGTGTCGAGAACTCAGTTTGGTTTCTTGTGATCACATTTCTCTTGACCATATTTTTAGCGATTATGAAAAGGAGGCAGGAATTCGTTGAGATATCAAAAAGTGGTGGTAAAACTAGAAAAGTGCTGGATAATTACAGCATCGAGTTATTAGACCAAATGTCAAATATTGTGATACCAGCTGTTCTCGTGAGTTATATATTCTACACATTTAATACATTTCATACCAAGTACTTTATATTTACCATTCCTCTAGTAATATATGGCATATTTAGATATCTGTATCTTGTGCACGAGAAGGATAAGGGTGAGAGTCCAACAGAAACCTTACTTAAGGACTGGCCACTTCTTTTGACTGTAGTTGTTTGGGGATTAATATCTATGGCGCTAATTTATTTTTATGAATAATTTTGAATGGCATCCATCTTAATTTACATATGAATCAAGAGGCATGAAGAAATCAAAAGTTGCGATTCTCAGAACAAATCCAAAGACAGTTCTTGCTGATCATGAAAAGCTTATGAAACTTGCGGATTTTGCGGAAGAACTGCCTAAAAATAAAGAGGTTATTCTGAAAGATAATATTTCCTGGCATCTTCCAATGCCATCTGCGAATACAACTCCATGGCAATTAGAAGGAGTTATAAAGGCTTTGAGAAGTTCCGGTTATAAGAAAATATCTTGTGTGCAAAATCAGACAGTAGTTACAAATGCGTTTAAAGGTGAAGACCTCAACAAATATAAGCCAATCTTTAAAAAGTATGAGATTCCAGTTCTCTTTAACTTTAAAGATGAAGATATAAAATGGGAGATTTATGAGCCGAAGACAAAGATGAATGTTCTTCATAAGATATTCCCGGAAGGCATTAGTATTCCCTCTTATTTCAAAAATAAAAGTATACTTCATCTCCCAACAGTTAAGTGTCATATTTACACTACAACAACTGGCGCTATGAAGAATGCTTTTGGAGGATTACTAACGAAGAGAAGACACTATACACATACGTGGATTCACGAGACACTTGTTGATCTGCTTGCGATTCAAAAGGAAATTCACTCGGGGATTTTTGCTGTAATGGACGGAACGACTGCTGGGAATGGTCCAGGACCAAGAACACTGATACCGGAAGTGAAGAATGTAATCTTAGCTAGTAGAGATCAGGTAGCAATTGATGCGGTCTCAGCAAAGATGATGGGCTTTGACCCAATGAAGATAAAATATATACGAATGGCCCATGAACAAGGTCTTGGTGTTGGAAATCCAAGTGAGATTGAAGTTGCTGGAGATGCAGATCTTGCTGATGAGAATTGGGGTTTTGAAGTAGGAACGACAATGCACAAGAAACTCGCTTGGCTGGGCTGGTATGGGCCGACAAAGTTCTTGCAAAAACTTATCTTCCGTACACCCCTTGTAAATATACCAATTCTTTGGTCAGAGGTTTACCATGATTATTTCAGGTGGAATGTTAATGAGAAGAGTATTTATAATAAGTGGATTAGAGAAACTGACTGGGGGAAGATGTTTGCAGAGTATGAGCCGAGAACTGATTAATTTTTTTAATTTCTAAATCCTAATTTCTAAACAAATCCAGAATTCGAATTTACAAAACCCTAAATCAGTTTTAATTTAAGCATTCGGATTTTTTGCAATTTGTATTTGTCCAGAGTTTAGATATTAGAATTTAGGATTTTATTTGTTATTCACTTTATATGAAAGCATTATTCTATCTGCTAATTCCTATTACAGCTATTGTTAATACAGTGGGACAGGTATTTTTAAAACTTGGCGCTGGAGACATAACCTTAAGTGGAGGAATTCTTAACATTATTAAATCTGGTTGGAAACTTATTGTGGGACTTTTCTTTTTTGGTCTGACCTTCATACTCTCAACAGTGATCAGCAAAAAACTTGATATCACATTTGTTTATCCACTCATGACCGGACTTACTTTTCTTATGCTAAGCGTTGTAATGGTTGTATTTCTCAAAAGAGAACCGATGTCGATTCTAAAGGGAGTTGGTATGTTTGTGATCATTTCGGGGATTCTTCTCATGAGTCTAGCTCAAAAAATGGCGAAGTAGAGATTGTATATGGTGAAAGGTAAAAGGCACCAAGTGGCAGCTGGTTACTTTTTCACTCTTCCTGTGTTATATTGTAAAAATCAATTTAACTTTAGTTCTTTTGGATATGCAGGAACTAAAACAGGCTATTCAGGACCAGTCACAGACTCTAAAGCAGAGTACTCAGAATACAGGACAGTTTCCAGAAATCCCTAAACGTTCAAATAGGATAATAATTGTTTGTGCTGCTGTCCTGTTTGTACTTCTTATCACAGCCGGAATTGGGGCAGGGATTTATCTTATACTGAAGACTAAGGAAGAGGCTCCAAGTGAGCCTGATGAGGTTCAAGATTTGGTACAAGATCCATATGAAGGTTGGAAATTATATGAGAATGAAGATTATGGATTTAGTTTTCAGTATCCAAGTTACTGGGAGCTAACCGATACACTAGATGAATGTGATGAGGATGAAGAATATTGGATGTGTGGTTTGATTGTAGTTGAGAAGGACAACTATGTTTGGAGATTAGAGATAGATCCTGTTTATACTGGAGGGGGTTGGGGATACTTATTTGATGCTGTTTTTCCACCTTCTGTGTCAGAAGAATCAACAGTTTCTCCGGCAGGGTATGATTCAGATATGGTGACTTATTATTACTCGTCTAGTGAAGCCAAGAGTTATTACGAAGAAGGGGGACTTAACTGGGATTTTGGAGATAATGCTTGGGGAAATAGTGTGCTTTTTAGAAAAGCTGATGAGAGTACTGGGATAGATATAGCTATTCCGGGGTTTGGACCGGGAGATGCGTATGATGATATTTCAGGCAGTTATTTTAGTATCATCTATACATACAATTCGCAAGAGGATGATTACTCGGATCTGCCTCAAAAAGGAGACGACAAGTTAAAGGGGATGTTGGAAATAATGGATAAGATTACGAATTCATTCGAATTAAAGGCTGAAGAAAATGCAGAGGATGCTCCAACAGTAGAATCTCAGGGCGTAGAGGGATGGAAGACATATACAAGTCCTGTTTATGGTTATACTGTAAATTATCCTTCTGATTGGGAATTGAATGAATCCGAAGAAATAGTATGTCCAGGACAGGAAGGTGAGGGAGGATGTTACCCACGTTCAAAAGGGGCAACAGTTGAGATAAGAAAGAGAGGTAGTGGAAATAAACTTCAAATAGAATATCCAGTTGGTTTTGCTTCTTATGCTTTTGATAAAGATAAAAACTATGAGGAGGAAAAGATGACATTTTGGGGACAGTCGAATAAAAAGGGATTTGTTTATTGTGATTTAAAGGCCTCTCCTGTTGATTGTATAAAAGAGAAATATTCTGAGGTTGCTATTACCTTTTATCATGATGGGCTTGACGAGAGAGCAGAAGCTTGTTCGAGCTGTTATTATCCAGAAGACAATTTAGAAGATGCATGTGGAGAAAGAATAAATATAATTGGCAGGTTTTATGGGGGATATACTGAAGAGGAGGATGGTATTTACGATCAGATTGTAAGTTTAATGACTGCACCTTCTTGTGGTGAATAAAGTGAAAGATCTTAATGGTCTTACCTGTATTTTTTATGAACCTTTTTATTGCCTCTGATCACGGAGGATTTCATCTTAAAAAAGAGATAAAGGAATATCTAGAATCTAAAGGTATAATGGTTGAAGATCTTTCGCCAACTTTTGATACCAAGGATGACTATCCAGATGTTGCGCATTTGCTCGCCGGAAATGTGGCAAAGGAGAAGAAGCGTGGTATCTTGATATGCGGTACAGGTATTGCTATGGCAATTACTGCAAACAAAACTAAAGGGATAAGAGCAGCACCATTACTTACAAGAGCTCAGGTGCTTTTAGCAAGGCTTCATAATGATTTGAACGTTTTATGTCTTGGTGGACTCAATTTGAAAAATATCAATACTAGAAGGTTAAAGAGTAAGGATTATAAAAATCTTTTAGACCTTGGTCTAAAACCAAATAAATTAAAAGATGTAAAGGATTTAATTGATATTTTCCTTGAGACCGGATTTGAAGGGGGAAGGCATAGAAGGAGGATTGGAAAGATAGAGAAATTATATAGTTAGATAGTCGGATAACTAAACTGCTTACTTATACATAATACTTTTTACTTTTTCCCCTTTTGATTTATTCTACCACTTTAGATATCATTCTTGCATTAACTTTAAGTACAAACAAGATGAGAAGTTATGTGCTTCTTTCAGGTTCTTCTAACCGCCCATTAGCCCTCAAGACAGCACGAGAATTAAACATCAAGCTTGGAAAAGTTGAGCTTCAGGAATTTCCAAATAGAGAAATTCGTATCCGAATTCTTGAAGATATAGAAGATAAAGTCGTATTTATAATGCAATCAACTATTGGTCAGGCGGAAAGATACATAATTGAACTTGCTTTAATTGCAGATGCAGCAAGAAGGAAAGGGGCAAAAAGAATTGTAGCTATAATGCCTTGGTTCGGATATTCTCCACAGGATAAAATTTTCAGAACTGGTGAACCTTTATCATCAAAGGTAATCATAAAGATGCTTGAAGCGACATCTATAAACGAATTTTTTGTTGTAGATATTCACTCAACTGACGTTTTAAAAATGTTTAAGAAAAAAGTGCATCATTTATCAGCGATGTCGACCTTTATCAATTACTTTAAGGGGAATCTCAAAGGGGACTGGGTTTCAGTTGCTCTAGACAATGGTGCTTTAGAAAGGGCTAAAGAATTCTCTGAAAGATTAAATCTTCCACTTGTTCGCTTTGACAAGACCCGTGATAGGAAGACAGGGGAAGTAACATTTCACAAACTGGCAGGTGATGTGAAAGGCAAGAATGTTATCTCGTTTGACGACTTTGTCAGTACCGGAGGAACAAGGATAAAAGGGTGTGACTTTCTGAAGAAGGAAGGAGCAAAGAAATATTATGATTGTGTTACCCATCTGATCGTTCCTGAAACTACCGATAAATTAAAGAAAAGTTATATTGATAGAATTTTCATTACAGATGCAGTTCACCTAGATCCTAAAAGGAAGTTTGGACGATTGAAAATTATTGGCATTGCTTCTATGTTAGCTGAATTTATAAAAAAGTTCGCCAGGTAAATTTTTGTTGTAATTGAAAATTATGAGTTTTTCCTTTCCTCCTAAAAAACAGCCATGTAATTGTGGATACTTTATAAATAGGGGAGTAAGTATTGATGCCGTGATCACAAACAACAAGGATGAAATCTTATGTATAAAACGAGGTGTTGAACCTTTTAAAGGATTCTGGGGACTCGTAGGAGGATATGTTGAATGGGATGAAAGCGTAGAGGCTTGTGTGAAAAGAGAAGTAAGGGAGGAAGTAGGTTTAGTTGTAAAAAGTTTACATTTGATAGGGGTGTATAGTGACCCGCAAAGACATCCAAGGCAGGTGATAAATGTTGCCTATGCAGTTGATACTAAAGGGGAATTAAGAGCCGGGGATGATGCTTTAGAGATAAAGTTTTTTCCTGTTGATAAATTACCAAAAAACTTGGCATTTGATCATAGAGATATTATTCAAGATTATTTAATGAAATCAGAAGTGTAGATTTCGTATACGATGAAAAAATTAAAAAAGTGGAAGATTCTATCAGAAGAAGATATCTCACCAAGTCCATGGTTTCCTCTTTTTAAACAAAAAGTGAAGCTACCAAATGGCAAGGTGTATGACGACTTCTACATTTCGCGCCTTGGAGATGTTGCAATGGTTCTTCCTGTTACGGGGAATAGAGAGATTATTTTTGTAGAGCAATATAAGCCTGGAGTTGATGAAATCATTTTCGAATTACCTGCGGGAAGGATAAAGAAGGAGTCTTCAATAGAAGACTTAGCGATCTTGGAGTTGGAAGAGGAGACCGGAATAAAGACAGCAGATCTTATTTCATTGGGGTGTATTTGTCCCGCACCGACAAAAGACTCGACTCGAGTTTACGGTTTTTTGGCTCGAGATGTTGAGTTTAATTCAAAGCAGAAGTTAGATGAAACAGAAGAGATCCAAGTTAGGACATTTCCACTAAAAGAAGTCTATGAAATGATAAAGAATGGAAAGATCTATGCATCCGATACAATTGCTTTACTCTCAATAGCGTCAATAAAGTATCCCGAGATTTTTAAATTATAAATATTCTTCAAATTTTGTTCCTTCAAACTCCTTTAGCATGTCCCCAATAAATCTTACGTGGTCCTTGTCAACTACGAGAATTGCATCTTTCGTGTTTACAACAACCATCCCCTCCAGATTCATGGTTGCTACGAACTTGGACTTTTCGTAGTTAAAAACCAGACAATTCTTGGACTGATAGTTGTATACTTTGCCTTTTGTGACATTATCTCTTTTACTTTCCTCTAAAACTTGTTTAAGTGCAAACAAGGTACCGGGATCTGTCCAGCCGAGATTTAAACTCAAGACAACGGCCTCATTTGGTTTAGCACTTTTCCACAGCTCGTCTGAATGTAACATTTCGAAAGTAGGGTAAATCTTATTTACTGTTTCGACCTCTTGCTTTGTTCCGAGGCTTTCTTCTATGATTTTTATCTTTTTATAGAATTCGGGAAAGTGTTTTTTATACTTCTTGAGTGCAAAATCAATGGTAAACATTTCATAATTTACATTCCAAATCCACTTTCCGGTTTTGAACATGCGTCTGCACTTTTCTATCTCAGGTCTATAAATCCATCCCTTGAATTTGGCAACGTCAATTTTATTTATACTTTTAATTCTATCTCCTATGTGTATCCAGCCAAGATTATTTGTAGCATATAGCGGTCTTTCCCCCCAGTAAATAAATCTATTGCTGTCTTCAAGTATCAATTTCTCAGCAGCCTTTATAGAGTTTACAAACACATGTGGTCTCTTTATCAGATGATCGCTTGCAAGATATATAATTGGTTCGTCTGTTCCGACTCCTGCATGCTTTATGCGTACCAAGGCATAACCAAAAGCGGCAAGCAGATCTCTACGTTCCGGTTCGAGAAAAATATTCTCTTTTGGCAATTTAGGGACTTGTTTTTTCACTAAAGATAGATGGCTTTTGTTTGTTGAAACAAAGATTTCTTTCAGAGGAACGACTTCCTTGGCTCTTTCAATCTGAAGTTGAAAAGTTGACTTGTTATCAAAGAGCGGAATAAATTGTTTGGGAAGACTTTTTCTACTAATTGGCCAGAATCTTTTCCCGCTGCCTCCTGCAAAGATTATGATTTTCACTGATTGTCCTTAAAAGCTTAGGTAGTAAATAAAGAACGTAAATTGGGCTATTATAGCACAGGGATATTAGGAGAATAGTTAGATAGTCAGATCCTTCAACTACGCTCAGGGCAAGCAGCTGGTTCCAATCTCTGGTTGGAACCACATTGATAGAGGGTATTGTGGTACTAAGTCTGCAGGATAAGATTGAAATTTTGGACTTCGTTTTTCTTTGTTACAAGAATTGCTTTAAGTTTATATCTAGTAATATATTTCTCTGCATCCTTTCCTGCAACAAAAAGCGCTGTTGACCAGGCGTCAGCTTCAATTGCTGTATCTGCAAGAATAAAGACTGTTTTCAAATCATTTTGGGGGTTACCTGTTTTCGGATTGATTAGATGGTGAAAGAATTTTACCTTTCTAGCCCAACTTCCTGAACAGCAAACTGACTTGTTGTCTAATCTAATCGTCCCAATTTGTCCCATTTGGGGTACTTTAAGTCCAATCAGCCAAGGTTTTTTGTCCTTTGAAATTCCACTTGCTCTTATGTCTCCGCCTGCATTTATCAGAAAGTTTTTTAAAGGTTTCATTTTTTTATATGCTCGGTCAATCGCGTAACCCTTTCCAATGCTTCCGAGGTCAATACGGAGTCTATTGACCAATGTTATCGAAGATCTGTTTTGATTTAGTCGTATATCTTTAAAGGAACCTCTTTCTTTTATTATCTTTTTTATTTCCCTTTGAACTAAATCACGGTTCTCCAATCTTTCGAAATTGAAATCTTCGTCATATCCATAAGTTTCAAGAATATCTATAATTGTTGGATCAAAAGCTCCACCGGTTTTATTTGCGATTTCTTGTGCATATTTTATCAATTTAAATAGTTCTTTTGAGACTTTTGTTTCTTTACCATGCGAATTATTCAACTTTGATAATTCACTTTTTACATCAAAACGTGAGAATCTCTCAATTACAAAGTGAAATTGTTGAAACCCTTGATCGAATATCTTGTGAACGGTATCTCTATCTATCATAGTCCAGGCTATAAATTCTACTTTGGTGTTCATGAAGATACGTTGGTCGGTAATAAGTTTGTACATATTTATTCGTTTAAATTTATTGAATTATACGATATTGAAGGGAGAAAGCATAAGGGGGAAAGCAACAAGCATAAGGTAATAGGTAGGTTAAAGGGGTTCTTTTTCCTTTTTTCTTTCAACTAAAGCCTTGATGCCGATAAAAAGCATCAATAAGGCAGCTGTAGCGCTTCCGAAGGTAGCAAGAACGTCAGATAAGCCACTAGAAGGCAACTGATCTTCGTCTGTTGTTTGAGTCTGGCCTGTAACTGTAAAGTTTAGGCTTGTTGTAGTACCAAGTACATCTTGACTGACATCATTCATAACACTACTTTGAGCTTTGTTTACACTAACTATACTTGTTCCGCTTCTTTTTGCCTTGAATGTTATTTGAGCAAGTCTTCGATTTATGGTCTGTGCAGCTCCCGATATGCTTGCAGTTATCGTTATTGTTCCGGCACTGTTATCAGCTGTGTTTGTATTCAGGGTTGAGAAAGAATCAAGGAAATTTATCTGGACTCCGGACTGAGTTGTATCGGCATCAACTACTTCAAGAATGGACGAATTGAATGAGAGGCTTATGGAATAATTCTGAATTTCCTCGTTTCCACTTTCAATTCTTAGATCACAAGTAACTGTCTGATCAATTTGAAGAGAGGATGTATCAGATGTCAATTTTACTATAGCCTCACCAGGCGGTGTCGGTTCAGGACCGGGTTGTTCCCAGGGCCCCTCATAAGGGAAAGTGGGTTCAGATTGTGCTACTACTTCAGGGACTAGTTTCGACATTAGGGTACTCTAATAGTATTGTAATGATTACATTTTCAGAGGGATTTGTAAAGATTGTGTCCATGCTTCGCAATAGATTTCATTCTTCTCATGTTTGATGTTATAATTCAAATCGAATTATAATTAGTTTTAGAGACCAAGCAAGATGAAAAAGAAGGTGCTTACTATAATAATAAATTTGCTGCTCTTCTGGGTTGTTTCGGATATGTTCTCTGGTATAGAGATAAATGAGGGCGTTTTAGGATTTGTCATCTGTGGAGGAATATTTGGACTTGTTATGCTTGCGGTTGAGCCTTTAATTAAATTTTTTACTTTGCCGGTCAAATTCATTACTTTGTTCTTTGTTTCGATTATGTTATCTATCATGATTTTTTTTATTTTGAATATTGGTATCCCGTTTATCGATTTCAAAGACGGCGAGTTAGTAGGATTATCAAACAGATATTTTACTGTACCGACAGTCAACTTAAATATGATTGGAAATGTTCTTGTCGGAGGACTCACTGCAGGAATTTTGTCTTCTGCACTGATGTGGCTTGAAAAGAATTCGGGTCGTGATTAATTTCCGTTCGGGAATTTCAATCCTTCAACTTTTTTCAGGATTGAAATTCTTCAATTCGACAAGCTCATTGTATACACGATACAATTCAGTTAGTTAGTTATAAAATAGAAAAGTGGTTGTAACTTAATTTACATGTTATGCTTTGCTTTTAATGGAAATAAAGACGATATTGCTGATTATACAGATAACTTTAAGTGTTCTTCTTATTATCTCAATACTTCTCCAGGTTAGAGGTGCTGGTTTAGGCAGTATTTTTGGGAGTGTTGGGGGTGAATTCTACAGATCAAAGAGGGGTATTGAACAGTTTTTGTACAGAGCTACAATTATTCTTTCTATTCTTTTTGTTTCAAACTGTATAGCATTAGCTTATCTTTATGCTTAAGTTTACTATAAAGAATGATTATTCCCCAAAAGGAGAGTCTAGTATCAAAAATTAGAATTTTTTTTTGGAACTATCCAGAGAGCATATTTGGTAAAAGCGGTTTCATTTATAACTTATTTGTACTCTACAAAAAGCTGAGGCCAGTCAGCCACATACTGATTTTTGTTATTTTTTTTGTCACAGTTGTGACACTAGGCAATTCGAAATCTTTGGGATTTGTAAGGTGGCAAAATGATATTTTGGTAGAAGGGGTCATTATCGGGGACAGCACCCTTTCGCGAATCAATCCAATAATTCCTACTAATAATCAACTCGAGGTTGATCTTGCAAGACTTATTTATCTTCCTTTAGTAAGAGTTAACCCAAGTGGTGAAGTCCAGGGAGTACTAGCACGTTCGTGGGAGAGTGTTGAAGAAGGTGGGAAGGAGTATAAGTTTTACTTGAGGGATGATGTTTACTGGCATGACGGTGAGAAGTTTACAGCTGATGATGTTTTGGCAACATTTGAAGCATTGAGGGCGTTAGGAGGTGGGGAGGAAAAAAGCATAGTAAGTAAAGAAGCCGAACTTGCTCAGAAGATGGAGGTTATAAAGGCGGATAATTACACTATTATCTTTAGACTTGAAGAGATTGTTCCTACATTTTTTGAAGACATTGAGTTTGGAATCTTGCCCAAACATATACTCGAGAATGTTAGTCTATCCACATTTAGCTGGGCAAGATTTAATTTGAAGCCGATCGGGACGGGTCCGTTTATCTTTAAATCATGGAAGGATTTTACAATTGTTCTTGCTTCAAATGAGCACTATTTTGAAAGTCTGCCAAAGATTAGTGAGATTCATATAAGAATGTTTAAAACAGGAGATGAAGCTGTTGATGCTTTGAAGAATGGGAGAATTCACATCTTGACAGATCCTTCTACTGCGATTCTGTCTGATCTTGCTTACTGGCCGAATATGACAAAAGTAAAAAGTACAACTCTTTACAGGAGGTATTGGGCAATCTATTTTAATCTGAAAGAAGGCGGCCCTTCTATATTCAAGGATAAAGCTGTCAGACAGGCTATATCTTCTACTATCAATCGAGACCTTATCATAGAGCAGGTAGAGACTGCAGGAGAGGAAGCACTCGGACCTATACAGAAGAATTCATGGGCTTACAACGAGGATGCTCAGAGATACCTTTATGATCCAACAAAAGCCAAAGAACTTCTTGAAAACGCCGGGTGGGAGCAGAAGGAGATTGGGGGAAAGACAGTAAGGATAAAAGGTGACGAAGTCTTACGTTTTGAACTTTCCTATCTTGAAAAAAACGAAAGACAGTTGATCACCGAATCAATTAAGAGCGATCTTGAAAAACTTGGAATTATAGTAAACTTAGATCCTCGAAGCAGTAGTGATCTGAATGAGGCGCTTGTCGCTACGAGAAACTTCGAAGCTGTGCTTTATGGTGTTGAGACTCCAATTGATCCGGATAGGATCAGGTTGTGGCATAGCGAAGCAATTAACTATCCAGGGTTAAATATTTCGTCCTATGTTTCAGAGAAGAAGGGAGCTGTTATCGGTGAAGCCAAGGAACTTGAAAGGGTAAGTCTTGTCGATGCTGCGTTGGAAAACGGACGTAGTAGTCTTGATCAAAAGAAACGCAATGGTGCTGGAGGTCTTTCTATTGGGTACCAAAAGTTCCAGGAAATGCTGCTTGATGATTGTCCTGTTGTATTTCTATACCACCCTGTATTTACTTACGTTGTACATGCAAGAGTAAAGGGCATTGATCTTTCACAAATGTCTGTTCCTGAGGACAGATATCTATCTGTGACGGAATGGTATATAGAGTAGATAAACCGGAAATTATAAATTCTAAACTTTAAACTCTAAATAAATCCTAAATTCTAAATTCGAAATTTCAAGCAAATCGTAAACTTAAAGTACGAAACTTAAGCTTCTGATTTAACAACTATTCCAATTCAGAGTATTAAATATGAAAGCAGTTAGTGTATAATTGGTTTCTAAGACCAGCCAGTGGCAGAATCAGACTTTGTCTGACAAGCTGGTAGACCTGCTTGCCTCAATGCCAGAATGCTGGAATTGGTAGACCCTTCTACGTGCCGGGGTGGCGGAACTGGTAGACGCGCTACGTTCAGAACGTAGTCTTCGCAAGGAGGTAAGGGTTCAAATCCCTTCCCCGGCATTTACATATTTTCTAAATACGAAGTACGAAGGACTTAGTTGGCGTAGGCCTATTCGTGCTTACAAATTTGACAATTCCTTACCAGAAAAGATATAGTGTCTTAGCAGTAATTTTACTTTTTAATTTAAAAACAGATGGAACTATTTGGTTTATCGGGAGTTGCATTGCTACTTCTTTGCTGTCCTCTTGTACTTCTTGTAGTAGTAATCGGATATCTCATTTCTGTCTACAATGGACTTGTTAAACTTCGTGTCCTTGTAGAGGAGGCGTGGAGCGGAATTGACGTTCAACTAAAAAGAAGGTATGACCTTATCCCGAACTTGGTGGAGACTGTTAAAGGTTATGCAAAGCATGAGAAGAAACTATTCGAAAAAGTAACCGAACTAAGGACTGCAGCAATGAGTGCAAAAGGGCCAGAAGAGATTGGTAAAGCTGATGCCGAACTAGCAAATACACTTAAAACTGTTTTTGCTGTTGCTGAGAATTATCCTGAACTTAAAGCAAATGAGAACTTTATGAAACTGCAGGATGAACTCTCAAGTATTGAGGAAGAAGTGCAGGGAGCACGAAGATACTATAATGGTGCTGTTCGTGACTTTAATATGAAGCTGCAGGTATTTCCTACGAATTTAATTGCTGGTCTTTTAGGATTTAAAGCAAGAGAGTTTTTCGAGGCAACCGAAGAAGAAAAGAAGGCTGTAAAAGTTGATTTTTCTGATGAGGATTCTTCGGAGAGTGCGGAAAAATCTAAGGAGTAAAACTGCTGAACAGAAAGAAACAGATACTGGCTTGAATAAACCTTTTCTTATTTGCCTTTGAATAAAAAGATTTATGAAGAAGTTACTTCTTGTACCCCTTACATTCTTATTTCTTCTGATAACTTTTCCAGCAAGAAAGGTTGAAGCTGACGGCACATTGTATATTGAGAATTATGATGTTTCAGTAGTTGTAAATGCCGACTCGACATTTGATGTTTCAGAGACTATCTCGTATCGGGCCACAGGGGAATTCCATAGAATTTATAGGGAGATTACCCTCGAAGATAAAGATGCAGTTGAGAAGTGCCATGCTAATCCGGCTCTGCAGTGTGGAGGATTTTCATATATTACCGTGACTGGAGTTTACGATAGCAAGGGCCGCAAGTTGGATGAAAATGAATACACATTACAAGAAGTATCTTATTCTGTGGAAGATAGATTGAAGATTGAATGGGAGTATGCACCAGAAGGTCGTAAATTTAATAATGATCTTTTTACTTGGACAGTTGAATATAAGGTTTATGGCGGACTTGGATATTTCGAAGATTACGACATGTTTTATTGGGATGTTTTTTATCCTGACAGAGAATATATAATTGAAAGTGCTTCATTTGATATTACTTTCCCGGATGATATTGATTATAAAGACAGCAACTTAAGGGTTTTTGCAGGTATAGGAGAATACACTTATAACTCTGACTATGACGGATACAGACATGAGCTTTCATTAACTGCTGAAAATTTACTCGCTTATGAGGATTTTACTGTGCTGCTTAAATTTCCAAAGGGTATCATTGAAGAATATGCGACTTTGAATCTTGACCTTTCACCTAAACAGCAGAATATGACAGTTGATGGAATCGAAATTCTAAATGTTAAAGAGAGTTTTGCAGGAATTCCTCCCGGAACTCATAAGCTAGAATTCGTAGCATCAGGATACAAACCTCAGGAATTTACATTAACTCTAGATCCAGGGGAAGAGAAAGATTTAAAAGTTCATCTTGAGATGACTACACTTCAAATAATGATATATGTGGTCATTGTCCTGGGTAATGTTTTATCTTGCTTTGGGGGGCTTGGGATAATCGTACTCATTGTCATGAACTATATGAGAAAGGGGAAAGATATTGGCGGGCGCAAGACAATAGTTCCATGGTTTAAACCACCAGCCGGCATTTCTCCTGTGATGGTTGGGTCTATAAAAGACGAAAAAGTTCACCTGAAAGATATTACTTCTACTATTATAAATGCAGCAGTCCGTGGGTTTATCAAGATAAAAGAGACAGGTAAGAAGAAGTACGAACTTATAAAGCTCAAAGAGTTCCATGCACAAGAGCCGATTGCGGGTAGAAGAATTGACTATACGGTGTTAGATTCAGTTGAGCTTAAAATCCTACAGGATATTTTTGGAGTTAAGGATTCAGTTACTACAACAGAACTACAGAATAAGTTTTACCTAAAGATTCCAGGAATAAATAATGAAGTTTATGCTGAGATGGAAAAGCGGGGGTATTTTGCTAAACGTCCAGACAAGGTAAGAGCAAAGCATCTTGGTATTGGTATAGTTCTATTGATACTTGGAATAGGCTTATCAATTGGATTGGCGTTCGTGATGATTTTCGCCTGTGGCCCATCACTTTTTGTTGCAGGTATCGTAAAGATAATATTCTCTTTCTTTATGCCGGCTAAAACTGCCGTTGGTACAGACATTTACGAGAAGTGTCAAGGATTTAGAATGTTTCTACATACGGCGGAAAGATTTAGGATGCAGAAGTTAACGCCGGAAACTTTTGAGAGATTCCTGCCGTATGCCATGGTTTTTGGGGTTGAAAAACAGTGGGCTGAAAATTTCAAGGATATATACACACAGCCGCCTAGTTGGTATGAGGGACGTGATCCCTGGACCACATTTAATACTATACACTTTGTAAATTCGATTTCCTCAATGAACAGAAATGTAAGTAGTGTGATGGCATCATCTCCAAGAAGCTCGGGAAGCGGCTTTAGTGGTGGAGGATGGAGTGGAGGCGGTGGTTTCTCTGGTGGATTTTCAGGAGGAGGAGGTGGTGGTGGTGGTGGTGGAATGTCGTAAATTAAGTTTTTTAATTCTATGGGAGAAGAGGAATTTAGGAATGCTGTTCAGAGAATATTAGATCTTGATCTGGGATATACTATCCCAGAGGCAGAACAAATAGCACGTAATTGGGTAAAAGATCAATCTCCAACAGAAAGTGATATAGAGGAAAGTGTAAGATGGTTAAGAGAGACATCCCAACGGGGTGGTAGTAAGTCTGAGGAGGTGGAGTGAGGGAAAGATCCTATTTATCTTCTTATCGTTATCGGTATTAGTTGGTTTTCCCGGTTTAGAGTAAGTATTTGTGCGTTGAGTACTTCATGAGGATTTCCAGACGATGGTTGAAGTTGTACTTTTGAAACGAGTAGGATCCCTTGAGAGTTTGCATCAAAATCAAAAGGAACTAGCGCGACTATTTGGTTGTTTTGTGCAAGTCTTGCAAGCAAAGCATTTAAATCTCCAACGGTTGTAACTGTATCAAGTGCATTTAAATCGTATTGTTCAAGTGCAGTAACATGTGTTAGATTGACATCAATAATTGTTCTTTGTGCTGTAAATGTATCTCCCTCAAGTGTTAGTTCTACTCCCTCGCCGAATGCTATGACATCTTGTCCCACTAAATCGAGTCTGAGTGGGGTATGTATAGGGTTTGCATTTGGGACTTCAAGAGTTAATTCCATCGAAGGAGTGCCGGTCATTAAATTTAAATTGCCTCTTAAGCTCACAACTGCATTATGTATATTTAATTCTTGCCGAACGGATGGACCATCGATGGAAAATTGTATCAATGACTCTCTGAAACGTGTGTATTCGGCATATGGTTGAGGTGGAGCCTGATTGACTGCTCTGTCCCATACAATCTGTTCGCCTGTCTCACCAAGCCTCCGTGATCCTCCCGATACCCCCCAATCTTTTACTCCGACTTGGTCGTCTATACCGATTTCTTGTGATATCTCGACTCCTAGTGCAATACCGGCTAGTATAGATAATGCAATGTTTACTCCGTGGAGTACCTGAGTTAATCGGTCTGTTCTTGGAACGGTTATGTTGAGAGGAACATCTGCATCAGCTCCAGTATCGTTTGCAACTGCGGTTATTACGGTCTCTACGTTACCATCTGCATCAACCACGTTTATGGTTACTTGATGCGTTGTTGCCTGTCCTGGAGAGACTCTTTCATGAGTTGGTGTAACTCCATCTGCCATATCAGAAGGTAGTAGGACTTCAGGAGTAGAACCTTCGGCACTTCCCCCCGTAGAAAAGTGATTAACTGCTCCTAAGTGAGTTTGCAGTTCTGTTTCCATAACTCGGGCTACCTTGTTTGACACTATTATACTTCCGTCTGGAAGCTGGATTACTCTTCCGACCATCCATTGCACTTCAGCATCAATTACATTTGCTTCAATCAGGCCATCAGGATGTATATTTATGACAATGTTTCTTGGGGCAAGGTCGACTACTCTCTGTCCCATACCATCACGGTATGTTTGGACATAAGTTGCAAGGTTTCCCCGATTCAAAGTGACGTAAATAGCTTCGGCTTGCTGCTGTGTTATAGTCCCTGTTTGCAAAGCATCAACTAGGCTGGTACCAGCTGCTTCTGTTGAAACAGATAGAGTTATTCTTTGGGCTCCGGCAGGTCTTAAAAGTACGGATTCTGGAGCATTTACTACGACTTGTTGTCCTCCAACAACCTGAACTCCTTGGAGATTCTGGGTTATCTGGGTGATCCCTGTAAATTCTGGTATGGCTATTGAATCAGGTTGTATTTTTAAAAACCAAGCCTGTGTACTATCAGGTCTTGCAACTCGGATAACCATTCTAGGGATATTTGTTCTATGTGGATCTATTTGAAAAACTTCATATACATTTGTTACGACTAAATCGCCTCTAGTTAAAGCTCCATTCGCTATATCAACGGCTATTTGTCTTAGTGGATCAGTATTTGTTGTCGTTTGAGCGAGAATTTCCCAGTTCCTGATATTTCCTAGTTCAAGCCCATAGGGATTTCCTCTAAGATACCTTTCAATCGGAGCTGTATACCAAGGTCTACCGATTCTACCTGGAAAAGTAGTAGCTTGTCTATCAAGGTGGGATAGCCATGCTGCGATAGTTTGCTCTATACCACTTACAACAATAGTTGTAACTAGGAGCGGTCTTGTTTCAGTTGAACCATTTATACCCATGGCATAACTTATTGGTGTATCCCGATCTGCATAATAACTATCCATCCCTTCTGATAGTGGTATTGAGACAGCTTCAACTGATGGAGTCGGTTGTGGCTGTGTACTATCTGTAAATTCTCCTACTGGAATCGGTGTGATGTCTGTAGGAATTGCACTTTGGGGTGTGACACAAGCAGTAAGTAGTAAAAGTGAAGAGATTATTGCAGCTGTAGTTAGGAATGTTCTCCGAGAAACTTGGATATTATTGTCTTTTATAAGTTGGATACCAGCATATACAAGTGTACACGAAACCGAAAACCAGACTAGACCGCCTGCTAAACTCTTGAGCGGCTGACCTCTTAAAAGACTAGGGAGGAATTCTTGGACCATCTGAACTTCTTCGGGCAAGAAACGAAGATTATATCTCTCTTGGAGTTCTTGAGGTGTTGTCACAATATGTAGCTGCTGATCTATGTACATTCTTATAGTGTTATCAGAATATCGACCAGCTTGTAGTTCGGTTTGGCCGAGACTTATTGTTTTACCGTTTAGAATATCCGCATTAGGTGCAAAATTTGCTCTACCGGATTCGGTTGTTCTATAGACCTGAATAATTTCTTGTGGCACTTGAATATATATAACGGTTATTTAAATATGACACGGGGTATTATACTAAAAAGGGGCTTGTTTTTTCAATTAATACTTATAGAATCAAGTAATTTATGAATTGTTTAACTAGCTCTAAGAAGATTCGGATGTGATATGAGAGCCTTGTCTGTGATATAATTTGACTATAAGATATTACGTATTATCAATGACAGAAATAGCTGAAACAGTTGCAAATACGACAGATTTTAGGGTGTATACTCTTGCTATAGAAAGATGTACACTTGCGGGAAACGGAGAAGGAACAATATCTGTAATGGCTTTATATGAAGTAGCTGAACGTGACAATGTTTTATTATTAGATACCGAAGGCGCTAGATGCTGGTTTGTGCCAAGAGATACATTTAATGCCATAATCTCAGAAGATATGGTTTTTGCTATGGGAACTGCAGGTGTAGTTCTAGTACCAAATAGTTTACTTGGTAAGACTTGTGATGGGGAAACAATGGTGAAGAGTTACACATTACCTGTGCTAAATGGACCTACTGTTCTTCAGGAAATTGATACTGGGAAAGTTTACATATTAAGCTTTGAGCCTCAATCGATAGCCGAGGTTATATAGTATTAGTATACAAGATAAAGATTTAAAAAAACATTTGATCTTCAAAATATTCCTTGACAAAATATTTCGTAAGTATATATAATAGCCTCGGTTTATTTAAAGCAAAAGAAATGAGAAGAGAACTCCTTATTACAAACCTTATTTTTGTACTTGCTCGAAGTAAGAGCTGAGGAGTTCCTGGGTTATCAGATAGGAATAGAATAAATAAAAAAGCAAAAGGACTCCTCAAAAGAGGAGTTTTTTTATTTTTAGTGAGGAAAAGAATGGTGGACTTTAAAAAGTACTTACCTAAGGATAGTAAGAGCACAAATGATTTCTAGAATAGTATTTGTTTTAACTTAACAAATACATGCAATACTCGGTGTCGCTATTGTTTTCAGTCAGCTGTTAATCAGAGAACAGAGTTTTTAGATAAAGAGAGAATATTCGAGGTGCTAAAGTTCTTTGATAAAAGGGCTTCTCTGGGAAAGAAATATGTGCAGTATACGGGAGGTGAGATTTTTATGCACCCTGATATTTTTGAAATACTTAGATTCTCAATAGATCTGGGGTGGACGTTGAGACTACAAACAAATGCAATGATGATTCCTTTTATAGAAGAGAAGAAAATGTCTTTTTTGAGGAAATGCGATGTAAGTACGAGGGTATCATTAGATGGCTGGAATCCCGAAACACACGAATATTTCCGTGAAAAGGGGTCCTTTGAGAAAGTTGTAAAAGGAATTAAAACTTTGCAGAAATACATAAAGTATATTGTTGTAAAGTGTGTTGTTCATAAGAAAAACTTTTTTAATCTAGATAAGTTATTTGATTTTTGTCTCAACTTGGGTGTTCAAGGTATTTCGACGAATGTATTAAGGTTCGAAGGTTATGCGAGGGAATATTTAAATGAAGATGATGTTATTTCTGTTGATAAATTGTATAAAAAGTTGGTAATTCTATTTAATAAGCAGGAGTATTCGCATCTTATTGGAGGTAATGATTTAGTAGTTCACTATATAAAAGGAGAATTGAAGTTACCTAAAAAAGTATTTTATGTAGATTATGATGGAAGGGTATATCCGGATCAGAAATGCTTAAAAGGAGAATTAGTTGGCAATTTGTATGATGGAAAAATCGAGGATATTTTTAACGAGGGAAATTTAAAGGAGACAATTATGGGAGAAATTCCACAGAAAACATTAATTTATATTTCAAAAAATTTAAGAAAGGAGGTTTTAGAACGATGGAAATGTTGGTATATGCAGGAGGCGACTAAATAATATATAAGCAAAAGGTTATGTTTTTGCTTACAAAAGAGCACCTCAGATAACTTAATTGTTGTCGGTTGGGGTGCTTTTGTTGGAGTATTTAGATGATATGTACTTTAGTTGAGTATTTTAATTTATTCCTAATGGTATATTTTTTCTAAACAAATTTTATGCTAATATACTCCTGATTATTAATTAGAACTTATGGTTCGGGAATTTTCCAAATTCCTTACCATAAAATCAAATTAGAAATAATTTATTTGAATATAGTATTTTATAATTGGATTTTATGACTGCCCGAAACTCAAATATAACATCACTTCTTTCGCCTAGTTCAGTCGCTATTACTGGTGCTACATCCAATCCCGAAGATCTTGGGTCTTACATACTTCGAAATATTATTCTCGGTGGGTACAAAGGCCGTGTTTTTCCTGTGAATGAGAAGCTTTCACAGCTATATGATTTCGACACATATTCTTCAATTAAGAATATTAAAGAGGAAGTTGACCTTGCAATCATTGCTACACCATCTGATCGGGTCATTGATGATGTATATGACTGTACGCGAGCTAAGGTAAATAACATTTGCATCGTATCAAAAGGTTTTGCTGAGACTGGAGTAAATGGCCTTACGCTTCAACGAAAAATTACAAAGATGGCAAATGAGGCAGGTATCAGGGTGCTGGGTCCAAATTCTCTAGGTCTAATTTCTACATCAAAGCTTTTAAATGCTACTTTCAGTCCGGATATGCCGAAGGAGGGCAAGGCAGTATTTATATCCCAATCAGGAGCTCTAATTAATGCTTTGCTTGAATATTCTCAATTTTACTCGCTTGGATTTTCAGAAATCCTTGGTTTTGGAAATAAATCGGATGTAAACGAAATAAATATCCTCGACTATTACAGTTCCTTACGAAAAGACGGCCAACCTACCGTCCTTGGCTGCTACCTTGAAAACATTACAGACGGAAAGGAGTTTCTTGAAAGTGCTCAGAAATTTACAAAGACCGTTCCACTTGTCGCTCTTATCCCATCAGAGTCACCTAAGACAAGGGAGTATATCTATGCTCACTCGGGAACAGTCCTACAGAAAGATGCTGTCATCGATCTAGCTCTTTCTCAGAGTGGTGCTATTAAAGTATACACTCAGCAAGAGCTTTATGATTTACTTCTTGGCTTTTCATGGCAGGTCCTGCCTCGTGGAGGTAATGTAGCTATTGTTTCAAATGCCGGAGGAGGTCTCATACTTGCCATTGAACAACTTTATAGAAAAGGACTTAGACTAGTAAATTTTTCTACTGATGTCAAAAGGATGCTTATCAGCGAACTCGACTGGAAGGGACAAAGCAGAGGAGTAGTGGATCTTGGAGGCCAAGCTCTTTCACTCAATTACTTGAAAGCGTTAGATATTGTGCTTGGCGATCCGGATGTGAACTCGGTTGTTGTGATCCTATCTCCTCAAGTCATGACTCAGATCGAGGAGTCGGCTGAAGTCATAGGAAGGCTCGCACGCGAACACGGCAAGACGATAATTGCAGCTTTTATGGGTTATGAAGGTGTTGAGAAAGGCATAAAAGCATTATCAAAGTATTTTATACCTGCATTTAACAGTGTCGACAGGGCTATCTTTACGCTTGCAAAGATGTATGAATATTTTACGTGGATCAAATTCGGCAGTCAGGTATCGTCTCGCTATGCGTATCAAAGAATTCTTGATAAGACTAGATCTATAAAAATTTTAGAGCTTATAGAAAAAGCAAGGGTAGATAAACAAATGGGACTGAGAGTTGATCAGTGTTTTGACATATTGAGGTACTACGGTATGGATACCAGTAATATGAGACTCTTAAAGAGTTTAACGGATGCGCTTGATTTTGCCGAAGAACAGGAATATCCGGTTGAATTTCTGTGTCTTACGAATGGAATCGGGAAGGTCACCTATAAGAAGGATCAGCTTAAGAGAGCTTATGAAGATCACTTCTTGAAACTAGAGGAAGGAGAAGGTCATAGGTTTACTGATCATATCGTAAAGAAACTGTATAGGGGAAGAAGGAAGTTCAAAATTACAATTCTTAAAGATACGTATTATGAGCACCGCGAGAAAGGCTTTTCAATTAAAGACCTTGATAAGCTTAGCTTTGGCTATTTTTTTGAATTCCAAGTTGAAGGTCTTAAAATAACAGACGCTATCAGACGACTACTTCCAATAACAAGGGAGCAGTTTGAGAAGGATCTGGAATCTTTTCCTTATGCTAAGTATTTTGGTTATAGACCCGGATTGAAATCAGAGAAATTTACTCAGGATCTTTTAGCGTTTGTTCAAAAGATAACAAAAATTCCGCAAGACTTTCCTCAGATTTTGGAACTTGATGTAGCGTGTGTTGTAGATAGGGGCAAGATACTTATTGTTGATTGTGAGATGAAATTGGATCTTGTTGTAAGTTATGAAGTAAAAGGCATTAGCACCTTGGCTCGATAATGTCACTTTTAAAAGGTGTAATTTTTCCTGTATAATCTTCGTTACATAATTAAATCTTCAATTAAGTACTTAAATTATAGGTTTTGGTATGGATCTTGCTCGAGAGCAAAAACTAGTTGAACAGGCTAAAGAGTCTTTGAAGGCCTTTGATCAGCTTTATGAGTATTATCTGCCTAGGATTTTCGCTTATGTATTGAATCGTACAGCAAACAAGCAGATTTCTGAAGATGTGACGAGCCAAACTTTTATAAAGGCCATGACAAAGATTAAGACTTTTAGGTACAAGGGTTTTTCATTTGGTGCGTGGCTATATAGAATCGCTCATAACAATTTAATGGATTATTACAGGAAGAATCCTTCACTGAACATTATCGATCTAAGTGAAGTAGAGTCAAAAGACAGGACAGATAAAGAAGCCGAGAAATCAGAAAGACAAGCAATTATACTAGAGGCCCTAAAAAAGCTTCCGAAACAATATCAGGAAATTCTTTCTTTAAAGTTTTTTGAGGAATTATCAAATGAGGAGATGGCAGAGGTTTTAGGATGTAAAAAAGAAACTCTTGCAGTTAAATTGCATAGAAGTCTGAAAGCTTTTAAAAAGATATTGGAGAAGGAAAATCTTCTTGAAGTATTAAATGTAGAAATTTGATTATTAAATACATTAAAAAATTTATATATGAAAGAAAATTATAAAAATTTAGAAAACTTGCTCATTGAAGCAAAAAGCGTAGATTCTAAAACTCTTGTTGTCGACCAGGGGTTCAAGGAATCTCTCCGCGAACAGCTTTACGAAAGTTATATAAATTCAGCTCAAGGAGGTTCATTCATGGCTAAACTTAAATCTATTACTCTTACCTGGAAAGTGGCTCTAGCATCTTTTGCTGTGCTGGCTTTCGTTGCTCTTTTTGCTGGCGGAGGAGTTTATCTTCTTACCAGAAAAGCAAAGCAGGAAGAGCAAAAAGAAGTTTTACTTGCAGCCAATTTGGCTGTAGCAGATGGAGAAGTCGAAGTAAGAAAGGCTGGGGATGATAGATGGATGGAGGCGAAACAGGGAGATACATTAAGTCAGGGTGATACGGTGAAGACCGGGAGCGAATCGCGTGCAGTACTAGAACTTGATAATGGTGACGCAGTTAGATTAAATGCTGATAGTGAAGTAAGGCTTGAAGGTATGAATCCTTCAGCAGTTGTTTTTGAACAACTTAGAGGAGAAAGCTACAGTAGAGTAGCAAGTTCAGATGAGAATACCTATACTATAAAATCTCAAGGTGTAGAAGCTAGGGCAATGGGTACGGCATATAAGTTTTCTACAAATGAAGAACAGAAACAGGTTGAGGTTTTTGTATATGAAAGTCAAGTGAAGCTAAACATTGATGAAACTAAGGTTGCAGAACTAAATAAAGCTATTGTTAATGTTGAGAATGAGAATGTAACTGTTGAAGAGATGACAGAGGAAGAATTTAAGGAAGAATTTGCAGAATGGAATAAGGAGAAAGATAAAGAGGCAGGAGTACAGTGTCATGAAGAGAATGGACCAACAGTGACTATCACAAGTCCTGCCGATGGCACTGAAACTGATGGTGAAGCTATAACAGTTACTGGGACTGTAACTGATACTGAAAGTGCTCTGAGAAAGATAGTTGTAAATGGTCAAATCTATACTTCGAAAGACGAGAATGGTAAAGGTTTTGATCCTGCTGATGGTACATTTGATGTAGATGTGGCTTTGGTAGAAGGCGAAAATACCATAACAGTAAGAGCATATGATATATACTGGAACTCAACAGAGGTCAGTGTAATGGTGATTCGTAAGAGTGCTCAAACTCCGGAGCCGGGGCCAAATAGCTATTTCTATGTATCTTCAGTATCATCGCCTGCCGCCGGAAAGATTTATGTTAAGTGGGCAATGAGCGGTTATAGTGCACCAAGTGGTTTCAAAGCTGTTGCTGCAGTAGGTAAGATGCCGGTTTATCCAGGGGATAAGTTTGCTTATGTAAGCAGTTCAGGTGCAAGGGAAGCATATATAACAGGATTACCAGCTGGAACCTACAATGTTAGAGTATGTATATACAATGGCAATGGTCAATGTATAATGTATACAACTAACTACAAAACAGTGACGGTGGAAGGCGAGGTTAAGGGTGAGGGAACATATCCAACCGCGATCAATATTTCATTGGAAGAGCCGGTCTGTGAGGGTTCAACGTATAAGGTGACAGTAAACTGGTCGCCTGTAGGAAGTGAGGCACCAAATGGTTACAAGGTTTGTTGGTCAACTCATGCTAATCCGACTTATCCAGATGATGGTTGTCAGTATATGAGTAGCGGCTCGAGGAACTTTACAGTTACTGGTCTTGCTTCTGGAACTACCTATCATTTTAGGGTAGGTGCTTATCGAAGCGGATACTGTGATCCATATAGTGCTAATGTAAGTAAAACAATGCCGTAAGTGCTTAATTGAAACAGTGTGAAGCAAATTGAACCCTTCTGGGTTCAATTTGCTTTTTTATAGCATAGAACATGATTAATCACGATCTGGCAATATTCTCCTCTGAATCTGTGTTATAATTTCCCCTGTTTTATGTGAATTATTCTATGCTAAAACTTGAAAATATCTCAAAACAATATATTGATCCGCTGTTTGATCATGTAACATTCATCCTTGGCAACAAAGAGAAGGTAGGACTTGTCGGCCTTAATGGGTGCGGGAAATCGACACTTCTTAAAATCATCGCCGGAATTGAAAGAGCTGATACGGGAAGGGTTGAGGTAGTCAATGAAAGACTGGGGTATCTTGCGCAGGAGTTTTCTTTTGATCAGGATTTACTTGTTGGTGAATTTTTTGAAAGTCTCATTGATGACCCCCATAGTGAAATGTACAAGATAGATATTATATTATCTCGGTTGAATCTATCGGGTATTGATCACTATCAGTATGTAAAGAATTTAAGCGAAGGTCAGAAAATGAAACTTAAACTTGTTGAGCTTTTAATCAAAGAACCCACTATCCTTCTTCTTGATGAGCCAACGAACCATCTAGATATAAAAGGGATAATTTGGTTTGAAGAATTTATAAAAAATTTTGAAGGAATATGTATTGTTATATCTCACGATAGAGAATTCTTGAATCATGTCACCGACCATATATTTGAAATCGATGAACAGAAGCTTCTTGTTTTTGAGGGGAATTATGATGACTTCTTGCTTGGGAAAGCGAAATATATAGAAAACCGTGCTAAAGAGTTCACTGCTTTTGAGAGAAAGAAAAAGCAATTGGAACAGCTTTTGGATCACGCAAGGGCTGTTAAAAGTGCCAGAAAAAGAGGTAAGGCTGTAAAAGCTGCAAAAACGAGATTCAGAAGAGAGGTGGAAGAAAGGCGGGTAGAAGAGTATGAAGAAAGACGGCTTAGCGAATTTAAGATAGACGGCTATGTACATAAACATAAAAATATTATTGAAGTCGACGATATTTCATTTGCCTATCAAAGAGGAAAAAATATTATAAATGGCAGTAGTCTGTCGATTTACGGAAGTGAAAAGATCTGGTTCTTTGGTGCGAATGGTATAGGTAAGACAACTTTCATCAAGTTGCTTATGGGTGATCTCAAATCCGTTGGCGGGGAAATTAGGTGGGGTGAAAATATCGATTGGACATATTTTTCTCAGGATCAAACTCACCTTGATATGGAAGAAACTGTTGAAAATTTTTTTATTGAGAACGCTAAAATACCGTACGAGAGATCTTTTGGCGTTTTGGAAAAATTTTTATTCCCCAAAGAGTATCGAACAGCAAAGTTGAAAATGCTAAGTCCGGGAGAACGGGCAAGACTTTCTTTTGCTGTTTTTGCTCAGCACTCTTATGACTTCTTGATACTTGATGAACCTACAAATCATCTTGATGTAAAAACGAAAGAGGTTATAGAAGATTCTTTAAGAGAATTTAAAGGTGCCGTTCTTTTGATCTCTCATGATAGATATTTTGTAAGGAGTGTCGGAGTAGATAGGGTAATTACACTAAAAAAGGGGGTTATAGTAGAAGAGGAAGGCACTTAATTATTCGATTATACAATGTTTTCAACCTGCAATAAACAATCTACAATTTTCGATTAATAATTCAGGTTAGGGGTAGAAAGTAGAAGGGATAAGACAGCAATCGACTCATTCAACCATCCGGCCATCCAACTATCTCCTGCCCGAGACGGAGCCGCCTAGTGCGGAAACTATGCAACTATGTCAAGCCTCTGGCTGGTACAACTTTTATCTTAAATCTTATATCTTATATATAATAACCCATATCTAGTATTTGTTATCTCATAACTCATATCTTTAATTTAATTCTGGTATAATATTTAGAGTAAATTATCTCGGGAAATAATATATTTTAGTGTGTATAACTTATTTTACTAATTTTAATTATGATTGTTAGAAATAAAGACCAAAGAGTTGCTGTACTTGTTGATGTACAGAACCTTTACTACAGTGCGAAGCATCTTTATAAGGCAAAGGTGAATTTCAAGAATTTATTGATCGAGGCTGTTTCAGGGCGTGTTCTCACGCGTGCAATAGCCTACGTTATCAAGACAGATGTTGTTGCAAAGGAGAAGGACTTTTTTGAAGCTTTGAATAAATCAGGGTTTGAGGTTAAGGAAAAAGATCTTCAGATATTCCCTGGGGGAGCAAAGAAGGGTGACTGGGATGTTGGCATTACAATGGACGCTATTCGTCTAGGCAAAAAGGTCGACTCAATTGTTCTTATAAGTGGTGATGGAGACTATATTCCGGTTGTAACATATCTTCAGCAGTCTGAAGGTTGTCTAGTTGAAGTTATGGCTTTTGGTAAGACCTGTTCAAAGGCATTGACTGAAGTTGTAGATGATTTTGTTGATATGGATAAAGCGAAGTCTAAGTTTTTATTGAGGAAGTAAATACTTGTCACCAAGGTGGACGAAGGTTTAGCCTTCGTCCATAAATGGTAATTAATAGCAAGTGCGTTTTAATTTCCCTTGTTTGTATGGTAGAATCCCATTGTTGAGTTACTAAACTCCCTATATGAAAAAATATCTAATTTACTACATACTTCTGTTATTTGTAACTTTTCTTTTGGTACTCATTGTATGGCCTAACCGCTGGATCAATATTGATATGGGTAACTTTCATTACCACAAAATGTGGGAAGGGCTTAAGTTATCGGATCTTACTTTTGGTGTATCTGATAAAGAATTGGATCTTGATATGGGCCGGGATTTTACTGGCGGTAGTGAGTACAGAGTGAAGGTTTTATTTGATGAGGGAGAAGAGGAAAAGCTTCAAAAGGTACGAGATGCAACTGATCTGATCCGTTTGAGGTTTGAAAAAGCTGGATATCCCGAAAGCAGTGTTAATTATACTAAAGAAGGAGAGGAGTTTTTTTTAGTCATAAGGGTAGAAGAAAACAAGGATGAATTTGAAGAATATAAGACGAGTATATTTGCGAGGGGTAAGTTTGAAGTTTGGGGAGAAAAGCTAACACCTACTGAAGGTGATGAGGGAGTTATTATTGGCGAAGATGAAGATGACCCAATAAAAGCGTTTCTTAAACAGAGTTATGACAGCTTGAATATTGATGGGAATCAGATGAAAGGATTTAAAGTCAGTCCTTCTTCTGATTCATCGACTGCAGGCTTGATTCCCGGAAGTGAGGAAGAGGTCTATGATCTTCGGATCATACTCGATGATCACCAAGTAAATGAATTAACAAATAATATTTATGTATATTTTGGAAAATCTATTATTGGGGTGCTAGATTCACAAATCTTGCCTATTGACGGTAAAGACCTTGGGGAAACACTCCAAACTTACGGGAAAGCTCTAAGCATTCAAATTGCAGGACTTCCTGATGAAAAAATAGCCTTAATTTATGGTGCTATCATTCAGTATGGACCTTTGCCTGTAGAACTCGAAGCCGATGAAGGGGTTGATATTGCAGGATCTATCGGTCAGGACATACTTCAGAAAATCCTTCTCGGCTGTACTATTGTGGCATTCTTGTCTGCTCTGGTTATGATAGTACTTTACAAGTATGATGGCGTTATTGGCCTTATACTTGTGTTTTATTATGGTTTGTTTGTTATTGCCTGTCTAAAACTTTTTTCTGTAAAGATAACTATGGTTTCGGTTCTAGCACTCATTACAACTTTAGGTGTATTTATAGGTATGCTCTTTAAGGTTATTCAGAATTCTTTCAGAGAAAATAAAAGAACAGAAGGACAAAGATGGGATTTTACACGAAGTCATGAGATACTGAAGCTCCTTCTAAATGTTACCTATGCTTCTGCTATTATCCTTTTAATATTTAAAGTATTCGCTCTATGGAATTTCGCGAATGTCGCCTTAGCTATACTCATAGGCATCTCTGTCACATGGCTCATCGTAGATCTGCTTTTACCTTTGTCTTTCAAATTAGTTACCTTTTTTAAAGAGTAATGAGTAAAAAGTCGAAAAAATTTAAAAAGCCGGCAAAGAATTTTAATCTTGGAAAAATCAATTCAGGATTTGTATTTTCTGTCATAATCTTTATCCTTTTTCTGGTTTTGATCTTTAGTTTCAAGAATGAGTTTGAAATAAACTTCTTAGGAGACGAGGGAAAGGGACCGGTTTTCGGCAAAGAATTCTTTCTGTCATTTGTTTCGTCCTTTGTTGCTCTTTTGGTTTCTTTCAGCCTTTTTCTTTTCTACAGAATGAAATCCCTTAAGCTTAACGAAAAATTTATTTATTTCGAAATTTCATTTGTACTGGCTTTCATAATCAATATTATTTCTTGGATATCAAGTGTACTTCTGATTACTTTTGTAAAAAAGTCTTCGATTGATCATGCTATATTGGAGTTTTATATTCTTAATTTATTTTTCTTAGTTTTCGCTTTTAGCTTATTTTGGAAAAAATCCGAAAGAATTATTAAACAAGAGACTGAGATTTTAGAGTATTTTGATAAAATAATGCTAGATACTTTTAAGGGGATGGTGCCGTTTATGGTTGCCGGAGGACTATTATTTCTTGCTACTGTACTTGTAGGGAATGCGTATGTTATCTATGGACTTATTTTAGTAGTAGCTGGTTTTATTGCAGCTATTTACAGTTACTTCTTTTTTGTGCAATTTTTAAAATTGATATATAGAAAGTAGTTGTTCCAGGATATGATAGTCTTTGGGAGACGGGGATTGGTGTCCATCGGTGAACTCAGGGCAAGGGTATATTTAAAAAGGTAAGCAATATTTTATAATCTAGTACTGAGCTTGTCGAAGTACGGGGATTGGCGCCCTTCGGTGAACTCAGGGCAATGGCATATTTAAAAAGGTAAGCAATATTTTATAATCTAGTACTGAGCTTGTCGAAGTACGGAGATCGGCGCAGTTGGTTTAGCGCGCACGCATGGTCCTGTATAACATTTAGCTTCGCTCAATGTATACAGGATAAAGGTGCGATCGGAGTGTGGCGCAGGTGGCTAGCGCACGCGCATGGGGTGCGCGGGGTCGTGGGTTCAAATCCCACCACTCCGATTTTAAAGTGAAAAGGTGCAAAAGGGTGCGTGCTTGCCCCGTATAAGCGAACAGAGTGAGCTTTGTACGGGGAGGTCGCCGGTTTCTACCTACGCTAAAGCTACGGTGGACTAGGTTAAGCTTTGACTCTGTTTTCGTTAACTTAGCGTCGTCAAGTCTTGCCTTGAGCAAGTCGGGTCACCCCGACTTATTATTGTTTGTTTGACGTATGACAGATCTAAGTAAAAAATCCAAAACAGTTTCAGGAGAGTCTTTGTCTTGGATTGGGATAGGCAGTTATGGTATTGGTGGAAGGGGGCATCGTGATGTTTCTCTTACTGAAAAGAAGTCGGATCGAATATACATAGATTCTCTTCAATACCAATTTAAGCGTGGTTATAATTTTACAGAAATCTCCTTAGGCTATGGCCACGGGAATGCTTGTAGATTATTCTCTGAAGCAATGAAAGGTTTTGGCATTGATAGAACTAAACTTTTCATAACAAACTCTCTATATCCAAGGGATTTTAACTTACCTAACGAAGTCGAAAGAGATGTTGATGAAATGCATAGGATATTTGATACCGACTATTTTGATTCTACGCTTGTTACTCAATCGCTTACAATCAAATATGGTTATGACAAAATAGTAAGTATGTTACACAAGCTTTTGGAATCAGGACGTACTCGCTTTGTAAGTCTTTCGAACGCAGGTAAGAATTTTATAAAGAAATTCAAGAAAGAATTTGGAGACAGCCTTTTTGCACACGAGACACATCTTAGTTTTGAAGTAAGAATTAATCAGGATGCGGGAATATTTGATACTTGTGATAAGCTTGGAATTGTAAATATAATTTGGAGACCATTAAGAAGAAATATGTCCTCAAAATATTCTTGGGATTTACTTGTTGAACTTTCTAAGAAATATAAAAAAACTCAAAATCAGATAATACTTAATTGGATAGCTCATTTAGAATGTAAGCCGATGGTAATGTCCACTTCAAAGGCCCATATTGATGAAAACTGGGAAGCAAATAGCTTTACAATGGAAGATTGGGACTATGAAAGAATCCAAAACTTTAGAGTTCCTAACTTTGAAGTTCCCGAGATTGACTGGGACAAGAAGGGAGAGGGGATAGGTATGGCGGATTTTGCCATAGGTTTTGATGATAACTACAAGGATTTTAAAAGTAGTAATTCAAATTAAGTAAAAAATTGTTTATCAAAGATATTCATTTAAAATAATAATAGTCTATTCATGATATCAGAAGCAATTATAAATCTCCTTCAAAAGGTCGAAAAGCAAGAGCCAGCAAATATTCAAGTAATTAAAGATTTAGAAGATAAGATCGACAAAAAACTTCCCAAAGATTATAAGGATGTACTCTTACATACGAACGGATTTGTTGGTGCGGTAGGTGAAAACGGTTGGTTTGAGCTTTGGAAAGCAGAAGAAGTTATCGATAAGAATCATGGATATAAGTTTGATATAGAGCTCCCTGATATTCTTGTTGTTGGTTCAAATCAAGGGGGATTTAAATATGGAATTGATCTAAGAAAGCAGCCATATAGATATATGATGGTGGATCCTGTCAGCATGAAAGAGGATCTTTTCGATGGTGGCGCTAGTTTTGAAGAACTTCTTGTGAAGATAGGTGAAGGAGTGCTAGATAGAATTCAGTACTAAGCTTTTAATTTGTCATTCGAATATGATTCTTTCAGATTATAAAAATTTTCTTGATAAGTTGTTTTCTGAACTAAACTCGTTAGAAATAGATGTTTCCGATTTCAAGTTAGATCATATTGCCTATAAGGTAGCTTCAGACGAGGAATATGATGATTTAAAACCTCAGTTTATGAAAATTGGCAAAGAAGTAAGAGAGGTCATAGTTGGGGGAAGAAGAGTTGGTGTCTTTAAACTTCATAAAGAGTTACCTTACAAGCAGTATAGGATTTCCGCTGTTGAGTTGATAGCTCCTGAAAAAGGGGAGAGAGTAGTATCTGGTTTTGAACATGCTGAGTTTGTAATTGACGAAAGTTTCAAGTCATTCATGGACAGATATCCCGATCTAGCTTGGAATACTAGTGCTTTAAGTAGAGACAAGTATCAGATGTTAAAACTGAAATTAGATGGGGGAATGCAAGTTAAATTCCCCAGGAAAAGCATTTTAGTGTCATAGTACGTTTACTTCATAATTAAGGGGATACTACCAGTTTTTCCTTCAATGACAAATCTTACCATCTCTAAAATCCACAAAGAATTTATCCCACAATATGACCGTTGGCATGGGAAAATGCTGCCTAGAATTAAGTCCTGGTTTTCTCACATATTTGAAGTTATAAGTTTGTGGTTAGATGGTGATAAGCCTTATGTAAAGCATGGTCAGTCAACTGAAACAAGCAGAGAACATGCTAAAGTAGAACTAGGCGACTTACTTTGGTTAACTGCTGAAATATTCTGGATGATTACAGGGGTGGAACTACCGATTGTTCCGAGTGCTACTTTAGAGAGAGTCTGGAATAAACTTGCTGAATCAAAAAGACATATCGATTCCTGATTTGCCTCTTATTCTACTATCTTTACTTCCCGCTTTTTTTCCCTTATTATGATTTGTATATATCAGTTAACTTTTTAGTTAATTTCCATGCCCAAAAAGAAAGTAAAGGAGACTGAGACTGCAAGTCCAGAACCTCAGGTAGTCCAACAGCCGGTCCAGGCTCAACAGGTTCAGCAGCAGCCTCAACCGCAAGTACAGTACGTACAACCAGCAGCTGCTCCGCAGCCTGTAGTTATTCAGCAAAAGTCGAGCAACTCTTGTTTAATTATTTTCCTTATAGTTGCAGCTATAGGAGTTCTTTTGCTTTGCTGCTGTTCAAGTGTAGCTATATGCGGATTTATGGGCTCTTTGCCGGAATTCGCACAGAATTATTATGATGAAGGTAACTGGGTTTGGGATGAGTATTTAGAAGAGAATACAAGCCTTAAGAAATATCCCACAGGAGATGTTGAAACATGGTGGTGGACGGCAACTGATGAACAGCGTCAAAATTATATTGAAAAGAATGGCTATCCATCTTTTTTGTATGGATACACGTGGGATCAGGATGCATGGGCTAACCCTGATTGGTATAGTTCAGATGTATGTACTTTTCCGAATGGCGATGTTGAAACATGGTGGTACAGTGTATCTGAAGATATGAGGAATTGCTATACATATCTATATGGACTACCAAGCTTTTTATATGAAGGCGATTGGGAAAGTTCATACTGGTATAGCGATGATGCATGTACGTTCCCAAATGGTGATATTGAGACTTGGTGGTGGACTGTTTCAGATCAGGTGCGTGATTGCTATGTCTGGACATATGGTATGCCAGATTTTCTTTATCCGGAAGACTACTATTATGATGACTCTTATGACTATGATTATTATGATAACTATGATTTGAGTTGTGTATATCAGCTTGACTGCGACTATCCAAATGGGGACCTTGAGTTCTGGTTTGACGATGCGCCTGAGGCACAAAAAGCATGCGTAATTTACCAGGTGGAAGGTATGACTTCGTTCTGGGCAGAGAATGGCTGCAGTTATCCGAATGGAGATATTGAGTACTGGTGGTGTTCAACTGATGAAGACACAAGGTTATGCTACATAAATGAGTATGGACTGCCTTGGTTTATGGAGTAGTAACAGCAAACAGATAAGCAGTGAAGCAGAAGAATTACTGCATAGTTTCCGTCCTAGTCGGATTCGCCTCGAGCGGGATATAGTTAGATAGCTGAAGGCTGGAGGCAGAGAGCGAATAGCTGCATTGCTAATTTTTAATTTACGATTGTAGATTGATAATTTGGGTATTTGACTGATACTATCTACTTCTTACCTTTTACTTTCCGCATCTTGTATTATTTCCCGTTTGTGATAAATTTTGAATACTAAATTTTTTAGCTTGTATCTGTGAACAATCCATATGAGAATGCTGTAAAACAACTTGAGAATGTGGCAAAAATTCTAAAACTTGATTCTGAAGTTGTTCAAAGATTATCAGTTCCCGAAAGATTTATAGAAGTGAATTTGCCAGTAAGAATGGATGATGGTAGTGTGAAGATTTTCACAGGATTCAGATCCCAACACAATAATGCCCGTGGTCCTTATAAAGGAGGGCTGAGATTCAGTCCTGAAGTAAATGAAGCTGAGGTAAAAGCTCTTTCCATGTGGATGACTTGGAAGTGTGCTATTGCTGATATTCCTTACGGGGGAGGAAAAGGCGGAGTAGCTGTTGATACGAAGAAGTTATCAGAGCAGGAACTGGAGAATTTATCACGTGCATTTGTCCGCGCTATTCATGATTGTATTGGTCCAGAAAAGGATGTTCCTGCACCAGATATGTATACAACGCCCGAAATCATGGAGTGGATGGTGGAGGAGTATATCAAAATAAAGAATGAAGAATTAAAAATGAAAAATAGTGGGGATGAAATGTTGGCAACATTTACGGGAAAACCAGTTGAAGCTGGTGGATCAGAAGGCAGAACTGAGGCTACCGGATTGGGAGGAGTGTATGTACTTGAAAGCCTTGCGAAGAAAGAAGATTTGATACCAGAGAAGACTACAGTTGCTGTTCAGGGGGCGGGAAACGTTGGATACTATTTTGCAAAACTTGCCCAAGAGATTGGATTCAAAGTCGTGGCCATTAGCGATTCTAAAAGTGCTGTCTATAGAAAAGAGGGACTTGATATTGACAAAGCTATGAAGTCTAAGGAAAAGGATGGTTCATTTGAGACATGGAAGGGGGGAGAGAAAATCACAAACGATGAGCTACTTAAGCTGGATGTTGACGTGCTTGTTCCCTCGGCGATTGAAAACGTTATTACCGAAGAGAATGCAAAGGATATAAAAGCAAGGTACATCATAGAAATGGCGAATGGGCCAACAACACCTGATGCAGACATTATACTGAGTAAGAAGAATATCATTGTTGTGCCGGATGTTCTTGCAAATGCAGGTGGAGTTACCGTTTCTTATTTTGAATGGATGCAGAATAAAAGAAGTGAGAAATGGAGCAAAGAAGAAGTATTTGGCAAATTAAAAGAAAAGATGGTGAGTGCTTTCGAGCAGACATGGGAAGCTATGAAGAAATACAAGGCTGATATGAGGATGGGAGCCTACGCTCTTGCTGTGAAAAAAGTTGTTGATGCAATGATGTAAAGAGATTGGAAGTTTGAAATTGGTTACTGGTAAGGAGATTGGAAATACGAAATTAGTTACTTGTAAAGAAATAGGAAAGGGGAAATTAGACAGGAATAAATAGCTTCTCAAAAAATCTGTTTTGTATCAACAATTTTCCTATTTCTATTATCTTAACCAGTAATAACTTTCTCATTTCTATTTTCTATACCTTCGAGCTTCTCTTTTTCCTCTGTGTATGTCTTTGTCCTTCAGTTTTCTTTTAATCTTTGGTATCCATCCTGCATACATGTCAACTGCGTTCGTAAGTGATGATCGGCCTTTTTTACCGAAGACTTGTAACTCTTCTTCTGGCAGTTTATCCGGATTTATCTTCTTGAGAAGTATATCTATTACTGTTTTTCTGCTTATGGAGGGAGGAATCGTTCTTTTGGAATACTTCACTGCAAGCCTTCTAAGTTCATTTGTTGAGATAGTAGATAGGTCTGAAGCATTAAACTTGTCTGGTTTGCCTCTTTTTGCAATGTTTACAACCTCGACAAGAGTATATTTCCCGGCATAAACATCTAGTAAGTCTTTTTCCTTTGTTTCAGTTTGAAACAATATCCCATACCTTTTGTAAATTGAACTGATCATTTCCTGTTTTGAGATCGCCATTAACTGCATGGTAACATTTCAATGATTTATTATAGCAAGATCACAGCATATAGTTTAGCATTAAAATACCCGTAGCATATTATCTTTGCTTAGACTTGTGCTTTGTGATTAAATTTATCTAGACGTGAAGATATATTAGATCAAGGACTAGGTAATATTCTCAATGAGACTTAATAGTATTTACAACTTGCTTGGAAATGAACCTTCATATCGCTTGAAGCAGGTTAAACACCATATCTTCATTGACCTTATAGAGACTTGGACAAGTGCTACTACACTCCCGAAGAAACTGCGGGAGAATTTAGAACTGAAGTGTCCACTTGATATAAAAGCATTATTTTTAAAATCAAAAGATGAAAATACTATAAAGGCTCTTATAACACTCAATGACGATAAGAGGATAGAAACAGTGCTTATGAGGCATAAGGATAGGAATACAGTCTGTGTTTCGACGCAGGTAGGCTGTCCCCTCTCCTGTACTTTCTGCGCAACAGGCCGCATGGGGTTTGTCAGAAATCTTGAGTGGGATGAAATAGTTGAACAGGTTGTATTGTTTGCAAGATATCTAAAAAAGAAGAATGTAAAAGTTACTAATGTCGTATTTATGGGTATGGGCGAGCCTTTCCTAAATTATGAGAATGTAATTCAAGCTATCGAGGTTATTAACGATGAGGATAGCTTTAATATTGGAGCAAGACGAATTTCAATATCGACATCAGGAATCGTTGAAGGTATAAAAAGGTTAGCAGACGAGGGTCTTCAGATTAACCTTGCAATCTCCTTACATGCGCCAACTGATGAGCTAAGGAGTAGCCTTATGCCGATAAATGATAAGTATCCCCTTGACACACTTATGAAGAGTATTGATGAATACATCAAAAAGACGAGAAGAAAAGTGATGTTCGAATATATTCTTATCGATAAAATTAATGATTCAAAAGAACATGCATTCGAGCTGGCTAGATTGTTAAAGGGTAAATTGTGTCTTGTAAATCTTATACCGTGTAACCCGGTAGGAGAGTTCCATCCTTCGGAAAGATCTAGAATTATAGAATTCAAGTCAGTACTTGAGAGAGAAGGTATAAATGTTGTTCAAAGGTTTAGTTTTGGGCAGGATATAAAGGCAGCATGCGGACAGCTTGCCGGGGCATTTTCTTAGGTTGACCTTTTGTGTAAGTGTTGTGTATATTGTGTATAAACAACATGAAGAAAGTTACAAAAATAAAAGTATCGGGTGATTTAAAAGAATCTGTAAGAAGAGTAGTAGAAATTCTTGGCGGATTCGGCTCCTACATCGGCGAAGGGGAAACTGTTTTTTTAAAACCTAACTTCAATACAGCCGATCCCTTTCCTGCTTCCTCTGACCCCGAATTCCTGCGGTGTGTTATCGAGCTTGTTTTTGAACAGAAGCCAAGAGAGGTAATATTGGGTGATTCGTGTACGTTTTCGCAGAATACGAGAAAGGTTATGGAAACATTAAAGATCTTTGATTTTAAAAAGATGCAACCTGCTCCAAAGATCATGGCACTTAATGAACACAAATGGGTAAGGAAAGAGATTCCAAATGGGAAGTTCTTAAAATGTGTTTCAGTTCCTGAGATTTTAGATCGAGTTGACAAACTGATTTTCCTTCCCTGTCTTAAAACTCATGCATATGCGCAATATACTGGAGCATTAAAACTCTCAGTTGGTTTGATGAAAACAAACGAACGTTTTTGGCTGCATTTTAGAAAGTTACAGGAAAAGATTGGTGAACTAAACAGGGTGATAAGCCCTGATCTTATAATTATGGATGCAAGGAAGTGCTTCATAAACAGAGGGCCCTCAGAAGGCGAGATGAAAGAACCCAATCTAATAATGGCTTCACGAGACAGGGTGTCAATTGATATTGAAGGTGTAAAAATCATACAAGGGTATGAAGGAAATTCTCTTAAAGGAATAAAAGCTGAGGAATTGCCTCAGATAAAATATGCGGAAGATTCTGCAAATAAATAATTGAACATTTTTCCCCGTTATTAACCCCCAGAGGAGAAGTATTTATTTTATCTCTTTTATATGGGGTATAAATATAAGTAACAATATCGTCTACATGAATACTATTATTCGGGCGAGGGTTTTTATTTTGCGACAATATGTACGAGGGAACGTAGGCGTCTATTGGGGAGCATTAATTCCAACCGGATTAAATTGTCTCGAATCGGCAAAATTGTGAAAGAAATCTGGAAGAGAATTCCTAATCAATTTGATAATGTGTTTCTGGGAGAATACGTCATTATGCCGAATCATATCCATGGTATTGTTGAAATATGTAGGAACATGATTAATCATGTTCCTACAGGATTTGAAAACAATTTCATTCATCACGATAGAAGGAGAGGGATTGATGGGATTCCTAATAATCCTATGAAGATAATAAAGATCTCTCTTGGGCGAATTCTTAGATGGTTTAAAGGGAGAAGCACGTTTGAGATTAGGAAGAGGTGCCCCGAGATTTATATCATATGGCAGGAGAGATATTTTGACAGGGTAATCCGCGATGCTGATGAATTAGAAAACATTCGTGAATATATCAGAAGTAATCCTAGCCAGTGGGTATCTGATAGAAATTATTTCCATTCCTGTTTTAAAGATTGTAGAATCTGATATAAACTATTATTTGAGTATGAATAAGCTAAACGACAAAGTAAATCTTTTGGATCGTCCATTTGGAATGCCTTTTTCTGATGAGGTTCTCTCTGTTTCCAAGTTTAACTCTCTGATTAAAGATGTCTTAAAGAGTCTGGGTGTGTTTCGCATTAAGGGAGAGGTTACAGAGTTCAATATTACGAGAAACCAAGGGGTAAATATAACCCTATCGGATGGCAAGGCAAATTTGCGAATCGGCGGCTATGCTCCGAATGTGAAGGGCATAGACTTAATCGAGAAAGATATGGATGTGGTTGTAATTGGTGTTGCAGATTTATACGTCCCATATGGCTCTTTTTCACTTTCAGCCCTAGCTATCGAGCCAATTGGCGAAGGTTCTCTTGCAATTGCTTATCAGAAACTGAAGGAGAAACTTGAAGAAGAAGGCTTATTCGCTCTTGAGCACAAACAAGAGTTGCCTAGATTTATCACGAGGGTTGCGCTTTTGACAGGTGAAGACTCTGCAGCTTATTCGGATTTTATAAAAATTCTTAAAGAAAATAATACTTGTGTTGAAATCTTATATTATCCGGTCCTTGTACAAGGTAAGCAGTCAGTTAAAAATATATCGGACGCACTTATTGAAGCAAGAAACACGAATGTAGACTTAATTGTTTTGACAAGGGGGGGAGGAAGCTTAGAGGACTTGAAAAGCTTCAATGACGAAGAGCTTGCTCGTTTAATATTCTCATCACCCAAGCCTATCATTGCAGGTGTTGGCCATGAAAAGGATGAAAGCATCGCGGACTTTGTTGCAGATATAAGAGCATCAACCCCATCACAGGCTGCGTATTATATAGTTGAACAAAACAACAAATTTGTTGATTTTCTTGTAGAGCAAGGAGATGAAATTGATGAATTTATGAAGGAGTTACTTCGGGAGAGACAAAGATCAATGGAGTCTGTTGTGGTTCCCCTTGAAGAAGGAATACAGAGACTCTTTTTAAATCTTAGGAATAATTTGAAATCACTTGAGAGGATCTTGAGTTCTTATAATATCTCAAATACCTTGGCTCGCGGATTTTCAATTCTTACAAAGCAGGATAGAAGGATATTATCAGTGAAAGATGTGAATGTAGATGATGAAGTAAATGCACTATTAACTGATGGGGCTTTAGATGCTAAGATAAATAAGATTAGTGAAAGAATCAAATATGGGAAAACAAAAGGGAGTAAAAATTGATGAAAAGCTAAAGGAACTTGAAAATGTCATAAAACGATTTGAGGCTGGTAAGCTTGATATTGAGGATGGTATAGGAGAATATGAAAAGGGTGCAAAGCTTATCCGAGAGATAAAAAAGGAACTTACAGGACTTGAGGTGAAAGTTGAAAAGATAAGGGGAAGTTATTAGCAAGCCCCTCGGCACGCTCAGGGCACGCAGCAAATTGCGATTGGCAGATGTTAAACAACGGGTATTTAAATTATTAATATAAACCTATGAGTGCTAAATCAAATTTCACAAACGAGGAGGCAAAAAGCGTGGGGGATGAACTGGGAGTAGATTGGAGTAAGTTTGACGTTGATCAATTCAGAATGGGGATGGATGTCGAACTTGAACATGGCAGACGTGATCCCGAAACGAATGTAAGCAATGATGACCCTTTGGTTACTGGTAAAATCGCACTTGCACACTTAAATGAGTTTCCCGATTACTATGACCGGCTCGATAAGATGGAGAAAGAGGCTGAAGCTCATTGGGAAAAATAAGGGAAAGTAGTATTCAAATTAGGGAAGAATATCTTATGGGATTTTGATCTCTTTATTAAATTTAAACCCCACTAGCTAGATGCAGATAAATAGGTTTTTTGGTGATTTTGATCTGACAAAAAAATATATTAGAATTAAAGACGAGGCTATCTTTAGACAGGTCAGAAGTGTTTTGCGTCTAGGAAGTGGCGGGAGATTTATATTGTGTGATGGGGATTTAAATGAAGCTGAAGTTAAGATAGTGGAATTTAAGGAAGGAGTTGTTGAGGTAGAAGTCATCAATAGGGGAAAGAATGAAAAAGAGCCGAATATTTATGCTATTCTTTATTGTTCAATTTTAAAACGGAGCAACTTTGAATTGGTTGTTCAGAAAGCCACGGAGGTTGGAGTATCAGAAGTGGTACCTCTAATTTGTAGGCATACTGTGAAGTTAAAGGTACGTCCTGAACGGCTGGAAAAAATTATAAGGGAAGCTGCTGAACAGGCTGGTAGAGGAATTGTGCCGAAGTTGTATAACCCAATCAAGTTTAGCGAAGCGGTTAAAGAGGCAAAGGAACATGACAACAATTATTTTTTTGATGTAAGTGGTGAGCATTTAAAGGGAAACGGTATAAATACTGCGGGAAATAGCGACGGACGTAGGGTGGGTATTTGGATTGGGCCTGAAGGGGGGTGGGATGACAATGAGGTTCTGTTAGCAAAAAGTAAAAGCTTTAAGATTCTTAATCTCGGGGATTTTACTTTACGGGCTGAAACAGCAGCAGTTATTTCCTCTTATCTGATAACGCAGTTTAGTTTATCGTGAACTATTTAAGTAGATTATCCTCTGTCTAGATCTATGAGCAACTGAGCCACTGTTTTACCTTCTATCATTGCTTGATTTGCTACTATATTGAGTGCAGTGAACTGGTCTTAAATGTACCTAATCCAAGCTGTCGAGCATGTGAGATCGCTACGTTTCGGTCAATAATTTTGTCCCAAGTAGGGATCCCGGAACTTAATAGGTGAGGTGAGAAATCAAATTCCTCTTCTGGCATTGGAGTTTCTCAGAGAAAACTTTGATTAAAGGTGGTAGATATAAAACGCCCTTTTAAAACCATTTATAACACTTAATTTTGTACTCTAGTTTTGCAATCATGCTTGACCTTTGTTATCATATCCTAGTATAGTTATCCTGGAATTAGGATTAATTTTCTAGATAAATTATAAAAAAATAATCATGGATGATCAGACAACAAATCCGCCGGTAAATCCTTTAGGTGATACAAGTGTTCCCACTTCTCCGGTAGGTGGAGGGGATCAGGCAGTTTCGCCAGGCGTTACAGGTCAGTCGGGAGTGACTCCGGGGGGTTTACCTCAGGAACCAACACAGCCTGGAGTAGTACCAGAGCCTGTAGCTCCAGATATGGCAAAAGCAGTGAGTCCTCCAGTTGGAGAACCAGGAACTGATGATTCGCTTAAGCCTTTAGTAGAAGGAACGGTTACTCCATCCGAGACTACAGTGTCACCTGTTGGAGGTGTTGCGATGACTTCAGAAGATCAGCCAACCGGCTTAACAGGAGCTTCCGAGGAACCAAAAGAAGAACAACCTGCTATGGAAGGTCAGGTTTCTGTTCCACCAGTTAGTGATAGTGCTATGCCAGGTGAAGTGTCTGTGCAGGCACCGGCTCAAACTCCAGAGCCAGTAACGCCGACAAGTTTACCTAGTATGCCTGCTGAGGAGCCCGTACAACCAGAGGAAGTGACAGAGCCAGGGACGGGAGTTTCACCATTGCCTACAGAACAGGCTGCAGCACCAGAAGAAAAGGCAGCGGAACAACCGGCACAACCTATACCAACACCGCTTACTACAGCAGCGGCTGAAGAAAAAGGACCGGTTGCTGCTACAGATGAATTGAAAAAGACTCATGAACCTATCATTGTGATGCCGGATGATTATGAGATGGGCCAGTCAGTAAGCGTAAAGGTAAAGGTAGGTATGATTCCTCATGTTATGGAGGATAGTCACTACATTCAGTCGATAGAATTACTTGCAAATGAACAGTCAATCGGTAAACAGGAACTTACCCCAAAAGATAATCCGGTACCTGAAGCTGAATTCCAAGTAGCGTTAGCAGCTGGAATGACATTAAAAGCTGTTGTCTACTGCAATGTTCATGGAAAGTGGGAAGCAACAAGGACAGTGTAAGATGGGGAAAGGTAGAAGGTAAAAAGTAAAAGGCATAAGGTGTGGGGTTTATTAGACAGAGAGCCATCGTTTCTGTTCTATGATTTCTAATTGCTCATTTACTTTTCTGCACACTGTTGTATCAGTAACATATATCCCTCCTTCTTTTATTACAGCTTACTTGTCCTTTAAGTCCTCTTTAAAAGTTGATTCTATATCCTGGTGATTCCAGAGTACATATATAAGAGCAGGCAATATGCCTCCAATTATGGTAAAATTACCTTCCTTTGCTGGAAAGCCCTAGATTTTATAAAAGTATGAACATACATTTGCAATGAATACCGAACAAACAGAAATATTTCCAGGACAATATATCGCAACACTTAGAGAAGCTCAAAGAAGCGGAAGAGAAGTGGTATTACCAGTAGGAACACTAGTAAGCGTGAGTGTAGCATATCAACGGGAAGGTGATGACAGGGTTACGATGGATTATGCAGGGCGTGTTACACTAGACTGCGAGGTTAAAGGAAAAGTTGAAGAATTGTGGACTTCTAGAGCATATAGACGTGCTAGACAAGTTAATTTTAGTGTGGGTTTAGAAGCGCTACGGGAAAGTAACGTTTTAAAAGATGTCATGGAAGCTAAAGGTTTACAAGTGGATGATATTACTGAATTGTACCTTACTCAAACCTTTTAAGAATTCCTCAAAGCTATTTTGTATGTTACAATTAAGCCTGCAATTTCTTATGTAAATATTACGTTATGAAATCATTGAATAAAAACGTTTTAGTGATAATTATTGTCATAACAATGCTTTTTTGTTGTCTCATGTCCTCTTTTTGCTCTGTCTTGTCCTTTAAATACAATAATCCTCACGGTCATGAAATTTCTGATGAGGAGATACTAATCTTTCCTGAGAATTTCCTTTGGGGTGCTGCAACAGCTTCTTATCAGGTAGAAGGAGGGAATGTAAATAGCAGCTGGTGGCGATTCGAGCAGGAAGAAGGCAGGATAAAGAATGGGGATAGAACTGATGGGATAATTAATCACTATGGGAGGTATGAGGAGGATTTCGATCTTGCTAGCAAGTTGAGTCTAAATTCCTATCGCTTTTCAATAGAGTGGTCGAGGATCGAGCCACAAAAGGGAGAATTTGACGAGAAGGAGATAGAACACTATAGGGATGTTTTACAGGCACTTAAGGATCGAGATATAAAGCCGATGGTCACACTTTGGCATCATTCTGTCCCGGCTTGGTTTGAGGATTTAGGAGGTTGGGAGAGAGGTGAGAATGTAGATTACTATACCGAATATGTCAATTATGTTGTTGCGAATCTTAGTGAAGAAGTTGAATTGTGGCTTACAATGAATGAACCTATGGCATACATTACCTGCGGTTATGTCTCGGCCAAATGGCCTCCCGCAAAGCAGGACCTTACTCAGGTTCCGGGCTTATTCTCAAATCTTACCCTAGCTCATAAGGAAGCATACAGCATCATCCATGAAAAAGATGCTAATGCTCAAGTTGGGATAGCAGAACACTCTTCATACATCGTACCGTATCATGAAAAGAATATACTTGAGAATATTATCGCTTCTACCATTGACTATGCATGGGTGCATTACTTAATTGATATTGTAAAGGATGAACTGGATTTTATTGGTGTCCATTATTACTATAAACAGTCGATTAACCTGTCTTTAGCAAAGGATGTCTTAACTAAGGATCCTGAAGAAATTGAGAATCAAAGTTTAGACAGAGCGTACTACCCTGAAGGTTTGTATGAAGTACTATTAAAATACAAAAGGTATGAAAAGCCAATCTACATTACCGAGATTGGTGTCCCCGATTATCACGAAATCGATAGAAATCAGTTCATAAGGGAACACGTGCGTGAGATGTATTATGCAATTCAGGACGGAGTAGATGTTCGCGGTTTTTATTATTGGTCTCTGCTTGATTGTTTTGAATGGTCCGAAGGGTATGATGCTGAATTTGGCTTGATTGACGTTAATCTTGAAACACAGGAACGTACTATAAAAGATGAATCCTGGGAGTATGCTCTGATTGCGGGATGCAACTGTGTTTATAACGATGAACTATAAATTCTCAATTCTAAATCCTTAATTTTTAATTATTAATTGAAACATGGATCCATATTTCGAACTAGGAAGATTAACCGGAGGAATATGCACATCCGTCTGTTGTGCGCTTCCCTTTGCACTGATAGGTGGAGTAGTTGCATACTTCATCTTGGCAAGTAAGAAAAATGAAGGAACTTCGGCGATCCTTATCGCCTTGCTTGTCTTTTTGGCGGTCCTGGTTTTGTGTTCAGTTTGCGCATTTTGCGGCAGCATGCTTGGGAATGTTTCCGCTTATTAAGAATCAATTTTGATGGCGAAAACTTTAGAATTCCCTCGGGGCTTTTTATGGGGTGCAGCGACTTCTGCTCACCAAGTAGAAGGGAACAACAAGAATAACAACTGGTGGGAGTTTGAACAGGAAGGAAAGACAAAAGAGCTTTCTGGAATTGCAGTAGATCATTACAATAGGTATGAAGAAGATTTTGATTTAGCAAAGAAGCTAAACCATAATGTACACCGTTTTTCTGTTGAATGGTCAAGAATTGAACCCTCTGAAGGTAATTTCGATCCTGGGGCAATAGAACACTATAAGAGCGTAATTCAAGCACTTAAGAAAAGAGGCATGAAAGTCATGGCAACTCTTTTTCACTTCACTCTTCCGATTTGGTTTACGAGAAAGGGAAGCTTTGAAAAACGAGAAAACGCAGAATATTTTTTGAGGTTCGTGGATTATATTGCTCAAGAGCTTGGTGAAGAAATTGATTTCTGGATTACGATGAATGAACCGAACATATATGCCGGAAACGGGTATTACTCAGGGTATTTCCCTCCAGGAAAGATCAAGAAAGCAGTTACTTATTTAAAAGTTTTAGACAACTTAGCCTATGTTCATAGGGAAACCTATTTCCAGATTCATCGGCATTTCAAGGATGCTCAAGTTGGGTACTCTCATAATTATTCTTATATCTCTGCCTTGAATGAAAACTCAGTACTAGACAAGTTTGCCTCTCTTCTTGCCAATTACTTTCTGAACAAGAAATTTATAAATAAGGTAAAGGACTATTTAGATTTCTTTGGACTACAATATTATGTTCATACGAGGATAAATTTTAAAATTGGTGGAAATTATCTATTCTTTGCGGATGAGTATGGTGTTGAAAAGCACGTCGATACGAAATATCCTAGGAATGATATAGGCTGGGATATCTACCCGGAGGGCATATATCATGTTTTGAAGGATCTTTCCAAACTAGATGCGCCAATAATTATTACAGAGAATGGTATTGCTGATAGAGAAGACAAATTCCGGAAAGAATTTATCCAAGAAACTTTGATTAATGTTTATAAAGCAATTCAGGATGGAGTTAATGTTCGAGGCTACATTCACTGGAGTCTTATGGATAATGTGGAGTGGCACTTGGGCAGGGGTCCAGGATTTGGACTTGTGAAGATTGATTATGATAAGAATTTAAAGCGAATTATACGTCCAAGTTCGAAATTTTTTGCAAAGATATGTAGGAGCAATGAACTGGAAGTAGAGTAAAGGTATATAGCTAAATTGTTTAATTGTCGGATAGTCAAATGATTCCATTGTTACAGGGTTTTGATGTAAGTGGGGAGAAGAGGGGCAAAAAAAAGTGGATGGATCAAATTGGCCGAAGCCTCATATCACCATCCACCTCTAATTTATAATATCTGATATCCGAAGTCAAGGGTTTTAATTATATTATTCTATGACTTTAAATATTTGGAACCGAAGCGCAAATCTACTGGTTGATATAAAAAGTTGAACAGGGGAATGGTTGCATAACTGCATAGTTAATAACAGATAATACAATAGAACGTGCATTTGTATATACTATCGTATGGCAATCGAATATATTGATTGCAGAATTGTTGGATGAGTTGATTGTTTGGCTGGAGAATGAAAATGGGCGAAAAAAATGGAAGGATCAAATTGGCCGAAGCCTCAAATCACCTTCCACCCTTAATTTATAATAAGCAGAGATAAAAGTCAATAGAAATTTATAGATTCTTGTGGCAAAGCTATCAGCTGCTAAGTCGGCAATTTAAATCAGTTTGTTGTAGAAAATTGAACGCCCTGGCGTCTTAAAGTTAGATTCTTATTTCTTCTCCAAGAACTACAGAAGGCTTTCTCAAGTTTACATCAAGATAAGCAAGCGTGAGAGCATAGAGGTCTCTTGTCGTCATATACTTAATAGATGGATACTCAGAAAGGTCAGAAGCTACTCCAATTGAGTCTATTCCTAATGCACTACAGGTGTACATTGCTCTTGTAAGATGGAATTCCTGAGTAACAAGTATGGCTTCCTCAAGACCAAAAATGTACTTTGCGCGGTAGCAAGTGTCATAAGTTCTCCTTCCGGCATAATCAGGCTGTAGCACATCTTCGGGAATACCCTGACTTTGAGCAAAATCAATCATTGTACCGGGTTCATTGTAGTCTACGAATCGGTTGTCACCGGACATAATGATTTTTTCAACTTTTCCAGCCTTGTATAATTCAACGGCAGTAAGAATTCTATCTCTAAGAACATCGGAAGGGGTAGTATCACTCCAAATTGCCGCACCAAAAACTATAGCTACCCGTCTTGCCGGGACATCTTGAATATTTCTATAAATCTTACCCTTTTGCGAGTGGCTTGTCAGAGCATAAAGTATAAGTGGGGCAATAAGAATGAGAAGAATTAGAACTACGAAAATTCTAGTAGAATTCTTTAGAAGTTTATCCAAGTTAAGGTTCTTTATCTTTTTTACAATTTTTCCTATCATAGTGTATGTATTTATAGCAAATTCGTAAGTAAAAGACTATAATTCTAGTGTATATCTGCTACAATTTATTCCGTAATTCTTTATAAAATGCAACGTGATAACAAATGGCTTGAACAAATTATGTATGAACTTTGGGAGGATCATTTTAATGATATTCCTCGAAAGAATCTAGTGCTTATAAAGTTCGGAAGGAAAGCAAAAAGGCAGTTGGGCTCGATAAGATGGGTAAAGAGAGATACCCGCGTAAAGTCAATCATTAAAAAAAGACTTGATGATTTTGACTATCAGGATGATAAGAGAGTTACACTTATTACCATAACATCGCTTTTTAAAAGTCCGAGAGTGCCTGAGTATGTTATCAGGGCGACTATTGCTCATGAGGTGATTCACTACGCGCATGGATTTTTCTCACCACTTAAGCAAATGTTTAATCATCCGCATAAGGGAGGACTTATTCGCCGGGAGATGCAGGCAAGGGGATTACTTCTGATTTATAAAAAAAGCAAGAAGTGGCTAAAGGAGAAATGGCGGTAGTTTTTAGTAGTTACATTTCCCAGCTTCAACTTGATCTGGTATATTAAAAGAAGGTTTATATCAATAATAAAATATGGCAGGAACCGAGAAACAAAAATATACTATTACTTATGGAGGATGGTATCAGAGAACTACTATACACTTAAGTGAAATTTACCTTTTTTTAGCAAAAGGGAGATCATATCTGAAATTATCCCGTAGCAAACTTGAAAGATTTCATCGCGAACTGAAGATTAAAGATGTAAAAAGAGAAGCTGGTCACTTGGAGTATGTCCAGGCTGTGACAAGTGAGGGCATTGAAATACGATACTATGAAGATGGTTTGTATGTTTTAGAGCTGGATGCGAGTGATATAGAGAGAGCCTGCAAAACTCTCGAAGATTATTTTCAGAATTTCTTTGAGCCTGCCATAAACTATATATTTTCTCTAGGAGCCCCAACACCGAAGATTCTTGCCAATATAAAAACAGTCCATCCATTCGTTATTGGCGTGCGGTCGGATCAACATAAGAATTATGTGATAGATAGAAAAAGGTTTGGCGAAATTTATTCACAAATTACATCTAATGATATTACAGTTTACAAGACACCAGAATATATTTTTGTAGTTGCATCAAAGGGGCGTTACAAGCAAGTCAGCGACTTGAATGAGATGCAGATTTTCTTTAGAGAATTTAAGGATCATCTTGAGAAGTATCTTCAAATACACAGGGCTTTGTGGGAAGAAATAGCATTTATTAAAAAGATGAAAAATATAAAAGGTATCGATATTCCAAAGGTCAGAGCAAAACTGGACTCATACTCCAAGACAGTAACGCTTATAAGTAGAAGGATAAATCAGATGGGAAGTTATGTCCGTACACGGGCTTCTATCGCTAAGTATATAAATATCCGAGAGGATCTTTCTACTTTATTTCAGTACAAGTTCGAAACTCTTACAAATACACTAGACTATATAAAAGAGATTTGGGCAATGACACGTGAGTATCTTGACTCTGCAATCGGTATAATTGTTGAGCTTCAAAGTCAAACTACCGATACCGGACTCAAATCACTCAGGCTTGTCACAACTTTTGGAGCGTTAGCTGGAACGATTAGTTATATATCTGCAAATAGAGTTCCGGAGTTAACGGCTGAAAGTGTTTTATTTTTTGTCGGGTTACTTGTCGGAGCAATCTTGCTTGATAGGATTGTGGTATTTGTCTATCAAAGAGTGAAGTATAAGATGAAGTTTGGGAAGGATGTCGTGAAGATTAGCTGATCAATTTAAAATCTACAATCTTCAATTCATAATTAAGAATTAAAATTCACAATTAACTATCCGACTATCTAGCTATCTCCCTCCCGAGACGGGTCCGCCTAGGGCGGAAACTATGTAACTATGTCTTTGTCTTTCTTCCTCTTTTTATAGTAAATAAACAAAGCAAGAAGACTTAAGAAAGTCATGAAACTTGAGGCGAAGCAAACGATTATAATGAATAGATTGCTTTTATCCTCGCTGCTTATTTCCGTCTTTTCCTCACTTTCACCTAGAATTTTATTTCCTTCCTCATCGCAGTAACCGCAGTGAGTAAGAACATCACAAACTTCATGAACTCCACATTCATACCCTAGTGATTCACATGTGTCGTCGCATTTATCTTTCTTTTTTTCACAAGTCCCCTCAGCATTACAAACTTCATCTTTGTCGCACTCTCCACAATTTACAAGTTTATCGCATATCATGCGTTCGCCACATTCTGCATTTAAGGATTCACACGTATCACGGCATTGAGCCTCTTTTACACATGCTCCGTAGCTATTGCAGACCTCTCCGTCTGGACAAGTGCCACAATTTCTTACTTGATCGCAAACTTTATGATTTCCACACTCCTTGCTTAAACTAGAACAGCTGTCACTACATGTTTGAACCCTTTCACATTTACTTGCGGAGTTGCATCTATAACCCGAGGGGCATGAGCCGCAGGTTGTTGATTGTCCGCAGATCATATGTGTCCCGCAATCAAGACCAAGTGACTGACAGGTATCGTTACATGTAAAAACGCATATACCCGAAGCATTACATGAATATCCGCCAGGACAAGTACCGCAATTCACTTCTCTGCTACAGATTGTGTGATTTCCGCAATGGTAGCCTAGGCTTGAGCATGTATCTTGACAGTTTGGATCTGGAACGCATTGTCCACGTATACATACTTCACCTTGAGCGCACTGAACTGGGTTCCATCCACAATTGCTCGGATCAGTAAATCTATTTACGCACTGGTTATTTGTGCAAATTTCATTCTCTGAACAAGCGTCTTCATAGTGGCAATAACCTGCAGTTCCAAATCGTATGTCACAGCTGTCAAGAGTACAGTTATTGCCATCATTGCACCCTGCATCATTATAGCAGGCTCCGCAGTTACAGGTTATTTCAAGATCTTCGCAAACTCGGAACACATTCCCGCACCCGGGAGTTGCAGCAGGAAAAGTGCATATACCATATGTACACTCAGTATAGGTATATAGACAGTATGGTGGATATCTGTCATCAACATAACCTGAGAATGAGCAGGTATAAATGTTCCAACACATGTTAAATTCACAGAATTCATCATTATCGCAGTCTTCATTCACCTTACAGTAGTCGCCGACTCCTGTTTCTGGAAGTGACTTAAGTAGTGGTTTTAAGTCAAAACCTCGTGGGAACAATAATATTGCAAATAATACGATAACACCCGTACCAAAAATAATGATAGGCATTAATTTACTCAGGAATTTTGAGATATTGTACCTTTTATCAAATTCTAGAATCTTTCGAGTATATTGATCTTGAGAGGATTTCGATGAAGAATTTTTTCTCATTAATTTAATAATCAAAGCCTTAACCTAAGATACTATAGAGTAGGGGTTTTGTAAAGATTGTATTAAGGTTAGGGAAAAGAAGTTAGTTTAGGATAGGGGTTATGGTAAGGTCTGTGAAGTCGACTTAGAAACAGATGAAGCTGGAGAGTTTGTTTATTTGCAGGCGGTTACCTTGAAGGCGATAAAAAGACTTCAAGCGTCCATGCTTTCGTATTTGGATGATTTTTTTAGCTGAAACCGGTCCGATCCCAGGGACCCTTAGCAGTTTCCAATAATTCGCACTATTGATATTTACAGGATAATACTCAGGATGTCTTTGTGCCCAGAGCATCTTCGGGTCAATTATCTCAGAAAGGAAACCTTCCTGATCAAGAGGAATGTCTAGTGGTGAAAAATGATAAAAACGCATCAAAAAATCAGCTTGGTATAATCTATGTTCTCGTATCAAAGATACAGCTTCTTTTTCTTCGAGCGGAGTATCAGGTACAGGTCGGAAAGCGGAGAAAAATACACGTTTTAGCTCGTAGCGCTTGTAAAGAAGATTTGTAATTCGGATAAGATCGAGGTCTTTTTCTGTACCGGCTCCTACTACAAACTGTGTTGTCAGACTTGGAGCTTTTAGGTGAATGGATTGGAACTTCTTGATTTCTCTTTTAATTAGATTGAGCGTTGTGAAGAATCCATATTTCAAACTTTTATTTGGCGTGAGTGCTAGAAGGTCCTGCTCAGTCGGAGACTCAATATTTAATGAAATTCTATCAGCTACTTTGATGGACTCCTGAATGCAACTCACTGAAGTCCCCGGCATAACCTTTAGATGTATATATCCTTTGTAATGATATTTTTCTCTAAGTATTGAAGCAGTATCCAGGACTCTTGTCATGGTTGTATCAGGATGAGAATCGATTCCAGAAGAGAGAAAGAAACCATCAACTAAACGGCGTGAAAAGGCTGAGATAAAGGCCTCGGCCATCTCATCTGAGGAGGCAGTTATCCTGGGAGTATCACGATCACGTCTGAAAGCACAATAGTAGCAGTTGTTTACGCATTTATTTGATTGAAGAACTTTAAATAGTCTGCATATGTTGTTTCCTCCTACTTTTGCGTGATAGACGCCAGGAATATTTGTGGTTTTACCAAAGTCTTTTGGGCCGCATGTATCATATTGTGCACTCGGGCCAAGAGTTGAAATTTTTTCATAAAGGTTCATCTCGGGCAGAATAAGATAACATGTTCTTTTGTACGAAGTTTGTGTATAGAACGGAAGTTAGAACAATCTTATTTTAGACTATAATTAGTGTTATTGCAAATTAGAATTTTTGATATAAGGAAAAACTCGATTTAACTTTACAGTTCTTTAATTTCTATGGTGCACTAGGTGTTGGGCGACTAGTAGGAGTTGGTGAGGGTGCTGCGGGAGTCGGTCTTATTGTAGGTATTGGAATAGAGGGACCTGCATTATTTGCAATATATGGTAGATGCACATGTGTCAACGTTGGTGTAGCTTCAGGAGTTCCTTGGGGTCCTGGTGTCGGACGAGGTTGTCCTTCGGCTTTAACGGGTGATGTTACCATTGCTATTACTACTGCAAGTTTAGCTATTATGGCTCCTAGTGTGACCTGTCCCTCGCGAGATAACTTTATTCCTTCTTTTGTTTCGGCACTATCTATCGACATGCTATTATTATAGAAGTTTAAATATGCTAGTAATTTAACGGTATATACTGTTAAATTACACAGCATAAATTTCAGAAGCTAGGCAAAGGTTAAACCGCAAGTGTTGGTCCGATCCTCTTATAACAGGATACAAGTCACAACATTTTGCTAGTATGGTCAAAGGTTAAACCTTCGACCATCGTTGGATAGGTTTTTAGTTCGGGAGTTCAACTCCTGAACCGGTAACCACACTGGTTGAAGGTTCAACTTCAACCATTAGTGAAAAACTACTTCAGCAGATTCTTGCAATTACAGATTCTATCCTTTAGACTGATAATAAATATTACTTTATTTCTAATTTATTTATGAAAAAGAATACAAAGATAATCATTGTTGTGCTTGTAGTTATAGTCGTGGTGCTTCCGCTTCTTGGTTTTGTAATGCTTAAAGTTTTTGTCCTTCCGCCAAGTTCACAACAGGTTTGCGAGAAGGTCCGAGACCTTATGGTCGAGCAATACAAGGAAGAGATGGGAGGAGACAGCGAGCAGGCTGATCAACTAGTTCTAGAGATTTTTGGTTCAGTCGATGATTGTGTGGAAGAGGAAGAAAAGAGCAGAGAGAATAAAGGTCTTCTGGATGTCAGAAAAGAAGGAAAGTGTATCCTAGCGGCGGACAAGTTTGATGATCTTGAGAAGTGCGATGCCAGGTAGAGAGCCATTCAATAATGAGGTGATTTGAACAAGGGGCTAAAAGCCCCTTGTCCTGTTTGAGCTATGAAAAGGTTTAACCTTTTCATCACAATAGACCACACCGGTTGAAGATTCAACCTTCAACCACAATTGTGATATTGCTATAATGTTATATTACTTTTGAAACTTAAAAAAAATGACAGGAGAACAAGAACCAGAAGAGACAGGAGAAAAATTAAAACAGGCAACGCATATAGCAATAGTCAACGATGAACCTGAAATGTCCGATCTTATTTCTCATGCTTTACGAAAAGGTGGATTTACAAATGTAACTAAGCATGAACGTAATATCGGATTGATTGAAGAATGGCGTAACGATGGAGGATTACCGGGACTTATATTTATAGATATGATGATGCCTCAACGTAGCGGGGTGGAATTTCTTCAGGAGTTACTAAGTTTCTGTGAAGCACAAAGAGTTCAAAAGCCGAAAATAATTTTTTTGGATAGTGCAGGTACACCTGCAATGAGAGAGGCCGTTTCAAAAATACAAGATCAAGAAGGTCATGAAAATGTTGGGCATATTGTACTGCCTTTTCAACACAGAGAACTTCTAGCAACAGTAAGAGGTGTGCTTGGGATGAAGTAGGTGTAGGTTTCCAGATTTTTAAATTCTCGGATTTGTAATCTAAATATTTGAAGAAGGTCTTAGTCAGGAAAGACTGTAGGCTTTATCACCATATCCAGTTGTTGTCTTCTTCAAAGGCAGTTGTTAGTAGCATATAGCATGATCCCTCAGCAACAAGGTAGCCTTCGGATAGAACTTGTGGTATCGTCTCTTCTCCTACGGTTCCTGCCCAGATAAATAATGAGCCGTCAGCAGTTTCCAGAAGAAATAGTGGTTCATAATTGCCTCTAAAACTATATGCTGCTCTCCTTGTTATATCAACTGTGCTGTCTCCAAGTTGTCCTTGAATGGAAACTTCTTCCCAATCTTTGAGTCGAGCTACAAATTGTTCAGCTCGCACTTCAGGAGTTGCTTGTTCAGCTGTATCTTGGTCCGGCATTTGTTTATTATAATAAATGATTACATAGTGATTATATTATAGGACTGTGTTTTTATCAAGGTAGCTAAGAACTTACGGTATTTTTAAACTATCTCTTATGCTGCTATAATACTATATTATTTTTTAAAGTTAAAAATTATGGCAACAGAGCAAGTATCAGAGGAAGCTAAAGAAACAGTAGGAAATACAACTCTCATTGCAGTAATCGACGACGAACCAAGTATTTCTGACGTAGTTGTGAGGGTGCTAATGAAACCTGATTATGGGGGATTTACAAATATTTCAACACATTGTGGAAACGTAGGTTTGATCGAACAATGGCAGGAAAAAGGCATGCCGGGACTTGTCATAACTGATGTTATGATGCCGTATCGTAATGGAATTGATTTTGTTGAAGCTTTATTTCAACATTGCACTCGGCACGGAATGCCGAAGCCTAAGGTGATTGTGATGAGTAGTGAAATGTTACTCCCGGTAAAAGAAAAGTTGTTACATATACAACAGGTTGAGGGGGAGAGTAATGTTGCATTTATTGAGAAACCATTTAGGGTAGCAGAGTTAGCTGATGCTGTGAGATGTGTACTTGATATGAAAGGGTAGTAAAAATGGAAGAATCGTTATCTCCAAATCCATTCGTTTTCTGGTTCATAAGCTGTTGTTAGTCTCATGTAGCATGATCCTTCAGCAACAAGGTAGCCTTCGGATAGAACTTGTGATATCGTCTCTCCTCCTATGGTTCCTGCCCAGATAAATAGTGAGTCGTCAGCTATTTTTAGAAGATATCTAGGATCGACATCACCATGGAATCTGAATGGAGCCTTTTGAGTAATTTCAACAGTTCCGTCTCCAAGCTGACCTTGGATAGAAACATCTTGCCAAGTTTTGATTTTACTTGCAAATTGTTCAGCTCGCGCTTCAGGAGTGGCTTGTTCAGCTGTATCTTGGTCCGGCATTTGTTTATTATAATAAATGATTACATAGTGATTATATTATAGGGTTGGAATTTTAGCAAGATCGTTGTAAGAGTAGGTTTGTAAACTACACCAATCTTTTAATTCCACCGAATGAGGTTGTAATATTTATCTGGGTTAAATAAATTCTATTTCAGAATTAACTTTAGCAGTTCGGGGAACTTATCTGTTTTCATCTCGCCCAATGTAAAGTGGCCCATCTTATCAAATTGTATAAGCCTTGCTTCGTGAAATTTTTCAGAAAGAATTCCGACTGTCTCTTTGACTCCATCGACCTCCTCATCTTCGGATACTAAGATAAACATCTCTTTAGCACGATCTTCGAGTTTTGGGTCTATTGTAAAGTCGAAAAAGGATGCGGCCTTTTTATTATTTGGATCCATCCATGGAGCAACAAGGATAAGTTTTTTGATTTTTAATTTATGCTCAGATAAGTAACGAACAAGAAAGCCTCCACCACAGCTGTGTCCAACAAGAATCGTATCTTTATCAACATCAAATCTTTCAAACTCTCTCTTCCACTTTTTATAATCAGGTTTATAAGCGTCAGGCATCTCTGGAGTTTGAGTGAAGACTCCTCTCATTAAAAGCTGTTTCTGCAGCCATGGAAACCAGTGGCTATTTGAAAGCGATGGATATTTGTCACTAAAATATTCTTCCTTATCGCAAGTGCCATGTAAAAGTAATGCGGTTTTCATATCGAATTTAAGATTAAGTTATTTCTCTATAAACCTTTCTTTTCCAAGTACTTTGATCTTATCATTTACTACTGTAACTGCTTCATCATTTTTTAGAAGACAAAGTTTTCCTTTTTTCCATTTCCTTTTAATTCTATCAAACAGTACATCCTCATAGTGCGGATAAATCTCGAAGTCTATAAGTCCAAGGCCTGGGATAAGAGAACAGCCTGGTTCTTCTTCTCCAAAAAACCATTCTGCTGAGTACTGTGTTTTAGCACAAATCATACTTCCGGCGCTTGAGCCGACATATATTGTTCCGGATTTGAGGATTTTTGGAATTGCTTTGTCGAGTTTGACTCTGCGTATCCAGTAGAGAAGATATCCTGACATTCCTCCTGCTATCCAGAGGATATCGGCACCTTTGATTTCGTCGAGGACATTCTTGTAAGTTGAATCTTCTAGCTCTACTACTTTTACTTTTGCTCCGAGTTTTGTTGCTACTTGAATCGAATCACCGCCTTTCCAAGAGCCATAGTACTCACCATTAGCTGCAGTCGGGATATAAGCGATTGATAGTTTTGAGAAGTCTTTATTCACGAATTTCTTTAACTTTCTAATGCTTGCAGGATTTTTTGCTTCTGATGCCAGGAAGAGTTTCATATTGCTTTGTAAAGAATTTATTTCAGGCGGATCTCTATTCGGCTGTCGACAAATTTATCGTTATAAATTTCAGATGGAGCAAGCTTCCAAGTTTTTTGCGTTACTGCCTTATACATTCTCAATGGTGACTTTCCTTTAAAGTCTTTGTAACTTCTTATAAATTTTTGAAAAGCCTGTTTGCCGTTTACAAACTTTGTCTTAAGCATTTTCTTTCCGTAAAGGAGAATTCCTCTCGCAAGATCTGTTGTAGTTTTTACTTTGTATGCCTTTGCTTTGATATAAACTGCATCAACGTCATCTCCAGTTGCTTGAGAGTCAAATATTGCGATTGCTATGTTCGGATTCCTGTTTATGAGAATTGAATGCTTTGAATTCTTTGGCGAGTACCAGTAGAAGTTAAAATTTTTATCGCAGACAAAATAAATATTTGCTATCCAAGGAAAGCCTTTCCTGTCGGAAACAGAGATCGTCATATAGAGATTCTCACTGATCAATTTTTTGGCTTTTGATGTGTTCTTATCGGTCATTATGTTTTAATTATGCTGTATATCTTTATTTAGCTAAGTCCTGTAACTTATTCAATACTTCTTCGTCTATTTCTATTTCTCCTTCTAATAAAGTTTCTTCGAGTCTCTCATAACTATTATCTCCAGGTATAAGAATTTTTTTAACTTTATTACAGGGCTTTTGTTTTCTTACAATATCACACATCTCGGTTACAGATTTTTTAAATTTATCAATCTCAGTGAAACTTGCTATGTCGAAAGCTACTATTAGACCTCCGTGTTCTTCTAGTACATAATCTGGATTCATCTCAGTACTTAGTAGACTTCGAACAAGTGAACCTGTGAGAATTTCAATTAAAAAAACTAAGGCATACCCTTTATATCCTCCACCCATTGGCAAAAGATTAGATGTGCCGTCTTCAGCTAAAGCTTTTTTAGGGTTGGTAGTCGGATTACCCTGTTGGTCAACAGCTGCATTCTCTTTTAATTCTTTGCCTTGCTTTTTACAATCTTTGATCTCAAAATATGGTATTTCTGACGTTGCCATATCAACAATGATGGGTTTATCGGCTGTCGGAATAGCATAAGATATAGGGTTTGTTCCAAATATTCCAGTTGTTCCACCAAAAGGAACAACACCGTAGGGACCACCATTAAACATACAGATACCAATTAGGTCTCTTTTACCAAGACCGTCTGTCCATAAATTTAAGGTATGAATTCCTCCAGAGTTATTGATGCCTACCATGGATATGCCGTATTCTTTAGCACGATTTTCAAGTTCATCATGAATGTATTTTAGTTTAAGAGAAGGTCCTAATTTGTTAAAATTTATTAACATTGAAGCCTTTTTATCTACTTGCACTTCAAATTCATTATCAGGATTTCTCTTCCATGATTCGAGATCTTCAATGGCGCTTTGAATCGATTTTACTCGAGGAAACTTTTTCATGTGAGTATCTAGCTGCTCTTTAGCAAAGTATTCAGCCTCTTCTTTTGATACATATTTACTAGCAGCATTCTCGAGAAGTTTTTGTGCTTCAGTAATCTTAACGGATTTTGCCATATTTATAGTAGTAAAAGTTTATTGAACAAATCTTATCAGAAACGGGACAAAATGTGGAATTATCATGCTAACATTTCTGTGATATCATTCTTGAGAAGAAAATTAAGAGATAATTTATTAGAGAATTACTATGCAAAAAACAGCCTTAGTTACAGGAATATCACGTGGCATTGGCAAAGCAATATGTGAGAAACTTGTTAAGAAAGGGTACTTTGTTCATGGTACTTATAATACTGGCAAAAAGGAAGCGGAAGAAGTAAAGAAGAAGCTTAAGAATGTAGAAATTTATCAGGTAGATTTTGCAGATAGAGAGCAGACATTGGGCCTGGTAAAAAAGTTAGGTAGACAAAAGTTTGACGCAATTGTAAACAATGCTGGAATGTACGAACCTGAAGAATTTGAAGAGTATGATGTCAAGATTTGGGATAAGACAATGGAAGTAAACTTAAATGCCCCATTACTTATTTGTCTTAAACTTTGTAAGAATGTAAAAGAAGGTGGTTCGATCGTGAATATTGCAAGTACGGATGGATTGATTGGTTCGTTTGCTAGTATGGCTTATTCTGCGAGTAAAGCAGCTTTGATCAATATAACAAAAAGTTTGGCAAATAATCTTGGAAAAAGGAATGTTAGGGTCAATGCTATTGCTCCAGGCTGGATAAATACAGGCATGTCAACCGAAGAGTCATTTGAAGCAACGAAGATTACTCCACTTAGCAGGAATGGAAAACCTGAAGAGATAGCAAATTTAGTAAGCTTTTTGTTATCTAAAGACGCAAGCTTCATTACAGGTTCAACTATAGTTGCTGATGGCGGTTATACATGTGTTGACTACATTATGAAAAAGGAAGCAGAATCTTGTAATTAGTAACCATGAACCTAACCCAATTCTCATTAAAACTTAACAGTAAGTTTGTAAAAGGCGAGTATGAAGGGAATGAATCTTCAGGTAAAGTCGTCATTTTTTCTCATGGTTTTGGAGTAAAGCGTGATTCCTGGGGAATGTTTACTCAACTCGGAGATTTGCTTAAAGATAAATTTCTTGTTGTAAGATTCGATTATAGCAAAATAGATGAAGGTCAGAACGCAACCATAGTTCCTCCTTTATCCTTCCAAGCAAAGATGCTCGAGAAAGTGATTGAGCATCTTCAGGAAAAATTTAATCTAAAAGAAATAAATATAGTTGCCCATTCAATGGGATGCCTTGTTGTAGGTATTCTTTCTTTTGAAAATGTGAACAAAATAATTCTTTTAGCTTCTCCGGTAACTTCACCCTACAAAAGAATGAAAGAGCATTTCTCTAAGCGCCCTGAAACCAAGTTTAACGAACAGGGGACTAGTAAAATAAAAAGAAGTAATGGAAGCTGGACTTTCATTGGAAAAAAATTCTGGAAAGATGTGAAAGGGATAGATCCACCGAAACTTTATTCTACATTGTCAGAAAAGGCAGAAGTGTATTTTGGGCGTGCAAAACAGGATCATGTGATTACAAATGAAACTTACGACGCGATTAAGAATATTAAAGATTTGAAATATGAAGAGCTTGATGGCGATCATAACTTTGCAGATGAAGCGAGGCAAGGATGGCTTGAGAGGATGGTAAGTATACTCAGTGACAATTAACTCTTTCCCTTTTGTGAGATACAGTGTATTGAAGTTATTCAATGTCTGGTATTTGTTTAAGCTTCTCAAAGTCCTCTGGTTCAAGTTCAAAGTCTAAAGCTTTTAAATTTTCGTCAATATGCTCTTTTGAACTTGATTTCGGAATCGCTACAACATTATCTTGTGTGATTAGCCAATTGATAGCGATTTGTGCTGGAGTCTTTTTGTACTTTTCTGCAATTTCGACAACAGTTTTGTCTTCTACCTCATCGGCAAGTAACTTCCTTTCAATCGGTCTATACGCAACAATCATAATAGCATTACTTTGACAGAATTTAATCATTTCATCATTGGCATCTGTTTTGTAAAGAATGTTATATCTCAACTGATTTGCGATAATTGGGTGCTTTGATATGGCTATTGCCTTTTTGAGTTGCTCGACGGTAAAGTTGCTTACTGCAAGTGATTTTGTGAGACCTGCGTCCATTGCATCATTGATCCCTTTTATATATTCTTCCATTGGTTCTTCTTCCCACGGTGCATGAATATAAAGCATGTCAATGTAGTCTGTTTGAAGACGCCTAAGCATTTCTTTGACTGCTGGAATTACAGAATTTCTCCTTGCATGACATTTCCAAAGTTTATCTGCAATGAAAAGTTTATCTCTATCTGTACCTTTTATTGCTTCACCTACAAGTTCTTCAGTATGTCCGGCTCCATACATATAAGCTGTATCTATATGATTTTGTCCTTTTGAAATTGAATATTTTATTGCTTCAATTTCTCTTGCATCGTTATCATAAATAGCAAAAGTTGTTTTACTTTCACGGTATATATCTCCTCCCATCATCCAAGTTCCAATCCCGATTGGATTTATCCTGAAGCCGTTTAGCTCTTTTTTGTTTCATTAGATTCCGAGTAATAAGTTAATAATACAATCTTATTAAATATAAAACATGATGTCTAATAGAGCTAGGACTTTTACCTCAAAGTAAATTTAACCTTGAACTTATTACCTCTAGAATGATAAAATAATCTGCCCTTGCAACGGGCACTTCGCAAATGTACAATTAAAAGAATATATTCAATTATACAAAGATTCAAGGATACAATTATTCAATTTATGCTCATTGCAGATTGAAGATTGATAATTGCAGATTATTTTGATTGCTCGGTAGCACAATGGTAGTGCGTTCGGCTGTTAACCGAAGGGTTGCAGGTTCGAGTCCTGCCCGAGCAGTTCGCTCAAATATTTCCTCGTAAAATTAACCTCTTTGGAGCTCACTGCAAGCAGCGTATAATATCATACAGGACGAGAAGTTTACTCCAAATAGTTCGCTTGACAGGAAATTAGTTCAGTTCCAGCAAGTAAGGTGGTAATATTATAACGACTCCTCTGCTATCGTCATAAACTTACGATTTAACATTTTATATTTATAACAATGCTCAGGGATACAGTTAAGATAAGAATCCAGTCAGGACGAGGTGGAGCAGGGTCTATGTCTACTTTCAAAAATAGAAGTACTGGAGGAGATGGAGGACGCGGAGGTAAAGTTTACATCCTGGGTAATGAGAATATCTATGACCTAAGTAGTTTTATACAGAACAAAACTTACAAAGCCGAAGATGGGAAGTCAGGTGAAAAGAAAAATAAAACCGGAGCTATAGGGAAGGATCTTGTATTATCAGTTCCGTTAACAACTGAAGTTATCATAGATGGTGCAGTAGCTTACAAGATTACAAAACATGGGCAGAAAGAATTGGTACTTAAAGGTGGTTTGGGGAAACCTGGGAATATCTCCATCAAAAGAAATCCGAAACTGGAATATAAGATATTCAATTCTGAACCCGAGAAAAAGGTAGCAGAGTTAGTACTGAAACTTAAGTCAGATATCATATTCATTGGTTACCCAAATGCAGGTAAATCAAGTCTATTAAATTCTCTAACAGATGCAAAAGCAAAAACAGCGTCTTATGCATTTACAACCCTCGATCCGCAGATAGGATTTATGGATGGTCTCAAGCTTATGGATCTTCCAGGTCTTATAGAGGGAACTCATGAGGGAAAGGGCCTAGGAACCAGATTCTTGAAACATACTGAAAGTGCCAAGCTTGTAGCTCATTTCATCAGTCTGGAAAACTCTGATCCTTTAAAGGTATATGAGTCTCTCAGAAAGGAAATCAAAAGCATTAGTGAAGAGTTGTATAACAAAAGGGAGGTTATAGTACTGACTAAAACCGATGAGATAAAGGAAGAGGCAGTTGAAAGGGCTGAAAGATTATTCAAAAATAAAGGCTTAGAAGTTGTTAGCTGTTCTATCATAGATGACAAGTCGATAGAAGAAGTGAAGAGAAGGTTCAAAGAGTTGGTTTAAACAAGAATTTACTAGATGTTCATCTTACTGTCGTTTATTATTATTCAGTGGACAAAATAAATGGATCGGCTTTCAACAATTATGCAAACAAAAAAAGATCGCTCTCAGGACAAGGTGTTTCTAATTAATATCCTAAAAATTCTGGCATGCTTAATCATAAGTATCGGATCGTTGATTATATTTTTGAAAATCGCCGAAAGCATTACAGAAAATGAAACATTAGTACGTATTGACAAGTTCCTCTCTGAAATTGTTTACTCCTCAAGAACGCCTTGGCTAGACAAAGTCATGCTTATAGTCACTTCTCTTGGGTCTGCGATAGTCCTTATACCGATAATAATAATTACTATTGCTTTCCTTATCAAATATAGGAAATTTCGAGAGACTGTGGTTTTTGTTTTTACCTCAGGAACGACAGTGATACTGAATGTCGTTTTAAAGTATCTTTTTCAAAGACCACGCCCTCAGCTGAGTCCAATTGTCAGTGAGCATTTTTACAGTTTTCCATCCGGGCATGCTATGAATTCATTCGTTTTTTATGCTGTGATTACCTTCCTTGTTTTTTCATTTTGTAAAAAGAAAGTAAATAAGTTTTTCTTCTTTTTACTTAGCTTAATAATCGTACTTTTAATTGGATTTAGTAGAGTATATTTAGGTGTTCACTATCCAAGTGATATTATTGGGGGTTATCTTGGCGGATTGTGGGTGTTTATAACAGTACTACTGGTTGACCGGATTTTAGACTTTTCAGGTCTGTTTAAAAAGAGATTTCATACGAAAGTATAAAAATTTTCTACTAATTATTGATATAATAATAAAGTAATTCTAATATGTTAACTAAATATTATGCCAGTAGAAGAAGAAATACCGGAACAGCCGTCCTCATTTATCCAGCGTCTTGCTGAGACCGGTAGAGCAGAGATTCCTCTAGTTGGTGATGTTCTTGTATTTGATAAAGCATTTTGGAGATTTCCTAAAATATGGAAACTACCATTTGTAGATGGATATATACCCACTTGGAATGTTATTTCCTTTAGTTTATCAGCTTTAGCATTGACAGGCTCAGGTAGTACATGGATGCTGAGAATGGCTGAATCAGCTGTGAAATTTGCTGAAGTCAGTGAAGAAATCACTTTATCTGCTATGACAAGAGCAATGGTAATGGATCAAAGAGTTCAGCTTCTTACAATTCTTACATCATTTTTTACTTCACTCACAATTGTAAATATAGGTATTGCCCTAAAACACTATGGTCTATCAAAAGAAGTTTTAAATAAAGGTCGCATGAGATTTGATGATCTTCTAACTGAATTACAAGAAGATCCAGATCTTCAAGTTAGTGATGAAAAAAGTTTAGCTAAGATGATATTTTCTGCTGTCAATTTATGGCGTTTTGTAAATCAAGTAAGAGACAGGGTGTCTTTTGAAAAGCAGTTACAGGAAGTTACGGATGAATAGTTTATTCAATTGGATAGACCGAAAATCACTCGGCTCGCTCCAGCATTTCCCTAGATATTTTCTCTATAGTTGTATCCAAACAAAGCTACCAGCACAAGCTTTCTGTCTTTGCTTGTGAGTAGCTGAATGCTTTTTTTGCTAGTTCGTCTGTAAAATTAGAACTTAACTGTGAAGAATCCTTCAATAGCTGGAGCAGCATATAACTATTGTCGTCGCCTGCGATTCTGTTTGCGGATATCTTACCACAGCCGAGGCATGCATGTACGGCCATTAACTCGCCATTCATTCTACCTGTAAATGGATTCTCCTTTAAGTTCTTAAACTTTAGGCCGATCGGCATCATTTTCGATCCGCATATGGATCTCCTATCGCCCGGAGTTTGCAGATCTACATGCTTGGACCACAAGCAAAGCGGGCAATGGTTGCGATGTCTGGTTCCGATTGGGGAAGATGAGATGATCCCACGACAATTTAGGCACCTGAAAGAGGTGTCTCTATGCCGCAGATTGTGGTTTTTGCTAGGTATCTATAATTTGTCATGCCGGGATTATAGCAGAATTGAGAAGAATAAAGGAAGTGGGGTTTTAGAATACAAATCGGGAACTTGAAATCTATACTAAGACAAGGGGCTTTAGCCCCTTGAATAGCAGAAGCAAAAGGATAGGCAGGGGGTAAAAACCCCATGTCTGGAGTTTGATCCATTGACTACTTACTATTCTTACTCTATACTTTTACTATAGCAATAATCGAATTAGCTCAAACCATGCCCCAACCCTCAAATCAAAAGAATTCTAAAAAGAAAAGAGCTCCTAAATCGCAGGCAAAGAAGGTAATTAAAAAGGAAGAAATTACTAACGAGCAAAAGATGCAGAAGGAGCTTAAAGATAGGAAAAGATTTGCTTGTGTCTTGGGGTGTGCTGTCTTTTTTAGCATCAGCGGTGTAGTTTTTACTATACTTGTGAATCAGTCTAGTTTCCTAGAAGATTTTCTTAAGCTTGATAAGGCAGTTGTCACATTCATAAATACATTCTCAATTTTCTGTTTTGGCATGTTTTTGCTTGCCTTTGTTGTGACGATCATTGCAGGAGCAGCAAATAGGGCAAAGATGAGTGTCGTCAACAAGGAACTTAAACAGAAAGGTGAGGAAAGTAAAAAAACTATTAAACAAGTCATCGACTCTGCTAAAAAAGAGGAAGAAAAGACTGTAGAAGTTAAAGAAAAGCCTGTACCGAAAGAAAGGATGAAAGAGATATTTACAATATTGATCTTTATACTCATTTTTATCGGTTCTGCGGGGGCATTTATCTGGCTTAATGAAAGGAATACATTTAATAAGGAAGTTGAAGCATCTGAACAGATCCAGGCCCTACTTGCCCGTGCGATGTATGCGCGCCTCATAGGAGACAGCATTGTAAACGGCGAGCCGGTTCCGGAAGGTTGGGATATGAAAAAGATCAGAAATGAAACCGGCAACTTGTATTTGGTCTTTTCAGACCTAGATGAGCCGTACTTAATTGAAAAGTATAACTCTTCTGCAAGTTATTGGGTCAAGACAATTAAACTTCATGCCAGACCGGAAAACGCCTGGCCTGAAAGATCCTCAGTTCCGGAAGATTTTTCTATCTTTCTTTCCGATAAAGAATTAGAGAGTCTCTTTAAACTTTCAATTGTCGATATAGCTAAATTAAAAGAGTTCGGTGACACTGCTATACGAAATGGAGATACGGAAACCATGCGCTATATAGCTGCTAAACTTATGGTTGAAGAACACTGGCTGAGAAACCTGGAAGTTTCCCAAAAAGTCGGATCCTTTGGAATAGCAAATGAAGTATATGCACAAGAATTTAAGCGTAACCCTTGTGTAAGCGGGGGAAAGGTATGCCTTGGTGGTGTTGTGCAGTCACTTCCAAGTATTTATCGTCCGGCCTTAGGATACTCTGTCGGAGAAACGAGTGCTCCAGCTCAGTGGAATGAGGCGTGGAATGCAGGTCCTCCCCTTATTGATGCAAGCGAGCTTTATCTGGGAGGTGCGGGTATTACTCAAGGTGAAGTGGATGAGCATGGATATTCACCATTGGTCCGGAAGTTCATGGATGAGTGCAAAGCAAAAGGCGGTATAGTAGGGGGAACCGGTGGAGTTATGACTCGGCTTCCGACAACTGAAAGCGGGTATTCATGCTGGTATGATGACGGTGCTTGCTGGGATCTTTTGACGTATTCAGGCGGAAGCTATAGCGGAGGGAATGCCGGATGCCCCGAAGTAGGACTTCTTCCTAACCCGGTTCCAGATTACGATATAGATATATGGGATGAAGGAGGGTATGAGGAGGAGCCCGGAATAGATGTATCCGGTACAACTACAACGACTGTACCTCAGGTTAAATCCTGGGATGGATACTATTATGTAGATATTACCGGAGTTACTTGTAATGTCGAGGGATTCTCCTCGATGATGTCGGATCCGTTCTCAAATGAATTCCAGGTGAGCGATAATATGATGATCACGCCATACGGGAATTTCCAAATTGATTCTTCAGGTAGATGCTATCCTTCATTTACATATAGTGCTTCGGGATTCTATATGATATATCAAGATTCATTTCAATTTTCTATATCCGGCGGAAGTGTGAACGTTACAGGTAGTACGGATGTAACAGTTTCCGGACAGGGGGTATATGTGAGCTGCTGGGGAAATTATTCGGGATATAGGAAGTAAAATACTCCTTCGACTACTCTCAAGACATGTATAAGACAAGACAATGGGCTTCAGCTCCTTGGAACACGGAAGCAAAAGGAGTAGCAGGGGGTTAAAATCCCTTTTTTCAAATTCTATAATTTTCAAAACATAAGTT
>JAFGDO010000029.1 GCA_016932045.1 Candidatus Dojkabacteria bacterium | reverse complement strand
TGGCAACACGTATTACTTCAGTACCTAATACATTCGGAGCAACATTTCCCCAGGAAAATCTTAATAGTAATGAGATAAAAGGTATTGAGCTGATGGTCTCACATAGAAATACTGTTGGAAAATTTGATTATAACGTAAGTGCAAATGTAACCTATTCTCGTCAGTATCTTCTCCATGTGGAACAGGCACCCTATCGGAGCACCTATGAGCAATGGCATAGCCGTAGTGATGGGGATGGTCGCATTCAAGGTAGAGAATGGATATATGAAGAAGGAGAGCAATATACCAGTGTCGTTGATTTTGAGACCGCTCCTTTACGTGGTGGTGCAAACGGAAACTCCTATGGTTTACCTGGCATGTATGAACTTATTGATTTAAATGAGGATGGAGTTATTGATCGGACAGATAACTTACCAAATTCATGGGCAGGTACTTATACAAATCCTCCTTTACAATATGGTGCAAACCTTTATGCTTCCTATAGGAATTTTGATTTTGCTATAGGATTGCAGGGATCGGCTTTATTTACAGTGTGGGTTAGCAGATATGATAACTGGGGATATGGAACAAGGTTCCCGGTAGTGTGGACCTGGTATCTGGACAGATGGCACATGGAAGATCCGGATGATGATCCTTTCGATCCGGCAACCAAATGGATCCCGGGCAAATGGGAAGCTCTTACTGCCAATCCATTTCAGAATCAGACATGGGCAGCATCACATAGATGGCGTATGCCTGCCACTTATTTAAGATTGAAAACTCTTGAGGTTGGTTATACATTACCTGCTAATATCTCCAGAAAGTTATACATCGAACATCTAAGACCTTTTATAAACATCTTTAACGTATTCACTTTATGTAGAGAGGATGTTAAAGGCTTAGATCCAGAGCGGAATGAAGGGGAATATAGAGTTGACTTAACTTACCCGTTATTGAGATCATTTAACTTTGGTGTGGAGATCAAATTTTAAAATATAAAGATATGAAGAAAGTAATTTTATATATATTAATTAGCGTCAGCGCTCTGTTTTTAACAACTTGTACGGATGATTTTCTTGAAATTCAGCCCCTGGACAGAGTGTCTGCTGAACAATTATTTGAAACTCCCGCTGGCATTAAAACTGTTTTGGCGACTATTTATAACATAATGCCTATGGAAGATTTCAATTATGAACCAGCCAGAGGTTTTAACTTTCATGAAAGCTTGAGAGCAACTACTAATTCACACGGTGGTTGGTCAATAGACTCTTATACGGATCATGTTTGTCTTGATTCTCATGGGGGTGGGACTCCCGGCAGAGCTCTTGTTGGATATTGGGATTATACATCAGTAAGGCGAGTGAATCAGTTTCTAAAAACTTTAGATGAATTAACTACACTCGATGATACTGAAAAAAAGATACTAATAGGCGAAGCACACTTTGTACGGGCTTATATTTACCTTACTCTAGCCAGGAGATACGGTGGTGTCCCTTTAATTACAGAAGTACAGGACATGGATCCTAATGATATCAGTCCTTTATTTGTTCCTCGTTCAACTGAAAAAGAAACTTGGGATTTCATTTTAAGCGAATGTGATCTGGCTATAGAGAATCTGCCAACAACTGCCACAGATGGTCCCTTGAGGGCTACCAAATGGGCAGGTTATGCTCTTAAGTCGAGAGCGGCTTTACATGCAGCTTCATTAGCCAAATATTGGGATAGGGCTCCGCTTACGGGAGAGGCAGTTGATAAAAAATTGGTTGGCGGCATGACAATAGCTGATGCTAACAACTACTATCTGGCATGTATAAACGCATCAAAAGAAATTATTGATAATTCCGGTAAGGAACTATATAAACCTGAACCTGCAGACAGAGCAGAAGCTGCAAAAAATTTCCAAACTATGTTTGAAACACCAGAGGCAGCTGATATAGAAGTTATCTTCAAAAAAGGTTATATCGACGGTATTCCTACTGAATTGCAGGGTCATTCTACGGATACATATTTTCTGGTTCAACAGCTTAAGATAAGAGATTATTATATGCTTGGCAGATATGGCGTTACCTTAGATTTGGTAGACCTCTTTGAGGATTATACTGATGATGGTACTGGTAAGAGTTCGCCAGTGAAAACCCGTAGTGATGGTGTGGAAAATGAATATGCACCCAATGCATTGAGCATGGATATATCAAAACCCTATTTGTTATACGATAACCAGCTTGAACCTTTTGTCGATAAAGATGCGCGCCTGCATGGTTCAGTAATGTTACCTGGAACAACGTTTAAAGGTGTTCTTATCAATATGCAAGGTGGGCTGATTGAACCGGATGGTACCCGACGGATTTTTACTGAAAGTGCAAGTGTCGGACTTGATGGAAAGACCTATTATGCTTATGGATCTAGTAGTCCAGCGGGATATTCAGCTTTTGGAGCAATTGGTACGGCGATGGCAAATTATGTCACCACAGGATTCGGTTTGAAGAAATGGCTGCAGGAAGCCAAAACCCTAAATGGGGCAGAGTGGGGTTCTACTTCGCCTTTTATCGATTTCCGGTTAGCTGAAATATATCTCAATTATGCTGAGGCTGCTATTGAGAGTGGACAGGGGAATGCAGCACTTGCCGAAAAATACCTGAATGATATTCGCAAAAGGGCTGCACACACTGATGTGATACCTGCCACTATAGAAAACATTCTAAAAGAACGACAAGTAGAATTAGCCTTTGAATATAAACGCTATT
>JAFGDO010000028.1 GCA_016932045.1 Candidatus Dojkabacteria bacterium | reverse complement strand
TATCTCCTATCTGTGTTACCGCATTTCCAGCAGCACACGCTCCTGGATAATTGTTTAATGCTGTCCAGTCTACTGTTCCTGAAGAGTTGACTGTTAATGCATCACTGATGTATGAATCACCAATTACAGTTCCATTCCAAGTTCCAGTAGTAATAGTTCCTAATATAGTTATATTTGTTGACCCTGTCCAGGTAGCTAAGGATGGATCTGTTTCAGTCGTTAGGTATCCTAATCCTGTCACCCAGTCATATATTTGATCCGCATTTGATAAATGAGTTGTATCCCCATCTGAAGGTGTTGCTAACGGCACATCACTTATGCTGTCCCAGAAGGCTGTACATACCAATATATCTCCTATCTGTGTTACCGCATTTCCAGCAGCACACGCTCCTGGATAATTGTTTAATGCTGTCCAGTCTACTGTTCCTGAAGAGCTAATGGTCAATGCATCATTTATATAAGTATCTGTTACCACTGTTCCTTGCCAAGTTCCACTTGTCACATTCCCTGATTCATCTACCAAGTAATTTGTATTCTCAAGCCATGCAGATGTTGCACTATCCCAATGCAGTATCGCATCATCTACTGTCCCACCTGAAATTGATCCTGATACTGTCGCCCATTGTGGGTTTACTCCTGCCCCTTGTGTTCTCAAAAACTGTCCACTGGTTCCAGCAGCAAGTTGCGTCCAGTTGCTTCCATTATGATAAAGTATATCCCCCTGTACTCCAGAACTTAGCGCTGCAATATTTGCGTCGTTTAAAGTTCCCGTAAAAGATAGCGAGTCAAGTGCCAAAGTTCCTGAACTTAACGTTCCTACATTATCTCCATCAAATATATATCCCTCGACTTGAACCTCTGAAAGCTGTGTATTTGTATCTAAATCTTGCGAGCATACAAATGCCGTTCCGTTCCATTGTAATTTATTTGTTCCAGTGCATATTGGTGAATTTACTTTTAATACTGATTCACTTAAAATTAACCCATATCCTGGTACAAATCCTGTCACTTCACCCCCACCTTCTCCTTTAACAGTTGCATCCTCAGCACATCCCCATGTTGTAGCATCTATTTTCTTTAAAATTTCTCCCTGAGAACACATACCCGCTGATAACTTACTTAAGTCTATAATCCCGCTAGAAAGATCATTACTTGTTATACTATCGTCTAGTATCATCGTTGAACCAACAGAATCGGGCATATCGTAGTATAAGTATTCTAATTCACCTGTCAGTGGTAACGCTGCATATTTCTCCAAAGTTTCGATTCTTTTTTGGAGTGTCAGTCTATTTAGAAGAAGAACTATAAGGATTACAAGGAGGACACAATCAAAAGCTATTAGAAAGTATTTTAATTTTGAATTATTTTTTTTAGGTTGTATATCTTCCATGGGCAGTTTAATTATTATCAAGCCTATAAGGTTGTCGTGACTCTCTGCATATCACAAACCAAGTTTTACCTCATTCGGTGGGATAAATAACTCTAACTGCCCCCTAAGCTCTCTAGAAATTATTGCCGCCACCCATATTATTTTAAATATAATCACATAACTTATACGTTTTGTCAAGTATATTACATCATAACCTACCTATGCCCCCCGATTGGCATACTCCTATTGCGCACTGAACAGCGACCCTTAAGAAACTAAGAATAAAATTGTTACTAAAAAGTGCAAAACTTAATTAGATAGTGGACCTGTAACAATTAAAATTATAATTAAAGAAAGAGGAGTCTTCTGACTTTACATTATGTTCCGAAAAGTTGATATATATTTAACCATTCTCTATGACATGCTTTGCAATCCAATTCCTGCTTATAGGTTGACACTCAACTTGTAACTATTTGAGAATTAGATTCAACTAAAACAGATTTTGAATCGTTTCTTTTAATAAAGTCGCAGTATGAAAACAAACACATAGAGGAATATAGGTTTCAACGAACTACCGATAACTTATCTGGAAAATTACTTTCTAGTATACCAATGATTTCTGATACAACCTTCTGATGTCTGACTTCATCTCTTCTTATCTTGTCTAAAATATCTATAATCTCTTTATCTTTTATCTTTGAAATAATTTCTTTGTACATCATCTCGGCCTCTTCTTCGAGACCCTTATAAACATTTGCTTGTTTCAACAAGAATTCTTCGTCAAAACTCATCTCTTTTTGAACTACTAATTTTTTTAATTAATTTATTAAGCACTTCTTTATGCTTCTTCGAATCCTCAAATAGTATAGTCACAAGACGCAAAACCTCTTCTTTATCCTTTAAAGGTAGTCCCGATGTTCCCAAAAAGGCTTTATAATAATCCTCAAGTTCAAGAATCAGTTCTTCCTCAAAATCACGAGCATTTTCTGTTTTTTTAATAAGTTCTGTCTTTTTAATAATGATTTTAAGAATTTACATCTTAAGTATTCATAAATAATATAACTATTCGTGAAAAATAATACAAGACGTAAGGCTTTTCTTGTTTTATTGACTTTAGTATATTAAAGTGCTATACTCCCCAATAACTTTACCATACTAAAGTTTACTGTAATTTATATGATATGCAACAAAGAAAAACAAAATCCAATCTTCCATCATAGCTACAAACTGGCTTCGCCGGTCTTGTAGTATAAACTACTCAATGCTATTTCATCGATTCTAGACCGGCTACAGGCCGGTTTTTTGTTTGACCGTTGATTTTCTTCAAACGGCAGTAAAGAGAAATCGTACGGATAAGCAGGACACAATATGAAGAAATAACCTTAAAATTAATTTCTTATAGTAAGAAAATGGATCAGCAACTTATAACCCTAACAAAGCGACTAGTCTCTATCCCTAGCTATGTAGATGCTCAAAATAGCGAGAAAATGCTTGAAAACTACCTTTTTAAGTATCTAAAACGTAACTTTGCAAGGCTAAAAATTTACCGTAAAAAAGTTGAAAAAGACCGATTCAACTTAATTTGCTCCAACAGTTCCAATCCTACCCTTGTGTTTATCTGCCACATGGATACTGTGAGACCTTCTGGGAACAAAACAAGTATGCTAAAACCTAGAGTTGTCGGGAATAAGTTATACGGCCTGGGATCAGTTGATATGAAAGGAGGAATTGCTGCAACACTTGAAGCTCTTCGTTGGTTTCAAGCTCCTGCTTGGAATCAAAAAGTAAAAGGAATTGCCCTTATCTTTGACTGTGATGAGGAATATTACTTTAAAGGAGTCAAAAAAGTATTGAATGAATTTAAATGGAAGCCGAAACTTGCAATCTGCCCAGAGCCGACTGACTTAAAAATAATAAACGGCTGCAGGGGTCTTATTGAAATTACTTTTGATGTAATAGGAAAAACTGCACATGCAGGAAGCCCCAAAAGCGGAGTCAATGCAATAGAGAAAGCCGTAAGTATCGTTAAAGCGTTAAGAAAGGAAATTAGCGAGAATGACATCAAAGAACTTGGTAAGTCAACCGTTAACTTAAGTTCGCTAAACGGAGGCAGACTACAAGATAAAAAGATAACAGTTCAAGCAAATGCAGTACCAGACATTGCAAGAGTTTTGCTTGATATTAGGACTGCTAATCCGACTATCTGTGCTAACACAGCAAAAAAACTTATTGCATCAATAGCAAAAAGATTGGGAGTCCAATGTCAGAAAATAAAGGTAACTCTCGATTATAAACCTTATTTGGCAAGTAAAAAAGAGTTAACCTTATTTGAAGAAGCAACGAATAAAACAGGTGTAAAAGTGGAATACGTAGAAGACTTGGGCAGTAAAGGTTTTTACGAAGCAAGCCTAGTATCAAACGCCTGGCAATGTCCAGCAATAAGTTTCGGACCAGGACCGGCCAAAATGGCACACAAGAATGGCGAATACGTCGATATAAGAAGCTTACAGTGTACAAAAGAAGTATTTAAAACTTTAATTAAGTTATTACAATAATATAATGGATACAAAAAATGAATTAGAAAGTCCTCAGCAGACAGAAGTTGGTCTAACCTTCTATCAAGTCTTGCCAAGTGGGATCGATTCTGTAAGAGGCGCATGTTTTGGACGAGTTGTAGCATTGCCAGAATCTAATGAGGGAGTTTTAGTTGGTCTTCTTCAGGGATCCAATCCGGAAGCTATCTCTTTTAGGCAGATGGAAAACCTTGCTTCACTCTATGCAGAGACATTCGCCGCACCTCCTTGGAACGAGGTTGGAAGATGCTTTCAGTGCGGAAATTTCTTCTCGGAAAAAGGAAATTCTTGCCCGAATGACGGCAATATAATCGAACAAGCATACCCTCTTGGCTGGACCACAAGTTACATAGGAAAGGAACTGGGAAGACAGAACAGTTACTTCGTTCTATTCCAAACTCAGGAAGGGAAATTTATAAGTTTTGGGTGGGGGTATCAAATTTCTCTAAGAGAATTGACTCAAGAAAAGTATTCGCAAGAAGAAAGAACTCAAAAGAACTTTCTGGAATTGCTGAGTAGACGGTTGAGATCTTCTCAGGATTCCCCGGTATTCTACATTTCTGAAATTGGAACAGCACCGGGATGGCGGGGAAAAGGTCTTGCAACAGAAATTCTAAAACTTCTTTTAGACAGGAGCATGTTTTTAGGGCTTAAAGCAGTCACAAGAACAATAATCGATCCGCCGTCAATATACGGTGTCGCACAAAAAATAGGAATGACTCAAATTTCAGGTCCGCTTCGAGGAACAGAACAGGTAATAGAACCAGTGGATGGAATTAACCCAAAGAGAACTTTATTCGTAAACCTACTTTCGTAAAATTATTATTTGTCAAATTTATTTTTTAGTACTAAAATTCAATGAAAACAACAAGAGACAACGCAACTGTAGGAATTTGATTTATTAAAAATAAATATAGCGAAATTATCCACAAACACTTAATTTTTGATCAAAAGAAAAACAGCCATGAACAAACAAATGGTACAAGAGAAAATATCAGCTCGACCTTACAAAGGTGCTCGCGACTTCTACCCTGAGGATATGCGTATACGAAATTATATATTTGATGTATGGAGGAAGATATGCAATAGGTATGGTTTCGAGGAGTATGATTTTCCAATTATGGAACCCTTTGAGATCTTCGCTGCAAAGACCGGAGAAGAAATTGTTAACGAACAAATGTTCACGCTCAAAGATAGGGCCGGGAGACGTCTGGCAATCCGTCCCGAACTAACTCCCGGAACCGTCCGCTTGCTTGCTCAAAGATACAACGAAATTGCAAAGCCAATTAAGTGGTTCATGATCGGAAACAATTGGAGGGCTGAAAAGCCTCAAAAAGGAAGAGGCAGAGAATTTTACCAACTTGAGATGAATGTGTTTGGCATAGAAGGAGTTGAAGCCGACTTCGAAATATTTTCTGCAATGATCGATATCATGAAAGAATTTGGAGCTAAGAAAAATATGTTCAAGATATACTACAACGATCGAAGATTAATACGCGCATTGCTGAATGATTCTCTAAAACTCAAAGGAGATACACAAATAAGGGTGAGACGAATTATGGATAAAAGAGCCAAGATTTCAAAGGGTGAATTCTTTAATTCCCTGTACGAATTTGATTTATCAAATTCTCAAGCAGAAAAAATTGAGAAATTCTTGACCTCTTCGCTGAACTCTATAGCCAACGTTATCCCAGAAAAAATTCTAAAAAGAAACCCTGGCTATCAAGCTATGCTTGAATTGATAGAGATGCTAGAAACGAATGACTTAGCAAAATATTGTGAGTTCAATCCGGCTATAATTCGTGGGTTTGACTATAGTGACGGCCTTGTATACGAAATCTTTGATACTGATCCCAAAAATAACAGGTCCATGTTTGGAGGAGAACGTTTCGATAAGCTGATAAATATTTTTGGAGATTATGATTTAGCTGCAACCGGATTTGCTATGGGAGATTATACACTTCTTGAATTCTTAAGAAACTGGAAACTACTCCCTACTCTATCAACTGAAACAAAAGTTCTTGTTACAGTCTTCGAAGAAAAACTTAGCCAAAATTCCTTTAAACTCACCCAAGATTTAAGATCCGAAGGTATAAATGCAGAACTATATCTTGAAGCAGTAAAACTCGAAAAACAATTGAAGTACGCAGACCGCAAAGGAATTCCTTTTGTAATAGTTCAAGGACCTGATGAGGCAAAGAAAGGCACAGTACAGCTAAAGGATATGAAATCTAAAACTCAAAAGGAAGTAACACCACAGGAGGCTGTACAAAAACTTATGCAGTAGCGATATATTCCAAGATAAGACATTTATGCCTCTTGTCCAAGATCTGTAAAAGGATTTAAATATTCCTTTACTTTCATCTTTATCCTGGTATAATCATTGTGTTTCTGATAGAATAAGAAGACATGAAGAAAAAAACACACCCACAATACTACAAAGATGCAGCAGTAATATGTGCCTGTGGCAACAAGTTTACAACCGGTTCAACGGTTCAAACTATCCATGTTGAACTTTGTTCAAAATGCCACCCATTCTATACTGGTAAACAAAAGCTTGTTGATACAGAGAATCTTGTAAGAAAATTTGAAGAGAAAACAAAGGCAGCTTCTAAAACCAAATTAGTAAGCAAGAAGGAAAAACGGGCCAAAAGAAGGGCTAAAGTTACAGAGATCAAAGCAGGAAAAAAGGTAACACTTAAAGATATGCTCAAGCAGTTTAAATAGCAAATCTCTCCCCAAAAATGTTAGAATTTATAATTGATTTATATTGACCTAGTATCTATTGTACATTCGTTAAATATTTTTAAATATGGACATAAACAAACTTAAAACACAGGTTAAGACACTACAAGAAGAGATTAAAACTCTTGAGAAGGAATCCTCAAGTCCGGATACCATCAAAGATATCTCAAAATTAAAAGATATATCGCAGAATATAGCCTCGAAACAAGAAAAGCTCTCGATTTTAATCCAGCTCTTGAATGTTAAAGAACAGGTCAAAGAGACTGAAAAAATGATACAAGAAGAAACTGATGAAGAAATGCTGGAACTAGTAAAAGATGAAAACTCAAAGCTAAAAGAAAGAGAAATGGAACTGCAAGAAGAGATAGCGAAGGATGGTACAAAAATCCAAGAGGCCAAAGAGTGTATTGTTGAAATTCGGCCTGGAACAGGCGGAGAAGAAGCGAATCTATTTGCACTGGATCTATTCCGTATGTATAGCAAATACGCCGAATCTAGGAAGTGGCAGGTGCAGATTTTATCAAAGAGCCAAACAGGAAAGGGTGGATTAAAAGAATTGATAGCACAGATCAGCGGAGAAGGTTGTTTTGAAGCACTCCAATATGAAAGCGGAGTCCACCGTGTTCAGAGAATCCCCGTTACAGAGAGCTCAGGAAGAATTCACACCTCAGCTGCTTCAGTTGTTGTCTACCCTTTAATAGATGAAAAAGAAATCCATATCAATCCACAAGATTTAAAAATTGATGTTTACCGATCAACTGGACCTGGAGGGCAAAGCGTAAATACTACTGATTCAGCCGTTCGTATGACTCATATTCCGACCGGAATTGTTGTTACATGCCAAGACGAAAAGTCACAGCATAAAAACAAGAAAAAAGCTCTTTCGATACTAGCATCTCGTTTAGCAGATGCAGAACATGAAAAGAAACAGGAAGAATTATCAGAGATCCGTAAATCTGCAATTAAAACTGGCGATCGTTCAGCAAAAATTCGAACCTACAATTTTCCACAGAGCAGAGTTACAGATCATAGAATTAAGAAGAGCTGGCATAACCTTAAGGATATACTAGAAGGCAATCTTGATCAGATCATTGAAACATTATCCTCAGTCTCTTGATACAATTTAGTTACAAATTCCAAACCCAATGTAACAGATGCTTGATAACAGTAAACCGCTAACTGTTATGCTTATAGCTGAATGAAATATTATTTCAAATTTTTAATTCTTAATTATTAATTGGCTTCATTCTCCCTTATCCGCAACAACCACCCCTAAATCTACTGTCTCTTTGTCCCGTAAGACTTTTAAGTTCAATTTTTTACCAACCTCGGAGCCTTGGATTACTGATGATAGATCATACTCTGAAAGGTCCTTTCCATCTATTGATAAGACGACATCTCCCTTTTGTACTCCAGCCCTATCTGCAGGTCCCCCCTTCTCTACCTCAAGTATAAGAGCTCCGATTACAACATCTCCATCTAAAAACAAAGTTCTCTGGCTATAGGAAACACCTATATATGGCTGCGGAAATCTTCCTTCTTTTTCGAATAGCTCAAGTCTATTTTTAACTCGATTAATAGGAATAGCAAAGGAAATATTGTCAGCTCCGCTTGTAGTAGCAAAGTTCACTCCAATAATCTCTCCACGTGAATTTAAGAGCGGACCACCAGAATTACCCGGATTTATGGCTGCATCTGTCTGAATTACACCTTCATAGTGAGTAACCGAACCAAAGAAACCTGAGGATGCAGTCACATCACGGTTGAGTCCTGTTACATAACCAACTGTTGCTGTACCTTCAAGACTTCCTAAGGGGTTTCCTATCGCTACTACCAAGTTACCTCGCTTCAGCTTATCACTATCGCCGAATTTTAAAGCCTTAAGCCCTGTTCTGTCTATCTTTAAAATTGCTATATCATTAGTTTTATCTCTGTATATTTTCTCTACAGGGATGGCTTTTTCCTCTTCAGGGAGAATTACACTATAGTCAGAGCTTTCATCTGAGACAACATGTTGATTTGTGATGATAAGGCCATCTGAATCAACGACAAAACCGCTGCCGATCCCATCCTGGGAACCTATAAAACCTTTTTCATAATCTAGCTCGTAAGTATCAACGGCAACCGTTACAACTGCAGGACTTGCTTCTTCAATAATTTTTGTAACCAATTCTTCCGTACTTTGGATATCTTTTGGGAGTTGCATGTCGATGACTTCCCCTTGCTCTATCTGGGAAGCCTCCTCCTCTACCCTGACACAATTGACTTGATCCCATATCATAGAATCTTCTAGTACAACTGAACAAGTAAGCTCTTTTAGCCATCCGCCAGCCCATCCCAAAGCCACTGTGCCTCCACAGGCTAAGAATAAAAAGATGAAAAACAACCCGAAACATGACGCTTTCTTTAACTTTGCATTAGTTGTTTTAGGTTTATTATCTTTGATTTCCATAGATAATAGTATTAAAAAATAACATACATACTTATATATTAATTTGGAAATAGGGCCACTTTTCCTAATAAATCAAGGGCAGAGGGTAAAACTATTAAGCTATTTTAATATCCAACTATCAAGTTCCATCAAATCGCTAACCGCAATCCGCTGATTTCAGTTTGCAGTTTCCTGTGATAGGTATCAGCTTCCTATCATATTCACTACCTCCTCAATCGCCCTTTCTAACTGTGGATCCTCACCTCTCTTAAATTGCTCAATAGTTACTTCAACCTCTATATCTGGAGTTATGGGATCGTCTTCATTGATCCATCTTTTGTCTGGAAGGAGCCACTTTTGAGTCGTAATGTGTATACTAGCCCCTCCCCATGTAGAAGGCTTGATAACATCTTGAGCAGTCCCTTTCCCATAAGTTCTTTCACCAATAATAGTAGCTCTTTTGTAGTATTGCAAAGCACCGGCAAAAATTTCCGCTGAGGAAGCTGTCCCAGAATCAACAAGTATTACGACAGGTATCTTTTTAAACTTTCCATCCCTACTAACAGCTTTTGCATCCAAATTTTTCTCTCTATCCTGAACATAAAGAACTACCTCACCCTTGTCCAGGAATTCACCGGCAAGATAAGGAGCCCCATCAAGATAACCACCCCCGTTACCTCTGATGTCAATGATTAAGCCACTGGGATCCTCCTCGCTTATCTCGTTTACAACGTTATCCCACAGCAAGGCAAAATCAAAAAAGTTGTTCTCTGTAAATCTCCTAACGGTTACTAGTGCAATATCATCATCGGTCATTTCCCAAATAATACTTTCATAATATACTTCGCCCCTTGTTATTTGGATCTCTTTCTCTTCCTGTGATGTTGAGGAGGGATATGTACTTCTAAGTACTGCTATAGTTACCTGAGTTCCCGACTCACCACGTATCTTTTCGGCAATCTCAGAAATACTCATTGAGGTTACATCTTCAGAATCAACCCCTATGATAGTATCACCTACTTGAACTCCACTCACTTTTGCAGGGGAATCATCAAAAACTCTTCTTACAATAACTTGTCCATCCAAGTATCCCATCTCAATACCAATGCCTTCAAACTTTCCGGCTCTTTCCTGTTCGTACTGAGACGTCTCTTCAGAAGAAAAAAAACGAGTCGCCGGATCATTTAGTGACGAAACCATGCCCTTAATAGCACCATCAAACATATCAGATTCATCGATTGATTTTTCTACATACGTGTCTTCAAGTTTATTCCAGACATCCCAAAAGAGATCAAAGTTCAACTCTTTCTCTTCAGGATAGAGCCTTCCGGAAAACGTATAGCTAAACTCTCCATTTTCAAAGGCCGCACTGAAGCCAGTCCTTCCTAGTACATATCCAACAGCAAAAATAAGTATGACAACGACAAAACTCAATACGGGTATGATCCACCTCTCTACCCTACTTTTACTCAAATTTGCACCTTGACGTTTCATATTGTTAGAACTAAATTATGAATACTTGTTTCTATCTCTCTACTTCCTTCTACCTCTACTCTCACAACCTTGTCACTAACCTCAATAACTTTACCCCATTTCCCCCAAGCCCCTTCGTCTAAAATCTGTACCGGGTCCCCAATCTCAACCTCATCAACAAGAACTGGATTTTTTACACTCTCAGGTATATCTTTTAGATTTGTAAAAATGATCTCATCGTTTTTACTATCAATTAAACCTATATATCCATCATTCTTTCTTGCTAGAGAGATAAAGAACTTACTAAAGGAAAGTCCAGTACCAAACCCTTCGGTTATGCATAAAGTCATCCCCCACAAACCTAATTTTTCTAGCTCTAGTTCCTTTATAAGTTTAGTACTTATACTCGGTAAAATAACACCTGATACACCTGCAATTGCTAATTTTCGTAAGAATTCCATCTTAGGTTTCATCCCCAATATAAGTATATCACCATTTAGATTTTTACCGGTTTCTACTTTATCACACTTTTCATCCAGATAAAACATTTCACCCTGAACGGTTTCCCCCCATAAGGAGACTACCTTGAATTTTAAGACTTCACACTCTATCCCAAGTTGCCTATCCTTGATGATACTTACAACCTTCCCGCCTATCCCAGCACTAATTGTTTGCTCTTTAGCAACACCGAGTATCCTCAAAATCCCCGACTTGATCTCTGATAAATCAACAACTCCACTGTATGGCGATTGTATTTTCTGTTCCTTATGCATCACTTTTTTCTTCTTCAACACTATGATTTCACCCTTTTTTACACGCTCCCCATTTATACAATTCAGGTGTTTTATAGCATCTTCCGGATTAATTTTGAGTATTGAAGATATGTCGATTCTCGCACGCTCCTCTGCTTTTTCACCGCTTGCAAGTACCGTATCAGCCTTAACCTTATCATCAATTTCAGGACCGATTTTCAGTCCCCTAGGTATCTCACGCCTGAACATATACTTCTTTACAAGCTGTAGGTTGTTTTGAAACGGAACCAACATAAATCCTTAATCGTAATTATATTAAATTAATATACTTACAAGATATATTACAATATGACTTACGAAATCCCTCACTCAAATCACTACCTGATTGCCCCGACTCCTGTAAACCACATTTTTAGAACTTCAATAGAATTGTACCTCTCAAATGCTTTGCTTACGGGCCTTTCTCTTGCATCTATAACGAAATTTTTACTTAAATTTTTATATTTCAGCTCCTTTTCCCCTTGACTAAATATGAATCTATCTCTTGAAATTATATTCATCTCTCCTTCATCTCTAAAAGAAAATGTTAGGATGCGCCCATATAATGGAATAAATCGTTTCTGTGTATCTCCATCGATAACATCTACATCAGCAACTACCTCGTCTAGTTTTGTCCCGCTTTTTGCACTAACAGTGATAAATTTACCCCAAAAATTCAAAGCAAGTTCAGTATACACCATATCTTTCAAAATCTGCTTCCCCGACTTCTGTAGAAGATCAAAAAAACCGTACTTATCGACATAGATATTGAAGTGTCCTCTTAAGTTAAAAACATTGACTATTGACAGTACCTCGAGAGGAATATTGTTTGTAATTTTTACCCTGTCCCCACTTATTATTAGTGCATTCTCATCTGGCTCACCCTGCCCAAAAGACTCGAGTTTCAACTTTTGGCAATTCACGAATGAACCTAAACGCAGGTAATTGATTAAATATTCAACGTATACTCCTTCAATGCTTTTCAAATCGAATGCAGGAATACGCGATATATTCCGGAGTATATCCAAAAATTCCGATTCATTAAACATGATAGGAAAATTCTGGCTTTTCAACTCTTTCGGAAAGTTTTCAATCAATTTGTTAAACAAAAAATTCTTTTTTTCGGCTACAACTTTCATACTTGTTTGTGAGCCTCTGATGTAGCGGACTACGTCAGTACTTTCGCTGCCAAGATGGACAAAAAGTATATTTTTAAAATCAAAAAACTTTGTAACACTTGAAGCCCCAGTCTTCTTGATATCCTTATTCATAACAAAGATATTCTTCGTAAGGGAATTTAAACTCTGCTCCTTCTTATAGGTGAATATAAAAATGTCAGTAACACCATCTGAGCCAACTTGAGGTATAAGGGGGACCATCTCTTTTACAAGTGCTACGCCAATTTTCTTCCCCCATAGGGTAAGTGCAGTAAGAATATAATCAGCCATCAAGTATTTAAATCCATGCCTGTATATCCTCATTTTCTTACTCGCAAGGATCTTTAGCTTCTCTCCTTGTAACTGTATCAATAAGAAATATAAGGTAAACTTATCAAATTTTATAATAAGAAATCTTTTAGTCTTCATAAGGAATAAATACGCTACTTGGGAAATTCTAACACAATGGTGTGTAAACGCAAATTTAGGAAGAAACAGTTGATCTAGTTGATTTAATTGATCCAAATGGTGAAGTGATTAATTTAACCATTAACGCCAACTCGATCAATTAGGTCGTATATTTCGTTTAGACCGCTAAATAGATACTAAATACCATATTATGGGGAAAATACAGCAATTGAATCAGCTGTAACTACAAAATGGAAGTAGAGCCATATATCTGGCTCTCTTTATCTCTCTTGAGAGTTTCCTCTGACAGGATGAACAAACACCACTTCTGGACCTTGGTATAATCCTACCTCTGGTTGTAATGAATCTTTTCAGCTTAAAAACATCCTTATAGGTGATCTCTTCCTGATTCTTAAATGGACAAACCAGGTTTTCAGCCACTTCGCGTCTCTTTTTTCTTTTCCTCTTATTAAATTGACCTGCCATGGTATATCGTTAAAATAGTTTAATACTAGAAAGCAAATTCCTTGCAATTAAAACGGAAGATCCTCAGGGGCCACCTCTTCTTTCTCATCCTTCTTCTCTGAATTATCGCTTTCATCCTCCTTCTTATCCTCCTTCTTTTCCGCTTTCTTTTCTTCTTTCTTTTCTTCCCTTGGTGCATTGCCACCCTTTTCCCCCAAAGCTCTAGCTTCATCAAGTCCAACGCCACTCTTTCCTTTGCTATCAAGAAGCTTCATATCGGCAACTCTAACTTCACTGCGATAGTGCCTTACTCCATTCTCATCATCCCAACTTCTTGTTCTTATCTCTCCTTCAACGTAAACAAGCATCCCTACTGACAATATCTGTGCACATATTTCTGCAAGCTTATTCCAAGAGACTACATTGTGAAATTCGGTCCTCTCCTGTAATTCACCACTCTCATCCTTCCAAGCAGTATTTGTAGCAATTCCAAATGTACAAACAGTTGCACCATTGGGTGTCGTTCTAATAACTGGATCTCTACTTAGATTTCCAATTAGCATCACCTTATTTAATGATCTTGAGGTAGCCATATCAACCCTCCTATAAAAAATTAATCTAATCTTCTTTTATTATTATATAACGTAATAAATCATTTGTCATCTTCAGGTCAGACTCGAGTTCCTTTACCTTATCAGAAGAAAGACTAAATCTATAAAGGATATAATACCCTTCTTCGTGTCCCTTGATCTTATACGCAAGATGTCTCTTTCCCCAAATGTCTTCCTCCAGGGCTTTCCCTCCACTTGAACTGACCTGCTTCTTTATTTTTTCTACCAACTGCTTTCTTACATCCTCAGGTAAAAAAGGTTTTAAAATACACATAAGTTCGTACTTCATTTGCTTATGAAAAAATAATTATAAAATTAACCCCTGAGCTTAGAGTTTATATCATAATTCATAAAAGTTCTCAAGATAGCGTAAAAACTCTTAAAAGATCTAGAGTTGAAATTACACCAATTTCCCTACCGCAACTCTATAAAATTTAAATCCTCATTACAATACTTAATTTGCGCTTGTTCAGAATAGGAGGATAGAAGATAACAGATTTAAAAAATTCTGATATATTCTATATTAGGTAGAAATATGATTATTTATTTCTATTTACAAAAGCCCCCCGCACTTCTTCCAGTAAAATAAGTGTTACTGAATACTCATGAAAGATTAGCTTAATAATAAGGAGAATTTGTCCTTCATCCAGAAACACCTTACTCCAGCTCTATCAGAAAGATAGTCATACATTCTACCCAATTTCAAATATGCCAAGATCCTCATAAACTTTCCGTCCTAACTTCATTCTGCTATCAGTCGTGGCATATAGTGTAACCAGTTTATCACCGATTTGAACTTTATCTCCTGTTTTTTTACTGAAATACATACCCGCCTCCTTAATTTTGGGGTTTCCAAGCGCACGACAAACATCAAAAACGTGTTTATTATTGATATTCTTTACAATACCTTCTGTTTCAGAATTAACTTCATATGTCACTCCGCCAATCTCCAGACTATTGGAGCTAACATTCTCATTCCCGCCCTGCATCTTTATAATCCCCTTGAGCTTAGTGAATGCATCGCCACTTTCAAGGATACCCCTTGCCATCTCAAAACCTTTCCCTTTTTCAGCCTTACCACACAACTCAATCAAATCTCCGGCAATCTTTAAAGCGTCTTCCTCAAGTTGAAGAGACCTCCTCTCATCACGTTCATATACTCTTAAGAATTCACGACACTCCAAACAAGGACCGACTGCATTACCATCTATTCCCGCTACATTTCTTCGGAAAATTGACACTTTTATGTCAAATTTTGAACATACCCTCTGAAATGTTGACTTTACTCTTAGAAAATCTTCCTCGGTCTCTATCTTTGCACCTTTCCCGATAGGCACATCAAATACCACGTGATTAACTCCCTGAGCAACCTTCTTAGCTACAATACTCGCAACAAATTTATCTATTGACTCAATACCTATGGGTTTTTGTACTTGTATGATCTTATCATCAGCAGGAGCTAAGTCTAGGCCTCCCCCCCACACCATGAAAGCATTATTTTTCAGTACAAACCCCTCAAGTTCCTCTTTTGAAAATATCATTGGCACAATTACTTCAAGCATGTCAGTAGTAGCACTAGCACTTGTAACAGCCCTTGTTGAAGTGTTTGGTAAGATAATCCCATCAACGCATGCTACGATAGGAATAACTATCGGAGTTATCCCCTTCCCTGCAACTCCTCCGATTGAGTGCTTATCAGCCACAATACCCTTGAATTTAAGGGTATCTCCAGTCTCAGCCATTGACTTAGTCATATAAAACATCTCTTCCTCATCAAAACCAGGAGAGTATCCAGCAGCCGCATAATAAGTGGTAAGTATTTTACCCAGTTTATCATCAGCAATATCTTTGATTATTGAATATACTCCCTGATAATCAAGCTTCCCTCCCAAAAGTTTCTTTCTTATACTTGCAACTGCTTCTGAAGGCGGGATAAGATTAACTTTTACAATTTCACCAAACTTTATACTATACTTTTCCCAGACATCTTCAAAAAAACCAATTTCTCCCTCTTCAACAAGAGTATCGGTTGTATCCAAGGTAACAATTACCTGTTTTCTTTTTCCAGCTATTTCAAGGGCTACTTTCTCTCCAATACTTAATCCGTTTTCTTGGGCATCCACTTCACTAACCAGGGCAACCATAACGTCACCTGTTCGGACATCCAACTTGCGACTTGAAAGATAAAAAGACATTGTAAGTTAAAGGTTATAAATTATGAGTTGTATAGATAAAGGGAATACTTCCATATCAGTACTCCATTCTTCATTTTCAATTCTTTATTGTTAATTCATGGTTCCCTTTGTTACGCCAAATCCAAGCCCTTGCTTAATACAAGTGCATGCTTGTATGTTGCCCCTCCCTTATCTTCCCCCTCCATTTTTGCTGATCCTGCTCCCCAGACTTCTATCGCTTCGGCAAGCTCCTTATGATCTTTTGAGTACTCGGTAAGATCCACACCTTTCATGACTGCATCCAGTGCCTGTCTTGCCGCTTTCGCACCCTGAGTAACTCCGCCAGGATGACCGTGGATGCCTCCACCTAGGTTTATAATTACGTCTTTACCCAGCATTCCTATAAGTTCAGGCAATAAACCTGGATGTAAACCTCCAGAAGCTATAGGAAGTGTTGGCTTCAGACCAAACCAATCACCAAGCAGGAAATTATTTATCTTTGTAACTTCCTCTTTAGTTCCTTCCATCTTCCCCACAACAGTTCCAGTATGAAGCTGATCAATCCCGGCAAGTCGGGCCATCTTTGCAACAAAAAGCATTGATATGCCATGCCTATCTGAATGCGTAAAGGCCCCATGCATAGCTCTATGACCATGAATGATCAGGCCGAGCTGCTGATCTCTTATAAACTGAACTCCGGAAAATCCGACAGTAACTATATCTATCATAATGGCCCTCCCCCCCATCTCGGCTACAAACTTTGCACGCGGGTACATCTCGCTCAATCTACTGGAAATATTTGGACAGTACAACTTCTTCTCACCTGTTTCTTCTTCGGCTTTTCTACGAGCCTCCAAAGTCCTGGTTATTCGCTCATAAAAAGGATTAAAATCCTGATCTGTTAGGTTTTCATCATCTTTTACAATGTCAACTCCTCCAACCCATGCTTCGTATGCAATTCTTGCATGTTCTTTTGTTGGCAGACCAACCTTAGGTTTGATAATAGTACCAAGAAGCGGCCTATCATATATTTTAAGAGTTTCTCTAACACCATTTGCTCCGAAAGCAGGTCCTTTATTTGCTGTCACAAATGACTCGGGTAATTCTATGTCTCTTACTCGCAAGTTTTTCACTTCCCTCATGCCAAATACATTCCCCGCAACATCAGCAAATATCTGTGGAATATTATCTGTTTCAAATAATGCTAATGGATATGCTATTTTTATAATAGCGGTCTTTTCATCTAACTTCTTGAGATCAAAGACCTTTGCTGATAGTCTGTTAAATAAATCTTCGCTTAGTCCCTCTGTATCAGTCCAAGTTCCTATTGATGACTCAGCTGCAACTGCTTCTACACTCCTTTCGAGTTCCCCAGTGGATTCAACATAGAAAGTAACGATTACATGTGTCGAAGGATCAAATTGCTCTCCGAGGAATAAATACCTATATTTCTTACTATAGCCGGCCATGGGCAGTTGAAACTAATGTAAAATGGTATTACTAAATGTAAAATCATTATACAGAATTTCACGGAACTATCAATATTTGGGGTATCCTCACCATACCTATTAATAGTTATTTTACGGATTATAAAAAAATATAGTATAATTTCAGAAGTTATTTTTTAACAGCAATAATATGAGTCCAGTTTCAGATGCAGAAGTCCAAAGTCATATGATGGCAACAGGTAAAGAAGAAGCTCACGCCCAGCATATAAACGAATTTGTAGAAGCCTGCAGGGCTTCTCAGAGCATCATTGATCTGAGAAAAGCTTGGGATAGATCATTATTAGGTAAGAGTTTTATCTATACAACCAAAGAAGCTTACACAACTATTATGGGAGAAATTGGCGCACAACTGGAAAGACTTGGACTCGATATGAGTTCGCAAGACGAACGGGTAGTCCTATTTCGGGAATTAATGACAAACCCAGATCCAGATACCCAAGAGATACCACACTTTGCCGTAGAAGGTGAGAGGGTTGATTTAGGTCTCCATAGTAGATCAATGGGAGCTCTATTTAGAATTCTTTCAGGCTGTGACCCAAGAGAACTAAATACTCTGACCCTTATGCGACTAGAAGATGTTAGAGAAGCAACTCTTTCGCTACGTTCAATTGCTCTTGAATGGACCCGCGATCAAAGATATACAATAGATAGTCGCCATCCAAGGAAAGCAGGAAGACTGGTTGATGATCCTACTTCTTTGTACTGGAGGTATAGTATTTATACAGATGACTTTCCTGGCTATAATCAAGAAAATGTAAGCCTTTCAATCCCGACATGTTGCCTCTCAAGGGAAGCCGTTTTACGAATTGAAAGGGCTAGTAGCTCGGGAAGTTCTGATGCAGCTTATATGGAAAATAATCCTCAATATGTTCCTAGTAGCGTTCGTATGCAGGGACTTCAATTGGGAGGACGAAATAGTTTTATGGGACACTTTGACACCGAGTCAGGAAGAGTCGAAGACTTTCTGGAAAGTATAAAATAAAGTCACCCGGGGATGCTGGATTTCCTGTCTAAAAGTATCATCTTGAACCGTTTAGATATATTAAATCATCTACTGCTTTTACTTATATTCTTAATCAAATCAAACACAGCAATAACAGCCCATGCTGAGTTCAAAAAAACCGAAAGCCATGCTGAATAGTAAACCGCATAAGTAGCCATTCCAATACCTCCAAAAAGATTGAGTAGGTTGTAAAAATGATCATCATCCGATATTTTCCCTTTCTGTAAAAGCAAAAAAGCTAACAAAGTGGCTATAACTCCGACTACGCCTATTATGTCAAACATTAGCTTCATAATTGAAAGTTTTAAGATAACAGTTACAAGTAAAAGATTCTGAAAAGAATGCTATATTCTTAATTCTTAATTCTTAATTCTTAAT
>JAFGDO010000027.1 GCA_016932045.1 Candidatus Dojkabacteria bacterium | reverse complement strand
TTTTGATTTTCCTGTTATTTTAGCAATAGTTTCCAGATAAGGATTTAAGACGATAAACCTTTCAATTTCACTTTTAACTCCTAAGCAGTCATTTTTTATTATGCATTTTTTAAACTTTTCCGGTGCAGTATCTTTACCGCAATATCCAAGGGAATTTGGAGGAAGTGCAAAACGGGAGGTTAGCTGTAAAGCCTTTTTATCCATAATGAGCTATTATAGCAGGAGAAATAGTTGTCATCCTGAATTTAGTTCAGGATCTGATTATGGCAGAGATTCTGAAACAAGTTCAGAATGACACGCGTTTTAAATTTGTAATACAATCGACTTATGAAGGTGTATGTTTTTGGCAATCCTGATTTTGAAGGGGATACAGTAGCTTTAAAAGCTGTTGAAAAAATTAAGGGTAAAGTGAATGGTGTTGGCTTTATTACAGTTAATCCAAACGAAGACCTGCCCTTTGCCGGGGAAGATAACGTTATCATTATGGATGCTGTGCAAGGAATAAAGGAAGTTACTTTAATTGATCAAAGTGATTTGGATAAATTAAAGATAGATAGCAGCGTTACGGCGCATGATTTTGACCTTGGCTTTCAGCTTAAATATTTGAAAAAGTTGGATAAATTAAAGAAGATCACAATAATTGGATTGCCGCAAACGGGAAATATTGATTATTCTGAATTAACAAGACTTCTTGACGGACTGTGTCATTCTGAATTTATTTCAGCATCTTATACTTAGATTGTTGAGGTATTGTCTAGGAGAAGAAGTTCGCCCCGGGTGTAATCGAAGGAATTCCCTCCTTCGGCACACTTTGACAAGAATCGTTTTGACATTTTTAAGAGGAATTATTATTCTCACAATTCTAAAGCTGCTTGAATACCAAACTCAAGAGGTTTTAACAACGCTGACGCAGACCTTCCCTTATAAGGACCCGTATATTCAGTTCCTAAATTCATCAAATTTTCAACGATGTCCAGTCCGTTTTTAGCCCTCCATAATCTATAAGTTTCAGGTGGTGTTTTAATTATTGGGTGACCATCTGCTTTACCTAATTGAGGCGACTGAATTGTATTATCCTCACGCACTAAAATCCCCCATCCATGAGCTGAATCAAACCCCTTATCCTTTCCCAATTTCTGTTGAATCATATCAATTAGAGATTTAAGACTAGGGTCTGCTATTAAAAAATTTCTTGTAGTATCTACAATTTCCTTTATCAAACTCATTTCTTCTTCTGATATTAGTATTTCAGTGCCCAATCTACCATCTCCACCGGGTTGCTCTGGAAACTTTTGCCTTAGTTTATCTAAAAATGGAGAAGCTCTTTCAGCAAGATCTTCAAGTTTTTCTTTAGGTTTTTTCTCTCGTTGTTTGATTTTTACGCCTTGGGCTTCTAGCACAGCTCTCATTCTATCAAGGGACACCCCAGCGGCTTTTGCCTCATCAACTAAACTTTGTAATTGAGCTTGAGTTAAACCTCCCTCTTTCACTTTTGGAACTTGGAGCTTAAGCTCATCTAAATATGCATTTATTACCTCTTCACTTATTGGGACAGGCGTAACAACCTCCTCCGAACTTTTTGGAGCAGTTATAGCTTCAGTTTGTTGTTCCTGTGGGAGCTGACTAGAGGAAGTATCAGAACTTTGTTCAATCTGTGCCGTAATCATTTTATCTAGATAATCATCAATATCAGCAGCTGTGCTTACTGCGTATATTCTTCTTGTATTACCGTTATCTAAAGCTAAATCTTGCACTACAAGAATTCTTTGCTCAGATAATAGAATTGGTTTTCTTTGTTCATCTAATTGTTGGCCTGGAATACTATAAAATCTCGTTTTTGTCTTTGCTTTTTCCCCCAAAACAGTAAGAACAACCCCACTTCCATCAACTCTTTTCTGCAAAGCGGCAAAGGTATCGATTTTATATGCCTCCGGAGGGAGCAGGTCTACGTTGGGTCCTGAAGTATAGCGGGCAGATATAGCAGCCGCTGTTGTCGCATAATTTACAAGAACCGCCGACTGGGCTTTAGGGGTCATGTTTGGCTTTACCAGGTTTTTATCCTTGTCAATAATAATTTCCCCCAAAGCACCTCCCTCATAAATTTGTGTGGAGTCTGAATCGGTAACTTCTTTAAACCCGTCAACCTTTTTGTCAATCTCGCTTGCCAAAGCTCCCTTCGGCGGGTTTTCAACAGAACTGTCGATAAGAGACATTGCACCTTCTGATTTTGCCATCGCTCTCTCAGAAGGAACGTTTTCATTTTGTTCACCTGCAATATCTGAAAAAACCTGGTCGGGGTCACCATCTTCAACTATTCTATTAACAATATCTTGCTCAGGTTGACCAATAGGTACAGCATCTTTCAACTCTGGTGGTTTAAAAATCGCAGAGCTTTCTTTTTGTTTTATTGAAGATAACTCTGCATCAGTTCCATCAGCCATATTATTTCTCTAATTTATCTTCTTTGGTTGTAGCATTTTTTAACGATATGCCCGCTTCACTAATTTTTCCTTGTTTTAGTAGGTTTCCTGCATGATTAGCAATAGCTTTTTTTATTCGCTCATCACGTTCTCTATTTGCTTCTAAAACTATGGGAACCAATTCTGAAAAATGATCATCGAATTCCTGAACAGCTTTATGAATTTGTTCTAATGACATATGGGGATGAAGCGAGTCTAATATATAGGCAGCAATTTCCTTTGCGCGTTTAGCATTCGTTTCATGGCTTTTTAGACCATCTTCAATAATTTGTAATACTTGGAGTTCTATTTTCTTGCGATAGTCCTCATTATCCATACTCACAGTTTATCAAAATTTACACTTCTTATACGACAGAAAAATATTCTGAGTTTAGATAAAATTATTTATGTATCCAATCTATTTTAAGAAAGTTGGTTGCACATGACATGCAAGGATCATAAGCTCGTATTATTTTCTCGGCGTCAAGTTTGAGCGTATTTTCATCTTTGTCCAAATTCTCATTGAAATATTTTTTAAGATCATTTTCAATGTTTATCTGATTTTGGGCAGTTGGAACAATTACATCGTAGTCTACGATCATTCCTTTCTCGTCGACTTCGGCCATATGGTAAAGAATGCCACGGGGCGCTTCGACAACTCCCACACCAATTCCTGCCTTGGGCGGTGCTTTCACTGGTTTTTCGTCAGCTATTTTAGCCGACTTAAGTAAGTAAATCGCATCATTGACTGCTTCGAGAATTTCCAGGGCTTGTGCCAGGTTATTATGGTAGATATTATTTGAAGGGAACATTGAAAGGTATTGACCGGCTTGTTCTTTTGTTTCGGCGCGTAGTTTGTCTTTATTAAGATTTATTCTGGCCAATGAACCAACTAAGTAGTCCTCATGTGTATCGGAGAAAATATACCCTTCGGCTTGAGAGTAGGGAATTACGACTGACTTTAAGAAGCTATGGAATTCTGACTCAGATACGCGCTTGCCATTTGTATTAACTACTTCACCTTCCAGATATTCATATCTACCTTCGCTTCGTAAACCTAAATAATCTGAGTTGCGTATTAAAACATCGGGCATTTTCGAAAAAGCGTCAATTCCACGTAAAACTTGCGGGCGAATTTCTTCAAGGCGCTTTATGAGTTCGGGGAACTTTGATGTATCAGGAAGTTTCAAGTAACCGCCGATTGTTGGCAGGGGAGCGTGTATTGCGGCACCTGAGATCAAATTTGAAATATCTGTTCCTAATCTTTTTATGTCAAAAGAGTCATGCAAGAGTTGATGACCAAAATCATCATGGTCATCCGGAATATCCAAGATAGAATCTATTCCAAGTAGATCAGGAAGCACAAAGAAATAAAGGTGAAGCGCATGATCTCTTATCATTAATGCATCATATGTAATGCGTCGGAGTAACATTGTTTGCTCAGAGGGTTTAATACCTTGTGATTTTTCAATGGCTTCAATTGCGGCAAATAGATGGGCTACAGAGCATGTCCCGCAAATTCTTGATAGGAAGGACGGTACGGAAATAATGGGTTTTCCTTTTACTGCTTGTGTATAAAAGCGGCGGTAGTCTTTGATTATGAACTTTAGATCTTTGACAGAATTTCCCTCTATTGTTACCTTAAGTCCAGCGCTTCCTTCAACTTTGCTGATATTTTCAATTGTTATATCACCACTGTGCATAATATAAAATTTCTAATTACTAATTTCTAAATACTAAACAATATCTAATTAT
>JAFGDO010000004.1 GCA_016932045.1 Candidatus Dojkabacteria bacterium | reverse complement strand
CCCCAGCCTACATATCTAAAAGGGCAATTGATATGGTAACCTCCTTTCAGGTTACTAGATTAACGATTTCAAACCTCGTACACGCCTGCATTACAGGCATGCGGTGCATCCCTTTAAAGATTATTATTAGAATAAATTATCGCGAACCTTAAAAGATCGATTCGGCGATATAGTAGCATGTCCTTGTAGATGCTGATGTTATGGCTCTTATTTAGTTGTGAAATCAAATTTAATTTCCATTGCATGAATTTTTAGTATACCAAATATATTATTTCCTTTTAAAATATGAATGCTGATTATTCCATCAATTTCTTTATGAACTTTATATAAAATGGCATCTCGGATTCTTATTTTTGAAAAATCTTCAAGTTGACCATTCTCAAGCTCAATAAACACAGCGATATCACACATAGAAAATGTCGCACGAATAAATCTACTGCCTTTGCCAGGAAATTCTCTGAGCCGAATGCTTACTTTTTTACCATTTTTCGAGATGTGTATTATTTCCCAACCGAGTAATAGTTTAAGAATGATAATATCTTTGTTCAAATTATTCCCAATCCCTATTGATCGGGTAGGTCAGGGGGCTCACGCCCCCATCGCCCCCTCAGAACTATTGTATAATGCCCATCAAAACAAGTTTGTGTGTCAAGTATATTATCCTTTTCACCCAAGAAGCGGTGAAGAAATATATGTAGTAGGTACCAGAAGCCATCATGCAGAAACTTGCTATGTAATAAAAAAAGCTGATGGTCGTAAAGAATTGATACCTTCATGGATGACCGAGTCAAAGTATGAAAACCTATCTATCGTAACAAATCCCATTATCCAACTTAAGGCTATTAAGAAGTTATGTTGGTTAATAATGGATAGTAAAAAACAATCTCCTCCTGCTAAAGTAAAACCAAAAACAAGGGGGAAAAATGAAGAAACTGCAAAGTCATCAGCTACACATTATTTGGGATTATATAGCATCACCGATAAAAATTCCAGCAGAAACAAGAGAGAGATTAGTGGACCTTCTTAGCGAATTACTATCGGCTTATTGGCAAGAATGTGAGGAAGACATAAATAAAGATACAAGGAGAAATAAGGATGATAAATAAAATAAATGCTGAACATGTCAAACGAAAAGCATGTATATACATTCGTCAGTCAACTACTGGTCAGGTTATACACCATCGTCAGAGCCAACTATTGCAATATGGTTTGGTAGAACGAGCAAAGGAGTTAGGATGGAATGAGGAAAACATAAAAGTGATAGATAGTGATTTAGGTACGACTGCATCGGGATGTGTTGATAGAAAAGGATTTCAGGAACTTCTGTCATCTGTTTGTGAAGGGAAGACAGGGGCTATATTTTCGATAGAAGTATCAAGGCTGGCTCGTAATGGTCGAGAGTGGCATACGTTGCTTGAGATCTGTGCCCTTAAGCAAACAGTCCTTGTAGATCAAGGAGCTATATATGATTTGAGCCTAATAAACGACAGGCTGCTCTTAGGTTTAAAGGGAGAGATGAGTACAATGGAATTAAGTTTGTTAAGAGAACGTTCCCAGGCTGCAATACAACAAAAAGCGAAAAGGGGAGAGTTGTATCTGACTATACCTGCAGCTTATATAAAGACCAGGGATAATAAATTGAAAAAGAATCCAGATAAACGAATTCAAGAAGTGACAGAATTGGTGTTCACCAAATTCAAGGAATATGGTACAGTTCGACGGGTGTGTAAATGGTTTTCAGATGAAAAAATAGAAATTGCTGTTGTTTCTAATGGTAAAGGGGAACGCAGGATAGAGTGGAAGTTGCCAGCTGCACAAACCCTGTCTCATATATTGAATAACCCTATTTATGCTGGCGCTTATGCCTATGGTAGGACTAAAACAGAGGTGGAGTATAAGGATGGGCGTAAAAAATTAAGGAAGGGTATTCGTAAGAGTAAAAAGGATTGGGACGTCTTAATACTTAACCATCATGAGGGTTATATTAGTTGGGAAGAGTATCAATATAATATAGAGACAATAGCTCAAAATATAAATAAGAAAAGGCCTGTGGTAAAAGGTTCTGTTCGTGGAGGGAAGGCATTGCTTGGAGGTTTGCTAAGATGTGGTCATTGTGGCCGAAAGCTACTTGTAAGATATCAAGGTCGTAATGGCAGCCATAAACGCTATGAGTGTAGCAGTAAACGAAGTAATGATACAACAGAAAAGAAGGAGTGTATATCATTTGGAGGATTTAGAGTCGACAGTGTAGTGACAGACTATCTCTTGAAAGTATTATCTTCGATGGGATTAGAGGCATCTTTAAAGGCGATAAAAGATATAAACAATAAAACTAATTCAGTGAAGCGCCAACGTGAACTGGAGTTGGAGCAAGCACGTTATGAATCCTTGTTGGCAAAACGTCAGTATAATGCTGTTGATCCTGAAAATCGTCTTGTAGCAAGCACATTAGAGAAGGATTGGAATGACGCACTTGTTAGGGTGGCAAGATTGGAAAATGAGATTGCTACAATGTTATCAAATACTCCTCCGCTTACACCTGAAGAAGAGGCAGAGATCAGAGGGATATCACAAGACTTACCTCGTGTGTGGAATGACCCATCTAGTCCTTTGGATTTAAAGAAGCGTATAATTCGGACGGTTATTAAAGAGATAGTTGTTTATGTGGAAGATGAAAAGATTAAATTAATTATTCACTGGGAAGGTGATGATCATACAGAAGTGGAAGTGCAAAAGAATAAGTCTACAGGCCATACTCCATTGAAGACTGGGACTGATGTTGATATAAAAAAGATTATATCAGAGTTGGCTAGAATCATGCCTGATAAATATATTGTAGCCTTCCTTAATCGAATGGGAAAAAAGACTGCAAAGGGGTATAGTTGGAACCCGGTAAGAGTGCGATCATTCCGGAATAAAAATAATATACCTGTATATCTCGAAGGAGAAAGGCAGGAAAGAGAAGAATATACAGTGGATGAAGCAAGTGAAAGGTTGGGTATTGGAAATACAAAAGTATGGAGATTGATCCAAAATAAGATATTACCTGCAAAGCAAGTTTGTTCCGGTGCCCCATGGATCATTGCTAAAAAAGATCTCGAATCTGAAACGATAAAAAAAGCAGCT
>JAFGDO010000026.1 GCA_016932045.1 Candidatus Dojkabacteria bacterium | reverse complement strand
TACTCTAGTGAGTCTATCACAGTGTCTGTTATCTGGCCATTTGTTGCTGTCTCTACTGTTTTTAGATACCCACCATCTCCCTCTCCTCTATACGAAATCGCATATATATCTCCTGATACACGCAAAATTTGTGATTCAAGTCCATTCACGTTATCATACTCTAGTGAATCTACAGGAGTATCTGTTATTTGTCCGGTCCCTGGTGCTGTTTCTCGAAGTTGCGCAAAACCCCCAGTTACTTCAATTTTCCCGGAATCATAGGAATAATTGCCTGCAACATTAAAAGGCCATACCTTTGTACCACAGGGAATTGTTCCCTGAGCTAACTTTGCCTCTCCTGCAGTTGAAACATCAATATTACCGTCGTCACTTTCAAACATAGTTGCATCAGACCAAACGGATTGTCCGGAACCCCCCGCCCAATCAGTCTGCATCCAGTTCAAGCTTTGCCAGTTATTTATATACGTCACACGATCTACTGTATGACTCGCAAGAGTCGGACCAGTCCAAGTTACAGTTACTGTAACTTTCTTTGTATGAATATCTGTATAAGAACCTGGACAATCGACTATATTGTCAGACCCATCTCTGCACACGTCACTAAAAGTAATCACACGGGTATATGGACCTATAGTCTCAGTCGAGCCTTCTCCAGTCAAATTCCATCGGCTTCCAGTCGTATCAACTGCACTCTGACTGTATATAATTTCATTCCATGCATCATCTCTAATTGACATTACAGCCTCAATCGCTTCATCAGCTAGAAATACAGCTCTTCCTCGTGTTCCAGCCATAGCACTACTCTGCTCTCCATAGATAATTGCACCAATGAATGAGGTTACAAATAAAGCAAATACTGCAATTGCAAGTATTACTTCAATGATAGAGAAACCCCCGGAAGGTTTTTGATAGAGGCCATCACCTAATCTCTTTGGATATCTTTTTATATTTTTCAGTAGTTTTATAATTTCCATTTATACTCATACTAATCTACATATTCCATCATTCCCTTTTCATTTATATTAAGTGTTCTCACCTGATTTGTACTGGTCGTAAGAATTATATCTCCACTACTTCCGGGTTCACCTGAAACTTTTGAAAACACAATCTCGGTTATTCCAGATGGAGTTATAGTAGTTGACATATCAAATACCTCATCAAAACTAGAATCTCTACCCGCATAATCAGTCCCTTTAAAAATAGTAATGCTACCGCTTTGAATATAAACTCCCCACGTTGAGTCGCCATCCACTGACTGAGAAAGCACTTGTGCACGCCTTAAACTCTGAGCAACAATGTTTGCACTCACATCGACATCATTCTTAACCTGAAAAGACTGATAAACTGGAATAGATAATCCAGCAAGAACAGATATAGCAGCAACAACAAGGAGCATCTCAAGAATTGTAAAACCTTTTTGATTATTTAATAGAGAAGGTAATGACATAGGTGTGAAAAATAACAAACTCGAATTATCTTAGCTGACCGATCATACTATAGATTGGCAGTATTACGCTTATCGCAACAAATACTACACCAAGCCAAACAATCATAAGCAATAAGGGCTCTATGATCACTACCAAATTCTTTGTTGTCACATCAACCTTATATTCATATATATCTCCTATCTTCCGGAAACTCTTTGTTAAGTTTCCCGATTGTTCTGCTGATACAATCATTTGCTGAACGGTAATTGGAATTTGTTTTTCAAGTCCTTTATATTCAGAAAAACTTCTTTTAAAAGAATTTCCTGCCTCAATACTCTCTTTCAAATAAGTATAAATTCGGTTAAATCGACTTGAAGTAGTAGCCTCAACAAGAGACTCAAGTGACCTTACAATAGGAAGCCCTGCATCTAGTAAAGTACCTACAACATAACCCATACGTGCAAGTTCAGTCTGTTGAACCAATTTACGTATACCCGGAATTTTCATTAAAATCGCCTCACCAATAAATTTTGTCTTAGGATATATAAACATAAAGTAAAAGATAGCAATGATTCCCAAGATCAGGATAGGCACAAAATACTCTCCATACTCACCCAATAAATTTCCGAGACCTATCATAAGCCGTGTAATAAAAGGAAGTTCAATATTTAGCGTTGAAAAAACCGAAGCTAACCGCGGTAGAACAAACCATGAAATACTTATACCAACTATTATTGTTATCGAGTTCACAAGTGCCGGATACATCAACGCAGATCTTATCTTTGAGTTAAGCATTCTTTCTTTTTCCTGCTGACGCGCGATAGTCTTCAGATTTTCCGCTAGACTTCCAGATTCCTCGCCTACCCTTACAAGAGAGATCACATAATCCGGAAGTATGTTTGTCCTCTTTAAAGCTTTCCATATATACGACCCCCCTTCAATGTCCTTTATAACTCCCTCAAGTATTTTTTTCATTCTCCTTGAGCGCATCTCCTCCTTCAAAGCATCCAGAATCGTGGTAATGGGCATACCAGAACCAAGCATAAGTGCAAGATTCTCAATGAAATAATTCTTCTCATCTCCTATAAACATTCTTGAAATCGGAGATTGAATACTGTAATTTTCTTCTTTTGGTAAGGACTTTTTTTCCCTTTTCATGCTTTCTTTTTGCTGGATGTTTTCACAAAATTATTCTCAGGCGGAGCTGAAACCCTCAATAACTCATCAATAGTTGTAATTCCATTTTTAACTTTTGCAATACCATCTTCGAACATAGATACCGAGCCTTGTTTCCTTGCAAGTGTCCATACTTGTCTTGATGACGGATTCTGTAGGATCAATTCCTTCATCTCAGGAGTGCTCTTTATAAACTCAAAAACTGCAGTTCTTCCTTTAAACCCACTCCCCCCGCAATTAGTACACCCCTTTCCTTGATATAGTGTATTATCTTCATCGGTAAAGTACTTTTCGGCTTCCTTGAAACGACTCTTCAGAGTTGACAGCTTCAGTGTATAGCTATATCTACAATTTTCACATATCCTTCTGACGAGTCTTTGGGCAATAATAACTTCAAGCGTTGAAGATAAAAGAAAAGGTTCGATATTCATCTCTAAAAGACGCGGAATAGCTGTTGCTGCGTCATTTGCGTGGAAAGTCGACAGCATTAAGTGTCCGGTCAGCGCTGCATTTACAGCTATCTCAGCAGTTTCATCATCTCGGATTTCCCCTACAAGTATGATGTCCGGATCCTGACGGAAAATAGAACGTAATCCTTTTGCAAAGGTAAGGTTTGTTTGCGGATTAACCTGTATCTGATTTACGCCAAGAATCTTGTATTCAACAGGATCTTCTATAGTAGTTACATTCACTCCTGGGCGATTTAGCATCTTTAATACAGCATAAAGTGTCGTTGTCTTACCACTACCGGTTGGACCTGTAACAAGAATCATTCCAAAAGGTTTTTTGGAAGCTTCAGTAAGTAACTCCTGATCATGATCAGATAATCCTAAATCAGAAAGAGAAAATCCCCTTACATATTCTGCAAGTACCCGAATTGCTATCTTTTCACCATCTAGAGTTGGTACAACAGACACACGAAGGTCAACTATTCTTCCTTTTTCTTCCTGAATATATCTGATAGCTCCGTCCTGAGCTGAAAAATGGTCATCAATTCTAAGATGTGCTTCTACTTTAACCCTATTTAAAATATTTTCGTAATATTTCTTAGGAAATCTTCCTGCTTCTTGTAGAACACCATCTATCCTAAGACGGATAAAAACCTCCTTCTCGTGAGGTTCAAAATGAATATCTGAAGCTTTATGGATTAAAGCCTCATCAACAATCTCTTCAATAATCTCTGGAGCGATTCTTCTCTGAGATCCAATGATATTTGAAAAACGTGTTGTTAGCGACTTCCTGTAATAAATGAAAGCTGATTCAATGTCTTCAGTTAAAGAGTATGCAATTTCAACTTCCTTACCTTTAAAAAAATCTTTTACTTCTTTAAAGAAACGAGTCGCAAGTAAAGGGTCGTCAGTTCCCAGAAGTACCTTGTCTTTATCTTCCGTAAAAATTACAATTCTATGCTTTTTAGCTATTTCCTCTGGAATCTTTGAGACTTGTTCACGCGTTGGAGGAATTGAGTTCAGATCTGCATAAGGAATCTCATAAACTTCCGCAAGTGCTTGTCCTAGTAAATCCTTTGTTATCAGTTTCTGGGCAAGGAGGTAATCTACAATATCAGTCCTACTTTGAGTCGCGAATTCTTTTGCTTCTTTTAGATTTCTTTCTGTTATATAATTCTTTTTTAAGAGTATTTCCTCAATTTGTTTGCTTTCAATTTTCATGGCAGTTTTATTTAATGATTAAGAATAGAAAATTTAAGAACCTTCTTCTTCAAAAACCTTCTTAACTTTCAAAGCGACCTCTGTAAGAGGAGTATTTGACTTCACAAAATACTCCCTTGCTCCTGCTTCTCGCGCTCTTTTTATATCTTCTTCTTGACCTAAGTTCGATAGAACAATTACAGGCAATTTTTTACCTTTCTCCTTTAAGCGTTTCAAAACTTCAAAACCGTCAACCTTCGGCATGACAAGATCAAGCAGCATCATATCAAAATCTTCTTCTTCAAGACTAGCCAGGGCCTGTTCACCATCAAAAACAGCCTTAACATCAAAACCAGATTTTTTTAACTTTAGCGATAAAACATTCGCAATTGGCCTTTCATCTTCAGCAACCAGGATTTTTCTTGCCATATATATATATTAACAAATGAATTCTTGAATTTTTAACTATTAACTAGTATACACAGCCGTAAAAAAACAATCAAGTTGAGCCGTAGCTTTCTTTTCATATGATGCGTTATGAATTTTTAATTCTTCATTATTAATTGAATCTTCGTATAATTGGATAATTGTTATATTGCTATAATTGGCATACTGTTATATGGCTAGACGGCTGTAATCACTTAGATCATCTCGATCGTTTAATCGATTTAATCGGCTAGATCGTTTAGATCGGAATTGATGATTGTAGATTGTAGATTGTAGATTGTAGATTGTAGATTGAGAATTAGCCTTGTGCCTTCTCCTTTACCACTTTTGTCTTAGGCATACCAAGCTGATCTTTAACCTTGTTAATGACATCCTCGAGTTTCCAATCGCTTTTCACAAGATAGCCCGCTATCCCGATTTGAATAGCTTCAGATACTTTATCAATATCGGAAAGATTTGTAAGTAAAAGCACAGGTACAGTCTGTCCCCACCTATCTTCTCTTAACTTTTTTAGCATAGTTAGTCCATCCATCTCTTGCATCATGATATCAAGAAGAATAATATCCGGCTTTTCTTTTAGAGCAATTTCAAGACCCTCTCCTCCATCACAGGCCTCAATAGGAGAAAAACCTTCAGCCTTAAACTCATCAATCAGCACTCGTCTCATTGGCTCCTCATCTTCTATTATCAATACTTTTTTGAGATTTGGTGTAACCATGAATATATTTTAAAAATTTAGATTTGTTTAGCTATAGATTCACATTCTTTCACCTATTATAAGAAAATTTAAAGAAAAAGACACATTATTTAAAAGTAAATTCTTTAATGCACATTAGGAAATTACTTACTAATAGACAAAAGCTGCCGGGTTCCGCTTTTTGCTTTCATACCGCTTTTGGGGATGGAAACATAAAAGCTTGTTCCTTTGGTTTCCTTCGAAGTAAACCAAATCTTACCGCCAGATTTATCAAGAATTGACTTAACTATATACAGTCCAAGCCCCGTTCCCGTTGTTTCTGTTTTCTTTACGTTATCAGCTCGGAATAGTTTTGTAAATATCATATCATATTGATTTTCCGGAATACCACATCCCGTGTCAGCAACTTTAATAATGATGTCTTTATCCTTCAATTTTATCTCGATAGTAACTTTGCCACCAGCAGGCGTATACTTAACTGAATTTGATATAAGATTTTGCAGAACTATTTGTAAAAGATTCTGGTCGGCTTGAATATCCGGAAGTGACTTTGCATAAATTCTCTCTACCTTTAACTTCTTCTCTTGAATCTTCGGTACTAACTCCTGAATAACACTGTCTGAAATTTTTGTTATATCCGTAGGCTTTGTGTCGATTGAAAATGTCCCCAACTCAATTCTCGATACATTTAAAAGAGCTCCAACGAGATCTACCATCCTTTGGTTGCCAACATATACCTCCTCAAGGTACTCTTTTTGTGCCTTATTGAGTTCCCCCTTTCTTCCTTTTAGCAAGACTTCCACATACCAGCTTATCGTAGATAGTGGTGTTCTTAACTGATGAGAAGCCAACGAAACAAATTCTGTCTTAGCCTTATCAATCTCTTTCTCCCTTGTTACATCGCGGAATGTCTGTACCTCACCTATTACATTATTATCCAGAATTATAGGTGTAGCGGTAATGATCACAGGGAAACTGGTCTTATCTTTACGTACATAATAAAAAGTCTCATCAGTTGAAAAGTAACTGGTTCTTCTTGAATCAGGTTTCTTTCCCTTATAGAACAAAGCTGGAGATAGTCTTTTTCTAACTGGAATTTCATTTCCGGTCTCATTCTTTATAACTATCACCTCTGTCAATAGTTTGCCTGTTACTTCTCCAGCCTTCCATCCGAGCATCTCCTCGAAAGCCTTGTTCACCATCACTATTCTGCCTTTTCTATCTGTAACAATTAATCCATCTCCAATGGCAAGGAGCACAGCGGCATCTTTTGCTCTTGCCCTGCTCAGCTTTTTCTTTTCTATGTTTAGATCCTCAAGAACGTTCATCATTGACTTCTTTAGCTTTTCGAGTTCATCCACCTTCACGCCCAGTTCCCTACTCTTTTTGTTCGCAGTTTTAAGAGCTACTTCCCTTGCTCTCTCAGCTTCCTTAAATTTGGATACATCGTGACAGATAAAGACGACTCCCACAGGAAGATTGAGAGTATCTCTTATGACACTCGCGGTTAATGAAATTGGTATACTTCTTGATCCACAAGTGATCACTGTTTCTTCATCCTCAGCTAGGAAAACTTTTTTGCTTTCCCTTGAGGATAACTTTTTAATCAACTTTCCTGACATAGGTATAAATTCATTTATCATCTTGCCTTTAATGTAACCTTGAGTAACTCCTAAATATTTCGCAGTAACATCATTTGTAATTGAAATTCTACCTTGTTTGTTTACTACAAGTAAGATATCTCCAAGAGTTTCAAGGATAGTTTTTGCAGCGATAGAAGATGTTATATCGAACAGCTCAAATTTGACAATAGCATAGGCTACAAGCAGAAGCCAAGCTGTTACAGGGATAAACCCAATGGGATAATAAGAGACACCTAAAAAAGGCAGGAAATCGAGCACCCCAAACATAGCAACTACCTGAGCGACAAGAAGCAATTTAATTTGTTTTCGTTTTGTTCTTGCTAGCTTTTTATCTCTCAGTACGACTATCTGATGCCAGAATGCAAGAATCATGAAAATTCCAAACAAGAGTAAAAACGGTAATTCGAGCCACCCTCCAACAACATCAAATCCCCAATAATACTCTTGGACTTCCTTAACAAGAAAATCTGTAGACAGTGATAAAAGAAATGGTAAGAATATGAGAAATGCCCAAAAGATATGATTGTTTCTCTTTTTAAGTTCAATTATTGATACAACAAAAGAATATGCACTTGGCGCTATAAAAATTACACCAGCCCAATAAACTTTGTGCCAAAACAATGCAACAGCCGGATCAATGATACTGAATCCTATGCCATTCCCAACAAGCCAAACAGAGACAGCCAGAGTCGTCATAAAAAAAGTTGTATGAGTTATAGATCTTCCCTTTCGCAGAAGCACAAAAAGTCCTACAAGAAAAACGCCTAGACCTACAGGTAAAAATGGGAATGAGTACCAACTTAGCTCATAATTTGAAGAATTAAAAATTTCCATAATGCATATAGATCATACAAAAAAACTTTTTAACGCAAGAAATAAGCTTAACTTAGTAACAGATCCATTGCAAGGTGCTTCAATCTCCATGATTCCATTAATCTTTCTTTTTACTTGCATATCTTTCCCTTATCATAACCTTGAGTTCTATCATCATGAGCTCTCTATCGACTAATTCCCTATTTAATCTCTCCATCTGCCTTTTATATTCTTTAGTTTTAGTCTTGTATGCCCTTCTCTCACTTATATCTCGGCATAAACACACTACTCCAAGCAACTCTCCGGTCTTCTTTCTAACTTGAGAAGATGAAAGTGATACGGGTATATCACCCCTCTTCTTATTTAATAATATCTCAACATCAGTACATGTCTCTTTTTTAAAAATTATACTAGATACTTTCTCCTTTACACCAAGAATCTCAACCCGTCTCTCTCCAAAAATAAAATCAGCATCCTGACTAATAAGTTCTTTCTCACTGAATCCAAGCATTTCAATAGCTGCCTTATTTACTCCTACCAATCTCTTATCAGTATTTAAGATAAGCAGTGAATCTGACATCGTTGAAATAATACTTAATGCAGCTGAAATAGGATTAAGTATAAATTGTTCATATTTGACAATTATAATACCAGTCAAAATAGTATAAATTGTAAAGAGTGAAACAAGAACAGTTGGACTGTCACAAATAAGAGATACTATATAACCAAGTGTTGCAGATGACAGACTTATAAGCACAAAAAGCACCTTTCTTTTGTCTTTGAATCCGTGTAGCTCTTTGTACCTTTTATATAGGATAATCTTACTGACGAACAGAATAGTTAACGCCCAGATTCCTACACAAAAAAGCTCCACAAACCCCCGGATATCGTGGATTTTAATTGTTCCATTCAATGAAAACGCAAAATTGTCCCGAATCCGACTAAAATAAAAGTCAAAAATAGAAAATATAATAGCAGGTAGAAACAGAACGAGAAGTATGACTCTTGTCTTTTTTGTTTTCTTTCCTTTTGAAAATTCGAAAATAAAGCTTCCCAAAAAAGCTAAGCTCAGAACAAAGCCAGACAGATCAAACTTAGACCAAAACATTTTAAACCCATGATCATGTGCTGTACCCATTTTAAAACAGATAAAATTCCAATAAGCAACAAAGAAGCTAATAACTGTATAAAGTACATGATGTTTACTTTTCGAATTCTTAAAGTAAACAAACAGCCCTAGAAATATGCAAACTGACAAACCCAAAATGTAGAGGAAAGACTCGTAACCCATTTGATAGTAATTAAGTATTAATTAACAGACTTATTTATCATTTTGCCTTTTTTAACTGGTCCTTTAATTCCTTTAGTTTAACCTCTCTTCCTTCAAGTATCCTATTTATTCGTTCCAGATCCTTTGTCTGCTTAAGCAGAATCCTTTCCGACTCTTTTGCTTCGCTTATATCCTTTGCAATACATACAATACCTATAGTCTTGCCTTGATTTCCCTTGATTGGCGTTGCTGAAAATGATACCGGCTTCTTCTTTCCTCCTTTTGTTAGTACATCAGCTTCTTGGCCCTCTATAACATTATTTTGACTTATCTTTTCTATCACACTGTAGCTTTTTGAATGTAAAACTTGTTTAAGTCCCTTTCCAAATAGCTCACCTTTTTTATAATTAGTCAGTTCTGCTAAGGCCTTATTTACTAATCTAATCTTCATTTCTGGATCAAGTAATAACAGAGAATCAGACATTGTCTGTACTATGTTTTCAGCAGCAGTAATAGGATTGATATCAAACAGCGCATATTTCCACATCGCATATCCCATAAATAAATCAAGAATTACAAAACCGAGGTGATTTACCTCAGGAAGAGAGTGTCTATACCCATAATTGTAATCAAACATACCAAGCACCATAAGAATGACAAGACCGATTGATACGTATTTCACCTGCTTCTTAAAGTTATAATCATAAGTTCGGAAATATTCAACAACAATTCTTATCACACCACTAAAGCCTAGTGTAAAACCCCATGCGATAAACAAATAATCAAGGATATCCGGAGGTCCTTCAGGTACAAAGTATGACCATCCCCAACTTTGTTCATAAGGAAGACCTGCCTTATTCACATCCAATACTGCTTCGAGTATAAAGATAAGACTAGGCAGATAAATAAATAAAAGGAAAAGCTTATTGTCAAAAATTGCATCTTTTTTCGTCAGAACAAGCGAAAAATGGAACAATATTGGAGGCATAAGGAGCCACGCAAAGTTTAATTTTTCTAAAAAATAGGCAGTAGAAAAGTCTTCAGAGATTTGAATGTTAAATGCTATAAATCCCCAGTACGCAACAGCCATTGAAAAGACGACATAGATTCTATTTAACTTACTTACGGGATTTTTATTGTAAACAATGAGCCCTATAGCTATGGCTACAAATGTTGAGAAAAGCGGAACAAGTGCATAGTAAGTCATTGGCTGATTTATAAGGTAATACTTAGTTTACATTATCATCCTATCAAACTTTTAGTGCCAATGCTATATACTTTATGGTTGAAGGTAAAATCTTCAATCAGTGTGGAAAAAAAGACAAGGGGTTCAAACCCCTTGTTAGTGAAGTAATTGAACCTCTAAGCAAATGGAGACTCCAACGACCTTTTCCTTTCATCCTTCTGTATCTCATCTTCCACCTCCACCGGATCCACCCAGAAGTCCTCACCCAAAACCTCTCCCTTCTTCACCTTCACCTCGACCAAACTTCCATAATAACTCTTCTTTATCTCTTTATCCTCTTTCTTCGATGGGAACTGGTATCCTTCTTTTGTTATAAGAACATTGTAAGTTCCTGCCTCTATGATGAAGATGTACCTTCCATTCTTATCTGTTATCTGTGTGTCTGTCATCTTGTTCTTCTTCGGGTCAAATACTCTTACAAATGCTCCCACTACTCCCTTCCTTGTTTCTGAATCATATACCTTTCCTTTATGCAGTTTCATATATGCTATCACATACACTACGCCAACCACTCCATAGAATATCAGCACTATTGCATTCCATACATTCGGGCTGAGTAATGTTGTTACTATTGCTAGTATTCCTCCAACAATAAATATAACTCTTGAAATTGCAGGAAAACTCTCTCTTCCTTTCGATAGTATGTCTTTTGCCCATCTTCTTAAGTCAAACCTCTCAGCCTCAAGTCTTATTAGGGGTAGATCCTTGTTGAATCTTCCCTCCTCCTCTAGTTTTAGATGTATAATCTTCCTGAATTCTTTATAAAGTGAATGTTTTACCTCAACTTCATACTTGCCTTCTGAGACATTAAAGCCGTATCTTCCCTCAAGGTCGCTTACCTTCTCTTGTAATAGTTTGCCTTCCTGAAAGAGCCTCACAACAGCAAAGGCTATCGGAGCTTTACTATCCTTATGAAATACTATCCCCCATGGATTCTTCTCTCGTTTCTTAATTAGCCAGGGAAACGCTAGTAAGACTGATAGCGGCGCAAAAACTATCTTCAGTCCTTCCATTCCTATCCTTCCCAGGTTTATCACGATTCTTATTACTTTTTCCTGGATACTTACTTTTTCTTCCTTTTCTCCTGTCTCCGGGATTTCTGCTTCTGGAACTCTGGGTAGTCTCACTTCAAACTCACCCACTTCAGTTCTTCCTACCTCAACCAAGTCTCCATCAATGTCCAGGTAATATGCTACTACAAACCATGTATGTATTCCTTCTTCTAATGCAAGCTCATCCGGAAGTTGATACTCAGAATTTTCATAAGATATGCCACCTGCAATGGACACTCCGTCAATATAAATCTCATAAAGAATGTCATCGGTGCTCGCTAGCCCTAAGCCTTCCGAAGGGGTCCAGTCAAACAGGGGTGTTGTATCGTCTATTACTATATCTACTGGATAAACAAGTTCAAATGTATAAGTAGGTGGTACTATGGTAAATGTTTCTACTGCACTTCTTCCTGTTTCATAATATGATCCATACGGATCTCCTCTGTATGCTACTACCTCCCATGCATGCGTATCATAACTTAGGGGTTCTGTTGTTTGGTACTCAGTTCCAGGTCCTAAAGATGTAGCATAGTATACTCCGTCCATGAATATTGCATAGAAGTCCACTTCTGGATTATTTGTATTCCAATCAAGCTGTGGTGTCGTATCATCTATCTCAATTCCATCGATGGGGAATACAAGCTCTATAAAGTAGTCTATGATCTCTATCCCTTCAAATTCTTCTGAATAAGTTCCAAATTCTGAAGTGGATCCGTTTGCATTGGTTGCAAGTACTGAGAATGTTCTACCATCTAGGCCATCTGAACCTGGTACAGTTACATCAGCTACCCATGGGCTTGATGCTTGTACTGTTCCTAGAGTTTGCAAGCATCCTCCATGTCCAGACTCATGACCATCTGACTCACATATTTCAATTGTGAAGGGTGATTCACTGCTGTTCTCATCTAGATCACCGTAAATTCTATACTGGCTATTTCCCAGATATTCCACTTCTGTTATCACTGGGTAATTTTGAATCTCATTTGGTCCTGTATCGGTATCTCCTTCATCGTTCTCAGTTACTCCGTAGCTGTCTTCAGTTCCTGCTTCTATGTTTACTGGAAGAGCTTGGGTGTTATAAATCTTATTATCATGTATCGTAATATCCGAGATATTGTGATTACCCAAAGTTACGCCTCCATACATTGAAGATTGCAGATTGGCGATTGTGTTATTTGAGATATTTATGCCGTTAATGTCTCGATTTATGAATATACCTCCTCCTGAACTTGAAAGAGGAGTCTGACAATCGATTGCTGTACCAATACAATTCCCTTCTATTTCTACTGGAGTAGATGAAATAGTTAATGTACCTTCAAGCCAGATCCCATGATTGGTATGTCCTGCAACAACGTTATTTCTTAAAACAGGCTTACTTTCACTGAAGATGCCATTCTCTACATCTCCTACCCGATTTCCTTCTGGATCTACTCCAATTAGGTTGTGTGAATAAGTATTGGAATAATTGGGATCGCTTGAACTATCATGGATGGCGTAAGCTGGATATCCGTAATGATCAGTAATTCCGGATATGATGTTCGCATCGCTATAGGAATCACCACCAAATATATTGCTATGTGAAGGCCAAGTTGAAGATGGACTTATTCGAACGTATATTCCCCTTATACACTTATTATTTGTGATATGACTGTTTTCATCAACTCCTATATGATTGCCTCTTATTATACTATTACGTACCTGATATAAATGTAAGTTTGCATAAAATATTGCATAATAGGGATGCACATTTATCTGAAGGTCACTATAGCAAACATTTGTGAAAGCATTATTAGCAATTAGTGAATCTGTTACATAATTGACCGCAAGACCTCCAGACATCATCGTGTCAAAAACATTATCATATATTTCGACACTCCCGTCTCCCGTATAATAACTCCCATTAATTGATACCCAGGTCATATGGTTTTGTATCCTATTTCTTCTTATAATTGTCCCCTTTTTAACTGTACTCAATACAAGTCCTCCTGGCGGATTACCCATATCTATCCAATTGTAATTCTTGATAATATTATCTTCAATGATTACCTGAAGCGTTCCGGTATAAGAAGCCCCGGAACCTCGACCTAGTATGATCGCATGGCCATTTACTATATTTCCTTCTCTATGGTGATTCATCGAAATGGTCTCATTCCAGTCGGTACCGAATCGGTTTTTTCGTATCTCAAAATTTGTAAATGTATAATCGCAATAGGCGCCACCTAAGTATCCATGGCTTACCCCTCTCTTATTATTAACAATTAAATTTTCCTGAATCTTGATGCCATCGAGAACCCCGGTACAAGGACCACTGAACATAATTACATCTCTGCTTCTGAAATTTCCGCTTGATTCTTTTCCTGTCCGACCTGTATTGAGGTAATTCCTATTTATTTCAATATTGTCTGCTTCATCATCATTTATTGCTACTAAAATAGTATTATACGCCGCATTAATTATATTGATCTCACTATTGTCTTCTATGCTATCAAGATTGCTTCCTAATATACTATTCTCTTTATTTATAGTAATCCTATGATTGCTTCCAGTTGAATTCAGTCCACTCATATCGACACCCATAAAAATTCCATAAATATGATTTCCAGCAGAATTAAGATTAATTGAAGCTCCACCATCGGACATAACTATTCCCGTTATCTCACTATTTCCCCCATCAATATTAAACGACGCATCTGATGTATCTATCTTGATCACATGGTTCAATATCTCTCCCATATTTACCGTATTCTTTGAACTTCCTGCTTGTGTGTATCCATCAATTACCGTTTCTCCGGTTAATGTGTACGTTCCTGTACTACTTAAATCAAACCAGCTGTATGGATGGTCAGGATCAATAGAAGTTCCTCCGCAAGTAGGATCATCTTGTACCGTTGTCACCACAGCATTGCCTAAAGTTATTTGTCCGGCGACTCCATCATCTCTGTAGCACTTGTGAATCGGATCACTATCTGGGATATCAAAGCTTATTGAGTTCATGCCACCTAATGCATTTGCCTCCTCCATTGCAGCTCTCAAACTACATTCGGGATCCCCCTCTGAGTTCGTGTTTCCAGTAAAGCAAATACCATCACCTGCACTAGTGTCAGAACCGTCACCCGTTGAATTCACAACTAATCCAGATATCGTTCCTACCGCCCTACTAAACTCTGATGTATCTGTATAAGCTGTACAAGTTGCATCCGTACATACTGTTGCAGTTGCAGTAATAAAGTCGTGTCCAGCCGGCGGTACAATTCCAGAAAGCGTTATTGGTGGCAACAAAAAGTTATAATCTCCACTAGCATCAGTAGCTACATTCACAAATCCCAAATAATTCTCACCCTCTCCGAATCCAGTTGAATCAGCTGACAAATTCGAGAAGAATTCCAGTCTAAAGTTCGTTGACGGAAGACTATTAAAACTTCCATATATTTGAGTATTTGAACCGACTATATGGTGAAAAAGTAATGCCGGGTAATTTTGGCGGTTATTCGGGCCCGTATCAGTGTCTTGATAATCATTGGAAGTCAATCCATCCTCGTTTATATCAATGCCGAGCCCTCCATTGTTATATATACTATTCCTTGAGATATTTATAGAATAGCTATCACGTGGTGGAGTATAATTAATATTTGTATTAATGTATATACCATTTCCTGTATTGTTCGAAACTGTATTTTCATAGAAATTTATATTTGTTGCTCCATCAAATATAACTCCTTTATATGTAGCATTTAGCAATATATTATTATCTATAGTCGATCCATCGGCAGATGCATTAAATACAATATTCCTTGCATTTGGCAAAGAGATTGTCCCCGTTTTATCTGTACCAAAAAGATTATCTGTTATTCTTGTATTTACAACCTCGTGACCAGTTATTATAGCGACCCCTCTCGTCGTTGATACCGATCCAATATATCCACCAAATACATTTTTTTCTATAAGAGTATTTATTGAATTCTTTTCTAATCTTATACCCACCCACATGTTAGGATCACCTATAGAATACGAACCCGTCGTGTCTAATCCAAAATAGTTACCAATTATATTTGTATTATTTATAATGTTGCCCGAATAGTTTTGTCCATTCATCTCCACGCCATATCTTCCAGCAAATAAATTCCTTTCGCTAGAATTGTAACCGCCAATTAAGGTGTTATTTGCTGATTTAATAGTGACTCCGAATGAATTGCTCATTCTTCTGTTTCCTTCCTTATTTAGTTCAAAAAAATTGCCCTGAATAACAGTATCATCAACACGATTATCATCGGGAAACTCAATCGTGCCATCAAAGAGATTACATTGTCCAGTACACGCGCCATCAACTGAAACATTTATTGATCCTCCTATTGCGTTATTGTTTGAATCGCTTCTGAGACGAATTGTGCGGCTATAAAAAGAAGGTATTGAAACCTCACCTGTTATATCTGTATTGAAGTAGTTCCCATAAATTACATTATTACTGCTAGAATGCATGTCTATATTCCCTTCGTAATCAGATGCCATAACATTTCTTTCAGAAGGAGTTGATCCACCAATTGTATGCCCACCACCTCCAGAAAGATACATGCTGTAATATCTATTACTTGCTGCCTGAGTTCCCGTAACATTAAGACCGCTTATATTGCAATGAAAAGTCACATTTGTAGCCGACACATAAAATCCATAACGACCATTATTTAAAACAAACCCTCGGTATATACTATTATTATTAAATGGAACAAGCAGATAAGAACTTGTCCAATCTGTACCTCTAAGCTCTATTTTTGGCATTAATGGATCACAGGAAGCTCCCGGTTGTGTACTCGCATCTACTATAACACCAGTATCATCTTGTAATAATGCATAATTACTCATGTTGATCCTCCACCACTTAATATCCGGATCAGCACTTCCACTCAAGCAACCCACTATAGCATTTGAAGTATTTACCGTTGTAACAGTCTGATTGTATGGATAATAAACTCTTGTGCCTGAAGCACCTCCCGGATTTCCATCATCACCATATGAGATACAGCCCGGATCAGTATCGGGGATATCAAAGTAAATATTGTCCTGCCCGGCAAGAGCATCTGTCTCTTGACCTGCCGCTCTTAACGTGCACTGGCTGCCCGGTGTTACAACATCATGATCACAATTGCCATCACCTAGAGTTGCATCGTCTTGGACTCCTGTTTCAGTCACAGTTACAGTCGAATTCTCAACAGGATTGGATAATCTGCTTCTCTGAAGATCTTCTGCTCCAACTGGTTCATACACAACTTCCGCTGTCACGTATCCACCAGCAACTGACGGAGTCCTCAGTTCATATACATACTGAAATGTCCCGTAAATGCTTACCTTAAAGAGATCTGAATTCCCAATCAGCTCACCCTTATCAACCGCCGAGACATCTTTATTTCTCGAATTTGTGTAATAAACATTTACTTTATAATTTTCCACCTCATCATTTGCTATTGCTTGTCCTGCAGGGAGTTCCACTCTTCCTGCTATTACCTTCTCTCCATTTGAGTATCCTGCATTCAAAACTATTGGCTCCATTTCTCCTATGATATCTGAGCTTACAAACGCAACTGAAGGCTCCTCTTCAACTCCGCTACCTTCACTTATTGGTGTTATGAGGTCAATATCTCTTTTCACAACCAGCCTCTTTAATGAAATCTGTGTACTTCCGTCTGAATGCAAGAATGCACGCAAGTATAACAAGTCTCCTCCTGCCGCTTCATTAAAAGAACCGAGGTGAGTATTCACCTCTTGAATAGTATTTGAACTCATCCAGTTTTGTGTTGCTGTCTTCCATCCTTCTTGCACATTGTAGAAGTACCAGTTAATACTATCAGGCGAAAGTTGGTATGTTATCGTATTCGAAGACCAGCTTGCAGTGAAGTTTTCATCTTGTGGAACTGAGGTTTCAAACGAATTTATACTGCTCTCCTCCACTATACTCAGAAGTGTTGAGTACTCTACTCCTTGATTAAATGTTACTAATGGATTGTCTGTAGAATATCTTGCAATCAGCTCATTACTTTCCTCATCTCTTGTATCTTCTAACCCTAATACTTCTTCCTTCTCTTGATCAACTAGATCCTCTTCTTCTTTTTTGTTATCTTCCTCTGGTAATTCAGGTTCTGGCTCGCTCGTCCCCTCTTCAGGCACATCTGGTACTTCAGGTTCTTCTTCAATAGGAGGTGCTACTGCTTCTTCTATCACCTTCAACCTTACTTCCCCATTTACTACCTCTATCTCTTCTGGATCATATCTACTATCAGCTAGATTGATCTCCACATCTTTGCCACCTTTCCCAAAAATGCTTTCAATCCTCATGTTAAATATTGTTATGCCTCCAACCATAAACAGCACAACTTGCAAGAACATTATAAATAATGTTCCTAAAATACCTGTTAGTGTGGGATAATACCTCACTCTAAAGGACGAGATGTCCAGTACCTTCTGCTCTACATTCGCCTCATCTCCTTTTCCTAGTAACAACCTTACTCCCGTCATATACACACTCGTTATTATCTGTTCAACTATCCATTTGGCATATAGATAGATTTTTTTTGGTA
>JAFGDO010000003.1 GCA_016932045.1 Candidatus Dojkabacteria bacterium | reverse complement strand
GATGAGCAAGAAGGAGGCGGATGAGAGGAGACTAAAGGGAGAAGCGATAGCAGGAGAAGAGAGATTCGGTTCTCCTTTCGGCGGGGGCGCTGTTTAAATATTCTTCGTTTTATCAGGTTTTAATAATTTTTCCCTTTGGAGTATTTTAAATATATTTTTCTGTAGGCTTTTTGCATCCATATTATGAATTCGAGGTTTACATATGACAACTATTTGGTATTTAGGTAGAATTTGCGGCAAGTAATTGTGTAATATTGCTCGTACTTTCCTTTTTGCTCTATTACGTTTTACAGCTCTACCGACTTTTAAGCCAGCAACTGTAGCCATTTGTGGCTCGTCGATTTCAGGGTTTAAAAGGTATAACAAGACAAAAAAATCAGTATGGCAAGCCTTGCCCTTCTTAAAAATTCTTTTGAAATCAGCTTTTGAAATTCTATTTTTTCTGGGAAGCATAATATAAATAGAATGTTTCGGTAAATTAGTAATATTTATAACATTCTATAACATTTCCGAACATTGATAAACACATGGATACTGGCGGTAGAGGATTGTATAAATATATAAGGAGTTAGCGGTTTCTATTCTTTGGCTTTTTCTTTAGTCTACGGAAGCTATCTGATACTGTTAAGTCTCTTCGCCCTTTTCTTAGTCTTCTTTTCAATACTCTTTTTCCACTTGGAGAGCTTTGTCTAGCCCTAAATCCAAGTCTTTTTAGTCTTCTCAATTTTTTGGGTTGGTATGTTCTTTTTGGCATTTTAAAAACGCTTCAAAATGATTAAGATGATTAATTCTATCGCTTTTGAGTTTATCATGATTGTCGAGTGACAGTCAAATTGCTACAATGATAGTGCAATGTCAATTAGAGGTTTAAAATTCAAGACAAAACTACTAATCCTCTTTTTTGTGTTTCTTGTTGCTGCCACACTACTGAGGTTCAATGCAGTATCTGAAGAATTGAATTCTTCAAAAGAGGAAATAGGTGAGATAGAAGAATCTAATGATATAGATGTGTTGGTTAAAGTTGACGATGTTCCTATTGGGCTGTTTAAAGGAATTAATGGGGTAGACAAGGTAGAAAAAAGAGGTGATTTAGTAAGAATTGATCTGGAAAGTGGTGTTGATACAAAGGATTTTTTAGAGAGTTTAGATTCACTAGAAGGTGTTGAGTATGTCGAAGAGAATGCACAATATGAGATTACTGCTACTCCAAATGATCCATATTATATAAGTGGGGGCCAGTGGGGTGTTTCACAGATTCATTTGGAGGATGCTTGGGATAGCCAGCAGGGAAGTGGAAGCATAGTTATTGCAGTCTTGGATACTGGGCTTGACTTAAGTCATGCAGACATAGTTGGAAATGTATGGAGCAATTCTCAAGAAAGTGTTGGAGACGGAAATGGAGATAATTGTCCTGGGGTTTGTGCTGTTGATGACGATGGAGATACACTTATTGATGAAGATTCAAATGAATGCGGATCGAATGGCATTGACAGGGATGGTTTTCCTTGTACCTATACTGATGATCTCGATGATGACGACGATGAGAACGGATATGCAGACGACTTCGAGGGTTGGGATTTTGTAAATAACGACAATGATCCGACAGATGATCACGGACATGGCAGTCATGTTTCGGGAATAATTGGATCTGTTACAGATAACTCAACAGGTGTTGCCGGAACTATTTGGAACGTAAAAATTATGCCATTAAAGACTCTAGATAACTATGGAAATGGGAATACTGATGATGCTATTGATGCACTTGACTATGCTCTTCAGAATGGCGCAGATATTGTAAATATGAGCTGGCGTGGCGGGACTTATTCTCAGTCACTCCAGGATAAGATCACAGAACTTTACAGCGGTAATCTTATTGCAGTCGCTGCTTCGGGTAATGATTATAATAATACTGATAATTGGTATCCTGCTTCGATGAATGACTTACTTACAGTTGGAGCAACTGACTCTTTTGATGCAAGAGCTTCATTCTCAAATTATGGATACAAGGTGGAAATATCAGCTCCTGGAGTGGATATCCTCTCCTTGAGAGCCTCTGGAACTCCTGTTGGCTCATGTACGGCATACTCTGATACAAACTATAAGTACTGCGGAGGAACAAGTATGTCAACGCCTTTTGTTGCTGGGGTTGCTGCACTGGTTTGGGATCAGAATGGCGCTTTGACAAATGCTCAGGTGATGCAGGTTTTACTTAAAAACGTTGATTCATTTAGCCCCGACCAGTATTCGGGGAGGGGGAGGCTAAATGCTGATAGTGCAGTTGACAATGCTTCTATAACAGCCGGTGTGGTTTCTGAGGTTGTCTCGACTGTTTCCGTAGATCAAAGTACACCAAATGCTGGTGATACGGTAAATATTACCGTGACTGTTAATGATGGGAATGGGAATCCAATTAGCGGACGGATAGTTTATGTAGAGTCTTCAAGGGGTGCAACTGATACGATTGCACCTTCGTCCGATACTACAGATGCCGTAGGAGTTGCAAATTTCACTCTTGATTCACTAACCTCTGGAGAATTATATCTAGAGGTATTTGAAGACAACGGGACTCCACTTGATACTTCTGACGACTTAATTCTGATATACATGCCAAGTGTAACATATCAGGTCGGCCCTATGGATCAATTCGGATTTGATACTATAGATGAGAAAAAAACTCAAACACTGTTTTCAGTAACCGTCTATGCGCAAGACCAGTATGGAAACACAGTTACTAGTTTTTCGGACACAGTAGATTTAAGCGACATCTCGGGGAGTTTATCTATTTCTCAAAGTGGGAATTTTATAGATGGCGAGTGGACTGGCAGTATGCAGATAGATTCATATCAACTGGATAATAGGATTACGGCTACAGGAAGTGGATATAGCGGCCAGAGTAATAACTTTCATGTAACACACCTGAATGCGAAAGTCTCTACTGTTTCGCCTAATTATAGCCACAACAGCGGTTCGAGATATAGTAAAACTCTTACTGTTTCAGGTTTGAATTTTCGGAGTGGCATGGAGGTTAAATTAATGAGAAGTGGACAAGGAGACATCAACTGTAGTAATGTAAATGTAAGTAGTACGACCCAGCTGACATGTGACCTAAATACTCTTGGAAAGATAGAAAAATATTGGAATGTTTATGGGAAGAATTATGGCATAAATACTACTTCAGATATACGATATAACTACTTTTATATATTTCGTAGGTCTGACTTAAATAGAGACTGGTCTGTTGATATTTTTGATTTTTCACAACTGCTTGGGGAATGGAACCACAGTGGCGACTGGATTTCTGATATTAATGGAGATAATTGGGTTGATCTGCTTGATTTTTCTCAGATGCTGGGAGAGTGGTCACTTGGATATTAGTAATTTATGAGTTGTGATTTAGATGAAAGAAAATAAGGTTCTTATAACAGCAAAGATAAATCCTGATCTTGATGGGGTTGCATCTGGAATCGGGTATGCAGAATTCTTAAACAAAACAAGGAAGGACAAAGTATGTGAGGCAGGCTTTGAAGGAGATAAACAGATTGAGGTAGAATTCGCCTTAAGCAAGACAGGGATAGAGTTTCCATTGATAGGTAAAAAATATGATAGCTATATTCTTGTTGACTTTTCTGCTTTAAAAGGGCTACCTACTGCGGTTGATCCTGAAAGAGTAGATGAATTTATAGATCATAGATCAGGTTATGTTGAATACGAGGCATTTATAAATGCAAAACCACAGGTAGAGCTTGTTGGAGCGGCGGCTACATTAATAGCTGAGAAATTCTTTTTTGAAAATATAGATGTCTCTGATAGCAGCGCATTACTTTTATATCTTGCAATATTTTCAAATTCTTTATATTTAAAGGCTCAGGTGACGACTTTTAGGGATAAAAGGGCTGTAAGATGGTTAGAAAAAAGGTCGAAAGAGTGCAATGAGACAGTAGTTGAGGAGATGTTTGAGCATAAGACAAATAAGATTATTGGAGATTTAGAATTCGCCTTAGAATCAGATGCAAAACAGTTAGAGATTGGGGGTGAGAATATTGGCATTTATCAGCTGGAAGTTTTTGATGCGGAAAGAATTATCAAAGGTAAGGTAGGGGAGATTATTAAAGTTATGAAGAAGTCAAAAGATATTGACTGGGCTTTTTGTACTATTGCTGATGTGAAAGAGGGTAAAAACTATTTGATTCTAGGAGATAAGCAAAAGAGCCTTGTATTTAAAGATATTCTGGAAGCTGAGGATAAGGATGGCTATTTAATTACCGAATCTTTGTTTTTAAGAAAGGAAATTATCCCTAGATTACAAGAGAAACTCAATTAAACATAATTATTGGTTATGGTTAATAAAAAGAGAATTATAATTAAAGCTTTAATAGTACTCTTTTCTTTGTTTTCATTCTTGGGTATTGCAAAAGAACCTGTTTCGGCCTCAGCGAATTTATACGTTTCTCCCTCTGGAGGGACATATTACCAGGGGAATACTTTTACAGTAGGGGTCTATGTAAGTGCAAACGAAGCAATTAATGCGGTCGAGGTAAATATATCTTATGACAGTTCAAAGCTTTCAATAGCGTCCTGTGGTGCTGTTACAACGACTTTCGGCATGGTTGCCGATGGTTCTTGTCCAAGCATAACAGTTGGGACTACTGGTAGTTGGAGCGGAAGTGGTGCGCAGGTTGCATATGCTACTTTTAGAGCAAATGGACTTGGTAGTGCTTCTGTATCAGTGACCGGCCGGACTGCAATGAATGGCGGTGAAGTATCAACATCTGGTATATCGAGAACATTCTCAATTGCACAATATAACCCGATACCATCTGCACCCTCGGTGATGAGTGCTTCGCATCCTGACGGTAATGCATGGTATAAAGAAAAGATGATTGAACTAAGCTGGGGTAAAGACTCTGGGGTAATAGGTTTTAGTTACATTCTAGATCAAAGTGAATCTACAGTACCGGATGATATGCAGGAATCTGATGGTACAGGAGCAAATCTTGAAGCATCAAGCGATGGAGTATGGTTTTTTCATATAAAAGCAAGAAGTGCTGGCGGATGGGGCGATACAGCGCATTATAAAGTTCAAGTTGACAGTACAGCTCCTTTTTTTGCTTCAGAGCCTGCATATGAGGATAAAGGAGATCTTCAGCCGGTTATATTTTTTGCTGGAGATGACAGCCTTAGTGGGATGGATTATTATGAAATTGAAGTAGACAGTGAATTTCTTGGTGATGGAGTATCTCCCTATAAAACTAAAGTGCTACCTGAAGGTGAACATGAAATCATTATTAGGGCTTATGATCTTGCTGGTAATGTTGTACAAAAGACGTTAAGTATATCTGTCGGTAAATTATTACCTCCCTTTGTAACTGAACTCCTCGTGGAACAATTATTTCTTGGTCCAGTTAGTGAAAGAATTATTGTGAGGGGAACTGCTCCAGCTAATGCCAAGATTATTGTACAGATATCGGATATTTTTGTTTCCGAGGAAGTTTATGCTGATGAAGCTGGTCTTTGGGAATACGTATATGAGGGAGGAATTGAGCCCGGAGATTATGCTATTCGGGGAATGACTGTGCTTGAGGGAAATAGTTCGGAATACTCAGAGTTATATACATTTACTGTAGGAAAGGAAGGTGTATTTTCTCTCTTGCCCAGAACGGGAGATGGGGTCTCAAGCGGTATTTTATTTGTAAGCGGAGGGTTAATTTTTGGTGCTTTATTTGCGACAGGAGTATTGTTATTCATTGCAAATAAAAAAGGACTTATTGGCAGAAAGAAAGATGTCAACTTCGAAGAATTGACATCTTTTGACGATGGGGTTCCACGCGGGCACCAGGATAACTTCCAAGCAAGTGATGGGCAAGATATTACCACGTGAGTTTTACAGGCAAGATACCCGTAAAGTAGCGGAAGAGTTACTGGGAAAACTTCTAGTAAGAAGTATAGATGGTGAGCGTTTATCAGGTATGATTGTTGAAACCGAGGCGTATCGAGGCTTTGATGATACAGCCTCACATGCTCATAAAGGACCGACTGAGAGATGTAAAGTAATGTTTGGAGAAGCTGGATTTGCTTACATCTACATTACATATGGTTTGCATAATATGCTGAATGTAGTAACCGAAAAGACATGGTTTCCTTCTGCTGTATTAATAAGAGCGATCGAACCTGTCGAAGGGATAAAGATGATGGCAAAAGTACGAAAAGTGAAGAGTGTCAGGGATTTAACTAGTGGTCCGGGGAGGGTTACAAAAGCGTTAATGATAGACAGAGAATTAAATGGAATTGATCTTACGTCGGGTGGTGAAGTATGGATTGAAGATACTAATAGTCGGATAGCTTCTGCCCTAGGCGGACCTGCCTTTAGAGGGGGATGGTCGAACGGTTATAAGGTACTGAGAAGTCCTCGTAAAGGGATTGATTATGCAGACAAATCGTCTAGAGAAAGGAAATGGAGGTTTTATGTTAAGGATAATAAGTTTGTGAGCAAATAATACGGTAGGAATTTGATCTGCTAGACTAAAGTTACGGCAGACAAGTTAATCAATTTTTACAGTATATAGATTACATTTTATCTACGTTCCAATATGGTAAAAATAGGTATCATTGGCGGGTCAGGTTTAGATGACCCTAAATTATTGAAGAATTCTAAAGAAGTCGCTGTAAAAACAAAGTATGGAAAACCTTCCTCAAGATTGACAGTTGGCAAAATTCAAGGAGTAGAGGTGTGTATCCTCGCTCGGCATGGTAAAAAGCATTCTATATGGCCTACGGGCGTAAATTTTAGAGCAAATATCAGTGCTTTTAAACAACAAAGGTGTACTCATATCTTGGCGACAACAGCCGTTGGTTCATTGAGAGCAAGAATTCGTCCTGGAGACTTAGTTTTCCCCGATCAATTCATTGATTTTACAAAACACCGGACGTTGACGTTTCATGAGGAAGATGTGGTGCATACACCGATGTCGGATCCATTCTGCCCATGCCTGAGGGAATTAGTTGATAAAACGGCAAGAGACTTGAAATTATCATGTCATAATGGTGGCACTGTCGTTACAATTGAAGGTCCGAGGTTTTCTACAAGAGCTGAGTCTGAGATGTTTAGGCTTCTGGGAGCCGATGTTGTAAATATGTCAACGGTTCCAGAGGTTATCCTTGCTCGTGAAGCTCGAATTTGCTACGTTTCAATTGCTATGAGTACAGATTACGACTGTTGGAAAGATGATGAGGAGCCTGTGACCTGGGATATCGTTGCAAAGAGGATGAGGGAAAATGCAGATAAAGTGAAGAATTTGCTCCTTAATGTGATTCCAAAGGTGAGAAATGGTCATTGTATATGTAATGTTGAATGAAAGAATAAAGATGATAGATAGTAAAGGGTAATTATTATATATATTATTGTAAAGTATTATGAAAGAAGTAGTTTCAGGGCTAAGTAAAAAAATCCGTCGAGTACCGGATTTCCCTAAAAAGGGCATCATTTTTTGGGATATGACAACATTATTTAAGGATTCACAGGGCTTAAAAAACACAGTTGATGCATTTGTCGAATATTATAAGGATAAGAATATCGACTGTATAGCTAGTATTGAGAGTAGAGGGTTCATTATTGGTAGTGTTCTTGCCTATCTTTTAGGGAAAGGATTTATCTTGATTCGGAAAAAGGGGAAGTTACCATATGATACGATAGAGGAGAGTTATGTGAAGGAATATGGTGCTGATACAATAGAAATGCACAAGGATGGCATAGAAAAAGGCGATAAAGTTCTGATAATAGACGATTTGCTAGCTACCGGGGATACTGCAAGTGCAGCATGCAGATTAGTTGAGAGACTTGGGGGTGAAATTGTTGGCTGTGCCTTTATTGTAGAGCTTATTGAACTAGCAGGACGAAAGAAACTCAGGGATTACTCCGTATTTAGCCTTATCCAGTGCAAAGAGGATGAGTAGAGGATACGAGTAGTAAAGCAGCTGATTAGGGTAGTAGCTTCTTAGGTTTCTCTTATCAAACGTGTCGAAATTCAGTCGGTTTAAGTAATACTTCTCTCTATATAAGTCTACTTTGAGTAGCATATAGTTATACATAAGGGTAGGATAGGCAACTACCTATTAACTTCGTATTTTAAATTTTACTTGGCGTACCGGTTACTATTTGTATTTTTTTGAATTGCGTCTCTTGCTTGAGCAGTAATGGGTGGCGATTAATACGATACATGATTGACAAGTTCTATATATATCTATAGTAGATGACAATGTATTGTCAGTGTAGAAATTTTAATACAAGGCTTTAATCACAGTAAGTAAGAGAATTTTATATATACTTTTGTAGAGATAATGTAAAAAATCTCTAAAGATGATAGAATTGCACAGTTTAAATATTATTCTTATGTCATGGAAGATTCCTTAGGCTCACTTGTAATGGCTCCTTTTTCGTGTCTTTTCAGCAGTTTTTATTGTGGCTTTGGTTTAATGTGGGTTGTGATAATGATGCTCAGTATGGTTGGTCTTGTTTTCTGGGTTTTTATGCTTGTTGATGTCATACGACGCGATGAAGAAAAGTTCCCCGAAGGTAGCAAAGATCAGAAAGTACTATGGCTTCTAATTGTCCTTCTAACAAGCTGGATTGGAGCTCTAATATATTATATTATGGTTTATAAGAAGGTCGGGGCTGCGAAATAGAACTTTAGTCGCATCCAAGCTTTAGGCAACATGATTCATAAATCTGGAACAACAATCTTAGCAAAGGTTAATGACAGCCATGATATGGACGAATTCATTGAATCACTCCATATCAAAAGTGATTCAGTTATTATAAAACCTAACTGGGTTGACGGCTTAGATTGCAGTCATACTGATATGAAGGTACTTGATATGTTCTTGTCATCATTAGGTAAGAATGTGTATTTTGTTGAGAGCTATACTTTTTGGAGGACTGATAAGATGTGTAAGCAGGGGGTAAAAGAAGACTATTTCTCTTCTGAGGAGGCAACTTTAGAAAATGGGAGAAAACATTGGAATTTTTTTAAAAAACAGGATAAATGGTTCTTGAAAAAAGAAGGTTTTGACAGTTTAATGGAGAAGCACAATGCAAGGTATATAAACGTTACAAATGCTGTATGGCAGAAGGATACAGCTCCGAAAGAAGATGTTAAAAAAATAGTCGAGCGAGATCTTACACCCGTGGTACATGAAGAATTTTATTCTTACGTTCCTAAGGAGATATCCGATCTTAAAGGTGCAGATTTCATTAGCTTTGCTAAAGCAAAGCTTGATACGGGATATGGCCTATCTTTATCAATTAAGAATATGTTTGGGATGATTCCGGATCCTACAAGAGCTCCCAAATATCACAAAGACGAGGATAAATATTTAGCGGACGCTATCATTGATATGCATAAGATTTATGGGTCTCTTTTTAACATGAACTTTGTAGTGGATGGTGTTTTTACTGCATGTGAAATGGACTTTGATACCAATACTACTGTACCATATCGGAACTGGGGTGTCATAATCGGTGGGAAAAATGCTTTAGAAGTAGATAGGGTAGGATCTGAACTTATGCGTGGAGAATTTAAAGGTGCAATGATTGAGTTAAACGAAAAGTATGCCAGCAATTTCGGGGAGACTGATGTGAAGGGGACTGAAGATATTCCTAAGGAGTTTTATTTAAGGAGGAAGTAAATTACTGCCTGTTATAAACATTCTCTTAAGTTTAAACAGAAAGCAGACTGGGAATTGCAGATTGCCTTCTGTGTAATCAATTTTTTCCAAACTGCGTTTAATATATTAAGAGATAAAAGTACGGCTCGAAACGAAGTATATAGTTGTAATATAGACTTGTCTTAACTAAGATCGTTTTCATTATTTATGATGAATGAAGTACCACAAGATAAAACACCTGATATTCCCAGTAGCGAACCTAACTGGGAAGCAATGGGTGCAGAGATTGGTCGAATGGGTTATGAGCAGTTAAGAGGTTTAAATGCTTTACTTCAAACGCCAGGATTATCAGAAAACCCAAGAGATGTTGCTGTAAGAGCGGATTTACTTAGGCGAGTATCAGAAGCAATGCTATCTTGTGAGTCTGCAGAAGGAGAGGCTGGAATACGTTGGCGTGAAGCTGAGCAACTGAGGGTGCTTAAAGAGGAATTGGGCCTTTGGTAGAGCAAGAAATAAAACAACGTCAAAAAATATGAATGTATTATTTTTTCAGTGTTTTAGAACCATCCTAGAAATATCATGCAGAGTAACCGGGAATTCTTCAATATGTCTAACTCTTTCATAATCATCAGTTCCTATACAAATCAGTCTGTCAATAATTGTTGTAGTAATTGTGCTTTCTCCAGGTAGTATTAAGTATTTTCCGTCCAACTCTGCAACTTCGGGGTTTTCTTCTATCTTAGGAGACAGTTCTTGAACTCGAGTTGAGTTTAAAACTACTAGTATACCGCTTGAAGTTTCGTAAATACGTTGTAGGGTTGCTGCGCTTTCCGGCGTTAATCCAGGTGGTACTATATTATCGATTATATGTTCAGAATCAAGATCGTTTGCTAACCCTGGAAGTTCTTCTCTAATCCTAAGTTGCCTTGCGTAGTATCTGGCACTCAGTATTGCATAGTTGAGTCCAATGTCTGTTGGGGCATAATATGAGAACTTAAGTAATGTTGGTTGAATAGGGCAGGGGGTAAGTGGAAATTTACCAGTACCTAAGGCATAAAGAAGGTATCTATGATCGACTCCCTTTATGCCGAAGTCGCTGTCACGCAAAATTTCAGTTCTTTCTACTTGAACTTCTGCCATATTCTTCGACCTTAGTTACAGCTTCCAGATGGTGCACTTCCTGACTCGTCTAAAGTCTCTGAGCAGCTTCCTGGTTGATTATTAAATGCAGCACAAATTGCCTGTTTAAAATTCTCTGCTACTCTTTGGCCTTCATACTTTTTGCCGTTTATAAAAAGAGCAGGAGAGCCTGTTACGCTATATTCTTCATTTAGTCTAACTTCTTCTGCAAGCAGGTCTGTAGCTTCATTTGATTGACATGACTTTATCTTATCAGTATCAACTCCAACATCTTCGGCAACTTGTTCCCAGCATTCATCTACGTTTTTATAATCGCATTTTTCATTTGCAGCTAGTACAAAATCCCAGTACTTATCCTGCTGGTACTTCCATGTACAAATTTCCCTTACGTCTTGATTTAGCTCCTGAATGCCGTGCATAGAGCAGTATTTGTTCTCACTATCGAGACAATATTCTTCTCCCTGGTAGCCTTGTGCTGAACCATAAATAACATAGTGAGGTTCAAAGCTGATGTTATCTCCAAGTAGATCATCTACTGGTTTCACAAAATCCTCTGCTTGGTTTCCGTAAGGACAATATGACATCGTAAATAGGAGGACATCAGGAGAATCTTTCTTTGGATAATCTTCGGCTACTTCATCTGAGAGCTTTATCTCAATTCGTTCGGTATAAAGATATTTCCCGTCCATTGACACAAAAGATTCATATTCCTGTCCGCCGATGTCGAGTTTGATCTTGTAAAGGCCGCTATCTTCATCTTTAATAATCTCTGTAATTGATGCGGCATTTTGGCCTTGAAGTAGTTCTTCGTTAATATATTTTGTAACGCGTTCTTTTACTTCGTCTTCACTCATTTCATCATTTCCCAAGTTACTAAAGGGTGATTTCAAATTAAAAGGGAGTTTTGAAAATCCTTGCGTGAAGATACTCAGAGCTAAAATAATAAAAAGTACTGCCATAGCTATCCATTCAACCTTTATGCTTATTGTTTGGGCCTCTTGTTTTTTCTCCTTTTTTGATGCCATTTTTATCGATTTTAAAATTATATATGAGGAATTATACTAAATCTGTCAAGGATTGCAAAAAAATATAGGATAATATGGTAGTAACCCAATTCTAAACTGTAAGAATAAAATAGACTATTGCAGGAAAGAAGTGTCTGGTTATTGATTATTGGTAATTCATTATTATATTCTAGTGATTTTCTTCGATTAGGTTGTTATAATGAATTGATTTTTCATGAGTAGTTATGCAGATACTATACTCACTTATCATATCAATATTTTTTAGCGGAGTTTTTTATTACCTCATTAATTTTGCACTTATACCATACACAAGCGATAAGGTTCTTGATGTCAAAAATCTTGTAATTGTATCGATAACTCTCATAATCTCTGTAACTACACTGATCTCTTTTGTTCACCAGACAATTGACAAATTTTTCTTTAGAAAGTTTTACGAGAGGCCGAGACTTTTCCTTTCTTTAAGAAGAGGTTTTTTGGTTAGCATTACCTTTGTGAGCATTGCTTGGCTCAAGATATTTGGTTTAGGGGAGATGCATATTGTGCTTCTTGTTATTGTTTTATCATTACTTATAGAAGCTTTGTCAATGAGTTTGAGTGGGATGGAAGGAGGGAGGAAGCAGACTGAAGATCTAGAGCAGGAAGCAGAGAAACAGTCAAATGGTGAAGTAGTAAAATAGTTTCCGTCCAAGGCGGACCAGCCTTTGGCTGGACATAGTTAGATAGCTAGATAGTCAGATAGCTATAAGCTGAGAGCTATTGGGCATTGGCGTTGATTTTAAGCAGGTGTTAGTATATAAATAAGCCACATTACTTATGAAAATAAACGTATGCAGGTTCTTGTAGCAGTTGCTTGGCCATATGTAAATGGAGATATACATGTGGGGCATCTTGCGGGATATTTGCTTCCAGCAGATATATTTGCCCGCTTTAAAAGACTTCATGGGCATGAAGTCTTGATGGTATCAGGATCAGATTGTCATGGAACGCCGATAACTGTTCAGGCTGATAAAGAAGGCATATCCCCAAGGGAGGTAGTCGAAAAATACCATAAATTGGACTTAGAGCTTTTCCGACTATATGACTTAAGTTACAATATATATACAAAAACAAATACAGAAAATCACAGGAGGGTTGTCCAGGAGTTATTCTTAGACTTGCTCAAAAACAATTACATCGTGAAGGATACGATGAAACAGTACTATTCGATGGAGGATGGCAAATTCTTACCAGATAGATACGTGGAAGGTACATGCCCCCATTGTAGTGCAAAAGAACAGCGAAGTGATCAGTGTGAGGCTTGCGGGAGGTGGCTTTCGGATGGAGAGCTCATTAATCCTATTAGTAAACTGACAAAATCAAAGGTGGAGCTAAAAGATACCGAACATTATTTTCTAGACTTTAAGAAGTTTGAGAAGAAGCTGAGTTCATACCTTGAGTCCAGGAAGAAAATATGGAAAAAATGGGTACTGGCAGAAGCAGAGGGGTGGTTGCGGGAAGGTCTAGAGAAGCGGGCTATTACTCGAGATCTAGATTGGGGGATTGAGTTGCCCATAGAAGAGATAGAGAAGCTTCCAAAGGAAAAGCATCTTAGTAATTTTAAAGGTAAAAGAATATATGTTTGGTTTGAGGCTGTTATAGGATATCTTTCGGGAGCAATAGAATGGAGTCTTCGAGTAAATGGTCAACTTTCAGGGGGCGAACAGGATATAATTTTCAACTTTGACAAGGGACAAAAAAAGGGCTGGAAAGAATACTGGCTGAATAAAACTGCGAAGCATTATTATTTCATGGGACAAGATAACCTTGTGTTTCATACGTTGATGTGGCCTGTTCAACTCATGGGTACGGGGAAAGGTTATAACTTACCGACTGACGTTGTGGTCAATAAGTTTATGAATTATGAGAACAAAAAGTTTAGTAAAAGCCGCGGCTGGACGATTGATTCTGCTAGAATTGCAAAAAGATACGGTGTAGATCTGGTAAGGTATTATATTATTGCTAATTTGCCAGAAAATAAGGAAGGAAACTTTACTTGGAAGGGTTTTACAGATGCAGTGAATAATGAATTGGTGGCTAATCTTGGTAATTTTGTCCACAGATCTTTAAGTTTTATACAAAGTCGTTTTAATGCAAAGGTTCCTGAGGGAAAACTGGAAAATGAAGTTAAATTCGAAATCAGGGCTGCGTTTTGTGATTGTGAGGAATTATTTGAAAAGGTGAAGCTTGTAGAAGCACTCGAGAGATTGTTTAGATTAGTAGCTTTTGCGAATAGATACTTTGATAAAAAGGCGGTCTGGAAGGTGGTGAAGGAAGACGAGAAAGAAGCGGAGAATATCTTATATAACTGTGTTCAGATTATAGCTGCACTTAGAGTTCTTTTGTCACCTTTTCTACCAGGTACTTCTGAGAAGATATCTGCAATGTTGGGTCAAGCGAATGTAGTTTGCAAAGTGGAAGAGGATAATTGGAGAATGGAAGAGGTAAAAGCAGGGACTTCTCTTGGCAAGATAGATGTTCTTTTTGAAAAGCTGGATTTCGAGCTTGTAGAGAGGGAACGAGAGAAAATGAAGTAGAGTCTAAATTAATAAAGGAAAAAATGCGAGTAGTACTTTTTGTTGGTGTAACAAAGAAGAGATTAACAGGTTATTACATAGCTGCGGATAACTTAAGAAGAGGACTTGAAAAGTTAGGTCATAAAGTTATTCTTGTGTGTCCTTCATCGCAAGGAGAGGAACGTGAAACGCCATATTCTTACAGAAGTCCACTTGGGGTGTGGGCACTTCCCGATATCATTGACCCAACAGTCTTTAAGGAGATAGATAAATTCAAGCCAGATATTGTTCATTCTCATGGGGCAGATCTTGTTTGTCTAGCTGGAATAAAATATGCATTTGAAAAGAATATACCGATTGTTTATACAGCTCATAATGAATTTAGGGCATTTTTGAAGTCGGTTTTCCCCTGGTATCTTCGTTATTTTATGGCACCTATTGTTATGAGGTGGATTAAACTATACATTAACCTTTGTGATGTTGTGATAGCTCTGAATAAGAATATTGAAGAATATTTGAAGAGAGAAAAGATAAAGCCAAGGGTGGTGGTCCAGCCGACAGGGACAGATTTGGAGCAATTCCTATACAAGCCAAGAACTAAAATTTCAAAACCCTGTAAGATACTATGTGTTTCCTCGGCTGATAAAAGAAAGAATGTGAAACTTCTCGTTGATATGATGAGGTATTTAGATAAAAACGAATATAAACTTCTACTTATTGGGGAAGGCGGAGAAGACAATCATGTGAAGAAACTTGCAAAAAGACTAGGAATTGAAAATGTTGACTTTATAGGAAGAGTACCTCACGAAGAGATTCACAAGTATTATCGAGACGCCGATATATTTACGTTGCCTTCTTCTATTGAGGCTCAACCGTTAGTTTATGTAGAAGCGATGGCGGCTGCTTTACCAATTATTACCCTCAGGAATCTTGGAAGTCTGCATGCAGTTAAGAATGGTAAAACGGGCTTAATAATGAAAAGAGCGAATGCGCGTTTATTCTCTGAGGCGGTTCAGAAAGTAACAGGTAATTTGGCACTCTACAAAGGTATGTCAAAAGAAGCTATCAAAAGGTCTAGGAAGTTTGATGTTGTTGAAACTTCCAAAAAAACTGTAGCAATATATGAAGAGACGATCAAAACATACAGGGAGGTTCATGATAAGGCAAAAAAAGCTCTCGTTAACAGGATCTTCGACAAATTAAAAAGAATATTTAACTCCAGATTAGTTACTCTTTAGATTTATGTATTTTGATTCCCATGCACATATTGCTTCTTCTCCAAAGAAGTACAAGGATATTCGAGAAGTAATTCAAAGAGCTATAGAAGCTAATGTTGTGAAAACTGTCGATGCTTCCGTAGATATCGAGACTTCAAGGGCAGTTCTAAAGTTTTCTTCACGGTATCCTGAGTTCATTATCCCGACAATTGGATTACACCCAGAACTTTTAATTCCCGGATCAGATATTTATAAGAAAAAAGCAGATATAGATGGATGGATAAAGGAATTAAGGCAAATATGTTCTGATAATAAAGAGAGTATCGGTGCGATAGGGGAGTGCGGGCTGGACTATTATTGGATTGATAAAAGCGAACAGCTAGCAGCTAACAGCTTACAGCTCAGTTCGAAGAAAAAAAATGAGATTAAGAAGTTGCAAGTTACTTTATTCGAAAAGCAGATTGAGTTGGCAAATGAATCGAGATTACCACTTGTAGTGCATAGCAGAGGGGCTGAAAGGGAAGTACTTGATGAAATAAATGCTAAGCTGAAGGCCGAAGGCTGTAGGCTGAAAGCTCTGTTCCATTGTTTCACAGGAGAAAAGCGAGTGGCTAAAAACGTTTTTGAAGCTGGGTATCATATCTCGTTTAATGGAATTCTTACATATCCAAATGCGGGAAATATTCGGGAAATATTTGAACTCGGGTGGAACAGATATAGAGATCAGGTCCTAGCCGAAACAGATGCTCCTTATTGCGCACCGCAAAAGATACGAGGGCAGGTATGTGAACCTGCCGATGTGCGATATGTTGTTAACAAAATGGCCGAGATTGTAAGTGTTGAAACTAGTGAAGTTGCTGAGGTTACGAAGAGGAATGCGATGGAGTTTTATAATTTAGGGAAATAGTTATATTGTTATTTTGTTTTATCGTTCATTTTTCATTCTTCATTTTTAATTTTCAATCGGATAATTAATTCATTGTTGTAATGTTGTATTATCGGATGGTTGCTAGTCCACCTTGGGTGGGGATAGCTAGATAGCTAAATTACTACTTCATACCTCTTACTCTTTACCTTGTGCCTTTTACCTTTGGTGTTGCAAAGTGATAGAATTTGATTGAGGCTACTTCTACCTTCCTTCGCTAAAGCTCCGGAAGGCAGGCCTTTCAAAAACGTTTACTATTTGGGCTTGCCTTCCGGAGCCAAGAGCAAATGGGGGATGCTTACTGGATTCAGCTGATGGCTTTGTTCCGTAGGGAAGTCTTTGAGCATGGACGCTGTCAGTATAATTTTTTGTTGCTTGCACAGAAGTAGTCTCATAAAAAACTCTAAATACTAAATTCAAAATCCAAACCTGCCTGCGCAGGCAGGCAAATTCTAAATGCTGAAGAAATTATCCAAAGTACAAAAGCTAGAGGAGCAGATCTTTTCGACAAAGAATCTAAATCGGGCGGTGAATAAACTAAAGAAGAAATATTACTCAGATCTTGTTGATAAGTTCCCTGTTGGATATGATAAAGAGAGGTTTGAGGACCTATTGAAGGTGAGAGATCAAAGATTAATAAAGATTCGTAAAGAATTGTTAGGAGGTAAGTATAAATTTTCCCCATTTCTTGAGCGACGAATACCCAAAAACCACAAAAAGTATCTTGTCCTTTGCCAGGGTTGCTTGCATGATGTAATTGTCCAAATAGCAATTAATCAGATTCTGAATAAAAGAATGCAGTCGGTTTTTCCTAAGGGGCTGTATTCCGGCAGAATCAGAGGATCTCATTACAATGTACATCAGCTGGTTCGAAAAGTATATAAGTTTCACAAGGATAAAAAATTCTCAGCCGTGAAACTTGATGTTGAAGATTATTTTAATCAGATAAATAGAAGAATTCTAGAATCTCAAATTGATGAACTTTTGGGTAGTGACTCGAGTCTTAAAAAAATAATAGTAAGTTATATAAATGCAAAAAGAGTATCGAAGGGACGTGTTACTCAAACTAGGAAAGGAATACCTATAGGAAGCCACCTGGCTGCACTTTTATCAAATATTTACTTAATGCCGTTTGATCGTTTGGTTCAGAAAAAAGTGATTTTTTATGCGAGGTATGCCGATGACATTTTTATAATTGTTAGGGAAAGGATAAAAGCAGAGGGGATAGTGAGTCTCATTCGTTCAGAATTGAAGAAGTATTCCTTAAAGATAAATGAAGATAAACTTCATTTAATCAAACCGGGCGAAGGTTTTGAATATCTGGGGTATGAATTCAGGGACGGGAACATTTACATTCGGAAGAAATCAATTAAGAAGTTTCAAACAAAGGTGAAACTTCTTATCAGAAAAAGGAAGATGGTAAAAATTAGAAATACAGCGGCACTAGATGAGAAGAGCAGGGTAAAGCTTATCCAATTGATTGAAGACTTAAATAGGCTTATTTGTGGAACAGGGCTGAAAGGTTGGACGAGATATTTTGCAAGGGTTTCTTTCTCAAAACAGTTTAGAGAATTGGATATATGGCTTAGAGAAAAACTTAGACAAAAGCTAACAGGAAGCTGGAGTAAGAAAAATTACCGAAAATTCAAAAATGAGTTCTTCAAGGATCTTGGTTTGAAAAGTTTAGTGAGGGAATATTATGGTTGGCACGAAAGGTGGCAAGAATATTCAAAACCCTTGATAAATAGAATTTCCTCAATGACTAATCTCGAAAAAGCCTTGGAATATTATCTGAGTAGAAGGAATTTAGAGAATGATGAAGAGGTTCAGGAATTCTTAGCTGATAGGAGAAGAAATCTAGAAGAAATGCATACTGAACTTCTCGAGGGGAAATATAAGTTTAGCATTCCAAAAAAGAAGGAAATAAAAAGATTTGATACAAAGGAAAAACGTTTTGTTTATACAAGCAATTTCCCGGATAGAGTAGTTCAAAGAGCTATTATAAATATTATCCAGCCTTTTTTTGATGATAAACTCTCTGAAAATGTTTTCTCTTATAGAAAGGGGAGCTCTATATTTAAAGGGGTTTCTCAACTAATCCGTACTCTAAGATGCGTAAAAGGACGAACGATAATCAGGTCGGATTTTGAGAATTTTCATCAGAGTGTTAACCTGCAAATTCTTAAAAATAAAGTACATAAACTTATGAATAAGTATCCAAAAGTAATCAATATCTTTGATGCCTTCTTTTGCTCCTTATCGAGTGTAGAATTTCTTCCAAAAGGAATGCCTATTACAAATTTTCTCTTGAATGTTTATTTGAAAGGATTTGACGAAGCTGTTTCACAATGCCTTGATAATTACCTGAGGTATGCAGATGACTTTATAGTTATTTCCCAAGCAACCTTTAAAGATGGTGAGGCCAGAAGTTTCATAGAGAATGAGGGGTCAAAGTTAGACTTGAAGCTCAAACCTTCAAAGACAAAATTTGTTTCGTTTGGAGATACATTTAGCTTCTTGGGATACAGATTCAGTATTGGCAAAGAGTTGAGAATTGGACTTTCTGAGTTTACAATTCATAAACTAAAAAGGAAGATCAAACGGTTAACAATGAAAAGAAAGTTCCATGAAGTTAATATAAAGAATTATGAAAGTAGTAAGGATATTGAGAGGCTAATAAAGCAGATTAACTACTTTTTCTCGACAAGAAAGAAGACAAGCTGGAGTAAGTACTTTTGTAGAGTTAATGATTTTGACGAGCTGAAGGAGATTGATATGTGGATAGAAGATCGGCTTCGACTCTGCATTACAAAAAGAATGAGACTAAAGGATAGGAGAAAGATTCCGCACTCGACTATAAAGAAGATGGGATTAGTTAGTTGTGTTTCTTGGATTTCAAGGGCTAAAGGTTTGATGTATAATAATATTGCTTATCAGAACCCCGAACTACGTTAAGTTCGGGGGGCACCTTTTATCAATTCCAAGGCATACCCTTTAGTTCGTGAGGTTTTGCCTCGCGTACATTTTCAGGTGCAGATGGGTAGAGTAGTGGAATTGCCCATTTCATGGGCCAAATCCTCCTGTACCTTTCTTGGTACAGGGGGACTGATAGGCAAATTCCCTTGACCTGCCGTGCTATAATGGCGCTTAGTTTACCTCGTTAGTACGTAAGTTTTGCTGCTTGCTAGAATTGGACTCTTTAAATTATCCGTTTATTTTCATGAAATTGTTCAAAAAATATCCAAAAGAAGTATATATCTTATGCCTCGCCTCATTCATCACAGGTATAGAATTCATTGGAGCTTTTCTAATTCCCTTTTTTAAGGACTGGGGAGGGCTTAGCCAATTCCAGACACAGTTGCTTCAAAGCTGGTTTACACTGCTTATATTCTTGCTTGAGATTCCAACAGGGCTTATTGGTGATATCAAAGGACGAAAATTCTCTGTTCTAACAGGCTTTTTATTCTTAACCATAGGCCCAATTATTTATGGTAGTTTTCCGGACTTTCGGGTATTTCTGCTTGGAGAATTTCTCTTCGCCGTTGGAGTGGCTTTTAATTCTGGTGCTGAAGAAGCTCTGCTTTACGATACTATGAAGCAGGCAGGTGTTGAAAAGGATTTCGGAAAAGTAGAAACTTTTAGATCTAATCTGCACATGATTGGCATGCTTGTTGCATCGGCTTTTTCCGGTATACTGATAGAATATTTTAAAGTCAATCAGTTATTTCAACTTGGCGCCATTACTTCAGCTTTGGTATTTATACTTATACTGTTGTTCGTAAAAGAGCCAAATATAAAACCTAAGGAAGAATTTATCCCTGATTATAAGACGACTTTCAAAAGAGCAGTGCAGACAATTAAGAAGAATAATGTACTAAAGAAATTGGTTGTTTATGTAACTTTTATTACTGCTTCAACTTACTTTGTGCTCTGGTTCTACCAGACTTTACTGCAAGAGGTAAACGTAGATGAGAAGTACTTCGGCTTTTATAGAATTGCTCTGCTTGTAAGTGAGATAGTTCTAGCATATATACTCGTGAATGTCATAAGTGGAGCTAAAAACAAGTCCTTCTGGGTAAGGCTAAGTGCAGCTTTTATCGTACTAGGCTTCTTAGCACCAATATTTTTAAATTCAAATATTGGGGTTCTCGTATTTGTAATTCTTGCGGGGGGCATAGGATTAAAGTTTAGAGAGATTTTCTCTGGATTCTTGAATATTCACATTAAAAGCGGTGAGCGTGCTACAACCTTGTCATTTATTTCTATGGTGAGGCGTCTAGCATTGACCATTCTAAATCCGCTCTTTGGTTGGTTTGCCGATTATGATATGGACCTGACGCTTTTTGTTCTTGCTGGTATAGTTGTACTAGCTGGATTGTTTTTGTCGCCTAGTAATCGTGAGATGAAGTAGGTTAATGATACCTGCAATTTAAACCTACGAAGAATTGACCTGTCAATTCCCTACGAGATAATTCCTTCCGGCCACTTGGCATACATTATTGTCTCTGGTTCGTCTTCGCTCTTTGGTATCTGTTGCCAAATTTTTTCTGTGATAAATGGAACAAATGGGTGCATAAGTTCCATATAAGTTTTCAGGCACTTCCACAAAGTCCAGATAGTTCCTGATGGATCTCCTTCCTCTGCATAGACAAATTCTTTCGAATACTCAAGATACTCATCACAATACGTGTGCCAAAATGAATCAGCAAGTGTATCAATTGCTAAATTGAACTTAAACCTTTCTATATTCCTTGTTACCTCCTGTATTGTTTTATTCAGGTCTTTAAGCATCTTCTTGTCACCCTTTTGGAATTCTAGACCCCTTGGATTCTTTTCAAAAATATTCTTATCCTTTTTCTTGATATTCATCAGTACAAACTTACTGGCATTCCATATCTTGTTTAGGAAGTTTCTATTGAACTTCATCCTTTCCCAGTCGAACCGATAGGAGCTTCCCGCTTTTCCTGCGATATAGTAAAAGAGTCTCAGTGTATCTGCTCCATGTTCAGCAACAATATCATCCATAGAGATAACATTGCCCTTAGATTTGCTCATTTTAGCTCCATCCGGTGCCAGGAGCATTCCGTGTAGATAAACGTCTTTAAAAGGAATTTTCCCGGTTTTATAAAGTCCAAGCATGATCATGCGGGATACCCACCATTCTAGGATATCATACATTGTTTCCATTACATCAGTAGGGTAGAAGATATCCATCAGATTCTCTTTCATTAAAGTCGCATATGGCCATTGGCCTGATGAAAACCAAGTATCGAGAACATCATCATCTTGGATCCAGCCATCGCCTGGTGAGTCGAGTTGGACTTTAATCAATTCGTCATTCAATGATTTCTTGCCGATTTTCTCTTCTATTTTTCCTTCATTGTTTACATATTCTTCTCTCTTACCTTTGTACCACGCAGGTATTCTATAGCCCCACCAAAGCGAGCGGGAAATTGGCCAGTCTCGAAGATCTTTCATCCATTGAAAGTATCTCTTCCCCATATATTTTGGATGAATTTTTATCCTTCCCGTCTTTACGACATCTATGGCTTCCTTTTTTATTTTATCTACTTTGACATACCATTGGGATGACATAATTGGTTCGATAACTTCCTTGCAGCGTTCGCAGATGGAAACGTTTTGTTCAATTTCCTCGGTCTTTTCGATCAGACCTAGTAACCGGAGATCTTTAGTCACTGCCGTTTTTGCCTGTTCCACGGTCATACTTTTGTATTTACCGACCGGGCCGTAAAGTTTTGAGTCTTTCCAGATGACGTTGATATAGTCAATTTTTTTATCCGGATTTTCTTCATTCCACCTGAGCATGATGTCGTAGTCTTCAGGCGCATGGGCCGGCGTGATCTTTAGAGCTCCGGTTCCGAATTCCATATCGACCTGCGGATCAGTAATTATTGGAATCTCTCTTTCTACTAGAGGCAGGATTACAGTCTTGCCAATTAAGTCCTTGTAGCGTTTATCTTTTGGATTTACTGCAACAGCTGTATCAGCAAGCATGGTTTCAGGACGGGTGGTCGCTATGGTTATTGATGGACCGGAATATATCCCGGCCGTACGAGATTTATGTAGTGGATATTTGATGTATGTCAATTCTGCCTTCCGTCCCTTTCGCTCACAGTCTATATCTGCAAGAGCTGTTTGGCATTTGGGGCACCAGTTTGTGATTCGTATACCTTTATAGATCTGTTTGTCTTTATATAATTTTACAAAAGTTTCAAGAATGATTTTTACAATATCTGGATCTAGGGTGAAGATGTCCCGATCAAAATCTGCCGAAAGACCTACACGTTCTTCATCAGATCTTGCCATCTTGGCGCATTCAAGGCAAAACTTATAACACTGTTTGTAAAATTCTTCACGTCCCAAATCCAGCTTGTTCTTACCCTGTTTTTTTAAAACATCTCTTTCAAATACAACTTCCGACTGAATTCCGGCGTGATCCTTTCCTGGTAACAAAAGTGTTTTTTTGCCAAGCATCCTATTGAATCTACCCATGAGGTCCTGGTAAGAATAGCCGGAAAGATTACCAAGGTGAGGTCTTGCATTTGCGTTTGGAGGAGGGCAGATGATGCAGAATGTTTGTCGCCCGTCGTTCTCTGCTTTTGTTTGAAGACCTTTTTTGGCATGAAATTCAGGCTTAAAATATTTCCCCTTTTTCCAAAATTCCAGAATTTCTTCTTCGGTTTGGATTGTATTGTATGGACCCTTTGGTAAATCTAAGGTTTTATTTTTCGGTGAACTCATTTTGTATATAGTTAAATTGTTAAATAAGGATATTATATTTTTACTTTTACAAAGCCATGGAATTGCTTTGCTTGTGCAAGATATGTATACCAAGCTTTGCCTTCCATTAGTGCCTTAAGAATCTCTAGATTTGTCGAGTGAGTAATAATTGCAATTTTATCGTTTTCTTTAAAATTTTCTTTTAAATATTTAATAAATTTTTCACATCTACCTACAATGCTTTTAAATGTTTCACCTTCGTTTGGTATCAGAAATTTTATTCCGTTATATTCTTCGACTTTATTATTTGGGAACTGCGAGAGTGGAGTAGAGAATGTAACTCCCTCCAATTCTCCGAAGTCGTATTCGATTAGCAATTCGTGAGTTTGGATAGTTTTGTCTGGAAATAGTAACTGAGCAGTTTCAAGAGCTCGTTTCATTGGAGAAGAGATAACATGACTAAATTTTCCCTTGATTTTTCCCTTAAATTCTTTAACTTGCTTTTTCCCTTCATCACATAGTGGAAGATCGGTTCTTCCCTGACGTTTCCCTTCAAGATTATAATCAGTTTTCCCATGTTTTATAATAAGCAACCTCATTGACCTAAAATTAATAAATAAAAAACACCTTTGTCTTAATATCCGAATCAATATTAAAACAAGGGTGTTTGAAAAAAATCAACACGGTACCACCTTAATTTAGATCAATCTTATGATTAATCTCTCATATACTGCGCCTTGGCATGCGAATCTTTGGCGAAGTATGAAGCTTTAACGGGCTTACACGGTAGGTTCTACTTTTTCTATGAGGACACTAAAAATTCTGTTACTACGGAAATTTCTTCCTACGACGTTTCCCGGTGACGTTTCTCCCTCTCAGTGTGTGGGGAAAGCCGGAATCAAGTGTCTTTAATATTCTTTTGATAATCTCATTATAGCAGAAAAAAGGAGTATTTAAAAATAGCTAATACGCTGAATCAGTACTTCGAATGTTTCTATGTAGTGGTCTTATACCTCTTTGTCTTAATGCATAACCGCCAATTGCCAAAAGTGATTTGCCAAATTGTTTAACACTTCCAAGACCGTCTCCTTCCATTGATATATATATCACGTGACCTTCAGCAATTTTTGCAATTTGGAATGTTGCCTCTCTCATTGCGGTATCATCAATTACTACTAGGATACTATTGCTTGTAGAACATTTATGCTGTGCGATTGCTAACATTGCGGGGTAAAGGTTTCCCCATTGTTGATCTAGGTCAAGTAATCCTTTTCGTCTTTGAGATTCTCCTTTTAAGAATTCTTTTGCTCCCTGATGTCCAAGTAGTACTTCAAATGCACGTGTTTTTGTATCCTTTGCAGCCCCGAAAATACCGAGGCGGGAAGTTTGAAATTCAAGGGCTTGAACCAAAGCAGTTGGATTGTCATCTGGCAGAGAGTGTAAAAGTATATTTTGTGGTTCAAGTTGAGTACCCTGAGCAAGCATTTGAGTAATATCTTGTTTCCAGATCCCGCCATCCCAGTCGTACTCTATTTTTCTGCTTGTTAAAGTTATGGCTGAAGCGTATCGTAGATGGGTAAGTGCAAGCCCCACTTGGGCACTTTCATGCTTTCCGATTTCCAAGCTTGCTTGCTGGGATTTCTTTGGACTCAATGGGGTATCGATATCATAAACTAATGTTATATTTAATCCGAAAGCCAAGGCTCCAGCTGCTTGAACTGTATGTTGAGGAAATATTGAATCGTGAACTTGACACCCTCTTAGTTGTAAAGAAAGTTGTAGGGCCACATCCAGCGCTTGGTCAACTGTTGTGACCCCTTCACAAACAGATAGGTTGGGCTGTTCGGTCCCTTGTGTGAATTCTACTCGATTGTGTGCAAATATTTCTAATTCCATATTTATGAGCATACTCTGGACAAAGACGTTGAATTATACTATAGATTGTCCGAAATACAAAAGATAAAAAATACTAGAAAAATGATTCGGACATTTTTTAAAAAAGTTGAAGACCTTTTATTCCCAAAAGTTTGCGAAGGATGCGGGGAAATAGGAGCATATCTGTGTGAAAGTTGTATGCGAAAGAAGATAGAGTTTGTAAAGGTTCAAAGTTGTCATGTGTGTAAGAAGAAAATTAAAAATGTAAAATTAAGAATTAAGAGTTGTATGGTGCATGAGGAGTGTAAGTCTGAAACAAATCTTGATGGTGTTTTTGTGGTAGCGAAGTATTCGAAATTTATCGAGGACTTTATTGGTGACATTAAGTATGAGTTTTACTTTGCGATGGTTGATGATTTAGTAGAGGTGATAAACAGGGCGTACGGGAGAGCATGCAGTTGCAGTGTTGCTGTTAACTTTCGAAAGGTTATAAAGAGGAGTATTATTACATTTATACCATTGAATCCATGGCGAAAACGCTGGCGTGGTTTTAATCAGTCAGAGCTAATTGCGAAAAAACTTGCTGAATATTGGAAAGTAGATTGTAAGGAACTATTAAAAAGAATTAAAAATACTAGGAAACAGGTTGGGCTAAAGAGGAGGGAAAGATTGAAGAATCTAAAGGATGCTTTCATGTTAGAAGAGAATATTGTTTTCACCAAAGGCGAACCCGCCTCTGGCTGGGAATGGTTAGATGGTCGGACAGTTGTGATCGTTGATGATGTGATGACTACTGGAGCGACTCTTGAGGAGTGTTCTAAGATCCTCAAAGAAGCTGGAGTAAATAAAGTATATGGGTTGGTTTTTGCCAGAGGATAAGTAATAATTTTTAATCTTCAATAATCAATTTACAATTAAGAATGAAAAAAGAAATAATTTCTAGCTGCTAATTCTTTTTTTATAGGAGAAATATTGTTCAATCAAAATAGTCAGGAGATACATACCAATAGTTAGGAGGATGATTCCAGTAAAAATATTTTCAAAAAGTTGACTAGATTCAGAAGTCTCTGGAAGTTGAGTTATCATAGTGGTTGATGGTGTATAGCCCTCATAGGTTACAACAAGAGTTGGTGGTGGTGTAGGGTTTCCCGTGTTGTCCTCAGATCGGATCTCATCGTATTCTGCTTGTGTAGATTCTTCGTTCAGAAATCCGAGAGCAAACCAATCATTTGCAAGTTGTGACTGCACATCATTATCAGCGTCTGTTCCCAGATCAACCTCCTGGTTCGGAGCTACAACTGGATTCCAAAGACTTAGATATGCGGGTTCTGTTTCAATATCATCATAGAGATCCTGGGCTGGGCGTGTTGTAGGTTGATAATTCATAAGTGAGATGATCTGTGAATTATCATCCCCATCGGTCTGACCATGATAACGGAATAACGTATCGATAATTGTAACTCCATCTGGAATACTTGAGATATCCCACTCGGCATAGGCTCTATCTATCTGGTACCCTTCGATAAAGTATATGATCCCTGTTGTTAGGTATTCGGTAGATGTTTCTTTTGTAAAGGTTAAACCATCAAGGTTTTCAATAGTTGCATCTTCAGAAGGATTGTCAAAGACTGCTGTACATGTTCCGTCACCGTTATCAATATGACTTCCACAGCCGGATGAGGCGTGAATTACGGTGATAGGTAGTAATGTTAGAGTAGTTGCTATTATCGTGGGAAAAATTATTACCTTGGTTTTTATTTTCACATTCTTCATAAACTTAGTTTACAAAAAGGGAAGTTGTAATACAAGTTCCCTTTTATATAGCTAAGTTGCAAAGTTTATCTTAGGCAAGCCGATAACTTTTCGTACAGAATTTGCATACCAGTAAACGATTCTTCGTGTAATCCTATCAGTAATTTAAGGAGTTACATGATTGGCTATTTCCTGCGGAATTTTGAGAATAGTTGCCGGTAAAAGAATCCAAATAACCTCTAGGTTGTCAGGGTACCCTTTAAATTTTAAGAATAGTAGTGTTAAAAGGATGAAATTCTCAAAAACATTAGGAAATAAAAGTAAAAGGATTCGTTTTGAAGTCAAGTGAAAAAGAGAAAATCCGGTAAGCCTTAAGAAGTAGAGCATAATGGCTAAACATAATGGGTGATTTGAGAAGTGATGTACACAGTAGAATAAAACAAAAGTGAGGTAAAATTGGTCCAGGGTTTCATAATATTTTTGGTATATTGGCTCCAACTTGCCGTAATCTATTCGAATGCCAGCAGCAGGTGTAGTTCCATAGTCAAATAAGTCAACTATTATACCTATTTTAGTAGGCAGATTTGTTTACTGCAAGTGGAAAAATCAACTTTATGAAACAGTGAAAAATATATCGGGAAATGATATAATTATATGCTTCTTTAAAAACGGGGACGACCGGCTTTGACAAGAAGTAGTTCTTTGAAATTGCAAGCCGAATTTTGCGCGAGCAGTTATTCGTTAATCAAACTGCAAGTGCTGGGTATTCAACACCAGCATGACGAATAAACGTCGAAGCTAAAAGCTTTTCAGCAAAGCTAAGGGATGGTTTCAACGGCCTCATGGCTAAAGTTGACGCTATTGCAGAGCAAGTATTTGCTCCCAAGCTTAGTTTTGCGTATGCCTAATTCCGCTTAGCGGGATGGCATAGGTCTATGGTATTTTCTCTTGATGAGATACCTTAGGCGGAACCTTAGTCAAGATACAACTCTAAAGGTATAGTTCTTTCCTTTAGAGCCATATACCAAATGAACTCGGTAAATAGTGTTTTTGCCGTTTTTTATGTTATTTATCGTTAAAAGCTAAAGCGGATAAGCTTGTAGAGATTTTCAGAGTTCACTTTTTGGACGTGGGTTCGATTCCCACCGTCTCCACTTCGACTCGCATTCGCTTTGCTCATGCTCGCTCAGTGCGAGCACGGTGACTTGATAATGCGGGAGAAGTGGCCCTGAGCGAAGTCGAAGGGCCATTCGATTCAAAAACAAAACTCTACTTTCTTTTACTTTTTCTGAACTATATAATCCAAATACTATGTACTACATCTACATTCTTCTTTGCTCTGACAATTCAATCTACACAGGCTTCACTACTAATTTAAAGCAACGTGTTAAAGACCATAACGAAGGCAAGGGCTCAAAGTATGTAAGAAGTAAATTGCCAGCAAAATTAATCTATTCAGAAGAATTTAAAACAAAGTCAGAAGCATTGAAAAGAGAAGGGCAGATTAAAGGTTGGAGTCGTAGCAAAAAAATCAGAGTACTAAATCTGGATGTGAAATAGAAGATAGCTGTATAAAGATATCTCGTCCTGCCTGCGGTGAGTTTATCGAACCGAGCATGTTGAAGGACAATATTACGCGTCATGAGCTTGCTGAATGATCCACTATATTCCATGGCTAATTTTCTGTTGATTTGATATCACTGATTTTCCAATTACCTGATGAATCTTTAACAAAGTAGATTGATACTCCAAGGTTGAATCCAGTTCCGCTATCTGACATTCCGGCTGGATAATTTAATGAGGCATCGTAATCTCTATTTGGTACATTCATGACAAATGTAATACTTTTTTTCTCCAGTTCTGAATAACTTGTTGCTTCAAATACTGAACAGCGAAATGTAGAGGGAAAGATATAGTCAATATACTGTTTCATATCTTCGTAGTCTTGTTCTTTTTTATAGTCTTCGGTAAAAAATCTATTATAATCTTCTTGAGATAGGTTATCATTATTTGAACATAAGTCCTTTACTATTTTTTCTTTAACAATAATATAATTTTCATATCTTTCTTCTTCTTCACATCCCCAGCAGATTATTTCCTCGAAACTTGGAGAGGGTTTATCATTTTTACTACTTGTACTAAATAAGCTGTATACACAGCAAAATCCACAAATGAGAATTGTAACTATCCCAATGACAATTCCAACAATTAATAGAATATTGCTATTTTTTAGTTTAGAAGAAACTTGCTGTGATGGAGGAGTGGATAGATTTTTTTCTTGCATGAGTTTTAGAGTTATAGATAAACTTAAAACAATGGAACAGGTTTGGACGAAAGTTCCAACCATCCAATTGCCAATTCTCAATTTCTTGCCGCAAGAGTATATTGGATGTCAGAACTCGAGAAGTTTAGGCGTAGTAGGGGAATACTCCATTCGGCTCGTCCCGCATAGCGGAATTCGCTCATGGCAGGCCACCACAATAAGATTCGACTAGCTCATCTCAAGAGCTCATGGCAGGCGACTTTATCCACTATTCTCCATTCTGATTAAGTACCCATATAATCGTCTTGTTTTTTTACAGTTTGAGTAATCCTATCTAAGACAGATAGAATATCTTCACTAGGTTTGTCGGTTGGTGATGTGTAGTTTACGATAAGACCTCCGATAGTGTGTAGATAAAAATTATAATCTTTATCTTTTTCACATACAACTAAGGTATTTGGGTCAAGTGTGTAGCCACCATAAGCTGATTCGATAGATTCCACATAGCCTCGAACGACATTCTCACCACCATATTCAAAAGTCTTTGTATCCTTCAATGTAAGCATATTATTATAGTAATATGGGAAGTTACCTGTTTTGTAGTATGGTGCGGGCGGGTCTTCACCTAGTTTTGGTTCATCGACTCCTTCAAAGTAACAAGCTGTTCGATATAAGTATGTTTCATATGTATTCATTATCTTGAATGCATATCCCTCTGGACTGGTAACAATAATCGTTTCACTTTCTCCTGTCTGAAAGTCATCTGTTGATTTTAATGCTTGAGAAGTATCGATTGACCACTTACTTGGGTACTTAAATTCATAACCTAATACACTCTTAAAAGTTTCCCAACTCTCTATAGGTTCAATTGTTTCTTCTACAGCTTCTTCTTTTTCACAAGCCATCAAAGTACATGTAACTTCTCCGTCATTACATAAACACTGGTTACAACCATCATCAGCATCAAAGGTATCTCCATCATTGTAAGTAGTATCATTGTACGAACACGTTTTCTTTTGTTCAGGTTCGGCCTGTTTATCTTTCGTAAGGAACCAATAGACTCCAACTCCAATACCACAAGATAGAAGGGAAGTAAAAACAAGCACAGCTATTATTAAGACTTTGTTAGATTTCTTCTCTTGAACAGGTTGTTGTTGTGTAAGAGCTTGTTCCTGTGGTAAACCTTGAGGGGGTGTAGTTGATGTGTCGGGTTCCTGCATGTTTAATTTTTTATAATTAATATTTATAAAAATATAACATAATTATTGAAAAAGTAAAAAAGTTCCAACTATCCAATTTCTATCTTCACTTTTTCTCCTCGAGAGTATATTGGACGTTAGAACTCGAGAAGTTTAGGCGTAGTAGGGGAATATTCCATTCGACTCGCTTCTCGTAAACTCGAAGCTCGCTCATGGCAGGTCACTTCGACAAGGTTTTACCAATTCATCTCAAGATCTCAATGCAAGCAAATTTGGAGAAATTAAGGCCAACGGTCTTAAAATTCTCAACTGTTTCCATTATCCTCGTACTTCTATTCAGCAGGATGAAGTCTTTATATCTAGTTGTTTTACTGTAGAACGGAATTCTAGTGTTTAAAATTCTGCTAAATAGAACGTTTGATTATCTTCTACCCATATAGGTTGCCAATCGATTATATCAGGATCTACTCCTGGGGAATGCAATGGTATGTTAAGGCAAAAAGGACTTATTACAAACCGTGCTTGCACGTCGGTTAGTGGTATTTCTGTGAATGATGAAACAGTCCACTTATCATCGCCGCAGAAAGTAACGGGTAATGCTCTTTCAGCTGTGACTTTTATTTGGTTAGGCATAAGATCCACTCCCTCTGGATGTGTTTGTGTTTCAGGACACTCTGTCATTCATCTACTATAAAAAGTAGTTAGGCTTATTATATCAAGGTTATAGATGACATTCAATATTTCTACTGTGCTTTCTTTACCTATTTACCTTTTTTACAAATCCCAGAATCATATATTCGGGGTCTTTTGATGGGGCAATTTTGTCTGGGGGTACCTTTAGTGGATACTTTTTAAGAAATTTTTTTGTAAAACGGGGATAAGTTTCTAATACCTTTTTATAGCCTCTTTCTGTAACCATCCTCTCATATTCGCTAGCTGTACGTATGAATGTTGGAATTCGTATTTTATCTCCCAGACAGAAAAAGCCCTCCTTTGGATGTGTATCAGAATCGAAATTAACAAGCAGTACATTTTCTTTAATGCAGTTTATGGCAAACTGTGGATTGAAAACAGCAAATATGAGTAAACCGTTTGGTTTTAATGCTTTATCTAGATGTGCAATAGTCTTTCGGATGTTTCTTATAAATTGTAAGGTCTGAATAGAGGTTATTAAATCATATTTCTTTCTTGTTAATAATTCGTCTGACTCTCCTTTTATCAACATTATTTCTTTTGGTAAATAGGAACCTGCTTTTTCTATCATCTTCGCAGAGTTGTCAGTTCCAGTAACTTTAAATCCCATTTTAGATAATTTATAACAGAATTCGCCGACACCACAGCCAAAGTCTAGTGCTTCTAATCCTTTGCGTTTTGGAAAATGCTCTCTTATACATTTAATAATCGGAGGCCAGGCTATGAGTATGTTGTCCATAGCGCCCCCCTGCACTTTATCGCCCTTAACTCTAACGTCAAAGAATTCGCTTAAAATATCCCATTGGTTCATGAAAGAAATGTGTCATCTTATTAAGGTAAATTATACACGTGATGGTCTTGTAGGTGAAGTAAAAACTGTTCAGTTATCCTTTTTCACTTTTTAAGCTTAAATGCATATTGGGAATCAGAACTCGGGAAGTTTAGGCGTAGTGGGGGAATACTCCATTCGGCTCGTCCCGCATAGCGGAATTCGCTCATGGCAGGCCACCACAATAAGATTCGATCAACTCATCTTGCAAGCTCAGTGCAGGCGAATTTGAATAATACTCCTACTTTCAAACAAAAGCGGACAGATGGTCACTATGCTCCGTTTTTATTTTCTTCTTGTCCAAAAAGTGAGCCAAGGTGGAGCAATTTTTGTAAGATACTCCCAGCTTCCCTTTTTTGGATTCTTGGTTTCAGAGATGTATTCTGTGAGATGAAATAGAGTGAACGCGTTTTCATATAGACTATTTATCAATTTTGAAAGAGTTTGACGGTATTCAACTGGAGGGTTTATCTTATCTTTGCTTTTTGTACTTTTGGTAAAAACCCAATCTTGGTCACTATAACTAACTTTCTCTCCTTCCTTATACTCGGAGTTTAATACAATACCCTTACCATTCCAGTTCTTCTCAGTAATTCCTGTGAAGAATGGATTCGAGCACATGAATGTATAAATACCTCGACTTTTTGTTATTCTTGAAACTTCCCTGAATACAAGAGAGCAATCAGGAACAAAGTTTAATGAAAAAGGTTGATAAATGATGTCGAATTTTTTCTTTCCGAAACATGATAAATCTCTCATATCACCCTGCTGAATGGATAACTCTACATTATATTTTCTACTTGTATTAAGATCCTTATCTAGTTGAGCAGGGGAGATATCAAAAACAGTAACGTCTGCACCAAGTAGTGCGAAAGCTATCGATTGTTGACCTCCACCACCTGCAAGACACAACACTTGCTTCCCCTCTATTTTTCCTAATATATTTTCTGGATCAATATATTCCCTTGATTGTTTCTTTGTTAAATCTTTAACAGGTTTTGTGAATAAAGCATTTGCAGCAGCAAGAGATTCCCATCTTTTGAGATTATATTTATAAACTTCATCCATGACTGGTAAGATTTTATAAAGTAATTTATGCAATAGCATATCAGTTTTGAGTATACAGATAAATGCCGGGGGAGGGTTTTAAGGATTTAATATGCCCTTATGTTTTTCCCGATAGTGATCCATATCAATTGGTCCTGAACTTACAGTGCATGTTCCAGAGACCCATGTATGTCCTTCTGGAGGATCTGGACAGTCGTGATTAGAAAGGCTTGCTGTTCCGGAACTCACATAAGCATTACCATTTTTATCTCGGTAAATAACAGCATAGTGATAAGAGTTAGTTCCATCAGAAGATTCACAACCTGTAAGAAGTGCAGATACTCCAAAAGGGAAAAGAATAAGTCCAACGGTAGCAAAACGGCGTCCAGGATCTGGGGGCTGTTCAGTATCACCTGGTATGAAACTGGGAATTTCGTCCATTGCGGGTAGATTATACTATAAATAAGAGATATTTTGTAAAATCAATGGTGTCGATGTAGAACTACCAAAAAGTAAAATATTTCCTCTACAATTCCGCTTGAAATATTCTCAAAATGTATTATACTTTTATAATTATAAGTTAATTACTACCCGCTTCGTGAGAAATTACTACAGATATTTTATTCTACTTATTTCAATCTCTTTTTTTACGATTCTGTCCTCAAAACATAACCCTGTTTATGCTGCAGAAATTACCGTAAATACTACAGTTGAGTCGGCTATTGATGGACTATGCTCGCTTAGAGAAGCTATCACAGCGGCAAACACGAATGCTGTTGTAGACGGATGTTCAGCTGGAGATGATGCTACATCAGTAGATACTAGATGGGGTACGTTTTCTGTTGACCGTATAAATGTCCCGGCAGGATCATACGTTTTAACACTCATTGGAAGTGACGAAACCAATGCAGCAGGAGATTTAGATATACTTTCAAATATCTGGATTGAAGGAGCAAGTAGTTCTACAACTATCATTGATGGAGTAACCATTGGAGGTACTAATGAACGCGTCTTTGATGTCGATAATTCTGTAGAATTTACTCGTTTTAATAATATCAGAGTACAAAATGGAGCAGGAAATATCTATATCGGGGCAACATATTCTGAGATAACATATTGTTATATTAATTCAAGTACTATGCCGGCTGCAGCCTTAGGCGGGGGAATTTATGCAGATGGTTCATATTTAGATATCTTGAATACAACAATCACTCTCAATAATGCCGTTGAAGGAGCTGGTATTTATCTTGAAAATGGCACTGCACGTCTTGCTTTTGATTATATAGACCTAAATACAGCAACCACATTAGGAGGTGGGATTTTCATAGATTCAGACGCAAGTGCCTTGATTGGGTCAATGACGACATTTTTTATGAATGAAGCAGCGATGGGTGGAGGTATGTATAATGAGGGGAATGTATCGTATGATGGAGAATCAGACTGGGGGATGTCATTTCTTATGAATAATGCAACTATGGATGGCGGAGGTATCTATATAGCTGGTACAGGGAGCTTATTCACTGCTCCGAATCCCCTTGTCGGTGACGGCTTTACGGTTATTGCAAGCAATGATGCAACTACATCTGGCGGAGGAATCTACAATGCAGGGACATCTGTTCTTAATAGGGTGCGGATTTATGACAATACATCGGGTTCCATGGGTGGTGGCATATATGATACTTCGTGGACAACTGTTATACTCTATAATTCTGAGGTGCTTGAAAATGTATCAACTAATGGCGGAGGATTGTATGTATCAGGGGGAGTTACCTATGCAGAAAGAACTACAATAGCGGGGAATTTTCTGTGGGGCCAAGGGAGTGGTGCGGGGGCTTATTTAAATACTGGTGGTTTGCACTTACTAAATTCTACTGTAAGCAGCAATGTGGATGATGGCATATATGCAACAGATGCTTCTGAGCTTACTATGGATTATGTAACTCTTACAAATCATAGTGGTATGGGCCTGGATATACAATGGGCGAGTACAGCTGATATCCAACGTTCAATTATTGACGGAACATGCAATATTATTAGTGCTACAGTAACCTCAAGCGGGTATAATATTGAAACTGGAGATACATGTGGACTCAATCAGCCGTCTGATAGGACGGGAGTAGCAGCTGCACTGCTTGCTCTCGGACCGCTTCAGATGAATGGGGGCAGTACGGATACTCACGCCTTGGGTGCATCGAGTATAGCAGTTGACAGTATAGCGAATGCAGATTGCGGTGACATGGAGGATCCTATGGATCAGAGAGGAAGTGAGCGTCCAAGTCCTCCTGGTGGAAGATGTGACGCCGGAGCTTATGAGCTTTTACAGCAGGTGCCGGAACAGCCTATATTGCCAGAAACAGGGGAGTCTGTTCTTAAGGAAGTAATCTTGGGCATTGCAGTGATGTTTGTTTTTATGTTTATAGTTACATCTCCGCGGATTCTAAACCTCAAAGAATAAAACTAAAGTAGGTCCTTAGTAAGTAAGAATGCGAAGTGGAGAGTGTGCTTTTTTTAGTCATCTTTTTAAGCCTTTATTATAGAATTTGATCCCATAATATTGTATAATCACAATATCTATTCTTTAAATATTGATGTAGGTGAAGAAACTAATACTCTTTGATCACGATGGAACAATTTGCAAGAGCAATCTAAATGCTTACGACAGCATGACGTATGCTGCTGAACAGGCTGCAAAAAATCTTGGAATAGACATCAAGAAGATAGAGGTAGAATGGAGTAAAGTATTTAATGAAACAAGGGGAACGACAGAGAAGAACCTTGTTCATTACTTAGTTTATCTATTCCACATTCCTTTAGACAAATTCTCCGAGTTTGAAAGAATGTTTTATCTAGCTCGTGAGGCCTGGTATAAGAACATGAAGAAATATAAAGAATTTGTATATGACCTATATTACCCAGATGCTGAGATACTCATTGATAAACTGAAGGAGAAAAAGGACAATATACTGCGTTTGGTTACAGGTAATCCTTCTAATGTACTCAAGCAGAGAATTGCGAATTTCCTAAGATCTAGCTTCATTGATTCAGAAGGAGAACTACTTGGCTATTTTGGAGAGAGTGCATATAGTAGAGTTGATTTAATTAGTCTTGCAATATCATCAACCCAGAAAGAAATTGAAGATTTCAAGCCGGAGTATAGCGATGATGGGAGTATTAGGAATGTATATTACATTGCAGATTCAAGGGCGGATTTGTTTGCGGCTTTGTATGCCAAGATAAGAATAGTATGGATAGCCTCGAGAACATTACAGGAAGTGAAAGATATTGAGTCGGAAGATGCGATGAGCTATATACTGAAAATGCATAAAAACAGAATTCTCCTTACGAATAATCTGGAGGATGAGGATGTGATGGAGTTTTTAACAGGAGCAGATAAGTAGCAAAGCAGTTAAACAGTGAAAAAGGTAGCAGCATTGTTGTTTTATCTTGTTGTTAATTATTCATTTTTCATTCTTAATTAAATAATTGGATATTTGTATAATCGGATAATTGCTACATTGTCTTATTGTTGATATAGTTACTTGCTGCCTCGATAATTTTTTCTCACCTTTATATGAGCGAAAGTGAACATTGTCCATGGTTTGAGCTTGCTCAGGTTCAATTCCCGCCTGCTTATTACGGTGAACAAAGAGAAACATTTGAGGGTGCTCAATTTCCGGTGTCATTTAATAAAATGCAGGAAGGTTTGAGAAAGGTTATCGGGCAAAATGGAGTAGCAATAAATATAGGCGGTACAAATTTAAATGCTAGGCGAATTCTTAATTTAGCCTCTGGACTAAAAGTACTCCGTTACGAAGGAGTTTGGGCAGTAAATCTTGAAAAGGGTGCCACGGAGGCGGCTTATATTGAAGCTTTAAGATTGATTCAAGGCAGGAATTGTCCGGTCTGTATAACTGTAGCAGGGCCTCTAGAGGGAACTACTTGGTTTCCTACAAATTTACCGGAGCTGCGTGCTGAACTAGGTAGCGCGAATGGCGGAGTCGATCTTCGTGAGTTTTTTGGAGAGAATTTGAGGATAGCCGTAAACGATGCAGTTGCCGCTCAAGCTGCAGCTATGTACTATCTCTTATCAAATGTAAGCCTTATCGATTCTTTCGATTTAAAGAGAGATAGATTGGATTGTTCTCTGCTTCTTCAGATAGTGGGAACGGGAAATGGTTTTAGTTATATTGTTTTGGGTAGAGATGGCGAAGGCTATATTATGCCTACTGAGTGGGGGCATGCTGAAACTGGATGGCTTGATATGTATGGAACAGCTATTCCAACGTCAGTTAGTAGGATGATAAATAGTGGTCAGCCGGCTTTAGAGAGTCTGATTGCAGGACCCGGAATAGCAAGACTCTTCCAAAAGCTAACAGGATTAGAAGGTTATACATCAAAGAGAATAGCGCTAGAAATACTTGGCAAAGCAAGTATAGAATTAGCATCGCAACTTGGATGTACTATTGGGGAAGCAGAAAGGATTAGTTGGGCAGCAGACGAAGTATTTAAAGTTTCAGCACTTGGAGCAGCTCAACAGTTTATTGGTGTTATCAAGCATCGAAACTTAGATCCTGGAAGGGCAATTTTAGTTGGAAGGGGTGGGGTCTGGAATGCCCCCGGGTATTTGGATTTGGTCAAGGTGCAAGTTGAATCTTACTTTGGGGTTGAAAGAATACCCTTTTTCAATGTGGAGAAAGTAGATAGTGAAGCTGATTTTAGAGGTGCAGTTCTTTTGTGGGCGATGGGGGAGGCAGCAAACCGATGAGACTGCATACTTAATACTGGAAAAAAACAAACTGACAAGCTGTAGGCAGAAGGCTAGATGGTTGTTTTGTTAAACTGCTTCATTGTTTCATTGCTGTTACCCTTTACTTTTTAACTTCCCATTTCAAAGCGAAGAGCGGACCTATAACTTCCTTTATGGTACAATGTGATAGACTTGGTTTCTTTAAAATTGTAAAGTAAATATATCTTTTGTTTAATTTTATACTTCGTGTTTGAAATGAATATAAAAAAACTGCTTTTAGTAATTTTAATTCCTCTTTTTTGTGTTGCACTTTTTTATTTATTCATATATTTTTCTGGGGTATATACTTTTCTTACAAACGGCTTGAAGGCTTCACACACAACTTCTCCGCTAGGTGATTATGTTTCCATCAATAAGATACGTAAGGGCTTCGCTGAGATTGATAAAGTCCAATATAAAGTAGAGAAGGATGGTGAAACTGTGCTTGATCAGACCTTTGTCAATAATAATTTAGATAGGCTAGAGATACAGATTGTGAGCTTTGAGGAATCCGGGAAATACAAGTCAGAGATAACTGCCGAGACAAAGTGGGCGGAAGTCTTTTGCAAAGGTTACTTGCTGTACTCTTCAGAATGTGAGGTGGAGGCAGGGAAGGATTATCAAAGCGGAGGTTGTACTTTTGAGATATATTAATTTTTTTATAATTTGGTGTATCTTATAAACTTTAAATTTTAAATTCTCATTATGGAGGAAAAGAAATCGGGAGTTTCAAAGAAAACTCTTAAAATCATTATTATCGTTCTAGTCACTTTTGTCCTTCTTGTCTGTGGTCTTTGTGCATGCTGTTTTGGATCAATAGGATATCTTGACCTAGATACTCAAGGACGTGGCGGCTGTATATACATAGGGCCATTTAGTTCTTATGATGGGTGTTAGATTTTTTATACTACTGCAGGGTTGTATAATTAAAGAAATAATAGACTTAAACTTAGAGAGCTGAAAATATTAAAGAGCAGAGAATTAGTGAGGCCGATGCGAATGCGATGTGCATAATGATAATGCCAAAGAAGATTTCCAGGTAATTATTTGTTTTTACATCTTTCGCTAGATACTTATCCCACCGATGAATACCACCATAATTTAGTGTTCTTGTTTCGTATTACCCGGTAATTGTTAAGATAAATAAAAGAAAGTTATAAAATGAAGCAGAAAAGAAAAATAATCCGACAAAGTATTTACTCAACAAACTCAATTGTACTCAAGAATGTATCAAATTCTTCTAACTGTTTTGTTGTTAGATAATCACCAGTAGTTTCAATGTCAGCTTTTATACTGTTCCATATATCTAGATAAGATGAGGCCATATCTTCACCTTCTATACTTTCTGTTTCTTTTCCGGTTAATGCAAGATCGTTAGATTGTGAATTCACAACTTCTAAAACTAACATAATACCGGGAAAATCTTCAGTTGGAGTATTTATTTTAACAATTCTTAGGAATCCTTTATATCCTGCACAATGATTTGTCGGACCATAATAATAACTTTGACTACCTAAACCGATATCTCCTTTTGTGCAACCAAAGTAATGGTAACCAGTTGAGTTATATTGGAATTCACTCCATTTTTCACATGGGGTTTCTTCTGATTCGTCCCATCCCTTAAAATAAGCAAGTATTGGACATATATCTCCAATTGAACCTGGATCAAAGTTAGAATTAGTTCCCTCCAAATATAGATAAGGATTTTCAGTAAAGGAAATAATTACTTCAGATGAACCATTCTGGTCAATTACTCTTTCATCGACTTCTCCCCACTCTGAAGGATATTTAAACTTCATCTTAAAGTTATCACTTTCATATTCTGTTAATTGAGTCTCATCGACTGTATCACATGAAAGTAGTGTGCAAGTTACTTTACCATTATCACAGAAGCATTCGTTGCAATCATCACCCGCATCAAATGTTTCACCATTGTCATAAGTTTCATTGTTGTGTGTGCAGTTTTGTTTCTGCTCAGGTTCTGCTTCCTTATCTTTTGTAAGGAACCAATAAACTCCAATGCCAATGGCGCATGAGAGGAGGGAGGTGAAGAGAAGTAAGAACAAAATAATTATTGAATTTGGCTTTTTCTTACTGTCACTTTCAGGTTGTGTCGGGACTTGTTGAACTTGTTCTTGAGACTGGGTAACTGGTGTATTTTGATCTTGCATATATATTCTTTAATGATTAATTGAATAATAATATAACATAATTTTTGGGGAATAGTAACTACTTAATAGGATAACTGGAATGATAGATCACCCAGGGTGTATAAGGAATTAGAGGAGCAATCAGGTTAAAATAATTGATGCACTATGGAAAAATGTGTATTACAGATGAGGTGGAGTTAGAAAGATTGATTAAGGTTCTTTCGAAGCGAGTGATCTAAATGGTCGAATTCGGTCTTTGGGGATTAAACTTTCAACGTCATTGCCATATATGTCTATATGAGGACCAAATGAGGATGGTTGTATCGGAAAATCCTGTGGGCTTAGGCCATGAGATAGTCTCCATGCAGTCAGTGTAGCCTTATCGCCAAAGACAGCAACCTGCTGTTGGACTCCAGGATCTCTGAGAAGCTCTGGTATGTTTATAAACAGTTCCTCATTCATTTTATCCCCAAAGTAAGTTATATCGTTCTTATATAACGTGGTTATTCAATTCTGAATTACACACCGTGTGAATGTTATGAACAGAGGAATAAAATATATGGAAAATGGGGAGTGGAAATTGGTAACTAGTAAAGAGATTGAAAAGAGGGAAATAGATATTCATTAAACAGCTTCTTAGATGAATATATTGGGAGGCTACAGTTTTCTTATTTCCATTTTCTTAACAAGTAATAATTTCCCAATTTCTCCTTTCCTTGGATGACTCGCTATTCTATAGTCTTTAAAAACTGCCTTGCCATTTGAGCTATATTTGCGTTACTCGCAATCCCTTGCCATGGGTCAGTTTGTCTGACTATGTTTACTACAACGATATTTGCTCCGTTAAAAATTGCGCTTCTGGATTCCTTCAGATCCACACCACCTGCAGCAGAAATTAGACAATCGTACTTGCTTCGAATCTTGTTGATATGCTTGTATGGAATTGTCTTGCCCTTGGTTTCCTCCTCGTCCCGCCCTTTATGAAGAACTACAACATCTGGTTTGTATTTTGTTTTAAAGACAACCTTTAGAGGGTTTGCTACTCCTACCATATCTATCATAGAGATCATCTTGTGCTCTTTGCACCTTTGGATAAAAAGATCGATTGTCTCGGGTGGTGCATTTCCAATTACTGTTGCGGCATCTGCTCCGGCTTGATGAGCCATGTCTACTTCTCCAACTGCTCCGTCACACACCTTAGTGTCAGCAACTACTATTCCGCGCCATAGTCTTGATATGTACCTGATTCCTCTTGAACCCTCTTTTTTTATGAATGGAGTTCCGGCCTCTATAAAGATATGTTCATCGAAGGGAATTGTTGGAAGTATGCGTGAAACAGCAGCAACGTCATAATTAAATGCAATTTGTAGATAACGTATTTTTGTGTCTAGCATCTATTATCTTTTTAATACATTCTTTAGAATATCTGATGCTTCTAAAGGCATAAACATAACTATTTTTTCGCTTGGATCAGATGCAATATCGCGGATTGTCTGAAGGGTTCTAAGTTGCAGTGCTGTTGGGTTCTGGGATAGATTTATAGCAGCTCTCAAAAGATTTTCAGATGCTTTTAGTTCGCCATCTGCAGCAATGATTACAGCTCTTCTTTCTCTTTCAGCTTCTGCTTGTTTTGCCATTACTCGTTTCATCTCAGCAGGAAGTTCTATTTCCTGAATTTTGATTGCCTCAATATTTATGCCCCAGTCGGATGTTTCTTGATCAACGATCTGTTTGATACTCGAGGCGACTTCTTCTCTTTGAGTTAGAACTACATCAAGTTCTGAGTTACCGATTACATCACGAAGAGCTGCTTGAGTATATTGAGTTACGGCATAGTCATATGATTGAATTTTTATGATCGCATCTTCGGGTCTTTCAACTTTGTAGTAAACAACTGCGTTTGCAAGTACTGGAATATTGTCTTTGGTCATTACTTCCTGTCTTGGTATATCACTAGTCTTAATCCTCATATCAACCTTTCGCATGGTTTGTAAAACCGGGATGACAATATTCAAACCCGGATTTAAAGTTCTTGAGTATTTACCAAGTGTGAAAACCACGCCGCGTTCGTATTGGTAAAGAAGCTTGATTCCGGAGAGTAGGATCATCAGAAGTATAAGTCCAACAATTACAAAAAGGGTAGTGGAACAGCCAAGAAGTGTGCCTTCCATAGTATTTTTAATTTAAAATAAAGTAGTAGATTGTTATGTAAAATATAACACAAAAAAGCCCTGATATAAACTTTTTAAGTTTCTGAATTTCTAAGGAATGACTCTGCTGTTGAGACTGCAACGGGGTGGACTAAGATCCTCTGAACATTAATAGGCGACCCGTCGGTTCTTCCAAACTTTGCCCAGACGCCTCTTGCAGAAGGGGAGAGGGAACCTACTTCAAGTTCGTTTATCCCCCAGCTGCGAAGAACGCAGGCAGAGGCAACTAGCATTAGGCTTCCAATTCCAACCCTATGTTCTCCAACATTAAGTCTTTGATATATTCGTTCCTGCCATTGACTTTCATCTGTAATCACACCTGCTTGCCGGAGTTCAGTCATTCCCCTCATTCCTCCATGCTGCATTGCATAGTTGAAAAAAGTTGTTTCATCAACTTTAAATGCTTCTCCTGTTGACCATTTTCTTACAGCTTTGCGATGAGCCTCTTGCGGTTGCTCAAGGTGGCCATGTCTGTTTTTGTTACCAAGTGCAGATTGATCCTTTATAACCCAGTCGTAGTGCCCAACTGGTTCGAAGTCGCCATTACGCTCAGCAAATACATCGATAAGTAGGATTGCATCGACCCTATCACCCCAAAAGTCTGTTCGTCCGATACGTGCTGAAATGAATAAAGGTTCGTCTAGCTTCGATCTTACTCCAGGCAGTGGAATTAATTCTCCATCAGCGCGGGATATGGCATCAACAAAATGTTGAACTGCTTCCTGTGAAGTATAAGACTTTTCTTTCCAAGTACTATCAGGACTCTCTAGCATTTTCTTATCGACCAAGTTATAAAAGAATTGTAGCAAAGATTAACAGAATTTTCGAGTTATAATAATGCACAAAGATTAGAAGGCAGTAGATATGGGGCTTTCATTTTGAGATATATTATTCTTGCAATATAATTAATATGGGCTTGTTTGAATACGGATAATATGGGAGAAACTGAAAAAGAAACAGATTTCAATGATTACAGACCATCTGGTTTAGATGTCGCTTTTCGTCCTGAAATCATGATTCCAGAAGTAGATCCCGATGATGAGGATGCTTATGCTGTGGCAGTAGGTATAAATGATCGTGGTGTGATATTTGCAAATATTGTACATCAAGGATATCCCGGAGCTGTTATGCAGGTTCAAGTAGTAGTAAATCTACAAACAAGATTTGTAGCAACTCATTTCATCCCAAGAGGTATAGAAGGTAGTAGAATGATCCCTGGGGAAGTTGCTGAAGCAATTTTTACAAATCATGTATTTCCCAGTGTTGTCGTTCCAATAATACAGTTACAATTAGGTAATAGTGATGTACCCCTTGCTGCTTGATTCGTTAGAATTTTGAAAGTAACCAGGGCATATCACTGTAAGTACTACTTATGACTTTACTTTGGCATAGCTCTTCCTTCACATGACAAATTATCTTTATTTAGATAGAATATGCTAACTAATATTTTTTTTATTTATTATGGAATCGGGGAGTAAATTTTTAAAAATATCAGCTATTAACTTCATAGTTCTTTCTGTTTTGTTTGGTGTGTTTCTGATCAACTCGCTTATCTTCACGCCAAGTGTTTCTAAATTGTACGAAGAATTCGGGGCAGATCTGCCTGTTCTTACATTATTTTTTGTCAGGTCTACAGAATACTTTACGCAGTTCTGGTTTATATTTCTCCCAGTAGTTCTTATTTTCATTTTATTGATCTCGCTTGGTATTGCATACCTACTTAGAAATGTTGGCAAGAAGATGCTCATTCTCCTATACGTTATTCCAGGAATTCTTTTAACCTGCGGTTTTGTTGCTTTTCTGTCGCTAGTTGTTTATATGCCAATGTATAATCTTGCAAATACAGTCTCTTAAGAATTAGCTATTCTTTGGATGATACCCCCAACGCCTTTTGCAAGAGGAGTGAATTCAAACTCTGCGCTGAGTACAAGATGGCGGGTTTCTATACCTTTTAGGTACAATTCTCCTCCGACTGTTAAAAGTGCAAGCTGTTCGTGAAGTGTTGTTATGGGAGGCCCCCAGAGATTTACGACTAAGTTGGAGTTGAGTAGTTCGGCTGGGATATTTGAAGTTCCGAAGCAATACTGAATCACTTTTAATCTTCCTAGGCTAATTGCATTGCATAGAAAAACGGTTTTATTTAGAATATACCAGAGGTTTTGAGGGATAGGACCATTACCCTTTAGTAACTCGTAAACAGCATAGATATCGTCTTTGAGCAGCATGTAGTCGAAAACATCAACTATAGTCGCAGGTTGATCGAGGATTCCTTTTGAGAGTAATGCAGCCGGAATAAGTGGTATGTCACTTAGACCATTTCCCAGGAATAAGATTTTTCCCCTTTCTCTCTCGATACGTTCTAAGATCCCCGGGAATTCTGTTTCACAGAGAGCTGCACTCCAAAAACTTGTTATTAGACATGGTTGTACATTAGTCTCTATAATTGTAGGTGCATGAAGATTCATAAAAGTGCCCTGACCTCTAAGAGATGCAACGTGGAAACTTACTCCGCTTGAGGAGGAGAATTCTTCGAGGAGTCTAGTTTGGGCAATTGCTGTTTCATGATCTGCGTGTTGGTTTTCTATCTTAATTTGCTATAAGGTTAATCTTTCCTGATTATATCAGATTTGAATAAACCCTCTAAATTAAGATATAATCTTAACAATAGTAAGAATTTCCTTTTTATTTAAGACTTATGTTTATCCATAAGTCTCTTTACTTAATATTGTTAAGGAAGATTAATGGAAGAAGCAGAGCAAGCTTTTGATCAGGAGAGTATGGGGGGTGACCGCATAGATGCGGCAAGATACGTACTCGAACACAGTCTAGATATTTTAGGCCGGTGGCTTATACAGAGAGAGGATCTTGAGAATGGTTTTGGAGAACTTGAACTTAACCTAGAACATTGTCTTGTTCAAAGAGAAGAAATTCGTGGTCAACTTGATGTTTTGCGAAATCTCTTAACAAGACTGCTTGAAGACTCTGGTTCTTTTAAAAGAGTTGTTTCTAAGGCGGAGCAACATAGTTTGGAAGTTCCTGGTGTAACTGGATATCCGGCTGGTAAGGCAACACATACTTATACAAGATTCGCAGCTCGCCAGACGGATACTATGTTTATTCCGCCTGGACGAAGAGAGAATCAGTTAATGTTTGAAGGACGTGAAGAGATAGTGACTGGAAGTACTAAGCTGGCTGCATTTACTGATGTAGTCGGCGGTAGAGTTGAACAACTTACTGGGACTATGGAAAAGATAGGCACTGCAAAGGGGGCTGAAGAAGCATCTGATTATAATCAGCGAGTAAGACTACCTTTGCTTGAGAGACTTTTTAATCTGCCACTTGAAAGTATAGTGATTGCAAATACACCAGTAGAGTATAACCAACAACTAAGGACTATTATCTTTCACAAACAAATAGGTATAAGAGCCACAAGGTATTACGATAGGGTTGAAGTTTCTCTTATAATTTTCCCAGGAAATCAGGAGGCTCCGGTATCAACACTCACGTTACGTGTAGATGAATATGAACCGGAAGTTTTAGAAAGTATTTATGGCGCCTTTAGATACATTGGCGACGTTATGGAGAGACTTAAGGAGCCAAGGAGGCAAGTCAGAGGAAGATAGAATTATTTACAAATTCCACTTTAATGTGTCTGCCTCATACTCACTGGCTGCTTTACCAAACTAGCATCTTTGTCATAACCTCTGAACTAGTTCTAAATATAGGTTCAGACATTGATAAATTCTTCAAAATCTATTACCATGTTGTCAACCTTACTTATTAACAACCTGCCTTGAGTACATTTAAAGCAAAATTCCCTCGCAACCTTTTAATTTACTTCCTTACTATTCCTTTATTTCTTTTATTCACTTCACCTGTTTATGCCCTTTCGCTTATCTCAAGAAGGGAATTGCAACTTAGGGTTGTTGAGTTAGTGGGTGTACTTATTTGCAGTCTTTCATTCTTCGGAGTCTTGTTGGGACTTGTATGTCTGGTAGCAAAAAAATTCATTAAGAGCCTGGAGAAATTGAAAGTATGTCTTCCATTTATCCTTGTGAATGTAGCTATCTGCTTAACAGTTACTTTTGTTAAAGGACTTACGACTTTCATTGAAAGAGTTGTATTTAAGCCCTCCTGGGGTTCGGATAATCTAAGCACTGCAACTATAGTTGTGACTCTTGTTGTTTACCTTCTTGTTGGAGTTTTACTCATGTATCTAAGTGGTGTTGGAAAGCTCAGGAAGAAGTTTGGAGTCCTTGCTATGAAACTTTTGCTTGTTTACGGATTATTTATGACGATGGTATCAGTTGTTACTACAGTGGGTATTCTCATGGTTTAGGAAGCATTTGAATGCAAATCGGTTAGCTAGTGAAATCTCACCTTTTTTAGTAAAATTCCCACAAATGGTAAATTTTGTTGATGCGAAAAATTATTTTATTCACGCGAGTATAAATAAAATTGCAAAAGCTAGATTTTCAATGCCCGAAGCAGCTTCACTTTTGAAAAATCTAGATATAGTCATTGAGTAATAAAGTACTTGGTTATGAATGCGAGTTACGATTCTCATTTTCTCTCCTAATCTTCAGAAGTTTTTTTCCTACCCTATAATAACTTGTGATACAATTAATTTAATCTTCTATTTGAACATAGTGGCAACATGGAAAATTATTATCCTAACTTAAGTGAGGGATATCAGGGTTGCACATCATTATCTCGCGAGGTTGAGTCATACATAGACTCAGAGTTTTTAGATTCCCAAGCAGCTGCTTATGGAATTGTGCATTCGATAAATGCATTACAAAGGGAAGCAAGAATGCATGGACTTCATGAGGTTGGAGACTTCTATCACAGAGTAGCTTATACAAGACTTGCTTCATTTACGTCAAGAATTACTGAAAGTTTTGATTTTGCAGTAAGTGATTTAGGTCTTATTCCAGCATTATTTCAGGAGGAGTTACTAGCTGCTGGACTTGTATACTTGAGCTATACTATCGGAAGAATTATTGGTCAGGAAGCTCCAATCGCTGATAAGGTTATTTTGATAAGTAAAAATAGTCTGGCTTTAGCAACGGGCGCAGCGATGGCTGTAATTTTAGCTTCTGCAACTTATGGATTAAATTTTCTTAGAACTCCGCTTGAAGAAAAGCTAAATCTTTCTGCTGATCAATTTGAGGTTGCTGAGGAGATAGAATTCGTGATCGAGAGGTTAAATGTTCTTGTAGATGTTGAGCGCGTTGAGTTAGAAGATCTTGTTCTAAAAGTATTTGAAGCCGTTGAAAAATTTACTGCTCAAGTGGATGGTTATACTTTTAGTTCAGCAAGGAAAGTGAAGAGATCATTTGTGGGCAACTCTTTATTTCACAGGAGAGGGATTGTGGCCTTTATGAACCCTTTTATTCATGAAGTCGTTTTTGCTACGGATTTGTATCCAGAGACTATGGCTCATGAGTTTGCCCATTTGAGGGGATTACCAAAGGAACTTCAGGCGCAGCTTGTTGGCGTCATTGCACAGATTCAATCAGGATGTCCTTATGTACAATATCTTGGCTACAGAGAATGGTTGAATATACTAGTTGGATACCACAAATGTTTGCAAAAAGATGAGATTCTGCAGGAGTCGGAAAGATCCCTACTCTCGATTGAATTTCTTAGGGTGGCCGGCCTGAATGCGCGAACTTTAGGAGAGCTACAGGAGAGGAATAGGATAGTACAAGAACAAGTGGCAAGGCTTTCCTGCACGAGATTTATGCAAAATGCTGAAAGATTTTTGCTAGGATTAATTCCTGGAAGATTTCGTGAGCTGCTTCTTACTAAAAGTGGACTCATTTTAGCTGCTATTCAGAAAAGCAAGTTTTCTTTCTTACTTTTGGATTACAAAAGTGCTCTTAATATGGGTTTTAAGAATCTACTTCTCAGAATTACTGGAGAAAAAGACATTAAGGAGGCATACTTACGGGCCCCTATTGCTTATTTGCGAAGCTATCGCTCGCATTCTCTGTAGAAGTTTTTTATGCTATACTGTTCAATATTTAAGTTTATTCTTCATTAAATATGCCCCCAAGATTTCGAAGAAGAATACGTCCACTAAGACCCCTTAGACCCCGAAGGTTTCATGGGCTTCGAGCTGGGAGAGGTTTCCCGTGTCTTATTATTATAATAATTTTGGCTGTTATAGCTCTTTTGTTTTTTTTATGCCAGATATGCGGAGGTTCCCTTTTGATATTTTGAAAGTAGAAAATTGTACATCTAGCTTTAGCGTGTTACAATGACTTTATTATTACTTTTTATTCTTGATAGATGAAGGTAGATTACTTTAAACTTATCAAAGAATCGGCAGAGTTTGCCTGGAAGTACAAGGTACTTTGGGTATTTGGTTTTATCCTTGCCTTTCTCTCTGGAAGTGGTGGGAATTCAAACAGCAGCTCTTATAATTTTGAAGATAGATCAGATGTTTCTTTTGGAGGAAGATACGACGAAACCTTTGATACGATCGGCGAAAAATTTGATGAATTTACACAGTCTCCATCCTTTTGGATTACAATATCATTGATTATCCTAGTAATTATAGGGGTGGTTCTAATATTTACAGTTATTTCCTGGTACTTAAGAAGGGTGGCAAAACTTGCTCTTATGAATTCCGTAAAGTATGACGAGAATGGTGAAGAGGAGAAGATCAAGTTAAAGTCTTTATGGACAGAAACACATTCTAGGTTGATCACCTTTCTTTTATATGACCTGATATGGTTTGCGATCTTTTTTCCTGTTGTCATAATTTCGGTTGGTATGGCTTTTTTAGGTCTTATTGGTGGACCAGGTGGTTTTGTTATAGCCCTTTGCTGTATCACATTCCCTCTGCTTTTCATATTTGCAATTTTTGTTTCAGGGATAAGAGAGACAGGAGAGAGATTCTTAGCTTATAAAGAAGATATGCAGCCGTTTGAAGCCATCAAAAAGTCATGGGATATCTTTACACGGAATTTTGGGAAGTATTTTCTTGCATGGCTTGCCATGCTTCTCCCTGGTTGTGGTTGGGGAATTGTGATAGGTGCGATTTCACTAATTACAATCTTGCCTCTTTTGTTCATGCTAGTTCCTATTTTTTTAAATCCAGACGCGCTTCTTCTTGGTATAGGTGTTGGTGGTTGCGGTATCTGCCTTATATCACTTGTCATGAATGTTATCCAGGCGCCGTTTGTAGTATTCCAGAATACTTATTGGACTAAGTTTATGAGAATGCTTATGGGCGAATCTAAAGCAGAGTAGTCGTTTTAGATTATTTATTTGTTTGAAGGACAATGGAAACTGAAGGAAATGGATTAGTACGATTAGGTGATCTGTCCGAGGTTAAGGTAGGTCAGTTTGTGTGTATTCGGGCTACACTAGTGGGCCTTAGTGAATCGTATCCTCTCGGAAGGGATGCACTGAATGCTTGGCTTAAACTAGAAGGATCATCGGTAACTCACCCATTGGGGATTGATCAGTCAACTGGGATAGATGGAAGAACTAGACTAACGGTGCAAGCTAAAGGTCCTGAATCCATGGGGGAATTAGTCAGAATTCTAAAAGATGCCGAAAGGTTCAATATTGCTTACCAGGATCTGATGGCCAGGACAAAAGGAAAAAAGTTCTAAGTTTTACAAACCGATCTCATCAGCGATTTCCGCAAGTGCATTAAGCGATAGATTTATCAATTCTTCTAAACTTACCCCTGCTTTCTCAATATCATAAATGAATTCTCTATGCACTTTTCTCGCAAAATCTTTCTTTTTTAACTTCTTTATTACAGAATCAGTTTTGACACTTGATATTTTTTTATCAGGCATGACCAGTGTACAGGCAACAAGAAATCCCGAAAGATTCTCTGCAGCACTAAGACAATAGTCAAGTTTTGATTCCCGCTTTACTTCGAGATATCCTAAATTCTCACAGTGGGCTTGTATAGCATTTATCATTTCGTTAGGGATGTCTTTTCTAAGTTCATTTTTTAGAATTGCGGTTGTTTTCTTGCCGTGATCTTTGGGGTCATTTACATCAATCTGGTCCATATCAAGATCGTGCAAAAGTCCGGTTATTCCCCAAAGATCTTCATCTTCCCCCAACTTTTTCGCAAGTTCTCTCATAATCACTTCAGTTTCCCTTGAATGCAACTTGATCCAATCTGTTTTTACATATTTATCAAGAAGTTCCTGAGCTTTTTCTCTAGTAATTTCCATTAAGGTTATTTAATATTTTATTTCGAGGATTATAACAATTCCTATTTTAGTTGTATAATATTTGAGGTGTAGTATATACGATAGTTCATATAGTAGAGCGTACTAATTCCGATCACTGAGATGATTAGTACTTGTCTTGATAAGCTTTTCAATTGACTATTGATACCCTTACTGATAGAATCTTTTGCTTAGCAGCAAGTATTTAATGTATTTTTAATTTTTGGTGGGAACATTATTTAGAATTCTTTTCTATCAACCTACATTCAATCTTCTGATAATTTTCTACAGGTTTTTTGCAGGTAACCTTGGGTGGGCTATAGTTGGTGTTGCCGTACTTTCTAGGCTTATCACGTATCCTATTACTAAGTCTCAGATAAAATCAGCTGAAAAAGGGAAAGAATTCCAGAAGAAGTACGAAAAACTGAAGAAAAAATACGGGAAAAATAAAGAAAAGCTAAACGATGAGCTTATGAAGCTTCAGTCGAAATATTTACCCTCTCAGCTGGGAGGATGTCTTCCAATAATTATTCTCATCATACTTTTGATACAGGTAAGAGGCGGTATACGCAACCTTGTAGATCAGGGGTGGCATGCATTTAATCAAGTGGCATACGTGGAGTCTTTAAAGCGTGACGAGGATTATATAAAATACCAGCCCGAAGAAGATCTTGAGACAGGAGAACATAAGATAAAAGTGAAGGTGAAAACAAACGAAGGAAACGAACTGGAACAAGAATATAGTTTTGAAGTTGTTGATGATGAGGAGGCAAGGGAAAAAGAAATAGCAGAAAGTGAAAAAAATAAGTCGGATGAAGAGAAGAATGAGGAAAGGAAGAAACTAGAGGAAGAGGCAAAAAAGATGAGAGAGTCGGATATTTCTCTTTATAGTGAGTACCTTGCTGAGAATGCTGATGTTATTGCCGTAAAGAGATTTCTATTCTTTGTTTCAGAGAAGAAAGCAGCATACCTTGTGACAGCAAGAAAGCCAGAGCTTGATTTTTATCTAAGGCCGCCTTCAAATCAGGTCCTATTAATCGAAGAGACAGAAGTATATTTTGATGATGAGGATGTAACTGAGAAATGTGATATTGGCGAGGGCGAGTCTATAAACTTAAACTTTTTGGGGATTGACCTTTCTAAGGTTGCAGCTGATTTTTCATGGTCAAACCCAGAGATCATCCCATATGTTGTCTTGGCTATACTAGTTGGAGGATCTCAGTATGCAACAACTCAGATTTTAAGTGGCATTAAAAATATTGGTCCTGAAAAAAAGAAGGAATCAGCCAAGAAGTCAAAGAAGAAAAAGAAAGGTGAAGAGGAGATGCCGGATATGAGTGAACTGATGAGTATGACAAGCAAGCAGATGATGTTTATGTTTCCTGTCTTAACCATTATCACATCTTTGGGGTATTGGGGTGGGTCAAATATTTTCCCCTCAGGACTTAGCATTTTCTGGACTGTGCAAAGTCTCTTTGTTATAATTCAGCAACTTCTTATGAATAGAAAAAAGATTCTAGATGCTTTAAAATTAAAAATAGGAAAGGAAGTAAAATAATATTTATATCAAAATGAAGGACTCAGAAATTATTAAAAAGTGTGAGGAACTTGTAAAGGAGTTCTTAGGCCTTTTAAAAGTTGATGCTGGAGTCAAGGTAGCTATGGGGACTGATGATTCCGACAATAGGCTCTTAAAGGTAGGTATTGAGGGTGATGAGCTCGGGTTGTTGATTGGATATAGAGGTAAGACTCTTAGTTCTATCCAGCTTATACTTGCTCAGATGATGACGAATCAGATAGGGGAGATGATAACTATTCTAGTTGATGTGAATGATTATCGAGAAAAGCGGGCAAGATATCTGAAGTCGCTTGCTCTTCAAGCGGTGCAGGAGGCAAAAGAAAGCGGACAAAATGTAGAACTTCCTCCACTTTCGCCATATGAGAGAAGGATAATTCATATAGAATTAAAGGAGGAGAAAGGGATAAGTACAGAGAGTGAAGGAGAGGGAGAGGATAGGCACATAGTTGTTAAGGTGAATAAAAAGTAGAATTATTGAATTTTAGTTTTAATATTTTTAAAAATGAAATTTGCAGTTCAGAAAAGGAATGTGCTTAGGAAAAAAGTCAAGGATCTTCTTAACAGCGGTGAAATTCCCGGTGTTATTTACGGGCCCAAGAGAAAACAATCACTAAATATTCAGTTTGATGCTGTTACATTTGAAAAAATATTTAAAGACGTTGGCTACAGTAAGCTGATGGATTTAGAAATTGAGGGAGAGAAAGATACAAAAAAAGTGATCATACGCGAAGTGCAACACGATCCTGTTAAAGATAATGTTATACATGTTTCTTTTTATGAACTTGATCTTACCAAACCAATGACTACAGATGTTCCTGTTGAGACAACGGGGCAGTCAATGGCAGTTGTTGAAAGTGTAGGATTTTTAGTTGTTCCATTTGATACTCTTGAGGTTAGGTGTCTTCCCGATAAGCTTCCTGAAAAGTTAGTTATAGATATCTCAAACCTGAATGAAATAGGAGATAATGTACCAATCTCTGATTTAAAACTTCCTGAAGGAGTGGAGCTTACGTCAGAAGTTGATGAGCATGCAACTCTTGCATATATTGCTCCTCCTCAGAAGGAGATTGTTGAAGAGGTGGAGGAAGTTGAGGAAGAAGGCGAAGAGGCGGAGGAAGGTGAAGAAGGTGAGGTAGCTGAGGGCGAAGAGGCTGAAGGTGAAGAAAAAGAAGGAGAAGAGAAGAAGGGGAAGGAAGAGGCTGTACCAGAAGGAAAAGCAGAGGACGCGGGGGGGAAAAGTTAGTAACATTGAAGATTCTTTAGGGATTTTCCGGAAATATCTCCTGCTAATAGTGCCGATGTCCGGGCATTAGTCGAAATTCGTGTACAATTAACAAACATCTTGGTCAAGAAATGTGTACCTTTAAAATCCTTCTTTTGAAACTAGTATTGTAAATTCTCCTTTAGGAGTGATTTCTTCTATTTGTGTTTTGATGTTGCAGACGCGACCTCTCCATACCTTTTCAAACTTTTTTGTAAGCTCATTTGCTACGAATATCATCCTATCTCCCCCAAGGCTTTTCTCTATTTGTGAAAGAAGTTTTTTTACTCGGAAGGGTGACTCGTATAGTACGAGAGTTGTTTCTAGACTGCCGAAAGTCTTAAGTAGCTTTTCTCTTTTTCCTGATCCCTTAGGGAGGAATCCTAAAAAAGTGAAGTTGTCGGTAGGTAAACCTGAGATACAGAGCGCTGAGGTTATAGCAGATGGTCCTGGTATAGACACGATATCAAATCCGATTCTCTAAGTTCTTTGATTAGTTTAAATCCAGGATCTGAAATTACTGGAGTGCCGCTATCAGATACAAGGGCAAGGTTTTTTCCCTCAGATAGAAGACTTAGGATTTTTGAAAATACTCTCTTGTGATTTTGATCTCTATACGAAATCATAGGAGTGCCAATATTGAAATTCCGCAGTAAAACGCTAGTTTTCCTTGTGTCTTCTGCCAGGATAAAGTCTGCTTCCTTTAAAATTTTTATAGCACGTAGAGTTGTATCCTGAAGGTTTCCTATTGGAGTTCCAACAATAAATAATTTTCCAAGATTTGTTTTCTTATTCATTAATACTGTATCCAAGTTTAAGCTTCTTGTGTCTCAATTTTACTACACATTTGCACAATTTTCACTCCTTCTGTATATTATTCTTAGCTAAAAATTCCACTTATTCGTTAATTATATGCGATCAAGTAGAATTTATTTGCTTTGACTTAATTATTTAAAGTTCTAAATTGGAGCAGATAAAGAAAACACCACAAAAAGTAGCCGATATAAAGAAGATACAGCAGTCTCAAGCAAACACTTCAATTGATATTGAAACGGAGGAGTTAGTCGAGATTGAGGAGCTTGCAAGCAAGCTTATGAAAGCTGACCTGCCGGAAACTCTTAGGGAAAAAGCTTTAAAAATGGTTGGCAGGTTACGAAGAATGGCAAAGTTTGGGAGTTATAGCGGTGAGTATGAACTGATCGAAAAGTACGTTGACTGGATTATAACTATTCCATGGGGTAGTTTAAGTAAAGATAATTTGGACCTTGGAAATGCAAGGGATGTTCTTGATAGAAACCACTATGGTTTACTATCAGTCAAGGAAAGAATTCTTGAGTTTCTCGCTGTTGCAACGTTGAATCCTTTTGATGAGATAACATCAGAAGGAGGAGAAGGTGGTTTTGAAAAGATGAAGGAGATGAAAAAAGTCGAACAGCATGCTCCGATTCTGTGTTTTGTAGGTATCCAGGGAATTGGAAAAACCAGTATGGCTAAATCTATAGCCCATGCTCTTGGCCGAAAATTTGTCCGAATATCACTTGGAGCAATGGGAAGTGTAACTGATCTTAAGGGTCAGTCGCGTGCATTTCTGGATGCTGAGCCAGGACAGGTGATAAAGGCTTTGTGCAGGACAGGAGTCATGAATCCCCTAATTCTTCTTGATGAGATAGATAAGGTGAGTGCTGCAGAAGGCCGGAGAGCAGATATAAACGCATCTCTTCTTGAAATTCTTGATCCAGAACAGAACCCATCTTTTATAGATTCATACATTGATTATCCTGTTGATCTCTCAAGGGTTTTATTCATATGTACCGCAAATACATTATCTACTTTATCCGCAGCTCTTCTTGACAGGCTAGAGATTATACGATTCCCTAGTTACTCGGATGAAGAGAAGGAGCAGATCGGAAGGCACTATCTTTTGCCAAAGGTTATGAAAGCGTGCGGACTTAAGCAGGATCAGCTTGATATAAAAGAAAGTACCTGGCCTCTTGTCATCCGACCATTAGGATTTGATGCAGGCGTCAGGCAGCTCGAGAGGAATATTACAACTATCTGCCGTAAAGTTGCAATGAAAATCGTTCAGGGTAAGGGGGAGAAGTTTACTCTTACTTCGGAGAACTTTAGAGAATACTTACCTGCAGATATTGGAGTTTATTCTTAAGTAGCTTCCTATCTTTTAACCGTCTGCCTACAGCTTTCAACACCCAGTTATCGGCTTATAGCTATTTGACTAAATAGCTATGGATAAAAATCAAGCCCAATACTTTACTACAGTAGAGTGCTCAAGCATAAATTCTTTACATCGATAAAGTGCCGGGTTGATTCTTATCCTAAACTGATATAAACTGTAAGAGTTGAACTAAAATTAACTACTGCAAAGATGAAAATTCTTCTTGTATATCCCCGCTATCCCGATACTTTTTGGAGTTTTAGACACGCACTGTCGTTTATCTCAAAAAGTGCTGCATTTCCTCCATTAGGGCTACTTACAATAGCAGCTTTTCTACCCAAGAAGTGGGAGAAAAGATTAGTTGACATGAATATGGACAGATTAAAGACTAGAGACATAAGCTGGGCTGATTATGTTTTGGTGAGTGCAATGGTTGTTCAGAAAGATTCTCTGATGCATGTAGTAAAGAAATGTAAAAAACTTGGTAAGAAAGTGGTCGTAGGAGGTCCACATTTTTCTAGTGGATACAGTGAATATGAAAAATTCGTTCAAACATTTGTTATTGGAGAATCAGAAGATATCATGCCAAGGCTCGTAAAGGATCTTGAGAAGGGGACACCTAAGAGAATTTATAAAAGCAAGATAAGACCTATGATGAGTAAGGTTCCTGTACCTGATTGGAGCCTTATTGATGTAGACAGGTATGCCTCTTTAAGTATCCAATACACGCGCGGCTGTCCATTTAACTGTGATTTTTGTGATATAACTCGCATCTATGGTAGGGTGCAGAGATGTAAGGATAAGGGACAAATTATTAAAGAATTAAATATGTTGTATAACATTGGATGGCGTGGGCAGGTGTTTTTTGTTGACGATAATTTTATTGGCAATCAATATAAATTAAAAAAAGAAATTCTTCCAGCAATCATTTCGTGGATGGAAAAAAAGGAACACCCATTTTCGTTTAATACCGAAGCTTCTATAAATCTTGCTGATGATTCCGAATTGATGAAACTCATGGTTGAAGCAGGTTTTAGTACAGTTTTTATTGGGATAGAAACTCCAAGTGAGGAGAGTCTAGCAGAGTGCGGGAAATTCCAGAATACTAATCGCAGCCTTATTTCTTCGGTGAAAAAAATTCAAGAAAGTGGTTTGCAAGTACAGGGTGGTTTTATAGTCGGCTTTGACAATGACAGTCCGTCTATCTTCCAAAGACAGATTAACTTCATTCAGAAAAGTGGTGTTGTTGTCGCGATGGTTGGACTTCTGAATGCAATTCAAGGGACACGTCTTTATCAAAGACTCAAAAAAGAGGGAAGAATACTAAGTAAGCCTACGGGATGCAACACGGATTTTTCTATTAACTTTAAACCAAAGATGAAGATGGAGAAGTTGGTAGAAGGATACAAAAAAATTGTAAACACTATCTACTCCCCGAAAGAATATTACGAAAGAGTAAAGAATTATCTGAAGGTTCGTGATAAATTCTATAATTCCAAAAGGAAAGCACAAATCAGCATGTCTCACCTAAAAGCATTATTCAAATCCATTTGGATCCTGGGAATAAGAGAGAGAGCAAGGAGGTATTATTGGAAGTTATTTTTTTGGGCCTTGTTAACAAGGCCCAAGGTCTTTCCATCTGCGTTGACCTTCGCAATTTACGGCTACCATTTTAGAAAGACGTTTGAGCTAAACTAATAAAGCACATTCTATTTCCTCATAACTGATGACTGAAAATGCGGAACTAAGTTCTATTTTGGATAGTTGATATGCAATGACATATAAAGAATACATAACAAAATGTAAGAAATGCAAGAGTTGTCGGCTTCGTAAGTCGGCTACCCAAGTAGTTCCGGGAGATGGTAATCCGAAGGCGGAGATTATGTTTATTGGAGAGGCTCCGGGCGCTAGTGAGGACAAAGAGGGAATTCCATTTTGTGGAGCGGCAGGCAAGTTTCTTGAAGAGATGCTTGCTTCGATTGACCTTAAACGCGAGAATGTATTTATTACTAATATCGTGAAATGCCGTCCTCCTGGAAATAGGGATCCGCAGGACGACGAGATAAAGGCATGTAAACCTTGGACAAATGAGCTGATTAAAATTATTCGACCAAAAGTATTTATACTTCTTGGACGTTTTGCAATGGCAAAGTTCTTCCCTAGCTTTAAGATTTCACAAGTACATGGTAAAGCGTATAAAAAGTGGGATCGTGTTTTTGTTGTGATGTATCATCCTGCGGTTGCACTTTACAATGGAAGTTTCCGTGAGGTTATGCTTGCAGATATGAAGATACTGAGAGAAATACTAGATGGTAAACAAGATAGTATCAATGTGCTCGATATTCCCAAATCCGATATAAAGACGAGGTTAGAAAAGCGGCGTGAAGAGAAGAGGAAGGAGAATTCACAAATTGGGATTTTAAGTTAATTCTATGCAGTAGTATATGCTTTGTTTACCTCTTGTGATTTAGGTATGCATCAGATAAAATACCAGTTGTGATGAAGAGAAAATTTATATTCCCCTTAAAAAAGAATTTTGACTACTTTAATATTGATAACTTTCGAACTAAGAAGTTAGAAGGAACGGTTGAGCTCAGAAATGCAGATCTTCCTGGGGCTGATGCTTATATTATCTCTCCTAAGCTTTACATTTCGCTACTGAAGGAAAAGAAGTTTCCAGAGTCACTAAAAAGCGAATTAGCTCCTGTTGTAAAAAAGCTTATAAAGAAGTTTTCAAAGATAACTGTAAGAACGTGCTTTCGTTTTTCAGGGTATGAAAATCCTAGGTCTCTCCCCGCCTTTCGAGATCTAAAGAATCAAAAACAGGTGTTGACAGGTATTAAGCAAGCTTATAAGGCTGGAGAGGATTTTGCAAAAGAGAATAATATTGATTGGTTTGAGCTTGGGCTTATAATTATGGGAAGAGTAGAGGCTGAAAAATCCGGAATAATAATCGTTGATCCTGAGAAGTCTAATTTATGTGTAGTTGAGGTATGCTGGGGTGATGTTCACTTGATAGCAGTTGGTGAGGACGATTTTGACTCGTACTGGGTAAATAGAAAAGGAAAGATAGTACATAAAGTAATACGCGAAAAGAAAAAGGGCTACTACTTCAAGAATGGTGATAAAGTAAAGAGAGCAATAAGCAAATCTGTAAGAAAAAATCCTTCCTTAACAGATAATGAAGTCAAAAGGTTAGCAGAGAATGCATTTAAGGCTGCGACTTATCATAATACCTCGGTTGAGATTGAGTATATGATAAGGAGGGATGGGTTTATTGATATGTATGAGTTACAGGAAAGATCGGGTTTAAATCTTGATGTACCAAGTAAGAAAAAATTTGACAAGTCAGCTCTTGTGAATGGAATCGTTGTGAATAAAGGCAGGGTTGAAGGTATAGTTAAGATTGTTAAAGAGTTGAAGGAATTAAAGGAAGTTCAACCGGGAGCAGTATTAGTTTTGCCTTCGGAACTTATGGGGGAGGATATCCCGGTAATAGGTAAAATAAAAGCATTAATAACGGATACAGGTGGCATTACTGCTCATATTTCGACTATAGCCAAAGAATGCAAGATACCATGTATAGTTGGGACTCAAGATGCATCAAAAAAGTTAAAGAACGGAATGAGGGTGGTTGTCGATGCAGATGTAGGTAAAATTTATCCGTCAGGACAGGCTATAACTTCATTGGGCTCATCAAGTAGGGTACTCTGGCTGGAAGGTCTGAAGGCAAAGTTGGATTTGGTAGGAGCGAAAGCTTTTAATCTAATAGGGTTAATGCAGCTTGGGGAAAATGTTCCCGCTGCATATGTTGCTACAACTGAGGCATTCAGCGAGTTCTTAAAGGAAAATAGAATAGATAAATATATAGAACAAGAGCTTGTCAAGATAGATGTTGAAAATTTAGGGGATAGTGAAGAATTGTTAAAGAAGAAAATACTTTCAGGAAAGATTAACAATAAACTTAAATCTGAAATTCTGGAAGCTTTTAAAAAGTTAAAAGCAGAATATGGAAAAGTATCAGTCAGGTCTTCTGCTACCTGTGAAGACAGCGTAAAAGCCTCTTTTGCCGGTCAGTTTCAATCATTTTTATTTGTAGATGATAAGGAAACATTATTTGAATCTGTTAGAAGATGCTGGGCGTCGCTCTTTAGAGCTGGTGCCGTTGTTTATGCAGTAAAACACGGGATAGACATTAAAAAGGTCAAGATGGCTGTCATAATACAAGGGATGGTTGATGCTGATAAGGCTGGAGTAATATTTACGAAAGATTTGGAAGGTAAGAAGGATATTATGATTATTGAGGCGGCAAAAGGAATTGGTGAAAATGTAGTGTCAGGAGAGGTGACTCCAGTGACATATACTGTATCAAAAGAAACAGGGAGAATCATGAATAAGGAAGGATCCTCAAAGGAGCTTCTTACTACTTCTCAGATTTTGAACTTGACCAATTTAGGGAAAAGAGTAGAGGAGGCGTTTGAATTGTCGTGTGATATAGAGTGGGCGATAAAGGGGAAAAAGATCTATCTACTTCAGACTAGGCCAATAACCACTTAAGGCTGTTAGTGTATAAAGCTTCGAGTATTTTTATCCCGTAGAAAATTTGCTATGCTTGTCTCAACGAGATTTTACGAGATGTATCTCTACGATTTCTCTATTCTATAGACAAGATGCGATAAACTCATCTCAGGAGCTCAGGATTGGGGAATATAGAGCTATATAATTAAAAAGAGGATAACATCGATTGAGAGAATACACTCACAAACAAATGTTATCCTCGTAAGACTCATTTAGCCGAAGCTAAACAAGTCTGGTGTGCACATCGCGTCTGGTCGCTCTCGAGAAACTTCCTTGGCGATAGGAATTCCTGAAAATAATATAAATAGTTTTTTGAAATTTGTCAAGAGGTGTTTCGTAAATCTATTACCAATATAAAATGTGTCCTACCTGATTATTTCTGTCTAATTTTAAATGTTTAAATAATATCTTTGTTTAGATATAATTAATCCAGTTACCATTATGAAATGAAAAGAAATATATTAATTGTTGGTACAATTGCCTTCGATATTTTATTCCCGATCCAGGGGGATATGCGCAAAGAAATTCCACTTAAAAGAGGAAAAATAAGAAGTGTGAACATGACATTTCTCGCTCGTAAATCTCAGTATTATTATGGAGGAACTGCGGGGAATATGGCCTATGGACTTTCTCTGCTTGGTAAGAATCCCATCATTTTTTCAGTGGCTGGAATAGACTTTAAGGATAATTATCAGCAGTATCTTGAAGATAAAGGGATAATTTGCAAACCGATCATCGGACCCAAGTTATCTGAAAGCGCTAAAGCCTATATTATCTCTGACGATCTCCATCAACAAATTCAAGTTTTTCAAGCTAACTATTATGGAGAGAGGTCAGATGATGTATCTCTTTTTGAGACGCTTTCAAAGGCTGAGCTGGGTGGGATTAAGATTGCAATATTTTCTGCCCTTACAAATACAGCTACATTGAATACTATAAGAGAGTTCAGAAGATTAAATAAGAAGGCCACTGTTATACTTGATATAGGTGTAAATATTCCACGATTCTCAAAGGTCGAACTCGAAGAGTGTATTTCATTAAGTAATATATTTATATCAAACGAGATAGAGCTTTGGGAATTAAATAGGCTGCATAAGCTCTCTACTAAAGATTTACTTTCACTTGGAATTGAGTATGTGATTGAGACAAAAGGTGAAAAGGGGAGTAGTATTTACTCGGTAAACAAAAGAGTAGATATTGAGGGGGTAAAACCACGTGAGGTCATTGAAACCACAGGTGCAGGAGATGCCTATAGAGCTGGACTTATAGCGGGACTTATTGAAGGGAAAGACATTAAAGAATCTTGTAAAATCGGTGCTAGACTTGCAGCTAAAAGTGTAGAGGAATACGGTGGACAGGGGTACAAAATAAAATGATGAGTGTCAGGTTAGTATTGTATCGACCCGAATTTAGGTTCTATGATGAAGGGTTATTTCGTCTTTTCCTTTAAGAAAGCTCGGTAATCTTTATCACTATTCATATCGTTCTCGACAGCGTTTCTCACTATTTGTGCCTTATGCATTCTTTTAAAATCACTAGCCCATTCAAGATACCTATCTATCTCCGGAGAAATGATCAGAATGAACTTAGTATCTAGTTTTTGTTTCGAAGATCTTAGAAATTCTTTCAAGGTTGTTTCTAGAGTTTTATCATCACACTCCTTGAATACTAGATATCTAGAGGGGTTTCCTCTAATAGGAATAGATACTGGACTTGGAGTCAGCTTTTTATTATATATAGCAAGAACTGGTTTCCTTTGATCCAGTGCATAGGCGATTTCATAACCGACACCACTGCTATGCTTCGAGAGTTCTGCTATGACAACATCAGCTTCATCTATCCATTTCATTATATTTTTGTATGTTTTCACGATCTGATTCTCAGAATATTCCTTTAGTTGGCTTGGGTCGACTTTAAGATTAGCTTTATTGAGTGTATGTCCATTGCTTTCTAGAATATGTATTATCCTAGTATACCAGTCTTTATTTTCCTTTTTATGTGTTATGGATCCTGTGAAATATACCTTCATTGTGATATATAATAAAAGGTGATATATAACGTTTAGTCAATTTTACCTCTTATACCACCGATTTGTAAAGGGGAAATGTGAAAAATATCCTTTCCTTGCTCTTCTTCTTCTTCAGAAAAACCACCTAAATTTTTAATAAGGAAGATTTTTTTCTTAAATTTTCTTGCGTATGTATATTCTAATTTGGTCCAAAAACCTCCACAAATAATCACCAGGATATCGGATACTCCGGATAATAAAAATGATTCTTCTCCCCAATCTTCTCCCTCTATGATTTCGAGATCATAAAGATCTTGCAATTTTTTTCTTCCTCTTAGGGTTTTTATGACTTGTGGTGATATAGCCAAGGTTTTAAATCCATTATCTTTTGCGACTTGCGCTGCAATAAGTGGAATTCCTTTGTGATAACCTCCTGTAAGAACAATGTACTTATCAGGAGATATTTGATTTAAGAACTTCTTGATTACCTCTTTTGCTTTCTTTTCATCAAAACGTCTTCTTGCTGTCCCAGAAAAAGTAATAATCTTCTTGTTGCCTAATCTATCTTGTATTAAAAGTTTTGTTTCAGCAATTATGTTCAAGCTTTCATTATTTATTTCGCGGTAGTTTACCGGCACTTGTTTTGCTGTACTAAAAGGAGAGTCAACTTTTGTATTAATAACAATTTTTGAGTTTTGATTCCTAAAGAGGATGCGATCATCATCCATGACAAAGTGCCAGGTATCACTCTCCTGTTTTTTTAGCTTTCGGATTACTTGTGTTTGTGTTATATCTCCCGATAAGTAATCCCTAATAATGGGTTTTAGTTTAATGATATCACTTGAATTCATATTATCCTACCCCAAGTTATATTGTAGGTATATACGCCAACTGGGTATATATTGTATTTATTATATCACAAAGATGAGGGTTTGTGGTTATGCTTTCCTTTCCAGGTGCTGTTTGTACAAGCCATCGTTGTCCATCTCTTTTTCTACCGCTTTTCTCACAATCTGGGCCTTGTGCATTCTTTTATTATCAGCAGCCCATTCGAGATAACGGTCAATTTCCGGCGATATGATGAGTATGAACTTTGTGTCAAGCATTTCATGAGCATTTTCAATAAAGTCCTTCAGTATATCTTCTAGGTTCTGACCAGTGTATTCTGTATACGTTAATAATCTATTCCTCAGTACATTTATAGGATGAGGTCCGGGTTTACTTTTATCTTGTAATTTAAGTACTAGGACTGGTTTTCTTGAATTTATCGCAGTAGCTATGTCATATCCTACTGCTGCAACAGAGTAAGTATTTTCAGTGATTACTATATCGGCATTGTTTAACTGTTTTACCATTTTCTTCACTGCCCTAAGTATTTCTTGCTCTGAGGCATTTTCATAGTCGATATCTTCAAGGGCTACATATGGTTTATTGCCAGTGAGTTTACTTAAGGTTTTGATAATCTTATCGTATATTTTTTTGTTCTCTTTAAAAAATTTTCCGGAAGTTGTGAAATATATATTCATGAAGTAGCAATTAACAGTTAAATTCTGTATAATTCTACTATATACACTAGGCTAACACAAGCAGAGAACTTAAAAATCCCTTCGACAACATAATTAATTAATTATTTTTTTACATCAGTACAAAGTGCCCGAATTGATACTATGGGACTTAGTTTATTAAAATAATTAAATGACTGCGGATACTGCGGAGGTAACACAAGCTGGTGATACTTTACCTTCCGAACGAATAGAGGCGGGTGAAGTTGCTGGTTTAGTAAGAGTTACTTTAGCAGATTTCGAACCAGGTCGGAGAGAAGAACTTATTCGGGAACACGCTATATGGGTTAGCACAGTTGTAAATGAATCAATGCGGCTTGAAACCCTGACGCCTCGAATGGAACAGGAGGTGTTAAATATTTTAAATGCGGGTTTTGGTGATATATTGTTTTTGGAGGAAGCAGGGAGGTTAGTTCCTGTAAGTATACTACTCTTAACTGAGACTATCGCAGTCGGGGACCAGGTCAAACTCAAAAAACACATAGACGCTACAAATCCTTATGTACGTCTGACAAGTGCAAGAATTTTTGAATCAACCTTGGGGTATACTGTCCCTGAATGTAGGGGGCAAGGACACAATGGTTACTTAAGAAGTAGATTATACGCCAATGTTCAATATAGGAATGGCGTGATAGTAGGGAGTACATGTAATCCCGTAGCAATGATAATGCTTGCACGGAATGGTTTAGTCCCTGTTAGTCATGAAGAATTTCCGCTAGCGACGACACTTTTAAGTTTTGCTCCATTTCCTACTGTTTTTAAAGGTGTTAAACCTGTTCCTCCTATAGAGTGTGTCAGCTGGGCGAGTTCGGATGAAGTGATGCAACTCAGGGAATTGCTTGCGGACAGATTAGTGAGGCGTGGGAATAGTAGCATAGAAGATTATCCCCGGAAACCTGTTGTTTTTATAAGTATGCGCGGAAGACAAAGATTTCTAGCGTATGCATCTAGTAGAGTAGCTTATCTAAAGGCTTTTCCCCACGGCTGTATTAATGAAATTGAAGTAGGATTACAGCTCGCTATTAGGAATTCAGAGCGTTATCAAGGATTATATAGAGGAAACGGGATTGGCAATAAAGAGATCCTTTTGCATCTGGCGCTACAAGAGCTTAGTAATCAACTGATGATAGATAGAAATCTCTAATTGTAATTACTCAAGTTTAGTGGAGGGTTTATCATCGTTAGACTCTTTTTATCCCAGTAAGCCGGAAGTCTGAAACTCCGAAGAAGGTTTATTTTTCTTATTCAACCTGTTAATATATAAAAAAGACATTAAAAAAGATACTTACTCATGAAATTTCCAGGTTTTTCGAAAAAACAAAAGTCACCAGCTATTGAAGATGAAACTCTTCTGGCACTTGATGTGGGGACTTCATTTGTGAAGACGTGTGTCTTCAAAGTTATAAAAAACAAGGTTCGTATCTTGGGGTACGGTAAAGCTAGCCAACAGAGTGATGCCATGAAAGGGGCGATGATCATAAATCTTCAGAATGTCATAGAAAACTGCGACCTGGCAATTGGTGAGGCAGTAAGAGATTTGGAAGATGAACTTCCAAGTAGAGTAATCATGGGTATCGCCGGAGAGCTTGTAAAGGGCGTGACTATCATGGCAAAGTATGAGCGTGAAGATCCAGATTCGAAAATTTCCAGAAAGGAAATAGAAGAGGTAGTCGGGAAGGTCAGGGGAAGAGCTTTTTCAAATGTAAAGGCTGAGATTGCCGGAGAAACAGGGCTTCTTGAAGAACAGGTAGAAGAGATAAGTTCGGTTGTAAACGACACTTTTATAGATGGATTTCGAGTTACCAATCCTCTGGAATTCCAAGGGAAGAATGTAGTATTCAGGGTTTTCTCAACATTTGCTCCGTCGATCCATGTTAATTCCCTAAAAACTATTGCTCAGGCATTGGGGTTTGAGATCCTCGACATTATTGTTGAACCATATGCAGTTACTCGTGCATTTGAAGGTGCTGCAAAGGATGATTTTAATGCTGTTTTTATAGATATTGGGGGAGGTACAACGGATATAGCAGTTGTTCAAAAAGGAGGCATCATGGGTACAAAGATGATGGCTTTTGGGGGGAAGGTATTTACCAAACGGCTTGAAAGGCACTTAGAAACCAGTTTCAAGGAGGCAGAACAGTTAAAAATACAATACAGTGAAAGAGAATTATCAGAAAAACAGAGTAAAGAGATAAAGCAGGTGTTTGCTCAAGATTCAAAAGTATGGGTCGATGGGGTTGAGCTAGCTTTGGCAGAATTTGAAGATGTAAATATATACCCCTCTAAATTTCTTTTGTGCGGAGGTGGTGCATTACTAGGAGAGATCAAAACAAGTCTTTCGGAGCATCCGTGGCTGCAGACCCTGAGGTTTGATAAGTTCCCTGATATTGACTTTATAAATCCGTCTGACTTAAAAGGAATTATCGATGAAAATAATCTTTTGCGAGATGTGCAGGATGTCGCTCCAGCAGCGTTGGCGTATATGGCTTTGGAGCTTAAGAACCAAAATGAGATGCTCAAAGTCTAGACTTATTTTAATTTTCATTTTTGTTTGTAGTGTCAGAGAAAATTTTTGTTGATCTCGATGAGGAAATTATATTCATCGCAGAAAAGATAAAAAATGTTGAAGGAGGCAAGGTTATCTTGATCGTACCAGACAGGGCAGCACTTCTTGGAAGTGTTGTGAGTCTGAAGCTTCTTTCTTCCGAGATAGCGAAGAGTGGAAAACTAGCTATTCTTGTAACGAAAGACGAGGTCGGATTGAAACTTGCCAAGAATGCTAAACTGGTTGCTGTTGAGCAAGTAAGTGAGATCAACAAAGAGAAATGGGAACAGGCATCTCGATTTAAAGAGGAATTTGTTGAAGGTAGAGAAAACGTAAAAAGAGAGTTAATAAGCGAGAGAGAAGAGAAAAAAGAACCCCTAGAGAGTGAAGATACATCAAGTACGAAGGAAGTAGCAACTGAATCCAAGATAGCTCCGAAAAAGGTTGATCTTGGAGGTTTTGAGATGGTAGCGGGGGGGGATATTGCACAATTTGAGACAGACGAAGAAACCGAAGCATTAGGGCAATCAGAAACAGCAGGTGATGTTGATGAAGAAAAGAGAACTTTAAGCTGGAGCGAGAAAAAGGAAAGGGCTGGTCTTGTTGGTAAGGATTTAAGTACTTATAGCTATATGTCACGGGCGCCAAAGAAGAAGAAAGAGGTAAGGGAAGACAAGAGGGGGTTTAGTCTTAGTGAAAGTTTTACAGGCGCTATTGATAATGTGAAGAAGTTTTTCACTTCAGGAGGGAATAAGCCCAAGATATTTATTGGGGTGGGTGTAGTTCTTCTTTTGTTTTTTATACTATCATATTTTGTTTTTCCTAGAGGTAGGGTTATTATAAAAGTGGAAAGCAAGGATATAGAGCTTGAGGAACAAGTAGTTGCTGATACTGCTGTTACTACACTTGATATCGAGGCATTAACGATTCCTGCAAAGATGATAGAATCATCAAAGGATAGATCGGAAAGCGCTGATGCAACAGGAGAGAAGGAGACAGGAGAAAAGGCTAGTGGACAGGTAACCCTCTTCAATATGACCGAAAGCGATGTGAGAGTAGTTGCTGGGACTACCCTTGAATCAGTTGAAAGCGGTCTTAAATATAAAACTGCTGGCGAGGTTGTTGTTCCCGCCAAAAAGCCCGACGATGATCCCGAGAGTCCAGGGCTGATTGGTAATATTGATGTTGGTGTTGTAGCAGATAGTTTCGGAGAGGAATACAATGTTTCAGGGAAAAAAGAGTTTAGAGTGCAAGGTTATGATGTTGAGAATTTATACGGTAAGAATTTCAACAATATTACTGGCGGAACCACTGTGAAGAAAAAGGTTGTATCTCAGCAGGATTATGACACTCTTAAGGATTCTTTAGTAAAGCAACTTGAAGAGGATTTGCTTGAGAGTTTAAAGCAGGAGGCTGGTACAAGTAGAGAATTACTTGAAGATACTATAGCATACGAAGTAGTAAATGAAGATGCTTCGCCAGGTGTTGATGCAGAAGCAGATACTTTTAATTTGAGTATCACAGTAAAAGCTACCGCACTTTCATTCTTAAAAGAGGATGTTGATAATCTTGCGCAAGTACTTGTTGAACAGAATAATGAGCAAGAGGTTGAAGTTGAAGAATTTGAGTACAAGTCACAAGTCTTAAGAACTGAAGGGAATCAGATCTATATTACCCTTTCTATAACTGGAGTTGTCACTCCAAGTGTTAACGAAGATGATGTAAAGGTAAATATCAAGGGAAAGAATAGAGGAAGTGCAGAAGAGTACTTGAATGGTGTAAATGAAATTAAAAGTTACGAGATAGAACTTTCACCTACTTGGCTACCATCATTCCTGAAGCATTTTCCTAGCTCGGTGAATAGGATAGAAGTAGTTGTGGAGAAGGCATAAGTAGGCTTCTTCCAAGTCAGAAATTTCCAATGATTAAATGCTATATTGCTGCATAGCTACATAATTACATAGTTGCATAGTTAGCAGTCAAACAGCGAATCGGTAAATCAGTGAATAAATCGGCTGTTACATTGCTACATTGTTTCATTGTTAGGTCTTCATTTTTAATTATTAATTGAAAAATTGTCCTTCGGCAATTCGGCAAACTCATTGCAAGCAGGCTCGACTCGCCTTAGCTCGCCGCAGGCAGGATGAGAAAGATTGTAGATTGAGAATTGGGATTTAATAGCTCTTGACATCAAATGAGCTCTTCGCTAAAATTCATCCCGTTAGCAATTAATAATCTAAACTGCTAAAATATTCCAGGTATTGCTTTAATTTAAATTGTTAGTTTATCATTCTATGGCTGCAAAGACTAAAGTTCAACCACTCGGAGGTAATATCCTTGTTGAGCCTGTTTCAGAAGAGACAAAAACAGCATCTGGTATTGTGCTTCCAGATACAGTTGATAAAGAAAAACCACAAAAAGGCAAAATTATTGCCACGGGAACGGGTAAGGTTACAGATGATGGCAAAAAAGTTCCTTTTAATGTTAAGGTCGGTGACATTATTATCTTTAAGAAGTATTCGCCAGACGAGTTGGAGATTGATGATAAGGAGTATTTAATAATGAGCGAGGAAGATATCTTGGCAGTGATTAAGTAACGATCGAAACGATTAAGACGATTAAAAAGATTGAAGATCGTCTAGATCAGGTAGATCATCTAGATCGCAATTTTATTTTTTAAAATATTTAAAAGATGGCTAAACAAATTATTTATGAAGAGAAAGCCCGAAAGAAACTCAAGAAAGGTGTTGATAAGCTTGCAAATGCAGTAAAGGTTACACTTGGTCCCAAAGGGAGAAATGTAGCTTTACAAAAGTCATATGGGTCACCTCAAATCACAAAAGATGGAGTAACGATAGCAAAGGAGATTGATCTTGAAGACAACCTGGAAAATGTTGGTGCACAACTTATGAAAGATGCTGCATCTGAGACTGTTGATGAGGCTGGAGATGGTACGACAACCTCAGTTGTTTTAGCTCAGTCTATTGTAAACGAAGGGCTTAGAAATGTTGCTGCAGGTACAAATCCGATGGAAATTCGAAACGGTATTGAGAAGGGAATTAGAGCAGTAGTTTCTGAACTTCAAAAACAAGCAAAAGATGTTCAAGGAAAAAATGATATAAAGACTGTTGCTACAATTTCGGCCAATGGAGATGAGGAAATTGGTGAATCTATTTCCCAGGCTATGGAAAAGGTGGGCAAAGATGGAGTTATAACTGTTGAAGAAGGCAAAACATTTGGGATTAACATTAATCTTGTCGAAGGTATGCAGTTTGATAAAGGTTACGATTCTCCATACTTTGTGACAAACACAGATACTTTAGAAGCAGAGATTGAGGATCCGTATATTCTTATTACTGACCAAAAAATTTCTGCAGTAAAAGATTTACTTCCTGTTATCGAAAAGTGTGTTCAATCAGGTAAAAAGGATTTAGTTATCATTTCTGAAGAACTTGAAGGCGAAGCTCTGGCGACGCTAGTTGTGAATAAGCTTAAAGGAATTTTAAATGTTGTTTCAGTTAAGGCTCCTGCTTTTGGAGACAGGAGGAAGTCAATGCTTGAAGATATTGCAATATTAACTGGAGGCACAGTAATATCTGAAGAAGTAGGGAAAAAGCTTGATGGAGCAGAGATAGATGATCTTGGAAAGGCGGACAAAGTTGTTGTAGGTAAAGAAGAAACAACTATTATTGGGGGGAAAGGAAGTAAATCAGCTCTGAATGCAAGAATAGAAACTATAAGAAAGGAAATGGCGGCTTCAGATAGTGATTATGATAAAGAAAAGCTTCAGGAAAGGCTTGCAAAACTTTCTGGCGGTGTTGCAGTTCTCGAGGTTGGTGCAGCAACCGAGGTTGAGCTTAAGGAGAGAAAAGATCGCATTGAAGACGCTTTAAATGCTACGAAGGCTGCTGTAGAAGAAGGAGTTGTTGCTGGTGCTGGAGTTGCTTTACTTGATGCTAGGAAAGCTCTTGACTCAGATAAAGTTAAATGTTCAGAAGGTGAGCTTGTTGGTATTCAAATACTTGCTAGAGCTTTGGAGGAACCCGCAAGACGTATTATCGAAAATGCTGGTTTTGAATCTGCTGGGGTTATTAAAGAAATGGGGAATGGAAAGGGATATGATTTGAGTAAGAGTGAGCTTAAGCTTGTTGATCTACTCGAGGCTGGAATTCATGACCCTGTAAAAGTTACAAGGCTTGCTCTAGAAAACGCTGCTTCAGTTGCAATGATGCTTCTTACTACTGAGGCGGTTGTTATAGATGTTCCTGAGAAGGACGAAAGTGGAGGCGGAATGCCGGCTGGTGGGATGGGGGGCGGAATGCCAGGTATGATGTAAAGAAAATAGATCTAAATCCTTTGACTTCGCTCAGGGTAAACAGATAGGAGAAAATTAAAACAGATTTAGGCAGATGGAAAGGGTGGGATTTATCCCACCCTTTTTTATCGTTTAGAAATTTTAGTTTTTTGATTTTACTAAGGATTAAAATTCCTTGAAACACTTCGGATTTACGACTGTGCTTAGCTTAGCGCAAGACCTTGAACGAAAAAGATTAGGTATTATCGAAAGCTTAACTTGTTTACCTCTTATAATCCTTCTGATAGAATTCAAGAGACTATTATCTTTCAAGACATGCTAAAGAAATACTTCCTTAACTTCTGGATCTGGTGGTACGGTGCTCAGTTACGTGCTTGCTTACAGATGACCTACTCATTCTGGAGTCTTTCTCTTGCTACTTTAAATATTCTGCCTATGCTCGCAAATCTATTTGTTCCTATGTATCAGGACGCCAGTATAAGTGGGAGAATTATCAGTCTATTTTTTCGAGTGGTTTGGGTGTTTGGCGGGTCACTTATACAGATCCTTATTACTATTCCGCTAATCTCGGTTGTTTTTATTTGGGTTATTCTTCCGCCTTTGTGTCTTGTTCAGATAGTGAGATTTTTTATTTAGAGTGAAGGTTTAGGTGCTCAGTTATTAAATAGAATTTATTCTTTGTGATACTTTTTAGTGCTATATCGATTTATGAATGATTCTGAGATATTGAGAATAAATATTCCCGAGTTAAATGATGTAAAATTTACCGTTGATTGGCGGTATTTGCGAGATGGTAAAGGGGTAAGGAAGATTGAAAATGTTTTCCAGGTGGTATTGGGGAGAATTCTTTTTTGGCTGGTTTTTGTTACAGAAGTCGGGATAATAGTCTACGAGGTTACAAAGGGCTACTACTTTCAAAGGATAGTTAATGTTGAAGGAGCTACAGGTCTTGCCTTTTGGATATTTGTTTGTATTTTTCTATATTCGCTTTATTTTTTAAGGGACCGGGGAGTTTTTCTTGATAAGGCTCGGGTGAAGAATTTACATAAATTGAGAAAGGATCTTGAGCGAGGCAGGACTAACCTTACTATCGAAGTAACCGACTACTTAAATCATCATACTGTCTGGCTCCTTGACTATATATTTAATATTCCCAAGAATGACTATTTGCAAGAGTTATTTGTGAAGCTTTTGAAGCTGAATAGGGCCCGTATTCTAATTGAGCGTCTTGGTTTATCATTTGAGAATTTTGATCTGGGATTACTTTCTCAAGCAACGGTCGGTAAAGGTAAAGTTGAAGTTCTAAGAGATCTTATTGCCGACTCGTTTTCATTTGCCTTTGAGAATAATTTTAAATACGCAGGGGAGGAGAGCTTCACTTTTGTTATCCTTCAAAAGTTTTTTTTAGAATATCTTCAGAGGTTCAATATCATCTCCAAGGACTTTGATGGTATAAAACTCTGGTTGCAAAACGAGGCATTGAAACAAAGGTATGTGGAGGTATGGAAAGATAAGGTGAGCATCAAGCCGAAGACGACTGTTAACAGGGCATATACTTCTCGTTTTACTCCTATGTTGAACTCCTATTGTCGCGATTTTACTAACGCTGTTATTCAAGGTGAATTTGTAGTGTCACTTGCCCGCGAGAACGAATTAAATCAACTTATTGCTCTGCTTGAAAAAGGAGAAAAGAGTGGAGTTCTAGTTCTTGGAGAACCTGGGGTTGGTAAAACAACTTTGATTAAAAGCCTTGCTGTTAGGATGGTAGTAGAAGATATACCTCCGAAGCTTCAAGATATGAGGCTTATCGGCTTCGATTTTAACAAAGCCTTTTCAACTTCAAAAAACGTAGATTCGTTTAAGAAGAAATTGCAGAAAGTATTTGAGGAGGTAGCACAATCAAAGAATGTTATTCTTGTACTTGATAATTTTGATCAACTTTTAAATTTGCGAAGAGAAATAACCGGGGAGATCGTAAATATCATTGTCAATGCTTATGATGCTCACAACTTTAGGATGATAGTAACAAGCGATAAAGGGCAGTTTACAAGATTCATCCGACCTCATAAAGCGCTAGCAAGTATATTCTCAGAAGTAGAGATGAATATACCTACTGATGAAGTGGCTACTCAAATTGTCATTGATGAGGTTCCAACGATTGAAAATGAGTACAACATAAAAATTGCATATTCAGGTGTTAAAGCTTCAATTGAGCTTTCACATAAATTCGCATATGACAGGGTACTTCCGGATAAAGCTATAAATCTGCTTAAGGAAACTGTTGTTAATTTCAAAAATTTGAAAGGTAAAAAGCCGATTGAGTATGATGAGGTTGCGAAGATAGTTTCTTCAAAAGTTGGGGTAGAGCTGGGGTCGATCAAAGAGAGTGAGACGGAAAAACTAGCTAAGCTTGAGGGTGAAATGCACAAGAGAGTGATTGACCAGAACGAAGCAATTGATGCTGTATGTGGGGCATTACGTCGAGCAAGAAGCGGGCTTGGACAAGCTGGCAAACCAATTGCTTCATTTTTGTTTTTTGGACCAACAGGTGTTGGAAAGACAGAGGTAGCTAAAACGGTTGCAGAAGTTTATTACGGGAGCGAAAAGAGGATGGTGAGGCTTGATATGAGCGAGTATCATGAGGAGGAAAATTTGAAAAGATTAATTGGCTATACTTCGGAGCAGGGATCGTTTGAGGGAGGATTCTTAACTGAACCGGTTTATGACAATCCTTTTTCACTAGTTCTTCTTGATGAGATAGACAAAGCAAACCCAAAGGTGCTGGATCTGTTCCTGCAGGTTTTGGACGAAGGGTATCTTGATGACGGATTAGGACGCAGGATAGATTTTTCAAATACTATAATTATTGCAACGTCAAATGCCGGATCAAAATTGATTGCAGATCTTATTGAGCAAGACAAAGTATATGAAGAAGTCAGAACTCAGGCTTTGGAGGAATTAAAAAGAGTATTTAGGATAGAATTCTTAAACCGTTTCGATAAAATAATTATGTTTAAGCCGCTTTCCCGTGAGGATGTTAAGCTGATTGCAAAGAAGTTTGTAGAGCAGGTTCGCTTGAAACTTTTGGATAAAGGTATTAAACTGAACTACAGTGATGCACTACTAGAAAGACTTGCTCATTTAGGCTATAATCCAGTATTCGGTGCAAGAGAAATGAGAAGAGTAGTACAGGAGCAGGTTGAGAATAAGGTTGCGGAGATGATAGTTAGGGGTGAGGTGAGGTCTGGGGATAATGTAAATCTGTAAAAAAGATACGGAATTGTTAATTTTTCTAAGGGTTCTAATTGTTTATTTTATGCGTATACTTCATAATCTAAAAAGATCAATAGTAAGAGGATCGCTTGTGTATATAATTATTCTTATAGCATCAATCTCTATTGGTGCAATGAATATTGTTTATGCAAAAACGGATGCCATATGGGGATGTGATGATGGTTACGAACATACGGATGTCTCGGGGAATGACGATTGTTGTGCAGAATCTAGGGGGACAAAAAGATCAGCAATAGCAGAGAAAATAAAGGAGATGAATCCTGGTGAATGCAGCGATGATGACGTAAGTGAGGCAAGGACATATTTTTATAAAAATGATAGAGCATGCACTTATGGACTTTATTGTACGGCGGCAGGTGGAGCAGTAAAGGAAACCCTAGACAATTCTGATATTGCCGATATACTTAAGGATGATTTTTTAACATGTGCTGGTACTAATAAATGTATGGCAGGATGTCAGTGGGGGGCAAATGATTGTTGTCCTGGAACAGGATTTATATGGCCTTGGGTTAATTCTTGCTTTAGTCAGGGAGAGAGCATGAGAATTACTGATGTTCCTACCTGTCCTGCTCCAGCTGGAGCAGAATGGTGGTGTGGAAGCAGTGGCTGGCAGGATTCCGATCCAACTCCACCAGGACCAAGTCCAGGCCCAGGGGGCAGTGAGCTTCCTTCGACTCTAACATGTGAAGAAGTTTGCAGAGGTGAAGATGGAGAAATGAATGAGGCATGTTGTTTGTGCGTATGTAGTTGGAAAGGGGAAAATCCAACTTGTGCTTGTAGTGCTGATGGAGGAGAAGCATCAGTATGTAATGTAGAAATGGCAGATGGAAATATTTGGACAGAGCTGGGCTGTATAAATTCATCGGAAAAAGGAATCATCATAGCAGTTATGAGAATCTTTGTCGGTGTTGTAACAGCACTAGCTGTTGTGCGATTCATTCAAGCGGGAATTATGTTAAATACCGATGATCCCGAAAAGATAAAGGAAGGTAAGAGTATTGCGGTGAGTGCTATCGCTGCAGTCATTTTTGGTGCTATGATACCGATTTTGCTAAATTTCATAGGGTTAGATATACTTGGAATTGGTGAGATATTTCTCTAATCGGGGAACAAGAAGATCGATATTTATGTTTTAAATAACTATCTTCATCTAAGATTAACTTTTTCATAAAATGAGAAAAACAGTAAAAATTTTAATACTCACTATATTGTTTTTTATCCTTGGTTATACTCCTGTTTTTGCTATATCTATTCCTAGTCCCATTACACTTGAAAGTATAGGCGAACTTATAACTAAAGTGAGTGGTGTTGTAACGCCGCTTGCTGTACTTGGGTTTATTTTTAGCGTTATCTATGCTGGATTCGTTCGTATGACAGCGGGTGGAAATCCTGAGAAAGAGGCAAAGAGTATGAAAATTGCTACTGCAGCAGCAGTAGGATTTGCAATTATTGCATTGGCCCCATTAATAGTAAAAGTTCTTGCTAGTTTACTTGGAGTTCAGGGAACTCTTGTAAGTTGAGAAAAAATAAAATGAAGAAAAAAGCTATTTTAGTCTTACTGACGACTGTTTTCTGTATTGTTTCATTTGGCCGATTTAATCCTGTACATGCGGCGGGATATACTTGTCAGTGGGAAAGCCAGTGCAGTGCCGATAAGCAAGTGGCGGTATCAAATTGTGGAGGGGATTGCCCAAGTGGTATGGTGTGTTGTGAAGCATTTGAAGGTTGGGGAACGAAGATTTGGGGAGACGATGGGCCTCCGGAAAGTTTTCGTCTCATAGGTATAGATGTTGATGTTTCGTATATAAAAACATTTATCAAAACATTAATAATTGTAGCTATATCAGCGTTAGTTGCAGGTCTTGTCGGAGTTATTGGATACGGCGGCTTTTTATGGATAACAGCGGGAGACAGCGAAGAAAAGCTTCAGAAGGCAAAAAAGGTAATAAAGAATGGACTAATGGCTATTGTGATAACATTTGGCTTTCTTGTAATTCTAGGTGTTATGGCAGGAATCCTTGGTGTCAACATCACAGATTTTTCTTTTCTTGATGAAATCCTTGGGAGCTAGAATTCACATTGCCATTATAAATTAAGTAAACAATATGAAGAGAATAACATTTATCATAATCATTACTTTATTTTTGGTCGTTGGGGCTTTTCAGCCACGGGTTGCTGAAGCAGGCTACTATGGGTGTCGGTACGAGAGCCAATGCGATGTGCCTGCAGATTCTAGTTTATGCGAGCCTTGTGCAAGTGGGCAAGTATGTTGCGAAATCTCAACGCAGAAATCTGAAGGCGAAGTTATAATTCCAGTTGATGGTGATGATTGGCTAGAGAAAGTATTTGGTTCTGGAGGTTTGGTTTTAAATATTTTGAAGCCGGTCAACTTTTGGAGTATGGAGGGCACAGCTAGTATTTGGTCCATCATTGCTTTTTTATATACTTTTTTCACAGCTATTCTTTTTGTTGCGTTTATAGTTGCAATTGGGATAGGGGCAATTAGATGGATGAGTAGTATGGGAGAAGAAACTAAGGTTCAAAGTGCAAGAAAATGGGTTTCAAATGCCTTTAAGGGTCTTATGGTTGTTGTAGTTGTCTTTATAGGCGTAAGTGTTGTAACGTGGCTAATTGGAGTTGGGAGTGTGTTTGATCTTGCCCAAAATCTTGCAGTCTGTGGTGATCATGTGCAATATGAATCTAAAACTGACCAGTGCGGAGATGTTTATTCTGACTGTGAGTGCGAGTGTTCTGAAGGAGCTTCTGACTGGTCTTGTAACTAATATGTTGCAAACTTTACTTATCTGTGTTAGATTTGATAAAATCTAAATGTTTATTTTAGTTATATACACATAATGGAAAGAGTAAAAGATGTAGTAGTTAAAACACTCTCGAAAGCTTCAATTTTTGCAGGTGTGGCTGGAGCTGTACTTTTTAATGCAGCAAATCCGGTATATGCACAAGACTATGTTCCTGATTGGATAGAAAAAATTATTTCAGGCCTTGGACTTGGAACTGGACAAGAAGGACCTGTTGCATGGGCAAAGGTTAGAGTTCAATGGGGACTAACGATCCTTTTTGTTGTTGTTTTTATCGTTGCAATCATATATTCGGCTATGGCCGGAATTAAATTCATGTCGAGCCAGGGTGATGCATCTAAACTAGAAGAATCAAAGGCCGCCGTGAAAGCAATACTTATGGGGTTTGCAGCAATGATTATAGCTATTGTTGGAATTTTTGTTGTATTGTGGCTATTCGGAGCCGGAGGTGAATTTAATAATGCTCTAAACGTAAATAATAAGCCTAGTGGAACATAAATTCTTTATTAAATAAGTCATTTGGAAGAGCCTTACTCGTAAGGCTCTTTTTTATAGAGTACTACTGAAAGGTCGTCTTCATACACAAGCTCCCAGTCACTAGAGTTTCTAAGCACGTTGCATAAGGGAGTAGAGGTATCTGAAAGAATAATTCTTACTTCATATTGCTGTAACTTTTCCTGCCAGTCTGGAGTTAGAAGATCGGAAAGATCTACATATTCCTCAAGGATAGAAACATGATCTATTCGCCAACTTGTCATACGTCCATCGACAAATGTCTTTTTTTCAGGATACTCCCATATTAAAAAACCACCCCAGCCGTAATTATTAAAGATATTCCCCTCATAATTTTTTTCCTTTAGGAATTGCACAGCCTCATAAGGGTATTTTACTTCTCCGTATATTGCCTTCCTGTCCGAGTTGATTATAAAAAATTGAAAAGTAGTAAATAGGAAAACTAAAAGTCCTGCGGTCAAAAAGGAACTTTTTGTAAATAGCCAGAACGTTGACTTGAACTTATCAAGTCGGTTTAAAAACTTCCAATCAGGGCTTGCGAGTATACTTGGAATCGAAACGATGACAAAAAGCGGTATATGGCGTACACTTTGTAGCGCCATGAAACCGAAGACTGCCACAATCAGAACCTCGGTTAAGTTCATAAACTTCCTTCTAAATATTGATGCCACTGTGATCAGCATGTAGATGACAATAAATTTTCCAGTCAATTCCTGAAAGTTAACGCCAAGCCATTCAACTATGTGCTCTTGGGCATAGGCGTCTAGTGAGAAAAGTACCGACTGTTTAACTATATTATAGAAGAATGGAGTGCAAAGGGTAGCGCAAGATGAAAGAATAAGTACTAGGATTAGTATTTTAAAACTTGGAGGTTTTTTCTCATAAAAGGGGTCTTGCTTTTGTGACACTCCTAACTTTCTTAGTATTACTTTTAAAATCTCAGAAAATATAATAATAAGAAGAACCATAATTCCTGAAAGAAAACCGGGATGAAGATTTGCCCAGATGAGTATTACTAAAGGTATGAGAAATACTGTCTTACTTTTGGTTCTAAGATATTTTATCGTAAGGAAGTAAACGATAGCTATCCCGAGAACGGATGCCATTTGAGGTCTTATGCCGATAATCGGTTTCACAGCAAGTAATCCCACTAACAGTAGTATTATCTTGCTTTTATTTGTGACAACTTTCTTTATAGGAGTATTCACGCTAAAGAGTAGGGCAGCAAGAACAATTACGCCATACAATATCGCAACAAGTGTGAAACCACCTAGTTTATAAAAGGTGTACATGAGGACATGTGTGAACCATTGATAGTCGTAAAAAGTATAGTCTGCGAATGTGTGCGAATATGGATCGTGTGATATTGGCCCTTGTTCAAGTGTTAATTCTCCATACTTAAGATGCCAGGGGAAATCAGGGTCATTAGGGATAAAAAGCAAAAAAGAAGCAACAAGAAGTATTAGCCCAACATATAAAAGAGGTTGTCTATTTAAATATTCAGTTATGCTATGTATTTTTTCTATCATATCTATGTGTCTTCCTAATTTTACTATTTTTAAAAAAGTAGACAAGTATGTGTGAAAGCTCAACTTTAGCCTGGCAGGAGCTTCTAGCTTGTATTTTATACGTATTTGTAGTTAAATTATGAATAAGACGACTCAATTCGTTTATTATAATTCATTGCTTAATCCATTGATGAAAAAGGCAAAAAAAATAATAATGACTTTTGCAACGGGGTTTACTGTTTTTCTAACTCAGATTAATACAAAGGTTTTTGCAGCTGATATTTATGCCGAACCGATGAGGTTGCGCGAAGCCGAGTCTATCTTTGTAAATGTGATTATCGCTATTTGGGTTCTATCGATTCCTTATTTTATGTTTGTTGTTGGATCTATAGGTGTTCAGTGGATGTTAAGCGGAGGGGATGAGCAGAAACTAACTGAATTAAAAACAAGAGGAAAGAATGTTGTTTTTAGTTTTGCACTTGTTTTTGGTGGTTATCTTGCTGTAAGGCTTGTGATGAGTCTTTTAGGTTTGAGAGATCCAAATAAATGTTTTGACGCGGCCGCTGGAATGGGAGATTCTCCGGTTTTCCAGTTTTTCTTTCCTGGAGCATGTGATGTTTCAGAGGTTAGTCACTTTTAACGTTCATGCTGCAAATATGAATGATTGAATATACTATCCTCGTAATATGCAATTTTTTCCATCATTTTGTTGAGATTTTTTCCTAAATATAAGATAATAGATGCAGAGGCTATAAATTCTAAAAGCTCCAAACTTGCTTTCCATTGTGAAGCAGATTTGGTTTATATTTAAAATGACCCAAATTCTGTCTATCAAAACCCTTAAAAGTGTTAAGTTTCCAATATTTATATTGGTCATTATGGCTTTTTGTTTAGTAAGTATTTTCCCTGTGTATGGAAAAACTGCTGAAGAAATTGAAAAAGAGCTAGAAGACAAGCAAAGTGAGCTAGAAAATCTTGAGGCAGGTTTACAGGAGGCTGAGGAGATGGCGAGTTATTATGAAGCACAGAAGAATAGTGCTGGTTCAGAGATTGAGAGAGTGGGATTTGAGCTGAAACAGCTTGAGGCTGAAATGAATGTAAACCAAGCAGAACTGGAAAAATATAATCAGGAACTAAAGATTCGCGAACTTGAACTTGAACAGAACGAAAAAATAATGAACGTTAAAATGGTGGATCTTTATATCTATAACAGACAGAGTATTGTAGATGTAATGTTAGAGAATGGAGAGGTGGAAGGATTCTGGAAAGATTATAAGTATCGGGAAACAATTCTTGATAATGATTTGGCTGGCGTGGAATCGGTAGCATTAGAAGTAGAAAGTCTAAAAGAAGAGAGGGCAGAGATTGAGAGAAGTATTGCACTTTTAGATGAGGAGAATCAGAAGTTAGCAGGAAGGATTGCTGAACTTGAAAGTCAGCAGTCTTATTTTGCTTCCATGGCTGCTTACAGTGTCGGGAAACAAGAAGGTATAAGAGCGGAGATGGGAGCTGTTGAACAGCAGATTGAGGGACTTACAGAAGAGCACCGAAGAATTATCGAAGAGGAGAATACTCTTATTGGGGATGCGAATGGTGGGACAAAACCTTTGGAACCGGGTGACTTTTACTTTTATGGGAGAGGCAGGTCTTTATATCAAGGGCACGGGCTGGGGTTTTCTCAGTATGGAGCTTTTGGAGGAGCGCAGCACGGAATGCCGGCAGATAGTATTGCGACTTTTTATTATCAAGGCTCATACATTGGTCACGTTTCAGGAACAATTGAAGTAATAGGCTATGGTACCATGAATATTGAGGATTATGTTGCAGGACTTGGGGAGATCCCTGATAAAGCGTGCGGCTCGCAAGCTCAAGTAAATTCACGACCAGATAAATATGTCTTGGACAATCCTAATTCTATATGGGACTGTTGGCCAGAGGAGTCTGTAAAGGCGCAGGTGATAGTGGCTCGTTCGTATGGTGTAGCTTATGGTGGGCCTATTTGCACTAGTGCGGCATGCCAGGTTTATAAAGGAGGGCAAGGCAAGAGATGGGCTGCTGACGAGACTAGTGGTAAGGTCCTGCAAGTAGGGGGAACAACTATAAAGGCTTATTACTCATCTGATAATAATAATGGCTGGGGTACGGGTACTCATAGGAATCCGGCTTGGTGTTGGGACTTCCATGGGAATTGCGGTGGTGGGTTCTCTTGGTTGCAGTCTGTTAACGATTCTTCTTTTGCAGCAAAAGGGCCGTATACAGATTGGATGTGGAGGACAAATAGTTATTCTCTTTCTGAGATCCAATCGATGTTTGAGTGGTATGCAAATAAAGGTTATTATAATTCGGGAAATGTTAGGCAGCTTTTGAATACTGTTGGTACACTAGCAGATTTTCAAATTAGTCGTGATGCTTCTGGAAGAGCAGCACGTATAAAAGTTATTGGTAGTACTGGTTCGGTTGATGTAAATGGTGAAATATTCAAGGAAATCTGGAACTTATGGGTCGGAAATGTACAACCTTCTGGTGAGGTTGATCCGGTTTTTAGTCTTACCTATTATTTCCGGAAGGTTTAAATGAAGGCGTTCAACGTGAGATATTCGAAGAGGGTATAAATCAACTAAGAAATATTAACTTATATCTCATAGCTTATATCTTATAACTTGAAAATGACTCACAAAGCAGAATCGCTTCATACTATCTTACCTGAGAAAAAGGACGGTGCTATAAGCTCTGTTATAATTCTCCCTGAGAAGCTGGAATTTGAAACTCAGAATCCAAACGAAAGGGTTTATATTATGCTTAGAAAACATATTATTACTAATTTTGGTTGGGTAGTCATGACAGCCATCTCTATACTTATACCTATAGGAGTATTGATATTCTTGAAAGCCATAGATGCGGATATCTATGAGAGTTTTAGTCTTACACGAGGGCAAGTTCTGTCGGCGATTGTAATGTGGTATGTACTGATCATTACAAACGCCTTTATGAAGTTTTTGGATTGGTATTTTAATATTTATGTAATTACAAGTGAACGAGTCATTGACTTTGACTTTAGTCCATTTGCTTATCATAAGATAAGTGAGGCCGGACTTGAAAGTATAGTTGATGCGACGCAGGAGAATATAGGGTTTTTCCCGATGCTTTTTAATTTTGGTGATGTTTATGTACAGACAGCGGGAGAAAGAAGAGAGTTTGATTTTCTTTCGGTATCTAAACCCGCTTGGGTAAGAGACAAGATCATGGATCTAAGGGATCTTATGGTCAAGAAGCCTAAGTAGTAAGTACGATTGGTCTAAAGCCAACCTGCCAACAGTTGAATATGGGAGGAGTTAGAAAATAAATTTATGTAAAAATTTTATTATGGAAACAGGAAATTTACTGCATCTAGTTATAAAAACATTTATAATTGTTTTACTGTTTATATATTTTCTTGTATCAGTTCTTATAGCAAGACAAGTTTTCTTGATGAATCGGGCTATAAGGACAAAACTTGCAGGATGCTTGAATCTGCTTAGTATATTGCATATCTTTCTTGTTCTTGCAGTTATGGTTTTGATAGTAATTCTTGTTTAATTCTGACTTTTCTTAGTTTAGAGAATAAGCTTATGCGAGATATTTTTAAGTATAAATTTTTCTAGATGGAAGAAAAATATTCTTTTGATACAACATTTTTCACTGGTGATCCAAAAGGAGGGAAATGGTCAGGCATTTTTGTAACTCCTACTGAGGGAGGAAGGGCTTCCTTATTTGGCAAGCTTTATGTTGTTATAAGTTTGAGCGCTCCAGAGGAATTTGATAGCAGAATGGCAGGAGATCTGCTATCAGAAAATCTCCAAGATGTTTACTACAACGAGGGAAATGAGAGAAACATTATAGCTAGACTTGAAAAAGCAATTATGTCTACTGCAAAGAGGCTAGAGCATTTACTTGATAGAGAAGAAGTAGCAGCGGAGTCGGGAATTGACTTGAATATAGAAGCCTTAGTGACCTATAAGGAGTATGTATACATGGCTATTTTGGGGGAGGGAAGTATATTGCTAGAACGGGATGACAGACTTATCAGTTTATCAGATGGATTAAAGGATCTCTCTGGTAGAGGACTTATTAAAACGGGAAGCGGGAAGTTCAAGGAGAACGATAATTTTGTCCTTCTTTCTCCACAAGGCGGGCTTACAATCTCGGAAAAGGATATGCAGAATGTAGTTCGGGATTTTAATTTTGATCGTATTAAGGGGGTAAAGCAGGATTCTCTACTTGGAATCTTACTACTCCGAATCTCAAATAAAGCAGGAGAAGCCTTGTTGCATACAGACAGTAAATTTGAGTCTGAGAAGATTAATCAGATAGGCAAGAAGGAAACAAAAGTTGAGGAAGAAGATGACGTATCTGTGAAAGAGTATGAGGAGTCTAAATTAAAAATCCCTCAAGAAACCGGGAGGGACGAAGAGCTAGAGAAGGCTAAACGGCACAATGACCTAAGGAAAGGAAATTCAATTAAGAATCTAAAGGATAAAGTTACTGATAAAGAGACATATAAGGTTGTGCTTATAAAACTTAAAGAATTTGGACAGAAGTTACTCGTATTCGGAAAGACTCATATCTGGGAAGGTCTTCTGGGTATGAGTAAGAGAGGTATGTATCTTAAAGGTGCTGGTCCAAAAACCTCAATTAGAGGGATTATAGTTCTTATCATTGTTGTGGTCTGTTTGCTTTACATCAGCATAAGAGGTATACAAAGGCATAGTGATACGAATGATAAAAAGACTGAAATAATGGCAGTACTTTCGGATATTGATGAGAAATTTAATAATGGAAGAAATCTTGGTGCTGCAGGAAATATTGCCGAAGCAGTTGCAGTTTTGGAAGAGGCGCTAGGATCACTGAGTAGCATAAAAGAGTACGGCATCATGACTGATGAGATCAGAGCAAAGGAAGAAGAGGGGTATGCTATTATGGATGACGTTCGAAAAGTAATTTTGCTTGATGATGGGAATATTATTACAGATATTGCAGGCTACATTGAAGGAGCGCAGGCAGCTGATATGACTATGCTTGGTTCGAGATTGTATGTTTCTGATCCTAATTTATCTACTATTTACGAGTTAAGTGTAGAGGGGGGGGAGGTTTACAGTGTTGTGGGTGAAGATACAGACTTAAGGTCTCCGTCTTCAATCGTTTTCGATGGGGAGGGAGACATGATAATTTTTGATGGAGGGGAGGGGATTTTAAAATTGCATCTAGACGAGAAGAAAGTTGAGAGACTTGCGGGTTTATCCTCAACAAGTGTTGGCGAAGTGAAAGAAATAGATAATTATGTTACTCCAGATGGAACAAATATATTGTACTTACTTAGACCTAGTAAGAATGATGTGAGGAAAATTACGAAGTATTCCTCGGGCTATTCTTTACCGGAACTCAGGCTTTCGAGTACACAGTTTGGAGGGGCGAAAGACATGGAGATTGATGGCAAGATATATATACTGACTCAGGCAGATGGTATTGTAAGATATTTTGGCGAAAAACTTGATCCATATGCTTTGGTCGGACTTGATAAGTCTATTAATGATGCTTCCTGTTTAGAGCTGGATGATTTTCTCGTTTATGTTGGAGATAGTGCAAATAGGCGTGTTGTTGTTGTGACAAAGGGGGGCAGTCTGACTCCTGATCAGGGAAGATATGTCGGACAGATCATATATAGAGGAGAGAATAACTATCTGAGTAACATAAAGGACATAATAGTTGATAACGAAGGTAGAGTTATGTATATTCTTGACGAAACTAAGATATTTAGAGTCGAACTTACAAAGGTTGATGAATACAAAGAATCCCTCGAGTAAAAAGATACTAGCTCAGAATAAACGTGCTAGGTTTGATTATGAAATCTCTAAGAGTTTTGTAGCAGGTATGGTTTTGAGAGGGTACGAAGTCAAGTCTGTAAGAAATGGGAATATCAGTCTAAAAGAGAGCTTTGTAAGAGTTGAAAGGGGTGAAGTATGGCTTATAAATGCTCACATTTCAAAGTGGAAGTTTGCGGATATTACTGATTACGATCCAAGGATAAGGAGGAAATTACTATTAACTAAAAGAGAGGTTGAAGAATTACGAATTCTCCAAGATGCCAAGAAAATGGCTATAATCCCACTAGAGATATTTAGTCAAAATGGGAAATTAAAAGTGAAAATAGGTGCTGGGAAAGGAAGGAAGAAGTATGATAAGAGGAAAAAAATTAAAGAGAGGGAGATGAAGAGACAGGTAAGAGAAGATATTGCTGGAATTGAAAAGTTTTGACAATTTGTTTGGGAATGTAGATGAGATATGATAAAATATGCGAGCTGTTGCTGATTAAATTGACTTCTAAGATAATTTTTGGAAGATTTCCAGTTGCTGTCCGAGAGATTTTATTAGAGTCAAATGATTTTAAGATAAAGTGAACAACATAAAATAGATTAGAACTATTCGACTTACAAATTATGGACAATCAGATTATACAGAATCAGGTATCAGACAATCCAAATTCCCAGAATACTGGAGTAGGAGCGGTTACTACTCCCTATCCATTTGCATCGGCAAATCCGATGTCTTATTCTCCCCAAGTCCCTACCCAACGGGGACAGCAAGTCTCAAATATTCCTCAAGTGCCAGTTCAGCAAATACAGCCCGTGATCCCTGGTGCTTCTCCGGAGGTACCATCTAGAGTTGAGGGTGGGGAACGATTAGTAGTACCTGAAGTAAAAGTCGAACCAGAGAAAGGATCTGAAGCTTTAAAAGAAGAGAGAGTTGAGGAGGAGAAAAAAGAGAAGGCTGTTGAAGCACCAAATGTTGTTCCGGACCAACAGAAGTTTGAAAGTCCATTTAAAGTTTATGGGTATCAGCTCTCAAGAAACGCATCGTTAGCGGGCCAAAAAACTCAAGGCAACAAAGTTAAAGGTGATGTTTTTTCTGCCAAAACATGGTTGTTTGTACTTATAAACAGGTTGGTTAGAATGTATAAGACCGAGTCATAATTTTCTCAACGGAGAAGCTACGGTTTCCTCACTGAACAAATATTCTTGATGTAAATGATCAAAATGGTTCGTATGTTTTAAGTGAGCAAATTTGATTATTTCAATAATTTTTGATCATCTAGATCAATTCTACCGAAATTTAACAAAATCATGCCCTTACTTTTCCGCAATCACTTAAGGCGAGCTATCAATGACACTTTTCTTTTAGATTATTTAAATGTAGAATAAAAAATATACTTTGTAGTTTAGGAATTTGAGTATAGAATTTGTAATTTCCATTTTAATTGTAGAAAATGCTATTCAAATTCTGCTACCATTTTAATCATGATTTCACAAGTTATTGCACAAACAATAGGTGAAACAGGGAATTCGGTAAGAACCCAGCAGTCTGACAATGGTATCCTTATGGTAGGGGCTATCCTCTTATTCATACTCGTTTTGGTTGTAAGTATTTTCGTGTTTATGTTATTGGCAAGAAGGATAAAGGAGGCTGCGTTTGAGAAAAGATCACTTAGTATGGATCTTCTCGAGGTCAGGGTCCCGCAAAATAACGAAGTAGAGATAAATGCTATGGATCAGCTTTTTTCCTCGTTGTACGGCCTCTCGTCACAAAAAGGCATAAAGAGTAAATTTAAAGCAGCGGATTTTATTAGTTTTGAAATTATAGCCTTTCCTGAAACTATAAGGTTTTTTGTAGCTGTACCTAAAAATTTACGCGTGATGATAGAGAAACAGATTCATGCCTCATATCCTACGGCGGATGTAAGAGATGTAGAGGAGTACAATATATTTGAAGAGAATGGAAAAGTGGCATTTGCGGTTCTTGTTCAGGAGAGTGAAAAATATAAACCGATTAAAACTTATGAAGATTTGTCTGTGGATTTGCTCTCTTCACTCACGAATGCTATAAGCAAATTAAATGAAGGAGAGGGGATAGCATTACAAGTTATAATCTCGTCTTCCGGCAATAAATGGAGAACAAACGGGAAGTCCTTTGTGAACAACCTCAAGTCAAAGGCTTCAGAAAACGAAGAAAAAAAAGTTCCAATTCAAGAAGATGTTATTGCTGCGGTTGAGAAGAAATGCACAAAGGTCGGCTTTGCGACCGACCTGAGGGTTGTTGCTGTAGGACGTACGCAAGAAGATGCCAACAGACACGTTATGAATATACTTGCGGCATTTGAGTCTCTAAAGAATCAACAGGGAAATAGTTTAAAAAAGAAAAGTCTAAGTGGAGGTAAGGCAAGGAGCTTTATTAGGAGATTTATCTATAGAATTCCGGTTGCCGAAAATGTATTGAATACCGAAGAATTGGCTACAATATATCATTTCCCGAACAAGAATATTCAAACCCCTCATATTCACTGGTTGCTAGCAAAAAGAGCTCCTGCTTCTCAGGAGGTACCTACAAAAGGATTATGGCTTGGCAAGTCAATATATAGAGGAGTTTCTAGAGACGTATGCATAAAGGAGGATGATCGAAGGAGACATATGTATATTGTTGGAAAAACCGGTGTTGGTAAATCCTACTTTTTGCAGAGTATGATTTGGCAGGATATAAAGGCTGGAAAAGGGCTGGCTTTTCTTGATCCTCACGGTGATCCCTCGGAGTGGCTTATTGAAAGAATTCCTCCAGAGAGAGCAGAGGATGTAATTTATTTTAATCCAGCTGATACAGAAAGACCAATAGGTTTTAACGTAATTGATTTCTTAGATGAGCAGGATAAGCATAGGATTGTAAATGCCTTCATTGGGCTTATGTATAAGATGTTTGATCCAAACAGGCAAGGAATTGTGGGACCGAGATTTGAACGAGCTGTTAGAAATGCTATGCTAACTGCTATGTCAGAAGAGGGTAATACCTTGGTTGAAGTAATGAGGATACTAACTGATCCCCAGTTTGTGAAAAAGAAGCTGCCGCTTGTAAAGGATGATATTGTTAGACGTTACTGGACTGATGAGATAGCACAAACCAGTGATTTCCATAAGAGTGAAGTTTTGGGTTATATTGTGTCTAAATTTGACAGGTTTGTAACAAACAAGCTTATGAGAAATATCATTGGACAGGGTAAGTCGAGTTTTAATATCAGGAAGATTATGGATGAGAAGAAAATTCTAATTGTGAACCTATCAAAAGGTCTGGTTGGAGAAGAAAACTCACAATTTCTAGGTTTATTATTAGTGCCAAAAATTCTGTCTGCTGCAATGAGCCGTGCTGATATACCCGAAGAACAAAGACAGGACTTTTACCTGTATGTTGATGAATTCCAGAACTTTGCTACGGATGACTTTGCCCAGATTCTTTCAGAGGCAAGAAAATATAAGCTAAATCTTATTGTGGCAAATCAATATATTGCTCAGATTGATGAGCGAATTAGGGATGCAGTATTTGGCAATGTAGGATCAATTGTAAGTTTTAAGGTGGGAGTAAGTGATGCTCAGTATTTACAAAACGAGTTCGTTCCAATATTTGATCAGAATGACCTTGTAAACCTTGAGGCTATTAACGCATATATAAAGTTATTAGTTGATGGTGAATATCCTCCTCCTTTTTCAATTTATACTCACCTTGAAAATGCACCATTCGGTCACTTGAAGTCTGATATGCAAATTGCTCAAACAGTAAAAGAGCTTTCGAGATTAAAGTATGGTAGAGACAGATCCATGGTTGAGACAGAGATCATGCAGAGAGCTGAACTTGAAGAGGAGTACAAGCCGGCAGCACCAAGTCTTGGTGCTCCTGGGGGCTTTTCGCCACCTTCATTTCCAGGCCCTAAACTTATGTAGTGATTTGATACTTAGTTAACTCACTCCTTATGGCGGAAGAAGAATCAAAGTCTATCTGGGAGGCTGCATTTAATACTTGCTGTATAACAATCATCATTCTTAGTATATTCTTCATTGAGGTTGGCCTTCTGAGATATCTTGCAGGTGGTGATTTTAATATTTACTGTGGGGCAGTAAGAACTTATGATGACGGTTGTGATCCGTATGTAGTAAGTAATGTAAAGATTTATTCAGATAGTCCGTTCTCGTTCATTTACCCTCCCTTAAGTCTGTTTTTTTTAAAACTTCTTCGCTTTCTTGATTCAGTTTTTACGTACCATCTTATTTGGGTTCTGCTTCTTTTATTCGTTTATTTTATTGTTAAAAGAGGGGATACGACTTTTAAGCCATTATTCTTTGTTACATTACTCACAAGCTGTTTTGCAGCCACTTTCTGGAATTTTCTTGTGGGGAATGTGGGTTTAATTGAGCTGAGTTTATTTGCTTTTATTTTTCTTGGTATTATTAATAGAAAGCATCGATTGCCGGCTTTTATAATTGGAGTTCTTTCCTTTTTGAAGATTACTTCAGTCTTTTATAGTATTCTTCTTTTGTTTTCAAGGACTTCAAAGAGAGAAAAGATGAGGCTCTTTTCTCTTGTTGTACTTACGTTTTTGTTACTTCATCTTTTATCGTATATTTTGTTCCCAGGGATTTCTTCTTCCTACTATTTGTCACTTACAGGGGGTATAGATAACCAACACAGTCCGATTTTTGAAAAAGGCGGCGTGAATAATCCTTCGATGTTTTTTCTTATTAATGAGGCAGCAGAAAGAATTATGGATGGCAATAATGAATTAGTAGTGGTACTATACGCTCTTTTTGTGCTGTTTGTTCTATTTACTTTCTATAGATATACTCGAGAGAAAAGAAGTTATCTAAAATTATTTTCTTTTGGTGTGTTGTGTATAATGCTCATCTTGCCAAGGTTTAAGCCATATTCTCTAACATTTGCTATACTGCCAGTTTATTTTCTTGCGAAAGGTTACGATTTTAAGAAAAAGATTCTTTTTGTTTTAATTACTTGTCTCTGTCCAATGGTGTTTTTTTCTTTTGGATATTTGAGTAGTTTGAACTTCTTAACTTCGTTTTTGTGGAATTATGGCCAGCTCGTGTGTTTTGCCTCTGCGTTTTTATTGTTTTCTTATAACGAAAAGTTGATCTTAAAGAGAAGTCAGGGTGCGTAATTTATATATTGTAATCTCCCTCTTGGATGGAATTCCTTCGGATTACAGGCTACGAATTACTAAATATTTCTAGTGTGGGCCAGGGTGGACTCGAACCACCGACCCCGGCTTTATAAGAACCGTGCTCTCACCAACTGAGCTACTGGCCCAATAGAATTGATTATTTAAAGAACAACTTTTTCAATAAGCTCTCACTCCCAATTCAGTAGTCTCAGCGGGACTAATTCTCGCTAGGTTTCGTAAGCTTGTTGAACTAGCTACTCAACCTGAACTCATTGAGCAGCTGAGCTAGTGGTCCCAGTTTGAGATTTATACTTTACTATAAATATTTTTAAACTGCTTCGGTATTTTACAATAGAAAAGCAGTTTATTCAATTTCTCCGGGGTATTTGCTTTTATGCTGATATGGGTGAATAGATGGTCATATATATAAAATATATATGTCGTATTTGCACAGTTTACTCAAGTTGTGTATCATAATACTGCTTTTTTCCTCAATCCTCTCATGTCAAGACAAAGGTCAAAAAATTTTGATGTCATAGTCGTGGGCGCAGGACCTGCTGGTATATTTGCCACTTATGAACTATTAAAACATAATCCAAATCTAGCAATTTTGCTTATTGAAAGGGGAGAAAGGGCAGAGAAGAGAAAAAAGACAGAAGCAATGGTCGGATTTGGTGGTGGAGGCACCTATTCTGATGGAAAACTGCATTACACTCCGGTACTCAGTCACAGAAAAGCTTTGAGCCTGATCTCTATTGATAGGTATGTTAAGCTAGTTAACTATGTTGATAAAATATTCTCAGAATACGGTGTCAATGGAGAGTACTATCCAAAGGACAGCGATAGGGTTCAGGAGTTGGTTGAACAAGCACAAAAAAATGATATCAAGCTTTATGTGAGAAAAGCTAGACATGTAGGGACCGATAAATTAGAAAAGTTAATCAAGAAAATCCAGGATTATTTCGAAGATAGCGGAGTTGTGTTGATGTCTAAAACCCTAGTGAAAGACTTAATTATAAAAAGAGGAGTGTGTAAAGGGGTAGTCACTGATAAGGGACGAGAGATTTATGCGGGAAAAACGTTGGTTGCTCCAGGTAGAGTTGGTGCTAAGTGGCTGCAGGATATTTGCAAGAAATATAGCATCGAATATTTGTACGATAAGATAGAGGTGGGTGTTAGAGTAGAATTTCCAGAGTCAGTGATGCGTGAATATAGTGAGCTCATGTACGAGTCAATATTTGAGATGAGAACAAAGCATTTTGATGATGTTATAAGGACATTCTGTCCATGTCCCTATGGCACGGTTACTATAGAGGATTATAAAGGGTATGTGTGTGTAAATGGCCATACGAACTCGAGTCATGACTCGACCAATTCTAACTTTGCTTTTGTCACAGAGATAGAATTAACTGAACCGGTAGAAAATACAACAGCATATGCAAGATCCATAGCTGAACTTGCTACTACCCTTGGAGGAGGCAAGCCAATTTTACAAAGGTTAGCCGATCTTAAAGCTGGTAGGAGAAGTACATGGAAAAGAATTGAAAAGAGTTATATTTCTCCTACTCTAAAAGAAGTAACTCCAGGAGATATATCAATGGCTATGCCATACAGGATCACAACGGATATTCTTGAAGGTCTCGAAAAACTTGATCGAGTGATGCCTGGTATAAATGCTGGTTCTACGTTACTTTATGCTCCTGAAGTTAAATATAGAGGCTCTAAGGTAATGACCGATAAAGGACTTCAAACAGAGATAAGGGGTCTTTTTGTAGCAGGAGATGGAGCTGGTGTTTCAGGTAACATTATAGGAGCTGCAGTTACTGGTGTAATGGGTGCACGGGGAATTATTAAGTCGTTAAACAAATAGCGGTTTTCTCTTTACTTCTTTTAAGAATTCTATAAGGGTAATATCTTTGTAGATTTCCTCTTTGGTTTATCGTCAATTAGTTCTAAGTACCTTTTTGTGCTTGTAATCCTCTTGTGTCCCACGGTAATAGCTAGCACATCAATTGGCATCCCATTCTTAAGTTGATGAAGGATGAAAGTATTCCGTATATCGTTAACTGTTGCTCCTTTAACTCCAATCTTTTTTAGCGATCGTGTGATGCTTGTTCGTATATTTCTGACAAGTAATGGGTTTCCATTCTTTGTTACGAATAATGCATTAACCTTATCTTCGGCTTGGGGCCTAATTTCAAGGTATTTTCTTAGTGCCAGCTCTGCTTGAGAATTTAATTCTACCTCTCTTGCGGGGTTACTACCAAATGCTTTTACATTAATCTTAGGCGTATTTGAATCGAGGGCGACATCTTCAATTGTGAGTCTTGCAAGCTCGCCGATGCGTACACCTGTTTGAAGTAACAGTTCGACGATTGTAAATAAGCGGAGATTAGTCCTTGTAACGTCCCTTAAGGCGCAATATTCTAATTTGGTAAGAATTCTTGGGGGGGAAATCTCATATTTGGGATGTTTTACTGATAAGGCAGGGTTATTGTCAACATATTGTTCAGAGATCAGAAATTTAAATAAAGTCTTCATACTATTAATTTTCCTGGAAATCGTCTTTAAAGTGTAATTACTCTTCTTATCGGACCTTATTTTATTTATATAGTTATTAAGCTGTTTTGTGTTAACCTCTTCTATTTTTTTCACACTTTCTTCCTGAGAAAGATAATCTTTCATCTGTTCTATGTCTTTAGAATATGCGGTTATCGTCGATAATGATCGGCCCTGTTTTTCTAAATATTCGGTAAATTGTTTTAGTGCTTCTGGTAAAGTCATTTTTTAATTTTTATGAAAACTAGAGGTTTACTGCCCAAATTCTAACATTGAAGGTGATATATGTCAATTATTTTGTAATAAATGTACTTAAACGGCTAAAGTAGTTCTATTATGTAGATAGTAAGGTCAATACTCGTAAAAAATTCCATAAAACGAATTAATATCTTGGCCCATGAGTTATATATTATAAAACTTAGGTGCTATAATAAGCTATGATAGGAAAAAAAATAAACTACATTTTATCTAAGTTCTGGCAGGGGGTTGTCAGAAGATATTCATCGGTAAGTATAAATTGGGGGTATGTTATCTTTACATCTATTTGTATATTGAGCATTATCCTTCTTTCCATAAATATATTTAGGATTATCAGGAAAGGTTATGAAAGATATGAGATTATTCTTGAGGAAAAGGAACGACTCGAAAAGCTTTTCGAAAAAAATGCCGAATTGAGGGAGGAATTAAAATATTATTCTAGCAAAGAATATATAGATCTAAAAGCTCGAGAAGAGCTCAATTTAGCTTTTCCGAATCAGAAACTCGTATATATAGAAAAACAAAAGGAGTTGAATTCAGAAGGTGAAGAGAAGGTAAGGGAAGAGGAATTGAAACCCGGATGGCGCCTTTGGTATGATCTAATATTTTCATAATATGCTATATCTATGGGCAAGGATGAAGTTATAGGCAAAATAGAACAGATCGCTCGAGGAATATCCGAAGTAAAAGATCAATACATTTCCGAAAAAGGCTTAAAGATAGACTATATAACGATTTTTTCTCATTCAAATAGTGAGTTTAGAACCCTTATTAAGTTTTCGAAAAAGCTTGGGAAAAGAATTGATGAGCACAATGGTCCTGTGATAAAACTTACTAAACCAATGAAATTAGGAAAAGATATCCTGAAAGTATTCAGGATAAGGAAACCAGATAAACAAAGGCCGCAAATTGGTTGTGGTGATTTTAAAGTCAAAGAATACGATTCTTTTAAGAAGAAATACCTGGGAAGGAAAAATTTTGAACTTTTCACCGGGGAAGGATTTGAATTTATTGGAATTCATGATCCAAATTCTCAATTCCTTGTTTATTTCCCAAGTGAGACTTTAACTGAGTATCTGGGGTTATAATCAAGTATCTACGGTATAGTGTATCTAGAGTTTGCTTGACTATACGAGGGCATGTAAGATATAAATTGATAGTCCTTATGCTGCAGACAATTGTTTTTATCCGAATTATTGAGAAATTGGCTAAGGAGGGAATTTCAATAAATCCTCATATTCTAGATAGATAGCGTAAAGACAAGAACGCGGGGTGGAGCAGTGGTAGCTCGCTAGGCTCATAACCTGGAGGTCGTTGGTTCGATTCCAACCCCCGCAACCAAAGAATGATTTGACGCTCGTTATGATATTATTTGGGGTAGTAGGATAACAAGCAGAAAGTGCTTGTCTGGCGTATACTAGGTCGAATAGATACTGTGACACTGGGTACGCAGGTTGGTTCTCCCGCAGAGCGGGACTAGGTCAGACTTTAGCCCTGCTTCGTTTTACTCAGCATCGCTAAGTTCTGCCTTGAGGATTCCAGCCCCCGCAATTTTTACAAATATAAATTTCCAAACGCCGACAATGAATCATTAATTATTATTTCTATTTCATTTGCCTATGTAGTAAAATTATTCGTAGTTTATGAATTTGTATGCAAATTTGTCTATGGATCTTTGAATTAAGAGTTCATCTGCCTGACTGGGGCGGGGTAGCTCAGTAGGTTAGAGCGGGGGACTCATAAGCCCCAGGTCGTGAGTTCGATTCTCACCCCCGTCATTCAGGTAGTCGTCGTTTAATGTAACTTGCAGATAAGCCTGTGTTTAATAAAAAGAAGTATAATGAGAAAGGTGAGTTCTCCCGTAGAATAAATCCACGGGACTAGGTCAGACTATAGCTCTGCTTCGTTCTGCTTAGCATCGCTAAGTTCTGCCTTGTGGATTCTCATCCCAGTCACAGTCAAGCAGTGTTTATTAACAAGAAAAAGAGTTAATTTTATATTAAAAATAATGAGTAAAAATACTGAAAATAAAACAGAAGAGGGTAAAGGTCAGAAAACTATGCGTCCAACTGGGCGTACTATAAAGTTTAGACCAGTTAAGAAAAGGAGGAGTATTTTCAGCTACTTATTACCAATTCTTCTGGTAGTGAGTCTTATAGGTAGCCTTGTCTTCAGAATTTTTCCTAGTGAAGAGATAGAGGAGGTCGGTATTTCACAGCTTTACGAAGATGCAAGGCAGGGCAGAGTTGAAGAATTTATTGTATGTGGTGATAAAGTTGAGGAAAATGTGAAGGATAGCGACAAGAAGAAGGTGGCAGTAAGAGGAGAAAGTGATTTTGCTAGTTTTATATACAGTAAGGATGGTTTGGGCTTAAGTGAACAGGAGGTTCCGGTAAGGTATTGCAATCCTCCTATTGATTGGGTAATGGTTGTAAATGGTATTTTCAATATACTCATGTTTGTAGGAATAATTGCACTTGGTCTTTTCCTTATACGAGGAGTCCAATCAAGTGGGAATAAGCTTTTTTCATTTGGTAAAAGCCGTGCGAAACTAATATTTGGAAGGAAACCTGATCTAACATTTAAAGATGTCGCGAATTATGCTGAGGCAAAGGAAGAATTGCGGGAGGTTGTTCTATTCCTCAAGGATCCAAAGAGATTTCTGAAGCTTGGTGCCCGGATTCCAAAAGGACTTTTGCTTGTCGGACCTCCTGGGACTGGTAAGACGTATTTTGCCCGAGCAGTTGCTGGTGAAGCTGGCGTCCCGTTTTTTCATACTTCAGGAGCAGAATTTGAGGAAATGTTAGTTGGTGCTGGTGCTTCAAGAGTACGAGATCTTTTTGACAAGGCAAAGAGGGCCGCTCCAGCACTTATTTTCGTTGATGAGATAGATGCTGTTGCTAGGAAGCGCGGTACGACTATACAGAGCAGCAGTACTGAGCAAACATTGAATCAGATACTTGTTGAGATGGATGGGTTTGAGCAACATGACAATGTAATTGTTATTGCAGCAACTAACCGTCCAGATGTACTAGATCCTGCAATACTGCGACCAGGAAGGTTTGATCGTAGGATTGTTTTGGATCTGCCTGATATTGATGGGAGATTGAAGATCCTAAAAATACATGCAAGGAATAAGCCTCTCGCGGATAATGTAGATCTGGAAAAGGTTGCGCGAAGAACAGTTGGTTTTTCAGGTGCAGACCTTGAAAACATGCTGAACGAAGCCGCAATAATAGCAGCAAAGGACAATAGGAATAAGATTTCAACAGATGATATTGAAGAAGCAGCTACAAAGGTGGTAGTTGGGCCTGAAAGGAAAAGGAGGCGAACAGAGCGTGATGTTGACATAACGGCCTACCATGAAGCCGGTCATGCGCTAGTTACAAAGTTCCTTCCTGAAGCTGATCCTGTTCATAGAATTACTATAGTATCGCGTGGCTTGTCACTTGGGAGTACATTGCATTTACCACAGGATGATGAACTTCTTGTTACAAGGACTAAAATACTTACTGAGATAAAAGGTTTACTGGGAGGACGTGCTGCAGAAGAAATTGTATTCGGAGATGTTTCCACCGGAGCGGCAAATGATATTGAAAAAGCATCTGATCTAGCTCGAAGGATGATTATGAAATACGGAATGAGTGAAAAACTGGGACTTATTGAATACGGTAAAAGCGACACATTGCAGTACCTAGGCTATGCTTATCAGAATGAAAGAGATTATTCCGAAGAAACAGCACGTGAGATAGATGAGGAGATACGACGGGTGATAAACACTTCATATGAGGAAGTGAAGAGTATTTTAGAGAAAAACCGTAAGAACCTAGATAAACTGGCCAATATGCTCAAGGAAAAGGAAGTTGTCGAGGCTGAAGAGTTTAACGCCTTGTTCAAAAAAAATCGAGATAAAAAGGTCGAAGATGATGAGGAGTAAATTAGGATAAAAGCTTTCAATTAGTTGATATTGAAGAGAAGTGCGTATCTAGTGGATTTACAGAATTCCTCCTATGAAAAGTAAAAAGAAATTTGTTCTGATAGACTCAAATGCATTAATTCATCGAGCATATCACGCTTACCCGAAGGAACTCTCAACATCAAGAGGCGAGTTAACAAATGCTACCTATGGATTCTCAGTTATTCTTCTTAAAGTTATCGACGAATTGAAACCAGACTATTTAGTTTGTGTTTATGATGTACCCGGAGTAACAATTAGACATAAAAAATATAAAGAGTACAAGGCAACCAGGAAGCCTCTCGAGGAAGATTTAAAAACTCAAATACCCAAAACAAAAGAAGTCGTGGAGGCGTTTGATATACCGATACTTGAAAAGCGTGGCTATGAAGCCGATGATGTGATCGGAACTTTAGAGAATGATTTAAAAGCCAGGAATTTAGAGAAGATTATAGTAACGGGAGATCAGGATATATTTCAACTTGTTGATCTTGACACACAAGTTTATCTTGCTGGACGGAATTTCAAAGATTCACAACTCTTTGGGCCACTTGAAGTCTATAAAAAAGTAGGTCTTAAACCTAATCAAATTGTTGATTACAAAGCTTTATGTGGGGATCCTTCAGATAATATTCCCGGTGTTTCGGGAATAGGAAAAAAAGGAGCTGTTAATTTACTTGAAAGGTTTGGCAGCTTGGACAATATCTATCGCAATATTCAAAAAGTGGAGGGGCGTTATAGAAACAGGCTGGAAGAAGGAAAGGACATAGCTTATCTAAGCAGGGATCTTGCGGAAATAGTGAAAGATATTTCCCTGTCTTATGAGATAAAGAAATGTAAATGGGGCAAGTTTAATGCAGATAAAGTTAAAAAGGTTTTTCAGCGGTTTGAGTTTTTATCACTTTTAAGAAGACTTGATAAGATGCAGGAAGGATCGGGTGTTGTCATGACAGATATAAAACAAGCTACATCTGATAAGAAGGCTTTAGATGTGAGTTTGCTTAAGAACGATAAGCAGATTCTAAGTTTTATAAATAAGTTAAAGAAAGAAAAGACTTTCTCGCTTGCACTTACAGTTTCAAGAAGATGTATAGTTGAAGCGTTGCCCTCTCTTTTGTCGTTTTCATGGGATGAGAGCAAGGTTTACTGCATTGGTGTAGATTCGGTTTATGATGGTGCAAATCTTACAGTGCACGGTAAAAAGATCAGAAGTATTTTAGAGAATGGGAGTTACTTAAAAGTAGGATATGATATTAAATCCTCAATCCACGCTTTAAGGAATATAGGGATAGAATTAAAGGGGAAATTCTTTGATATTCAATTGGCAGCATTTCTAGCCCAAGCTGGGTATGGGAGCGTAGCGTTTAAAGATCTTGCATTTAATTACCTAGGTGCAGTTTTTGATCAGGACAAAAACGGTCAGATTGAAATCACAGATTCGGATACTAGCTGTGTGTCAAAGGAAGCTCAGGTAATATTGAAGTTGTTTAAAATATTAGAAAAGAAGTTAGAAGAATCATCGAAGGGTGGTGAATGGAATCTGAAGAAACTTTTTTCCCTTATAGAAATGCCACTTATTCCCGTACTATCTAAAATGGAGTTTAATGGTATTCTAATTGATAGGAAGTATCTTGAGAACTTTGGTCTTATGATAGATAAGGATTTAAAAGATGTGCAGAAGGATGCATATAAGCTTGTAGGACACGAATTTAACCTGAATTCTCCAAAGCAGGTCTCAGAGATTCTTTTTGAAGAACTAAATCTTCCCAAGCCGAAAAAGACGAAAAGTGGAGGTTACTCAACAGGAGTTGGGATATTAAACGAATTAACAGAAGTTCATCCGGTTATCAACAAAATTCTTCAATATAGAGAACTGTCAAAAATTCGGTCAACATATACAACATCTCTTTTGGATGCTGTTAACTCTAAGACTAAAAGAATTCATACCACATATAATCAAGCTGTTACAGCAACAGGAAGATTATCTTCAACTGAACCAAATCTTCAGAATATCCCGATATCCTCTGATCTAGGAAGAAGGGTTCGAAGGGCATTTGTTTCAGGTTTAGAAAGCTCCTTTATATCATTTGATTATTCCCAGCAGGAACTTAGGATATTAGCTCACTTGGCCCACGAGAGAAACTTGATAGATGCTTTCGAAAAAGGTGTTGATGTACACTTACTTACTGCTTCCAAAATATTTAAGAAGTCGATGGACAAGATTACAAAGAGAGAGAGGGGCATTGGTAAAACCATAAATTTCGCGGTCATGTATGGTATGGGACCTCACGGACTTTCAAATTCTCTTAAAATTTCTTTCTCTGAAGCATGCGAATTTATCGAGAAATATTTTGATGAATATTCTTCGGTGCGTGAGTATTTCGATGGATATTTAAGTAAATGCAAAGATAAGGGATATGCAGAAACTATATTCGGAAGGAGAAGAATGGCTAGAGGTCTTGTGTCCTTAAATAGGACAGTGCAAGGGGCGGCTACAAGAGAGCTTATAAATTTTCCCATTCAAGGAAGTGCTGCTGATATGATGAAACTTGCGATGGTAAAAGTTTTTGAAATGATACAAAAAGAATTCCCTAAGAAAGCTAGAATGCTTCTCCAAATACATGATGAATTAGTTTTTGAATATAAAGGGGAATTGGGAAAGGTAGGATTAAAAAAGAAGGTGAAGGATATAATGGAAAACGTTTATCCACTGGAAGTGCCGTTAAAGGTCGATATTTATGAGGGAAAGAATCTCGAGGAGGTACATTAATGCTGTGCTATAATGCTATATTGTTATTTGATGACCGGGTAGTTGAGTGGTTCTTGGTATTTTGATTTATTCTGATACAAATTTATTGTAAAGAATTCTTTGTTCCTGTAAAATACGTCCGAATAAGATGTTATTATGAATAAGTGAAAAAAAGATCATCTCTCGCAAAAAAGTCGCTTAAGTTTCTTTTTTATGGAGCCGCAGCTGCTGTTGGTGTACTTATTGCGGTTTCTGCTGTTAAGAGGAAGGGGAAGTTAGTTGGGAAAGAAGGTAAAAAATTACTAAGAAAAACCAGATATGCTATTGATACTACTACAGGTAAGTTAAATGCAAGACAAAAAAGAATTCTCAGTCTTTTTGACAGGGAAGACAAGATTACAAACGAGATGATAGGAAACGAAATTAATGATGTTTCTGAAAGAACAATTAGACGTGATTTAACGACACTTTCCGAGAAAGGTTATATCAAACAAGTAGGAAAAACAAAGGGAAGTCATTATGAGTTAATGTAAATTTTAATGTTAGTCCTATACTAGAAGAGTTTTGGCCTTTTGGGCTTCCTCCTCCCAAACCTGCGATCTGGACAACTTCGTGATTTTTGTCTAGGGTCGGCATACTACGATGTGAATATCAGGATATAGCATCAGATCTTTCCCCAAATCACATACTAGTTCATTCTCACTAAACGCGAGTCTAAATCTTTCATGAACAGTTGCATATTTATGATCTCTCCCTTACAGTGGAAAATTACAGACAATTATGTATAATTGTTTTATGTATAAGCCCATCTATAACATAACAAATGACCTTCTGAAATATATTTCTCAAGTTGAAGCAGCTAAACAGATTATCGAGAATGCCCCTCTTATTCCTGCCTGGGAAAGAAGGTTCAGGGAGGAAGCCGAACAAAGAACTATATATTTTTCGACAAAGATAGAAGGCAATAAACTTGATTTCGATGAAGCTAAAAGGGTTTTAGGAGGCAAAAAGGTGCAAACTTTTAGGAGAAGAGACATTAAGGAAATCATTAATTATAGGGAGGTGATTGAATATATGGGGAGGATGAGGGATACCTCAATTAACAGAGAAAATATTCTTAAGATACACAAAAAAGTGATGTCCGGAATTCTTCCGGAAGATGAGCTTGGCAGATTTAGGACATGTAAAGAGGCTCTTATAGATTCTTCAACTCATGAGGTTGTTTTTGAACCGGTTGAACCGGAGTATATTGTTGGAGAAATTGATGCACTTTTAGAATGGCTGGAAAAGGAAGGAAGCAAGGTGCATCCTGTTATTAAATCAGGAATTATACTATATGAAATAGCAAGGATTCATCCATTTACAGATGGAAACGGACGCACATCAAGAATACTTGCGACTTACAGCCTATACTCAGATGGATACGATATAAAGAAGTTTTTTTCTCTTGAAGAGTATTATGATCAGAATTTGGAGGGGTATTATAAAGCTCTTGCAAGTGTTGAGGAGAATGATGATGATCTTACAATTTGGCTTGAATTTTTTGCAAAGGGACTTGCAGTTGAACTCGACAGGATTAAGAAAAAAGTACTGGATATAAGCAGGGATGTAAAGCTTAGGAAGACTATTGGGCAGGTTGCGCTAAATGATCGACAGGTAAGAATTATAAATTTTATGAATAAAAAAGGTCATGTTCGGAATAAAGATTGGCAGGAGCTGTTCCCTTTAGTTAGTGACGATAGTATCTTGAGAGATCTTCGTGATTTGATCGATAAAGGGGTAGTTAAAAAGGAGGGAAGGACTAAGGCGGCAAGATATGTACTGAAGTAGGTAGAAGGGGAAAATGATCAAGATGATCTAATCGATCAAAATGATTAAGACAGATATGAGAATTGGGTGGAAGGAATTCTAACTATTCAACTATATAACTATATAACTATTTATAATTATGCAGTTCAAAAAGTTTGCCCAAATTTTACAGAAGTTAGAGAAGACTTCATCACGGAACGAGATGATAGAAATTCTTGCACGTCTTCTTAAGTCTCTTGAAAAAGATGAAATTGCTGAAACATTGTACCTTATGCAAGGGAGAGTTGTCCCCAGATTTATACCCTTAGAATTTAATGTCGCGCGAAGACTTATAATGCGTTCATTGGCTGAGGCTTTTCTGCTCGAGGCAGAAACTATTGAAGACTCTTTTAAAGAGCTTGGTGACTTAGGATTAGTAGTGGAAAAGTTGCAAAAAAGTACAAAATCAAGTCTTACAATAAAAGAAGTTTATCAACTGCTGTATGACATTGCTATCTTGGGAGGAACTGGGTCGCAAGAGGCCAAGGTGGGTAAAATTGCCGATTTGATCAAATCTTGTGATAGTGTATCCTCAAAATATGTTATAAGAATGATACTCGGGAATTTGCGCCTTGGTCTGAGTGACAAAAGCGCTCTTGATGCTCTTTCAATAGCTTCAGTTGGCGACAAATCTTATCGCGAAGTTTTAGACAAGGCATATGGTGCACGCTCTGACATAGGCTTTATAGCAGAGGAAATTTTTATGAAAGGTATAGAGGTACTTGAAGATATAAAATTTGTAGCTGGAGTTCCTATTGCTTCGATGTTATGTGAGAGGGAGAGTACAATTAAGAAGATTATGGAGAGGGGCGATGAGTGGATCGTTCAGCCAAAGTATGATGGGTTAAGATGTCAGATACATTATGACAGAAGTGGTTTTAAGGGGGTAAGTTATCAGATTTCACAGGGTGAATTACTGGAGTGCGGTTTGGAGAATGCAAGAATTTTCTCGAGAAATCTCGAGAACTTAACGAATATGTTTCCGGATATTGTAAAGGCGATTGAGAAGCTAGGAATTGACTCGGTGATTCTGGATAGTGAAGCGGTTGGTTACGATCATAAGACTAAAGAGTTTATTCCTTTTCAGGAAACCATACAAAGAAAAAGAAAATATAAAATTGCAGAGCTTGCCAAGGAAGTGCCTATAAAAGTTTTTGCTTTCGATATTCTCTATTTAGATAATAAAGACCTTTCAGAACTAGAGTTAAACGAGCGACTAAAAATTCTGGAGAAAATACTTAAACATGGAAAGACAGAAGATATTATAGAATTTACTCCTAGCAGGAAAGTAAGGAGTGTGGAGAGTTTTGAAGAAATATTTGAAGAGTATGTTGCCTTGGGAGTGGAAGGAATTGTTGCTAAACTTCCGGCTAGTCTGTATGAACCTGGAAAAAGAGGATTTGATTGGATAAAATTCAAAAAAAGTGCCAAGGGACACCTGATTGACAATGTCGATGCTGTTGTTCTGGGGTATTATAAAGGACGAGGAGCGCGTGCTAAGTTTGGAATTGGTGCTATTCTTATTGGTGTTCTGAATAAAGGAAATGGGAACTTTGAGTCAATTGCCAAGGTAGGAACAGGGATCAAAGACGAGGAATGGGGGAGGATTAGAAAGAGGCTGGATGATATTTCGCAGAAGAAGAAACCTTCAATAGTAGATGTTGCTAAGATGTTACAGCCTGATGTCTGGGTTCGTCCGGAAGTAGTAGTTGTGGTTGACGCTGACGAAGTGACAAAAAGTCCAAACCACAAAGCAGGATTTTCAAAGGGAAAGGGATACTCATTGAGATTTCCTCGACTTAAGGAGTTTGACCGAAAAGATAAAGCGAGTGAAGACGTTACTACTGTCAAAGAGATAGGTGATATGTTCAAGCTTCAATACAAAAAAAAAGTTTTAGAAGGAACCCTAGTAATGTATTGACTTAAATCTAAGAGAGCCTTATACTTAATCATGTTAGTTAATTTTTTAAGAAAGTGTACATGCCAGCAAAAAAAGAGACTGCAGCAAGTCCAAAGGCTAATAAAACAAATGCACTTTTAGCTTGGATTTTCGCTCCGATTACTAGTTTTATATTCATGAACGATGAGGATGAATTTACAAAGAAGTGTGCAAAACACTCTCTATACTTTGGAGTAGTTATGGTTGTAGTTCATGTAGCTCTATGGATTCTTGGAACAGTCGGTGCGGTATTTATAGTAGGTACTGTTTGTTTCTGTGTCGATGCCGTGGTTTGGATTGCCGATATTGCTGTAAGGGTGATGGGTGCTGTTAAGGCAAACAATGGAGAGCTATTTGAGGTTCCTGTAATAAGCGGTATGGTTAAGGAGTAAGAGAATTTCTTAGCTGATGAATAAATGTAGGAATTTGATTTTATTCAAATTCCTACATTTTTGTTATAATGTAATTATTCAGGAATCTGTTTATCATCAAGTTCTTGTACAAAACATTTTACAGGGAATTCTTCAAATGGATAAGATTAACAACTTCCTAGAGAACCTGAGACAGAATGAGCTATCGAATATTGACTGGTCGCTTCTTTTTGACTGGGAATATCTAACCGATCCAAATCCGACTAAAGTTTTTATCTATGAGCAGTGGATATACGTCATTGTCCTTGTGAATTTATTTCTATCCACACTGACATTTATCACGATCGCGAGAAAGTTCTATGAGGTTAAACCCAGGTTTAGGTTTATTAGAAAGGTATCTTTCCTCTGGTTTACAAATACTATCTTTTTATTGTTTTACAACCTTGTCAGGTCGGAAGGAGTCAAGTTTTTATCCATGAGATTATTCTTGATGGCTATAATTTGCGGGTATATAGTTGTTTTGTTATACGCTGTTGGATATTGGGTTTTAAGATTGCCAAAGCAGCTTGAGAAGTTTGAAGAGGCTAGGCTCAGAAGTAAATATTCAAAGAGAAGCTCGAAGTAGATGTTTTTATCCGTCATCAGTGTTCAAATTTTTCCGTAAATTGCCGAACAAGGGGTTTAATTCCTTGTCTTGTTTTTCAGCTTTAAATTTTTCCAGATAAATGGTACTCTGATATATAACTCATAAAGAGTTAAGATTGATACGTCAATGAAATATTAGAGGATTAAATGAAAGATAGAGATAAAAAAGTCGTAGTAATAGATAACGACTTTGTCATCCGCCAGGTAATAAAGTCCTTCTTAGCACGTGTATTTAAGAATGTAGAATTGTATTCCTCTGAAAATGGTGTCGAAGGACTCGGACTTGTCATATCAACTAATCCCGATCTTGTAATCATAGACGTAACCCTTCCTAAGTATAGCGGCAGAGAACTGATCGACTACCTTGTTTCAAACCCAAGGTTTGATGATACAACGGTAATAGTATTAAATGATGGTGCTAAGAAGTTAGTGCTTCCCAAGGAATATATCAAATTAGATAAAAAGGATCCATACCTTCTCCATAAGCTGATAAAGAGTGTCGGCATAAGGTTGGGATTTTTAGGTCTAAGTGATGGATTAACTGACAAGTTAAGGCTTTACATTGGATCAAGAACCATAAAATGGGCAGACAGAGCAGGAAAAGCAATTGAAAAAGCAGAAGGAGCAAGAGTACCAAAAAAAATCTATCTATATGCCAAATGGATAGTTGAACAGATAATAACGAGTGTGTATATGACGGGAGTATGGTTGTTACTAGGAAAAGGAGATGAGGCGAATGTAGAACAGAAGATACTGGACATCTCGTCCTTTAGAGTGAGGTATTATCCCACACTAACAGGTATTGTAGGAACATTATTTATAATGTTTTTGCAAGTTGCGCTGTTTATGGTTGGAGGGATAACAATATTTAATATGAGGATAGAAACAACGAATGCATTGAAAGGGAGAGAGGTAGATATTGATTTAGCAAATAGCAAATATGATTCAAGTAAGATCGAGGTAATAAATGGAGAAGTGAAATTAAAGGAACAAGTAGTAGAAGAACCACCAGTGGAGGAGCCTGAAGTGCCAGAGGTGCCGGGAGAGGAGGGAGCGCCAGAAGAAGATCTAAATGATCTAGATGATGGAGATGATCTAGATCATCCAAATGATCCCGGTAGTCAAGAAGATCAACTAGATCAATTAGATCATATAGATCAGACCGAAGAAGAGGTACTGGGTGCAGAAGATATTCGAGAGGGTGGAGACCTACAACAGACGTCAAGATACCCAACAGACAAACCAGTAATAGAATTTAAGCAGGAGGTAAAATATACGGATCTGGATAAAATTCTTGAATTAAGTTCAATAAATACATGGGAAACAAGTATAGCAAGAGAAGATATAAAGACTGAAGATTTAAGCGACAGAGTATTACCTCCAAATGCAATAACATACCAGCTGTCACCAGATGGGGTAAACTGGTATTATTATCCTTCGGCAAGCTCAGGACAAGTGGGGTGGGAAAAGACAAGTGCAGGATGGGTAAGTTCAAATACTGTGCAGGAAGTAAATCTATTCTTGGATCTGTTTGAGGAGAAAGTGGGAGTGGGAAAAAAGATGTACATAAGAGCATATCTACATTCAGATGGAGAGACACAGGTAACATTGAAAAGACTTACAGTAGTAAGAGATCTAGATATTGTTACACCAGTACAACCTGAGGTGAAAGAATCAACTGGAAAACTGGAAGACATGAGTGTAGCCGAACCTGAAAGTTTATTCTTTATGGAACCTGTTGTACTAAATGCAGCATATGCAAATGGAAACAAGGTTATTGCAGGTAGGGTAGAACTGAAAGATGCAATGGTGTTGGAGGAATCTGACTTGGCGAACTACAAGGTAAAAGTACATTACACAGATTCAAGAGATATCAAACAGTCAGCAACACAAAAGGGAGAGCTTATTGGAGAAGCAGCCTTACAAAAGATAGAAGTATATGGAGATGAGCAGTATGTTTTTGAGATGAGGGTAGTATCGGCACCAGGTGGATATGTCACTGCCGAGGTTGAATATACACATGTTGGTACTGTAGGGGGCGAATACATTCATCCGTCCACCAGCAATTTATCCAAACCTGTAGAAAACGCAACCCTTACCGTAAGTGAAGGGGGAGATCAGGTAGATGCAAGTGCAGGAGATGGTTTTTGTGATCATGATCTAGGAACACCGGGAAGCCAATGTACACTTCGAGCAGCAATTGAAGAAGCAAACATGCTTGCCGGTAACGACAATATTTTATTCAATATTCCCAATTCTGACAACAGCTTTAGAGATTTTGATGATCCAGCGACACCAGGCTCAGGTGACGGAGTTGGCGGAGATGATTATTGGAGCATAGCTCCTGGATCTTCGCTACCCAACATAACAGAGACTGCAGATATTGATGTTTCAACTCAGACAGTAAATCAGGGGGACATGAATACCGAAGGTCCTGAAATTGAACTTGTTGGGTACGGATTATATTTCGATACAACGGCTGTGAATAGCACTTTGAATAGTATAGTTATAAATAAGACAAATTCAAATCCTTGTGTCATAGTCAAGGCAGATAGTTTTGAAATTACAAATTCCTATATAAATCTAAACGTAATAGGAACTGCAAGACCAGTCCCGGGTGCAAATTATGGAGTGAATGTTGATCAAGCAGATAACGTTTATATTGGTACTAATTCTTTAGATGGAAATATAATTTCCGGCAATACTTCTTATGGAATCCTAGCTCAATGCGGCTCTGGTCTAAAGACGGTAAATATTTATGGCAATACACTAGGGCTTGGAAAGGATCAGGTTACTACTATAGCAAATACTATAAAAGATATAGAATTAACTGGGGATTGCGATCTGGTTCAAGCGGATAATGTCTATAAGAGTGGTCTAACCTATACATGGAATGGGAATGGGAACGATTCCAAATGTGGGGGAGTTGGTACATCAAACTACTGGTCATGTCCTGAAAACTGGGATAGAAATCTCTTACCGCGGAGTGGTGATCCTGTGGTATTTAATGCTTCAACCACAAAAAATTCTTGGATAGATCAAGATATTGAGATTAAGAGTTTATTGATGGATGCTACCTATTTAGGAACAGTGGCAATTGGACCAGGGAATACACTGGCAACATTAAATGGGGGAATCACCCAAAATGGGGGCACGTTTGTTGGCGGAGATGGTTATATAAATCTTTACTCTCCAACGCATAATTTAGGAAATCTTGTCATTACCGGAGGAACTTTTAGCAATAGTAGCAATGGCATAGAATTGACTGATGATCTGACGTATTCAGGGGGTACATTCTATAGTGCCGGGAGAACGGTAAAATTCTATAGAGGATACACTTATACAACTTCTGTTATAACATGTACCGGCGATCTTCCGGGTATTGTAGTATTTGACTTTTTATCAGGTGGGGTGAATAAAGGTGAAATATCAGCAGGCTGCAATGTGAATCTTGGAGATAATCCGGTTAGTAGTCTTCACGGGCTTACTAATGATGGCACTATTACAATACCTTCAGGTACATGGCACTATATCGGTCTAAACACCTGGGATGCGGGTTTGACTAATAATGGAATTATCAATCACAATGGAGATGAATGGCTTCATGAATCAAAACTAATTAATAATGCGACCGGTGTTATAAATTATTCCGGGCAAGAATTTAGAGTTGAGAGAGATTACAATAATCAAGGAACATTTAATCTTACCGGAAAGGATTTAGTTCTTGAAACTTTGGGATGGAGCTGGACGTTTACTGATGTAAATACTCTCAATGTCAATAATTTCACAATTATGCAGTGTTGCAATCTTTTTGTAAACCTAAATGCTGATGTTAATGTTGAGGGAGACTTTAACGGATATGGAAGATACTCTTCTACGGCTGCATATAATATAAATGTGAAAGGAGACATCTTATGGGATAGCGGGCCCTCAAATTCCGGAAATCAAAACTGGGGATCAAGTTTACAAACAGTCACTTTGAACGGAACAGATACCCAAACTATTAGTTTTGTCGAAATTCCTGATTCATTGAGCTATACGGTGAATGCGCCGTTTGTTGTGAATAAATCTTCTGGATCAGTAATCTTTGATTCTGATTTTACAAGCAACAGCACTTGTGATTTGCAGTCTGGAATCAGTTATGATTTCAAAGGGTACGATTTCATTTGTTCCGGAGGTTTTGATATCGGTGATAATGCCCAAGTTCGTCTAGCTGGCTCACAGGAGACAATTTCCACTCCAACTATAGGAGATAATGTTTCTGTCATTTATTATGGGGAAGGCGGTACCAGTGGGACATGGACTCAGACTGATTGGTCAGGAGGGGCAGGACAAGCTAAGTGGAATAACGAGACTATGTACTTAAGTTCTAACAGTAATGTCATAGACATTCCTGCAGGGCAGTTTACTCTACCATCTGACAATTTATTCAACAATAGTGGATTGGAAAGTTCTCTCCATGAATGGGATGAAGATTTTTATACTACCACTCCTTCAAATCCAGACGTAGTGTCTGGTCTTGGTCTTTGGTTAAAAGCCGATGCAATCTCTGGATTAAGCGATGGCGATTATGTTGTCACTTGGAATGATTCGAGCGGAAATGGGAATGATGCGGTTCAAACAGATACTGATGGTTTTCAAGCTATTTACAAAGCAAATGTAATTAATGGGAATCCTGTTGTAAGGTTTGATGGACTTAAAGATTATTACTCCTTTAATGAAATTGACGATATACGAACAGTGTTCTGGGTGTTTAAAGAAGATCCCGCCGCTTCAAATTCTTACCGATGTGCCCTAGGTCACTCGGCTACTTATGATTTTCTAAGAGGAGCGAATCGATACTGGTGGAATAATGCTTCAAGCGTAAATGTTAAGTATGGTTACTTGCGAACGAATAGGCAAACCATAAATGGTCTAAGTACTACAATTCCGACTGACTTTTCAATTAATAGCTTAGTAACTCTTGGTAATGCAGAAGCTGACCAACTTACGACTGATCGGTGGGTGGTTGAATCGCGAGGATGGCATGGAGATATTGCAGAAGTCATAATTTACAACAGGGAATTATCAACAACGGAAAGAAGACAAGTAGAGACATATCTTGATAATAAATACAATATTTTAACACCCTTTGCTGGTTCTACAATAACCCATGATACTGGTATAACTTATAATGGAAGTAATGGTAGTGCAAAGGTAGTAACCACTGCTAGTGAGTATGATTTTGGTCAGGCAGTTTCTTTGCCTGATACAAATGATTATTATCTAGAGGCATATGTTTATACAGATGGGAGTCCTGTAACTTCTGCTGATGCGGAACTTACCTTTGGTACGACATCATATACATCAGTTGGGGGAGGCTGGTATAAACTTAGTACGACATTTACAGCCTCTAGAATTGCTGGTTTATATGGTGTTAAAGTAAAACCTTCAAAAACAGTATATATAGATAATCTTTCTATTTATAACTCAAATATCTCATTGCAAACAGGGGTTCTAACCTCGTCAATATACAATACAGAGCATAACAGCAAATGGGGTTATCTTAATTATTCTGCGAATACTCCTGTAGGTACAGGAGTTCAAGTAAAGGCTAGAACAGGAAATGCTTCAGACCTATCCGATGCACAGGCTTTTGCTTCATGCACATCTATTGCTGATGGCAGTAGTCTAAGTAGCAACAGCTGTGTAAATGATGATGATCGTTACATTCAGTATGAGGTTACTTTATCTACAACTGATGTTTCAGTTACCCCTGTTTTTGAAGCGATCAATATCAATTATGCAACTGAAACTTTCTCAATATTTAATTGGGCATATAAGGATATGTTTATTGATGGTCCGGGAGGAATTTTTAATTCGCAAGGTGACATAAGTACTACTGGAAATATTGAATTGCAGAGTGGTACTTTTGATCTAAATGGATTTAATCTCACATCTGGGGGAAGTCTTAAAGTAAATGCCGGTACCACTCTTCAATTACAAGGCGGAGAGACTTCTACAACCCCAACATTGGCAGCAGGGTCGACTGTAAGATACGACGGTGAAAGCGGTGTTTTCACTATTAAAGGCTGGCCATATTCGCATTTAAATATTGCTGGAAGTACTAGCACATTTAGTTTACCAGGAAATATCTCAGTAGGTGGGAATCTGGTACTTGAAGCCGGGTCTCTTACGTCAAATGGACAAAGTATAAACCTTTCCGGAAATTGGATAAATAGTGGCGGATCGTATAGTTGTTCATCTGGCGCTGTAAATCTTGTGGGAGGTGATCAAAGAATAGAAGGCAGCAATACATTCTGTAATTTATCAAAAACTTTCAATTCGACTTTATACTTTGATGCCGGGACAACTACGACTGTAAATGGATTGTTGAGGTTGAGAGGAGCAAGTATGGCAAATAAGTTAAACCTACGATCAACTGCAGTAGGATTTCAGTCTTATTTGGAACCGAAGAATGGTGTTGATGTGAAGTATCTAAATGTAAAGGATAATAATAACATTGGTCCAGATGAGATAGTATGCTTAGACTGTACCGATGCAGGGAATAATTATCGATGGATATTTCAATACACTCCTCAGCCTGTTATACAAGAGGAAGGACAAGTTGTGGAGGAGGATATCCCTGAGGAAGAAGTTATTGAAGAGCATGAAATTATAGAATCATTTTATCCTGTAGATGTGACTATCGATGATCCAACGCCGACATTTGATTGGGCAGATTATGAGGCTGGGGAGGGAGAGGTAACATATGATTTGTATATTGACGGTATTTTAGTAATCGGGGGATTAATTGAGTCCGGGTTTGAATTGACGGAGGATTTTGGACTTTCTGAGGGGATTCACGAATGGTATGTCATTGTATATGTCACAAAAGATGGGGTGAGGGAAGAGGTAGCAAGGTCAGAAGAGGCTTTCTTTACTATAAAATTCGAAACGGAAGAAATTCCTATGACAGGGGAGGAATTTGTCAAGAAAGAGGAGGAATCCTTGCTGTCTCGACTATTTAAGCTATCTGCACCACTTCAACTTGCAGTGCTAGCAACAGTACTTACATCCAGTTTCTTTGGATCACTTGGAAACTTACTGCTAAGGATGGGACTCTTGTTTGGATTCATTACTCCTAAAAGAAAGTACTGGGGAATAGTATTTGATCTGTTTGAAAGCAAGCCGATACCATTCGCAGTGATTAGACTGTTGAAAGGAGATAAACAAGTGACGCATACTGTGTCGGATTTAGACGGAAAGTACGGCCTTATAGTAGAGGAGAGCGGAGATTATAACCTGGAAGTTAAGGCTGATGGGTATGAGCCGTATTATAAAGATGTGAACTTCATAAAGGGAAAAGAGGTAATGGAAGACATCCCAATGAAGAAGATAGAGGGTAGTGTCAATGAGATAAAGAAACTCTACTGTTATTTAAGGCCGGAACTTGTAAAGCTATTTAAAGGATTCCTGTTACTCTTGATGTTTGCCGGATTAGTTTATTCTATATACTCAACATTGCAAGGTGCTATATGGCTAAATTATGTAACAATTGTACTTTACGGTGTAATAATAACTATCAATATATATAGAACGGTAAAATTTAGAAAAGTTGATAGCGGAAAGGTCATAAGTAAAGAAGAAAACACTGGCGTGGGAGGTGTTAGTGTTCGTGTATATGACAAGGAAAGACAGCTTGAGGTTGCCTTAACAAACAAGGAAGGATTCATCAAGCTAAATCTGAAGCCGGGTAAGTATGGTTTCTTAGCTAGTAAAGCGGGTTATGAGATGATAAAGAAAAAAGAAGAAAGCACCAAATCTATACAAGTGGAAAAAGGAGGCTTATTGCAGAAAGATATAAGGGTGAAAAGGGTAGATAGTATGGAAGGGGAAGATCTGGGGAAGAAATTTGGATCTCCTTTCAGTGGGTGAAGAGTTTTGATTAATGGATTGACAAATAGGTCGAATTCATGGTATATTTTAACACTTTTTCAAGAAGAATAAGAATACTGCACCGGGAGACTTTCCCGGAGTAAGTTCCTCTTAAGGAATTTTTCAAAGTTGCAATTAAGAATTGTTTTTTAGTATTAGATCTGATATAGTTCTCGGACTATCAAAGGGCTTTGCTCCTTGACAACAGAAAAGTGCTAGGAGCTCTGTTGTATAGACAACAGAGTAGAAACGTCTTTTCCTTGAATTCTTTTAAATCCTTACTACGGTGGTAGTAGGGTCCCTCATAGTGTGTGCTTTTTAGTACAAACTATGGGGTGTGAAATCTAATGGAGAGTTTGATCCTGGCTCAGGATGAATGCTAGCGACGTGCCTAAGGTATGCAAGTCGACTGTGTAGTAGGCTTCGGCTCACTTCACAGGGCAGACGGCTGAGTAACGCGTGAGAACTTACCTCTAACTCGGGGACAATCCTGTGAAAACGGGGCTAATACCCGATAGTCCCCTGAACCATAGCGGTTCAGGAGTAAAGCTTTAGTGGTTAGAGAAAGGCTCGCGTCCTATCAGGTTGTTGGTGGGGTAATTGCCTACCAAGCCTATGACGGGTAGCTGATCTGAGAGGATGATCAGCCAGATTGGGACTGAAACACGGCCCAGACTCCTACGGGAGGCAGCAATTAGGAATCTTGCGCAATGGGGGAAACCCTGACGCAGCGACGTCGCGTGGTGGATGAAGGCCTTCGGGTTGTAAACACCTTTTATAGAAGATCAACACTGAGAGTATTCTACGAATAAGCACCCGCTAACTATGTGCCAGAAGCGTCGGTGATACATAGGGTGCTAGCATTATCCGGAATTACTGGGCGTAAAGAGATGCGTAGGCGTCTTTCAAAGTTTGATGTAAAAGCCTAGGGCTTAACTCTAGAATGGCATCAAATACTTGGAGGATTGAGACAGAAAGAGGAGGGGGGAATTCCTGGTGGAGTGGTGAAATACGTTGATATCAGGAGGAACACCAAGTGCGAAAGCACCTCTCTGGTTCTGTTCTGACGCTAAGGCTCGAAAGCGTGGGTAGCAAAACGGATTAGATACCCGTGTAGTCCACGCCGTAAACGATCCTCGCTAGATGTTCGTTGCAAACTTTTGTGTTTAACTTCGGTTAAGTGCTGAGTTTGGAATGGGTGTCGCAGTTAACACGTTAAGCGAGGCGCCTGAGGAGTACGACCGCAAGGTTAAAACTCAAAGGAATTGACGGGGACCCGCACAAGCGGTGGAGCGTGTGGTTTAATTCGATGCGAAACGAAGAACCTCACCAAGGTTTGACATGTAGCTGCAAATCCCGAGAAATCGGGACTCCTTCGAGGGTGCTACACAGGTGCTGCATGGCTGTCGTCAGCTCGTGTCGTGAGATGTTGGGTTAAGTCCCTTAACGAGCGCAACCCTTATTCTCAGTTATATATTTCTGAGAAGACCGCCCTGCCAAAACGGGGAGGAAGGTGGGGATGACGTCTAGTCCTCATAGCCTTTATGCCTTGGGCGACACACGCGCTACAATGGGAAGTACAATAGGTTGCCAAGTTGCGAAACGGAGCTAATCCTTTAAAACTTCTCTCAGTTCGGATTGTAGGCTGCAATTCGCCTACATGAAGTTGGAATCGCTAGTAATCGTAGATCAGCATGCTACGGTGAATACGTTCTCGGGTCTTGTACACACCGCCTGTCATGTTATGGAAGTCGGTAGTACCCGAATGTCCCGTTTATCGGGGCAGAAGGTAAGATCGATGACTGTAATAAAGTCATAACAAGGTAGCCGTAGGGGAATCTGCGGCTGAATTACCTCCTTTCTAGGGAGTAAAAGTTTGAAACCCTGGTACCATACGGTACAGGGGATGAGTTTTGGACAAAATAGAACTAGATGTTTCGTTCCTAGCACTTTCTTGTTGTTAAGGAAGTCTCTTATGAACATTAACATAAAAGAATATGAGTGAGCTGTTTCGCCAATGGTACTAAATCTGTTATAATTACGTTTTAGTTAGAGGGCGATTAGCTCAGATGGTTAGAGCGCAGTCCTGATAAGACTGAGGTCCCTGGTTCGATTCCAGGATCGCCCACCATTGTAAGTATTGACTTCGCTCAGCTACATGGCAAGCTGCTCGGAATTGGGGGCTTGTCATGAACCGAAGCAAGGCTTCTGGTTAATGGGGCTGTAGCTTAGCTGGTAGAGCACCTCACTTGCACTGAGGAGGTCATCGGTTCGAAGCCGATCAGCTCCACTTCGACTCGCATTCGCTTAAGCTTAAGCTTGCTTAGTGCGAGCCGCACATAATTTTGAAATGAGTTTTTATTTATATAATAAAGACTCATTAACAGAATTAGCTCTTTAAAAACTGGATAGAAACTGGGCATTAACTTTTATAAAGTTAATGTTTCAAGGGTAAGGTCATACATTTCAATTGTTTGATTCACCTTGAGAAATAAAGCAATAAAGGGCGTATGGTGGATGCCTTGGTAGATAAAGCCGATGAAGGGCGTGGTAGCCTGCGATAATCTTCGGATAGCTGGCAAACAAGCGTTTTAATCCGGAGGTTCCCGAATGGGGAAACCCGCCAGTGCTTCGCACTGGGAATTTCTAAATTCTAATCTCTGAGCAAATCCCAATTGTAAAATTTATTAATGAAGCAAGCATTTCTTCTTTTGTCATTGGAAATTTTAAATTTGAGAATTGTTTAGGATTTAGGTAATTTGTATTTAGGATTTCCAAGTGCGGAGTATTGGCACTAAGTAGTGAATACATAGCTACTTAGGGGGCACCCGGTGAAGTGAACCATCTTAGTAACCGGAGGAAAAGAAAACGAATCCCGCTGAGCGGGAGATATTCCCTAAGTAGTGGCGAGCGAAAGGGGAACAGCCTAAACCTTAATGGTAGAGAGAGATCTCCGAATCTGCGTTGTAGAGGAGGAGTTCGATCTGTTCTTTACGGGAATGGTTATCATTAGGGGGTTGTAGGATACAATATCTTGGTGCCGTGAATCCAAGGGGCAGTTTACAAAAAGCTTTGTTAGTAGAATAGCTTTGGAAAGAGCGACCAAAGAAGGTAATAGTCCTGTATACAAAAATAGAGCTTTCTTGCTGTTTGTATTCCTAAGTACCACGCTGAAAGTGAAACTGCGTGGGAATCCTTCCAAACCACTGGAAAAGGCTAAATACTTTGTCTAACCGATAGTGAACAAGTACCGAGAGGGAACGGTGAAAAGTACCCCGGAGAGGGGAGTGAAATAGTACCTGAAACCATATGCTTACAAGCAGTCAGAGCCTTGTGCTTTGCACAAGGAAATTCTAAATTCAAAATTCTAATTTCCAAACAAATCTGAAATCCAAATATTAAAATTCTAATTTTTTAGAATTTAGTACTTGGCATTTGTTTGATATTTAGATATTAGAACTTGGGATTTCCCCGTGCAGAGCACGGGTAATGGCGTGCCTATTGAAGAATGAGCCGGCGAGTCCTCGTATTAGGGTTTTAGATTAATTCCGTTTCGGAAGTAGTCATAGGGAAACCAAGTCTGAATAGGGCGTTTTCACGCTTTGCGTGAAGTTATCCTTTACGAGGAACCCGAAACCGTATGATCTATCCATGGCCAGGTTGAATTCCGTAGAAATACGGGAGGAGGACCGAACTCGTTAGAGTTAGAAAATCTATGAGATGAGCTGTGGATAGCGGTGATAAGCCAAACGGATACGGTGATAGCTGGTTCTCCCCGAAATAGCTTTAGGG
>JAFGDO010000025.1 GCA_016932045.1 Candidatus Dojkabacteria bacterium | reverse complement strand
TGGTTGGGGGTTCGAGTCCCTCCGAGTGCACATAAATCTCGCAAAGCGAGATTTTTAAAGTTTCAACTCCTGTTAGTCGTTGAAACTTAGGAAATTTAAATATCTTGTTCTTTAATAAAGAGGAGAACGAAGCGTAAGCTAAAGAGAGCGACGTTAGTCGTCTATAAAATGCAATTTGATCTTTATAATAAGTTTCGATGACCAAAAGGGAATCGAAACTTGAAGGAGCAACGCACGTAAGCTGAAAGAAAACTCAGCTCTGCTGAATTTTATGCAAGCTGGAGTGTTGTTGCGACGCGGGAGCGTAGCTCAGCTGGTAGAGCAGTCGGCTCTTAACCGATCGGTCGTGGGTTCGAATCCCACCGCTCTCACTTCCCAAGATATCACTTACATCCAATCGTATGGGTTCTCCCGCAAAGCGGGACTAGGTCACACTATCCTCGCAAAGCGAGGAAGTTTTGCCTCGAGGAATCCCACCGCTCTCACTTCGGATCAAATCTTCTGCTTTTGAAAACTCAGATTCTCTGAGTTTTTTATCAGGATTCGATTGATCCTCGTTAGAAATCTCAACTTCCTTCTGTCTTTGAGTTTTAAATACTCCAAATAATTTAGTACATAAATACAATGGCTGTTATTAAACCAGATACTTCAAAGAAACCACAGTTAGTTTCTACTATTCATGTTCCTACAAATAATATCCTTCACAACACTATTTACAGAGAATTATTTAATCTTCCAGATACAACATTGGAAGTTTTCGCTGCTATTGATAAAGTAAGGTCAGAACTTTACGAATTGTATAAATCAGTACTAAATGAATATTCGCGGGAATCACTAGTTGATGCAAGAAGTTCCATTTTCTTACTGAGGGAAGAAGAAACAAAACAACTAGCAGAAACATATACTCAAATTCCTGTAATAAAATACCTGGTAGATAGAGCTGTTAATGAAGCAAAAATATTCTCACGCAACGGTATAAATATACTGCACGTTGAAAATATTGGGGCACCCTATTATATTGGAAAAGACATTCCTTTCGAAGAACTTCTCACGCTGTATGTAATTTCCCAAGAGATCCGGAAGGAATTGCCTGAATTAGTGCTAGGTGTTCATGTCCTGGCATCGGACGAGATTGAAGCACTTCCCATTGCCATTGGGTGTGATGCATATTATGTCCGTTCTGAATCAGCGATTTTTTCAGGAGACAGACCAGAAGGAAAAACAGTAAATCATGGAAACCTTGCCAAGTACTATACGTTAAGGAATTGGTTCAATCTAAGAAAAGGAATCTCAGATCCCGAAGAAAGACGGTATCCACAAATATGGACGGACCTTCAGAAAAAGCACACCGAATTTGAAGAGTACCTCTCGGATATTAATATATGGCTTGGACACGCACTGTTTATGAAACTTGAGGCACTGATCATAACAGGATTTGAAACAGGGAAAGATGTGACTGAGAGCGATTTCATCAAAACAAAAGCTGCAATCGATAAAATCGAACAAACGACTCAAGAAAAATTCGGGAAAGGTATAAAGTTGCCGTTAATTACTGGCTCAGGCCTTGATGTTGAACTATATAAGAAATACGCTGATTTTATAATCACCGGTACCCAGAACAAGAAAAACAAGTACTGGGAGAATGAGGTTGATGAAGAAAATGTAAAAGCCCTCGTTGCAAAGTTTTCCTAAAAACACTACTAATATGCTATAATTGCCCAATATATCTTTACGATATCATTATGACAGAAGTTGAGGCACGAGCTAGATTAACTGGTCCGCAAACAACACTAGTAATTCTTACAACAAATGATAATAAAGCAGGAAGATATGCACGCCTCTTTAGTATCCCAGGAATACCAACACTTAATTCAATACAAGCACTTGAGGTCAGTCATAAAAGTGAAATACCAGAAATTGAAGAAACAGGAGGATCTGCACTAGCCAACTCACAAATTAAGGCTGAAGAAGGCTATGTAATGCTTGTAGCAAGACACCGATATGGAGCTCCAGTAATCGTAGGCGATACAGAATGTAATATTAATGAAAGTGGATATCCAGGACAGCTTATAAATAGACCTTCCGCAGAAATACAGTGGACCGGGAAAAAAGGATCACTTGCTCAGGCTGAGGCGTATTTGGCGTTCTTTGAAGCACAAAATTTCGGAGATCAGGTTCCTGCAGAATACAATGTATGCTTCAGTGTAACAATTCCAGACTACAACCAACCTGGAGGTTTTAGAATTGTAAGTGTAGAGAGCCCTGTAATCGGTTATTTTGATGTTGAAGCATTGAGAACTGCTATCGTTGAAAGAGGAGATTCTATCAACTTTGATCTAGGACAGTATTTCAGATTGGATCTGACACAATATCCCGATATACAGTGGGATAAGGAAATTCCCCCATCATGGTACGATCTAGATCAAATCCCTGGAGCCTGGGAAATTATACACGCTAGGGAAGTTCTGATAATACGGAAAGAGTTAGAAATATACTATCAAGCTAACTAATATTCTACGCAGAACTTATTCTGGCAAATAATTCTCATAATATCATAGTTTATATGAAGGAGTTATCATCCTCTTTAAAGTTTTAAATACCTCAATAGCTTAGGTGTCCGGAACCCATTCTTTTTATGTTTTACTTTCTTGTCTCGACCTTTACTTAAATATGTTATATTATAAAGTGACACTCTACGGGTGCCGCCTCGATTACTCGGCTATACCCGTAGCTTCTTTGTCCCATACGGCAAATAGCCGACCTGAATCT